>NZ_CP068985.1:5820000-6420000 GCF_019397265.1 Nonomuraea coxensis DSM 45129
AACACACTGTTGAGTTCTCAAGAAACGGACGCGAGCTTCGTCGGCCAGATCATCTCGGATCCGCCTCGGAGGCGCTATCTCGTCTTCCGCAATCTTAGCAGTTCGTCCAATTTCGTGTCAAATCCGGAGACTTGAGACAATCAGCCTTGCCTGCCTAGTATTGCGCGCCCCGTTTCTGGGGCAACCCTCTCAACTTACCGTGACATCCGCGGCTTGTCGAATCAACCGATTTTCCGGCTGCTTCGGCGCGCCCTGGAGGTCTCGGAGCATGAGCATGCCGTAGCAGCTCTGCCGAGTGGCTCGTCATTCAAGGGGCTTGCCCGGGGCCCGTCCGCCATGTCGGCGTCCGGCTCACTCCCGCGGCGAGGTCAAACATTAAGTCGCGATTCGCGACTCGTCAAATCGCCGGGCCCGGCGGTCACAGGTCCGCTGCGGCGCGGCCGATGGCAGCGCCGCAGCGGGCCAGGAGTTTCCGCAGCGTGGCGCGTTCCTCCGGGGTGAACTCGTCGGCGAGCGCGCGCTCGATCAGCACGGCCCGCGCGTCCGCCGTCGCGAGGGCGGCGCGGCCGGCCTCCGTGAGGTGGGTCTCCAGGACGTTGCCGTGCCAGGGGTGGGGTGAGCGTTCGACGAGGCCGCGCTCCTCCAGGTTCTTGAGGACGACGGTCATCGCCTGCGGGGTCACCAGGCAGGTACGCGCGAGGGCCGCGCCCGAGATGCCGGGACTGTCGGCGAGCGCGAGCAGGGCCGCGTACTGCGGGACCGTCAGCCCGGCCGGGCGTACGGCGAGTTGCTTGGCGGTGATCAGGGCTTGCTCGGCCCGCTTGATGTCCATGCCGAGGCGTTCGGCCGGGGGCAGGCCCTCGGCCGGTCGTTCGTCCCTGTGTGACGCCATGGACGCGATCGTACAAGCGCGGATAGTCGTTCCAGCCTTGATGCTTATCAAGGTTTTGATAATGTGCCGTCACCCCGAAGGAACATGACGGAGAGGATGGGTGACAGATGAGTGGCGAGAAGCGGGCGGTCGTGCCTGAGAGTCATCTCGACCTGCTGGAGCGGCCGTTGTTCGCGCACCTGGCGACCACCGGCGACGGCCGGCCCAACGTGAACCCGGTGTGGACGGTGTGGGACGGGGAGTTCCTGCGCTTCACCACGACGACGGACCGGCGCAAGCACCGGAACGTGGTGGAGGATCCGCGGGTGGCGGTCTCGATCAACGATCCCGAGCGGCCCTACCGGTATCTGGAGATCCGGGGCGTGGTCGAGCGGGTCGAGCCGGACCCTGCGGGCAACTTCTTCGACGTGCTGGCCAGGCGGTACGGCCTGGAGTACGAGCGCCCGGTCGGTGACGCCGAGCGGCGGGTGGTGATCGTGGTGCGGCCGACGCACACCACCAGCCAGTAGGCGGGCGGGCGGGTGAGCGGTGGGCGGTCCCGCCGGCGGGCGATCATCCCGTGCGGGGCCGCGTATCCTGCCCCGGTGACCACTGCCGCCACCCTCACTCCCCAGGCCCGCCATGTCACGGCCCCCCGCTCGTGGAGTCCGTGGTGGATGGCGTTGCTCGCCACCGCCGCGGCGTTCTCGGGCACGGGCTCCGCCACGCTGAACGGCGACGAGCTCGCCACGCTCAGCGCCGCCCGGCGTTCGCTCGCGGGCATGTGGGAGCTGGCGCTCAACATCGACGGTCATTTCCTGCCGTACTACCTGTTCATGCACGTCTGGACGATGGCCGGCACGGCGGAGCTGTGGCTGCGGCTGCCGTCGGCGCTGGCGATCGGCGTGGCGGCCTGGCTGCTGGCGGACCTGGGCCGCCGGCTGCACTCGGTCAGGGCGGGGGTGTTCGCCGCGGCGGTCTTCGCGGTCCTGCCGTCCGTCTCCTATTTCGGCGCTTTCGCCAGGTCGTACGCGTTCGCGGCGGCCGCGGCGGTGCTGTCCTTCTGGGCGCTGCACCGGGCGCTCGAACGGCCCGCGGCGGCCCGACGGTGGGTGCTGTACGGGGTGGCGGTCGCGCTGGTGTGCTCGACGCACCTGTTCGCGGTCCTGGTGCTCCCGGCGCAGCTCGCGCTGGCCCGGCGCGGGGCCGTGACGCGCATGCTGGGCGCGCTCGCGCTGGGCGGTGTCCCGGCGGTGGTGCTGGGGCTGATCGGGTTCGGCGAGCGGCACGCGATCAGCTGGATCCCGCAGCGCGGGCCGGAGGTGTGGCTGAAGTTCCCGAAGATGGCGGCGGGGACGAACGCGTTCGGGGTGCTGCTGTTCGCGGTGGCGGTGGCCGGGGCCGTCCACCTGTACGCCCGGCGGCAGGAGCGGGCGTGGGCCCTGGCGCTGGCGGGGTGGCTGGTGCTGCCGCCGCTGCTCCTCCTCGCGGTCTCGCACCTGGTGACGCCCGTGTACGTGGACCGCTACCTGTTCGTGACCGCGCCCGCGCTGGCGCTGCTCGCGGGCCTGGCGGTGGCGGCGGTCCCCCGGTTTTCCGTGGCGGCCGGGGTGGCGGTCGTGGTGCTCGGGTGCGCGCTGTCGTTCCCGGACCATGTGGACGTCCGGGAGGAGAACGGGCGCTTCGAGAACATCCCGTGGGCGCTGCGCGTGATCAGGGCCGAGCGGGACGACGCGATCGTGTACGGCCAGAGCCAGCTCCGCACCGGCTTCGACTACTACGCGGACTCGCTCATGCCGGTGGACGTGCTCCGCTCCGGCGACGAGCCCTCCCCCAGCGGGTTCGGCTATCCCGAGCGGGCGGACGTGGCCGCGGCGCTCGACGGCCGCGAACGGGTGTGGGTGGTGTGGCGCGGCAGCAAGCAGTCGGGCCTGGAGGGGGACGCCGTGCCGCGGGTGGCGGAGGTCGAGCGGGCGGGGTTCGGGCTGAGCCTGGCCAAGCACTCGGCCGAGCTGCCTGGGCTCACGGTGGCGTTGTTCACCCGCCAGCGGCCCGCCGACAACCCATGAACGAAACGGGCCCCTCCGTACGGGGAGGAGCCCGCGGTCGTCGTCGCGGTCAGCCGACCTCGACGCCGCCGATCGACTTCTTGCCGCGCCGCAGCACCATGAACCGCCCGTGCAGCAGGTCCTCGGCCCCCGGCACGTACGCCTCGTCCGTGATCTTGACGTTGTTGAGGTAGGCCCCGCCCTCCTTGACCGCCCGCCGGGCCGCCGACTTGGACTCGACCAGCCCGCTGTCGGCCAGCAGGTCGACGAAGGTCGCCCCGAGCGCGGGCACCACGGCCTTCGGCACCTCGGCCAGCGCCGCGCCGAGGGTGGAGGCGGGCAGCTCCTCCAGCGTGCCCTGGCCGAACAGCGCCTTGGACGCGGCCACGACGGCGTCGAGCTCCTGCTTGCCGTGCAGCAGCTCGGTGAGCTCCTCGGCCAGCGCCCGCTGCGCCTCGCGGGCGAAGGGCCGCTCGGCGACGGCCTTCTCCAGCGCCTCGATCTCCTCGCGTCCGCGGAAGGTGAACACCTTGAGGTAGTGGATCACGTCGCGGTCGTCGGAGTTGAGGAAGTACTGGTAGAAGGCGTACGGCGAGGTCATCTCGGGGTCGAGCCAGAGCGCGCCGCCGGCGGTCTTGCCGAACTTGGTGCCGTCGGCCTTGGTGATCAGCGGCAGGGTCATCGCGTGGACGTGGGCGCCTTCGATGCGGCGTACGAGGTCGACGCCCGCGGTGATGTTGCCCCACTGGTCGCTGCCGCCGATCTGCAGCGCGCAGCCGTAGCGGCGGTGCAGCTCCAGGTAGTCGTTGGCCTGGAGGATCTGGTAGCTGAACTCGGTGTAGCTGAGCCCTTCGCCGGCCAGCCGGGCCGAGACGGACTCGCGGGCCAGCATGCGGTTGACCGGGAAGTGCTTGCCGATGTCGCGCAGGAACCCGATGGCGCTCATCTCGCCGGTCCAGTCGAGGTTGCTCACCATGAGGGCGGCGTTGGACGGGGCGTCGAAGTCGAGGAAGCGGCCGACCTGGCCGCGCAGGCGCTCCACCCACTCCGCCACGGTCTCGGCCGGGTTGAGCGAGCGCTCGCTGTTGCGTCCGCTGGGGTCGCCGATGAGGCCGGTGGCGCCGCCGACGAGGCCGATCGGCCGGTGCCCGGCGAGCTGGAGCCGGCGCAGGGTGAGCAGCGGCACGAAGTGACCGACGTGCAGGGAGGGGGCGGTCGGGTCGAACCCGGCATAGACCGTGATCGGACCTTCGGCCATGGACGCGCGCAGGGCGTCGAGGTCGGTGGACTGCGCGATCAGGCCCCGCCAGGCGAGGTCATCGAGAATGTCGGTCACGGTGCGGGCTTTCCAGGAGAGTGAGACGTTTCGGATGGGTACAGCGTGCCCGATCGCCCGGGTAGCCCGCCACTTGGATACGCTCTGTGCCCATGTGGAGGGTCCGTCGCGAGCTGGCCGTTTTCAAGATCTTAGGGGCTCTCGCGTGCGCGGGTCTCGCCGTCTACTGGTGGGCCGGCGCCGATTATCGCGGCGTGATCCTGGCCGCCCCCGCCGTGGTGCTCCTCGGGGCCATGGGGCTGCGGGACCTGCTGGTCCCGGTGCGGCTGGCGGCCGACGAGAGCGGGATCACGGTGGTGCACGGGTTCGCGGGGCACCGGCACGTGCCCTGGGACGAGATCCGGGACGTCACGGTGGACGTGCGCAGGCGCTGGGGACGGCGCAGCGAGATGCTGGAGATCGACACCGGCGACCACCTGCACCTCTTCAGCCCTCACGAGCTGGGCGCCTCTCCGACGGAGGTGGCGGCGGCGCTGCGCCGGCGCGGCACGTGAGCCCGGTAGGGGGACACGGTCGGGTCGCCGTCGATCCAGAACCGCCACGGCACCTCCTTGGCGGTCGAGATGCCGGTGCGCGGCCCGGACCTGACGAGGCCGGGGGCGGGCGGCCGGCCTTCGAGCACGGTGGCCGACTGGTGGGGGCGCCCGGCGGGTGAGCCCTCCAGCACGGCGTCGAGGCCGTTGTGCTCGCGGGCCAGGCCGAGGGCGACGGCGAGCCGCGCGGGGCCGCGGGCGAGGTCGCGGTCGGGCGGCGGCTTGCCGCGCGAGGAGCGGCGGGCGCGGGCGGTGTCCAGGCCGTCGAGCACCTCGCCGGCCCGCAGCAGCACGGCCGAGCCGGAGCCCTCGGGCAGGCAGACGAGGTTGGCGCAGAAGTGCATGCCGTAGGTGAAGTAGACGTAGAGGTGGCCGGGCGGGCCGAACATGACCGCGTTGCGTGGCGTCCTGCCGCGGTAGGTGTGCGCGGCCGGGTCCTCGCCGGGGCCGCCGTACGCCTCGACCTCGGTGAGGCGCACAGCGACGGGCCCGTGCACGAGGACGCGCCCGAGCAGGTCGGGCGCGACCTCGTGGGAGGGCCGGTCGAAGAAGCTCCGCGGCAGCGGCGCGGGGCTCAGCTCTGCGCCGCCCATGCCGCCTGCGCGTCGACCGCCTCGCGCAGCGCGACGAGCTGGTCGCGTACGCGGTCGGGGGCGGTGCCGCCGTGCGCCTTGCGGGCGGCGAGCGCGCCGGGCACGCTGAGCACGTCGCGCACGTCGGGGGTGAGGTGCGGCGAGACCTTGAGCAGCTCGTCGTCGCCGAGCTCGCCGAGGTCCTTGTCGTTGACCTGGCACCACACGACCAGGTGGCCGACGGCCTCGTGCGCCTCCCGGAACGGCACGCCGCGCCGCACCAGCAGCTCGGCCAGGTCGGTGGCGAGCGCGAACCCGTCGGGGGCCGAGGCCTCCATGCGGGCGGTGTTGACCCGCATGGTGGCGACCAGCCCCGCCATGGCGGGCAGGACCAGCAGCAGGGTGTCGACGGCGTCGAACACCGGCTCCTTGTCCTCCTGCAGGTCGCGGTTGTAGGTCAGCGGCAGGCCCTTGAGCGTGGTCAGCAGCGACATGAGGTTGCCGATGAGCCGCCCGGACTTGCCGCGGGCCAGCTCGGCCACGTCGGGGTTCTTCTTCTGCGGCATGATCGACGAGCCGGTGGAGTAGGCGTCGTCCATCTCGATCCAGCGGAACTCCTGCGAGGCCCACAGGACGATCTCCTCGCCCAGCCGCGACAGGTGCACGCCGATCATGGCCGCGTCGAACAGGAACTCGGCGGCGAAGTCGCGGTCGGCGACGGCGTCCATCGAGTTGGGCGCGGCGGCGGCGAAGCCCAGCTCCTCGGCCACGGCCTGCGGGTCGAGCGGCAGCGACGAGCCGGCCAGCGCGCCGGAGCCGAGCGGGGAGACGGCGGCGCGTTTGTCCCAGTCGGTGAGCCGGTCGACGTCGCGGGCGAAGGCGTGCACGTGCGCGAGGAGCTGGTGGCCGAACGACACCGGCTGCGCGTGCTGCAGGTGGGTCATGCCGGGCGCGGCGGTCTCGGCGTGCTGCTCGGCCTGGGCCATGAGCGCCGTCTCCAGCTCGACCACCCGGGAGACGACCATGCGGACGTGGTCGCGGAGGTAGAGACGCAGGTCGGTGGCGATCTGGTCGTTGCGCGAGCGGCCGGCGCGGAGCTTGCCGCCGAGCGAGCCGAGCCGCTCCAGCAGGCCGCGCTCCAGCGCGGTGTGCACGTCCTCGTCGGCCACCGTCGGCCGGAACTCGCCCTCCTTGCAGGCGCGGTCCAGGTCGTCGAGGGCGCCGATCATGCGCCCGAGTTCCTCGTCGCTCAGCAGCCCCGCCCTGTGCAGCACCCGCGCGTGCGCCCTGGACGCCGCCAGGTCGTACGGCACGAGCCGCCAGTCGAAGTGCACGCTCACCGACAGCCGGGCCAGCGCGTCGGACGGGCCGCTCTCGAAGCGTCCGCCCCACAGCCGCATCGGCTTGCCTTCACTCACCGTCATCTCCTTCGTGTCCCCCGCGACCATAGTGCACGTCGGCCCCCGTTCGCGTCACGGGCGGCGCGATCTTCGGTGGGGGCCGGTCCGTTTTTCAGCCGCGCCGGTCGGCGACCTTCAGCAGCGCCTCGGCGACCGCCTGCCCGCCCTGCGGGTCCCGGGTGATGACGAGGATCGTGTCGTCGCCCGCGACGGTGCCGAGGATGGACTCCCAGTCGGCGTGGTCGATGGCGGAGGACATGAACTGCGCCGCGCCGGGAGGGGTCTTCACGACGACCAGGTTGGCCGAGGCCTCGGCGCTGACCAGCAGCTCCTCCGCGACGCGCTGGAGGCGGGCGGAGGGGGGCTCGCCGGCGCCGACCCTGGCGACCGGGATGCGGCCGCCGCCCTCGCCGGGCAGGGCGTAGACCAGCGAGCCGTCCTCGGCGCGCAGCTTGAGCGCGCCGAGCTCGTCCAGGTCGCGGGAGAGCGTGGCCTGGGTGACCTCGACGCCGCTGTCGGCGAGCAGCTTGGCGAGTTCCGGCTGGGAGCGCACCACCTGCCGCCGCAGCAGGTCGGTGATCCGCGCCTGCCGGGCCGCCTTGGTCATCGGGATGGTCACGGCCTGGTCACCAGCCAGTGGAGCAGCGCCTTCTGGGCGTGCAGGCGGTTCTCGGCCTGGTCCCACACGACGCTGCGCGGGCCTTCGAGCACGTCCTCGGTGATCTCGTAGCCGCGGTAGGCGGGCAGGCAGTGCAGCACGATCGCCTCGGGGGCGGCGCGCGCCACCAGCGCGGTGTCCACCTGGTACGGCATGAGCGCGGCCACCCGCTCCTCCTTGCCGCTCTGGCCCATCGACACCCAGGTGTCGGTGGCGAGCACGTGGGCGCCCTCGGCCGCGGCGGCCGGGTCGTCGACGACGCTCACCGAGCCGCCGGTGCCCGCGGCGACGGCGGCGGCCCGGTCGAGCACGGCCGGGTCGGGCAGGTAGCCGGCGGGGGCCGCGATCCGTACGTGCATGCCGGCGGTGGCGCCGCCGAGCAGGTAGGAGTGGGCCATGTTGTTGGCGCCGTCGCCGGTGTAGGCGAGCGTCAGGCCGGCGGTGCGGCCAAGGTGCTCGCGCACGGTCTGCAGGTCGGCGAGGATCTGGCAGGGGTGGTAGGAGTCGGTGAGGGCGTTGACGACCGGGACGCGGGCGTGGGCGGCCATCTCCTCGATGAGCTCCTGGCCGCCGGTGCGCCAGACGATGGCGGCGACCTGCCGGTCGAGCACGCGGGCGAGGTCCTTGGCGGGCTCGCCGCGGCCCATGAGCGCGGCGACGTTGTCCACGACGAGCGGCAGGCCGCCGAGCTCGCCGATGCCGGTGTGGAAGGAGACGCGGGTGCGGGCCGAGGGCTTGTCGAACAGGACGGCGACGCTGCGCGGGCCCTCGAAGGGGCGGTAGCCGAAGCGGTCCTTCTTCATGGCCTCGGCCAGGTCGAGCACCTCCGCCTGCTCGGCGGGCGTGAGGTCGTCGTCCTTGAGGAAGTGCCGGATCGGCGCGGGGTCCTGGCTTCGCCTGCTCACTTCGCCGCCTCTTCCACGATCGCGGGGAACGCCGTCACGAAGGCGTCCACCTCCTCTGCGGTCACCACCAGCGGGGGCGCGATGCGCACCGCGTCCGGCTGGAGCGCGTTGACCAGGAACCCGGCCCGCGCCGCGGCCTGCTGGAGCTGGGCCGAGCGGGGCTCGCGCAGCACGGCGCCCAGCCACAGGCCGCGCCCGCGCACGCCCTTCAGCAGCGGGTGGCGCACCGCCTCCAGACCGGCGCGCAGCCGGGCGGAGACCTCGCGCACGTGGGCGAGGTCGACGTTGTCGAGCACCGCGAGGGCGGCGGCGCAGGAGACCGGGTTGCCGCCGAAGGTCGAGCCGTGGTCGCCCTTGGCGAACAGCCCGCCGATCTCGCCGAAGCCGACGCAGGCGCCGATCGGCAGGCCGCCGCCGAGCCCCTTGGCCAGGGTGAGGATGTCGGGGGTGACGCCGTCGGCCTGGTGGGCGAACCAGTGGCCGGTGCGGCCGATGGCCGACTGGATCTCGTCGGCGACCAGCAGCGCGCCGGTGGAGTCGCAGATCTCGCGGGCCGCCTCGAAGTAGCCGTCAGGGGGCGGGACCACGCCGGCCTCGCCCTGCGTGGGCTCCAGGAAGACCGCGACGCAGTCGCCGGTCACGGCCTCCTTGAGCGCGTCGGCGTCGCCGTAGGGGACGAAGCGCACGTCCACGGGGAACGGGCCGAACGGCTCGCGGATGGCCGCCTTGCCGGTCAGCGACAGCGCGCCGATGGTGCGGCCGTGGAAGCCGTTCTCGGCGGCGACGAAGTAGGTGCGGCCCTCGCGGCGGCCGTACTTGAGCGCCAGCTTGTACGCGGCCTCGTTGGCCTCGGTGCCGGAGTTGGCGAAGAAGACCCGCGCGGGCGCGTTGAGCAGGGCGCGCAGCCGCTCGGCGAGCAGCACCTCGGGCTCGTGCAGGAACAGGTTGCTGGTGTGCGCGATGGTGGAGACCTGCCGGGTGACGGCCTCGACCAGGGCGGGGTGGGCGTGGCCGAGCGAGCTGGTGGCGATGCCGGCGATGAAGTCGAGGTATTCCCTGCCCTCAACGTCCCAGACCCGGCTGCCCTCGCCGCGCGCGAGCGCGATCGGGGGTACGCCGTAGTTGGGCATGAAGGCGTCTTCGAACCTCTCGAACAGGCTCATCAGGGCATCACCATCGTTCCGATTCCTTCATTGGTGAAGATCTCCAGCAGCAGGGAGTGCGGCACCCGGCCGTCGAGGACGTGGGCGCGCGGCACCCCGCCCTGCACGGCCGTCAGGCACGCCTCCATCTTGGGCACCATGCCGCTGGACAGCGTGGGCATGAGGGTCTCCAGCTCGTCGGCCGCGAGCTGGTCGATCACGTCGGTGTCGTCGGGCCAGTTGGCGTACAGGCCCTCGACGTCGGTGAGCACGATCAGCTTCTGCGCCTGGAGCGCCACGGCCAGCGCGGCGGCGGCCGTGTCGGCGTTGACGTTGTAGACCTCGCCGTCGTCGCCGCGGGCGACGCTGGAGATCACGGGGATGCGGCCGTCGGCGATGAGGGCGCGGACCGCTCCCGGGTCGACCTTGATGATCTCGCCGACCTGGCCGATGTCGACGGGCTCGCCGTCCACCACGGCGTGCTTGCGCACGGCGGTGAACAGGTGGGCGTCCTCGCCGGACATGCCGACCGCGAACGGGCCGTGCCGGTTGATCAGGCCGACGATGTCGCGGTTGACCTGGCCGACCAGGACCATCCGCACCACCTGCATGGCCTCGGGCGTGGTGACCCGCAGGCCCGCGGTGAAGGTGGAGGCGATGCCGAGCCGGTCGAGGGCGCTGCTGATCTGCGGGCCGCCGCCGTGCACGACGACCGGGCGCAGGCCGGCGTGCTGGAGGAAGACGACGTCCTCGGCGAAGCCGGCCTTCAGCGCCTCGTCGGTCATGGCGTTGCCGCCGTACTTGACGACGACGGTCGCGCCGTGGAAGCGGGTGAGCCAGGGCAGCGCCTCGATCAGCGTGCCCGCCTTCGTCTCGGCCGCGCTGCGCCTCATGAGCTGTACGCCGAGTTCTCGTGGACGTAGTCCGCGGTCAGGTCGGTCGTGTGGACGGTCGCGGTGTGCGGTCCCGCCGACAGATCGACGGTGATCGTGACGTCCCTCGGGCGCATGTCCACCTTGGAGCGGTCGTCGCCGACCGCGCCGCCGCGGCAGATCCAGATGCCGTTGATGGCGACGTTGAGCCGGTCGGGCTCGAAGACGGCGTCGGTGGTGCCGACGGCGGCGAGGACGCGGCCCCAGTTGGGGTCCTCGCCGTGGACGGCGCACTTGAGCAGGTTGGAGCGGGCGACCGCGCGGCCGACCGTGACGGCGTCGGCCTCGGAGGCGGCGCCGACGACCTCGATGGCGATGGCCTTGGAGGCGCCCTCGGCGTCCACGAGGAGCTGGCGGGCCAGGTCGGCGCAGACCTCGTGGACCTTCTGCTCGAACTCGGCGAGGTCCGGTTTGACGCCGGCGGCGCCGCTGGCCAGCAGCAGCACGGTGTCGTTGGTGGACATGCAGCCGTCGGTGTCGAGCCGGTCGAAGGTGCGGGAGGTGGCCCGGCGCAGCACGGCGTCGAGCTCCTCGCTGGTGAGGTCGGCGTCGGTGGTGATCACGCAGAGCATGGTGGCGAGGGCGGGGGCGAGCATGCCCGCGCCCTTGGCCATGCCGCCCACCATGTAGCCGGCGGCCCGCTTGAAGGAGATCTTGCTGACCGTGTCGGTGGTGCGGATGGCGTCGGCCGCGGCCAGGCCGCCGTCGCGGGAGAGCTGGCCCGCCGCGGTCTCGACGCCGGACAGCAGCGCGTCCATGGGCAGCCGCTCGCCGATGAGGCCGGTGGAGCAGACGGCGACCTCGCCGGCGGAGTCCTCCAGCGCCGCGGCGACCTTCTCGGCGGTGGCGTGAGTGTCCTGGAAGCCCTCGGTGCCGGTGCAGGCGTTGGCGCCGCCGGAGTTGAGCACCACGGCACGCAGCCGGCCGCCCGCGAGGACCTGCTGCGACCACAGGACGGGGGCGGCCTTCACGCGGTTGGCGGTGAAGACGCCCGCGGCGGCGCGGCTGGGCCCGTCGTTGACGACGAGGGCGAGGTCGCGGGCGCCGCCGGGCTTGATGCCCGCGGCGACGCCTGCCGCTCTGAAACCGAGTGGAGCAGTGACGCTCAAGGTGCGACTCCTGTCAGGGGAAGGCCGAGCTCTTCCGGCAGGCCGAGGGCGAGGTTGACGCTCTGGATCGCGCCCCCGGCGGTGCCCTTGGTGAGGTTGTCGATGGCGATGACGGCGATCACGCGGCCGGCGCGCTCGTCGAGCGTCACCTGAAGGGCGGCGGTGTTGGCGCCGTAGGTCATGGAGGTGGCCGGCCAGAGGCCGTCGGGCAGCAGGCGGACGAACGGCTCGTCCTTGAGCGCCACCTCGTACGCCGTTCGCAACGCCTCCCGGGTGAGGCCGGGCGCGGCGGGGGCGGTGCAGGTGGCGAGGATGCCGCGGCTCATGGGGGCCAGCGTCGGGGTGAAGGAGACGCGCACCGGCGTGCCTGCGACGGCCGACAGGCCCTGCTCCATCTCGGGGGTGTGGCGGTGGACGCCGCCCACGCCGTAGGCGCTGACCGAGCCCATGACCTCGCTGCCGAGCAGGTGTGCCTTCGGGGCCTTGCCCGCGCCACTGGTGCCGCTGGCGGCGACGACGACCACGTCGGGCCCGGCCAGGCCGGCGGCGAAGGCGGGGAAGAGGGCGAGCAGGACGGAGGTCGGGTAGCAGCCGGGCACCGCGACGCGCCGCGCGCCGCGCAGCCTCTCACGCTGTCCCGGCAGCTCGGGCAGGCCGTAGGGCCAGGTGCCCGCGTGCTCGCCGCCGTAGAACTCCTGCCAGGCGGCGGGGTCGGCGAGCCGGTGGTCGGCGCCGCAGTCGACGACGACGGTGTCGCCGCCGAGCTCCGCGAGCCGGGCGGCGACGGCGGCAGAGTGGCCGTGCGGCAGGGCCAGGAAGACGACGTCGTGGCCGGCCAGCGTGGCGGCGGTGGTCTCCTCGATGACCCGGCCGGCGAGCTGCGGCAGGTGGGGCTGGTGGGCGCCGAGGCGGTCGCCGGCGCTGGAGGCGGCGGTGAGCGCGCCGATCTCGAACTCGGGATGGCCGAGCAGGAGGCGCAGCAGCTCTCCGCCCGCGTAGCCGCTGGCTCCCGCTATCGCCGCTCTCATGCGCGCCCCTCCTGCATATTCATGCATCATAGCTCATGACCTTGCTGGTGAGAATGATGCACGTCGCGACGGGGATACGCAAGCCGCCCTTCCCAGCGGGATGCAGGTGAACACCAAGTGGCGGCCGGAATGATGAGCCTATGAGCGATTTCTTGTCCGATGTGCCCTTCGTCACACCGCAGCCGGGGCCGGGGCGGGATCCCGGCCGGTGGGGCCGCGCCGTGCTCGTCCTGCTCTGGCTGACGGTCTGCCTGCTGCCGATGTGGCTCGCCGTCGGCGACCTGGAGCTCGCGACCGGGCGCGCCGGGACGCCGGGGACGCTGCGCGTGATCGCGTGCGAGGACCTCGGCGAGGGCCGCTACGACTGCGAGGGGGAGTTCACGCCGGACGGCGGAGGCGCGCCGGTGCCGGTGGACGCCTCCCCGGACTCCTCGGCGGGCGACGTGCTGCGGGCGCAGCTCACGCCGGAGGGCGACCGGGCGGCGCCGGCGGGGACGAAGGGGGTGCTGGCGGCGCTGGCGCTGCCGTCGGTCGGGTTCGGCGGGCTGGGGTTCCTGCCGTACGTGATCATGTACTGGAAGGGGGCGCGGCGCGGGCGGCGGGCCGCCGTGATCGGCGGGTGGCTGGTCACGGCGGCGGGCACCGCGGGCATGCTGGTCGGGGTGGTCGCGGCCTACGCCTGACCGGCCGGGCGCGCGTCAGGTGCGCTGCCAGGGGCCGGTGATGGCGAGGACGTGGCCCGGCGAGTAGATGTTGGCGAACAGGGTCGAGCCGTCGCCGCTGAAGGTGGGGCCGGCGAACTCGCTCTCGTTGGCCTCGTTGCGGGCCAGCAGGTACGGCGTGCCGTACCGCGTCACCCCCACCAGGTGGTTGTAGCCCTCGCCGTCCTCGGCCAGGATCACCCCGCCGTGCGGCGACAACGCGATGTTGTCCGGCCCGCCGTAGCCGCTCGCGGGGTCGGGGTTGACGCCGAAGATGGTCTTGAGCGTGACCGTGGCCGTACGGGGGTCGTAGAACCACACCTGGCCGTCGTGCTCGCGGGCGCTGCCGTCGCCGGCCCGGGCGAAGCTGGAGACCAGGTACGCGCCGCCCTCGCCCCAGTAGGCGCCCTCCAGCTTGTGGGCGTGAGTGACCTCGCCGGCGGCGAACTGGCGGCGGATCGAGGTGGTGCGGGCGTCGCGGTCGGGCACGTCCACCCAGCGCACCTGGTAGGTGGTGCCCGGCCGGGTCGCCTCCGACAGGTCGCCGACGTGCCTGCGGCCGTCGTAGCAGCTCATCGCCTGCAGCCGGCCGGCCGTGTCGCCGCCGGAGGCGAGGGCCAGCGCGCGTAAGGAGCCCTTGCCGCCGCGGAAGCCGCGCGGGGGCAGCCAGCGGTAGTACAGGCCGTTGGGGTCCTCGGCGTCCTCGGTCAGGTAGATCGCGTACGTGAGCGGGTCCACGGCGACGGCCTCGTGCGCGTAGCGGCCGAGGAACTTCAGCGGGACGGGGTCCAGGTTGGCCTCGCGGTCGAAGGCGTGCACCTCGAAGACGTAGCCGTGGTCCTTCTGCAGCGGCCCCTGCGCCAGGTACTCGGCCTCCTCGCAGCTCAGCCAGGAGTTCCAGGGGGTGCGGCCGCCGGCGCAGTTGTTGAGCGTGCCGGCGAGGCTGACGTACTCGCGCACGCGCGCGCCGCCGGCGGTGAGGTCGATGGTGGTGGTGCCGCCGCGCGCGCCGGGGTCGTAGGTCAGGCCGGGCAGCGTCGGGACGGCGTACGGCTCGTCGAAGACGATCTCGTGGTTGCAGACGAGGGACCCGGCCCCGTTGCGGCCGGCGTACCAGGCCATGCCGTCGGGGTCGCTCGGGGTGGGCTGGCCGCTCTCCAGCAGGGTGACGCCCGCCTCGGCGACGATCCGGTACGAGAACCCGGAGGGCAGGCTGAGCAGCCCGGCCGGGTCGGGGACGAGCGGCCCGTACCCGGTGAGGGCGCGGGTGGCGGCCCTGGCGGTGCCGGTCTCGGCGATGGCCTCGACGCTGCCCGCGAGAGCGATCCCCAGACCCCCTGCGGCGCTGTGGCGAAGGAACGAACGACGGGACACCGGTGCTGACATGGGAGATCGCCTCCTGTTGCGAGAGGTGTTGCCAGTCGGCGGGGACGACTGCGCCGCCGGACTCGCTCCCATGTCTCGCACACCCCACCGGGTGAATCCAGAATGAACGGCGAATGAACGCATCTTCTGGGGTCGCGGGTAGGGGTCCCCTACCGGCCGGCGCACCGGCAGGGGACCCGCGCGCTCAGCGCAGGAACGCGGCGGCCACGCCCGCGTCCACCGGCACGTGCAGGCCGGTGGTGTGGGAGAGGTCGCTCGCGGCCAGCACGAAGACGGCCGCGGCCACGTGCTCCGGCAGCACCTCGCGCTTGAGCAGGGTGCGCTGGGCGTAGAACTCGCCGAGCCGCTCCTCCTCCACGCCGTACACCTTGGCCCGGTTGGCGCCCCAGCCGGAGGCGAAGATGCCGGAGCCGCGGACCACGCCGTCGGGGTTGACGCCGTTGACGCGGATGCCGTGCCCGCCCAGCTCGGCCGCGAGCAGGCGCACCTGGTGGGCCTGGTCGGCCTTGGCCGCGCCGTAGGCGACGTTGTTCGGGCCGGCGAAGACGGCGTTCTTGGAGGAGATGTAGACGATGTCGCCGCCCATGGCCTGGTCGATCATGACCTTGGCGGTCTCCCGCGCGACCAGGAACGAGCCGCGCGCCATGACGTCGTGCTGCAGGTCCCAGTCGGCGAGGCTGGTCTCCAGCAGCGAGCGCGACAGCGACAGGCCAGCGTTGTTGACCACGAGGTCCACGCCGCCGAAGGCGAGCACGGCGGCCCGCACGGCGGCGGCGACCTGCTCCTCGGAGGTGACGTCCACGCCGACGGCCACGGCCGTGTCGGAGGGGCGGTAGGCGCCGGCGCCGATCTCGGCGGCCACCTTCTCGGCCGCGCCGAGGTCGCGGTCGGCGACCACGACGCAGGCGCCCTCGGCGGCCAGGCGGCGGGCGGTGGCCGCGCCGATGCCGGAGCCGCCGCCGGTGACCAGCGCCACCCGGGTGGCGAGGGGCTTGGGCTTCGGCAGGCGGCGGAGCTTGGCCTCCTCCAGCTCCCAGTACTCGATGCGGAACTTCTCCGACTCGGGGATGGGGACGTAGGTGGAGACGGACTCGGCGCCGCGCATGACGTTGACGGCGTTGACGTAGAACTCGCCGGCCACGCGGGCGGTCTGCTTGTCCTTGCCGAAGGAGAACATGCCGACGCCCGGCACCAGCACGATCGCGGGGTCCGCGCCGCGCATCGGCGGCGAGTCCGGCCCCGCGTGCCGCTCGTAGTAGGCGGTGTAGTCGGCGCGGTAGGCGGCGTGCAGCTCGCGCAGCCGCTCGGCGGCCCGCTCCAGGGGCGCGTCCGGCGGCAGGTCGAGCACCAGGGGCGCGACCTTGGTCCGCAGGAAGTGGTCGGGGCAGGACGTGCCGAGGGCGGCCAGGCGCGGGTGCTCGGCGCGGGAGAGGAAGTCCAGCACCTCGGGCGTGTCGGTGTAGTGGCCGACGACGCGCGCGTCAGTGGCCGCGAGGCCGCGCACGATCGGGAACAGCGCGGCGGCGCGCGCGTGCCGCTCGGCCTCGGGCAGCGGGTCGTGCACGACCGGGCCGAAGGGGTCGGGGCGGCCGTGCTCGGCGAGGTACGCCTCCGCGGTGCGGATGATCTCCAGGGAGCGGCTCTCGCACTCCTCGGAGGTCTCGCCCCAGGCGGTGATGCCGTGGCCGCCGAGGACGCAGCCGATGGCCGTCGGGTTGGCCGCCGCGATCGCGGCGATGTCCAGGCCGAGCTGGAAGCCGGGCCGCCGCCAGGGCACCCACACCACGCGCTCGCCGAAGACCCGCCGGGTCAGCTCCTCACCGTCGGCGGCGGTGGCGAGGGCGATGCCGGCGTCCGGGTGCAGGTGGTCGACGTGGGCGGCCTCGACGAGGCCGTGCATGGCGGTGTCGATGGACGGCGCGGCGCCGCCCTTGCCGTGCAGGCAGTAGTCGAAGGCGGCGACCATCTCGTCCTCGCGCTCGACGCCCGGGTAGACGTCCTTGAGCGCGCGCAGCCGGTCCAGGCGCAGCACCGCGAGGCCGGGCTCCTTGAGCGTGCCGAGGTCGCCGCCTGAGCCCTTGACCCACAGCAGCTCGACGTCCTCGCCGGTGACCGGGTCGGGCGCGCGGCCCTTGGCGGAGGTGTTGCCGCCGGCGAAGTTGGTGTTGCGCGGGTCGGCGCCGAGGCGGTGCGAGCGGCCCAGCAGTTCGTTCACGACGTCCGTGGTGGTGTCAGGCATGGTGGTGTCAGGCATGATCTTTCTCAGGCTCCCCAGCCCGCCTGCTGCCCGCCGACGCGCTCGGCGGCGATCTTCTCGAAGTAGCCGGACCCGGCGTAGGCGGCCATCGGGTCGGGCGCGAGGCCCATCTCCTCGCGCAGCCCGGCGAGCAGCGGCCGCACGTCGGTGTTGTAGGCGTCCATGAGGACGGCGTTGGCGCCGAGCACGTCGCCGGCCGCCTGCGCGGCGGCCAGGGCGTCGCGGTCCACGAGCAGCGCCTTGGCGGTGGCCTCCTGGACGTTCATGACCGAGCGGATCTGCCCCGGGATCTTGGGCTCGATGTTGTGGCACTGGTCGAGCATGAACGCGACCTCGTCGGTGAACCCGCCGCCCCTGATGACCTCGTACATGATGCGGAAGAGCTGGAACGGGTCGGCCGCGCCGACCATCAGGTCGTCGTCGGCGTAGAAGCGGGAGTTGAAGTCGAACCCGCCGAGCTTGCCCTCGCGCAGCAGGAAGGCGACGATGAACTCGATGTTGGTGCCCGGCGCGTGGTGGCCGGTGTCCACGACGACCTGGGCCTTCGGGCCGAGCCTGACGCAGTGGGCGTAGGCGGTGCCCCAGTCGGGCACGTCGGTGGCGTAGAACGCGGGCTCGAACAGCTTGTACTCCAGCAGGAAGCGCTGGCCCTCGCCGAGCCGGTCGTAGACCTCGGCCAGCGACTCGGCCAGGCGGTCCTGGCGGGCGCGCAGGTCGTCCTGGCCGGGGTAGTTGATCCCGTCGGAGAACCACAGCTTGAGCGTGTCCGAGCCGGTGGCGTCCATGATGTCGACGCATTCGAGCAGGTGGCCGGTGGCCTTGCGGCGCACCCGGGGGTCCGGGTGGGTGACGCTGCCCAGTTTGTAGTCGTCGTCCTGGAAGACGTTGGAGTTGATGGCGCCGATGCCGACGCCGAGCTCGCGGGCGTGGCGGGCGAGGTCGGCGTAGTCGTCCACCTTGTCCCACGGGATGTGCAGGGCCACGGTGGGCGCGATGCCGGTGCAGGCGTGCACCTGGGCGGCGTCGGCGAGCTTCTCGTACGGGTCGCGCGGCACGCCCGGCTGCGCGAAGACCTTGAAGCGGGTGCCGCTGTTGCCGTACGCCCAGGACGGCGTCTCGATGCGCTGCGCGCGCAGCGCGGCCTTGATGTCAGTCATAGCTCCCCGATCAATCCAGGTGGAACACTTCGGTCAGCGGCGTCATGCCCTCGTCGGGCCGCCCGTCGAGCTCCTCGAAGAACGGCGCCATCTCGGCCTGCCAGCGGGCGTTGACCTCGGTCTCGGCCATGGCCTTCCTGGCGGCTTCGAAGTCGTCGGTCTCCAGGTAGCCCACGAGCAGGCCGTCGTCGCGGAGGAACAGCGAGTAGTTGTGCCAGCCGGTGCGGGACAGCGCCTCTCGCATCTCGGGCCAGACGTCCCGGTGGCGTTCGCGGTATTCCGCCAGCCGTTCGGGGCGGACTTTCAGCAGGAAGCAGATCCGTTGCACCGGCACTCCTTTCAAAACGTTTTAATCCTCCATGCGGGAAACTATGATCCCTGGTCCGTGCTGTCAATGCGTTCACCGCCCCGGAGGGTCCGCCCGGGGCGGTGAACCGTTTTAATCCTCCGGCAGGATCAGCACGTCGCCGGCGGGCACGGCGACGCGGGCCCCGCCAGGCGTCGTCACCTCGGCGTCCGCGCCGGTGTGGTTGATCGCGAACAGGAACGCGCGGCCGCCGGCGTGCGCTCGGCGCACCACCTCGACGCCCGGCGGGGCCGTCGCGGCCGGGCGCACGCCGGCCTCGGCGCACACCGCCGCGAGCACGCGGGCCAGGGCGGCGTCGTCCAAGCGGGTGGTCAGGTAGTGGGCCGCGCCGCCGCCCTGCTCGTGGCGGGTCCAGGCGGGCCCGCCCGTCGCGTACGCGTCCAGCACCTTGGCCCCGGTGACGTGCGCCAGCTCGCTCCAGACCGTCCCGGTGCCGCCCGACTCCAGCGCGATCGGCCCCTCCAGGGGGAAGAACTCCTCGACGCTCACCCCGAGCAGCTCCCGCCAGGCGCCCGGGTAGCCGCCGAGGCGGACCCGGTCGTGCTCGTCCACGATCCCGCTGTACGGCCCCACCAGCGTCACGCCACCCGCGCGGGTGAAGTCCGCGAGACCGGCCGCCCCCGCGTCGCTCACCAGGTAGAGCATGGGGACCAGGACCAGCCGGTAGCCGCTCAGGTCGCCCTCGGGGTGGGCCAGGTCGCAGGTGATCCCCGCCCGCCACAGGGCGGCGTGCCAGCGCTTGGCCTCCTCCACCGGGTCCAGCTCGGAGCTCGGCTGGGCGGGGTGGTCCTGCGCCCAGACGCTCGCGTGGTCGAGCAGGATCGCGGCCTCGGCCGTCACCCGGCTGCCCGGCACGCCGTCCAGCCCGGCGAGCTCGGCCCCGAGCGCCGTGACCTCCCTGAAGATCTTCGTGTCGGTGCCGGCGTGCGGCAGCATCGCCGAGTGCCACTTCTCGGCCCCGGCGCGGGAGGCCCGCCACTGGAAGAACATGATGCCGTCCGCGCCCCTGGCCAGGTGCTGGAACGAGTTGCGGCGCAGCTCTCCCGGGGCCTTGGCGAGGTTGCGCGGCTGCCAGTTGACGGCGCTGGTGGAGTGCTCCATCAGCAGCCAGGGCCGGCCGCCGTTCAGCGAGCGGGCGTAGTCGGCGGCGAAGGCCAGGTCGATGTGCGGCTCGGCGCGCGCCCCGATCAGGTAGTGGTCGGTGGCGACCACGTCGACCTCGGCGGCGAAGGCCCAGCAGTCCATGTCCCAGTGGGCGCCGGCCATGAGGTTCGTGGTGACGGGGATGTCCGGGGTGATGGATCTCAGCAGGTCGCGCTCGGCGGTGTAGAGCTCCACCAGGGCGTCGGAGCTGAACCGGCGGAAGTCGAGCTGCTGGCCGGGGTTGGTGAAGCTGGGGGTGGCGCGGGGCGGCAGGATCTGCGTCCAGTCGCCGTAGCGCTGCGACCAGAAGGCGGTGCCCCAGGCGTCGTTGAGCGCGTCGAGCGAGCCGTAGCGGGCGCGCAGCCAGGCGCGGAAGGCGTCCGCCGAAGTGTCGCAGTAGCAGCGGGCGTTGTGGCAGCCGTACTCGTTGTGCACGTGCCAGAGGGTCAGCGCGGGATGGCCGGCGTAGCGGGTGGCGATCCTCCCGGCGACGCGCAGGGCCCGGTCGCGGTAGATGGGCGAGCTGGGGCAGAAGCCCTGCCTGCTGCCGTGGTGGAGGCGGCGGCCGTCGGCGTCGACCGGCAGCGCCTCGGGGTAGGAGGCGGCGAACCACGGCGGCGGCGAGGCTGTGGGGGTGGCCAGGCCGGCGCTGATGCCGTTCGCGGCCAGCAGGTCCATGGCGCGGTCGAGCCAGCCGAAGTCGAACACCCCCTCAGCGGGTTCCAGCACGGACCAGGAGAAGATCCCGAGGCTGACCTGGTTGACGCCGGCGTCGCGCATGAGCGCGACGTCCTGGTGCCACGTCTCCTCGGGCCACTGCTCGGGATTCCAGTCGCCGCCGTAGGCGATGACATCCGGCATGAGCCTGCCTTTCGTCCATGAGATTCACCGGGGATTAAAACGTTCCTGGCCATCGTGGCACAAGGGCACGCGGGCCGGGCAAGGCTGTCGGCGCTGGTCGGCACAGGGGAAATGGCCGTTTCCCGTCGTTCACGCTCGAGGCGGAGGACGACGGGTGCGCGCCGGGTCGAAGAACGATTCAATGCCGTCGTTCAATGTCCGTCGCAGGGAGGAGAGCGTTTCAGCAGCATCGCACCGACGTCGGCGGGCGGCTCGGCCGGACGGCTGCGGGCTGACTGGCGCCCCGCCTGTTGGTACGTTTTAATGAGGCTTCATGGCCATGGTCAGCATCAAGGACGTCGCCGCGCACGCCGGCGTCTCCCCCGGCACGGTCTCCAACGTCCTGAACCGGCCGGGCAAGGTCGCCCCCGCCACCAGGGAGCGCGTCGAGGCGGCCATCAGCGAGCTGGGGTTCGTCCGGCACGGCTCGGCCTCGACGCTGCGCGCCGGGCACAGCAGGACGATCGGCCTGAGCGTGATCGACATCGGCAACCCGTTCTTCACCGAGGTCGCCGCCGGCGTCGAGGACGTCGCCAGTGACCTGGGCTACGCCGTGATCCTCGGCAACTCGGCGGGCTCCCCCGACAAGGAGGACCGCAACCTGCGGGTGCTGGCCGAGCACCGGGTGCGCGGCGTGCTGATCACCCCGTCCGGCGAGGACCCCGGCCGGCTCGACCGGCTGCGCGAGCACGGCATCAGCGTGGTCCTCGTGGACCATCCCGCGCATCGGCCCGACCAGTGCGCGGTCGCCGTGGACGACGTGGCAGGCGGCCGGGCCGCCGTGGCGCACCTGCTGGCCCAGGGCGCGCGGAGCGTCGCCTGCGTCACCGGCCCGCTGACCATCCGCCAGTGCGTGGAGCGCCGCGACGGGGCGCGGGCGGCGCTGCGCGGCGCCGGGCTCGACCCGGCGGAGCTGCGCGTCGTGGAGGCGGCCACGATGACCGCCCGCGCGGGCGAGAAGGCCGCCGCCGAGCTGCTGGCGGCCGGCGCCCTGCCCGAGGCGGTCTTCTGCGCCAACGACCTGCTCGCCCTCGGCGTGCTGCGGGCGCTGCTGCGGGCCGGCGTGCGGGTGCCCGAGGACGTGGCGCTGATCGGCTACGACGACATCGACTTCGCCGCCGCCTCGACGGTGTCGCTGAGCTCGATGCGGCAGCCGACGTACCAGCTCGGGCGCATCGCCACCGAGCTGCTGCTGGACGAGTGCGACAACCCCGACACGCACGCGCACCAGCACATCATGTTCCAGCCCGAGCTGGTCGCGAGGGAGTCCACCCAATGAGCCGCCGATTCGCCGCCGTCGACCTCGGGGCCTCCAGCGGCCGGGTGATGCTGGCCGACCTGTCGGACGGCCTCACGCTGACCGAGGCCCACCGCTTCCCCAACGGCCCGGTCCGCGTGGCCGGCCGGCTCCACTGGGACGTCCTCGGCCTCTACCGGGAGATCCTGGCCGGGCTGCGGGCCGCCGGGCCGGTCTCCTCCGTCGGCGTCGACTCCTGGGCCGTCGACTACGGCCTGCTCGACGAGAGCGGCGCGCTCCTCGGCAACCCGGTGCACTACCGCGACGACCGCACCCAGGGCGTGGCCGAGCGGGTGGCCGCCGAGGTCGGCGCGGAGACCCTGTACGAGACCAACGGGCTCCAGGTGCTCCCGTTCAACACCGTCTACCAGTTGCTCGCCGACCGGCTCGACCGGGCGGCCACGATGCTGCTGGTGCCCGACCTGCTGGCGTACTGGCTGACCGGCGAGGTGGGCGCGGAGGTCACCAACGCCTCCACCACGGGCCTGCTCGACGTGCGCGGCAGGACGTGGGCGTACCCGCTGATCGAGCGGATGGGCCTGCCCGCCCGGCTGTTCCCGCCGCTGCGACAGCCGGGCGAGGAGATCGGCGGGATGCGGCCCGACGTGGCCGCCGAGCTCGGCTGGTCGGCCCCGGTGCGGGCGGTCGGCTCGCACGACACCGCCTCCGCCGTCGCCGCCGTGCCCGCGACCGGCCCCGCGTTCGCCTACGTCTCGTGCGGCACCTGGTCGCTGGCCGGGGTGGAGCTGCCGGAGCCGGTGCTGACGCCGGAGAGCCGGGCGGCGAACTTCACCAACGAGGCCGGCGTCGACGGCACCGTGCGCTATCTGCGCAACGTGATGGGCCTGTGGCTGCTGCAGGAGTGCCTGCGCGCCTGGCGGGGCGCCGACCTGGGGCAGTTGCTGAAGGCGGCGGCCGGCGAGCCGCCCTTCGCCGCCGTGGTCAACCCGGACGAGCCGGTGTTCCTGCCGCCGGGCGACATGCCGGCGAGGATCGCCGCCGAGTGCCGCCGCACCGGCCAGGCCCCGCCGGTCACCGAGGCCGGCTACGTGCGGTGCGTGCTGGAGAGCCTGGCGCTCGGGCACCGGCGGGCGGTGCGGCAGGCCATGGAGCTGTCGGGGCGCGAGGTCGAGGTCGTCCACCTGGTGGGCGGCGGCTCGCGCAACGAGCTGCTGTGCCGGCTCACCGCGGACGCCTGCGGCCTGCCGGTGGTGGCCGGTCCGGCCGAGGCGACGACGTTCGGCAACGTGCTGGTGCAGGCGCGCGCCGCCGGGCTCGTGTCGGGCCTGGACGAGATGCGGGCGCTGGTGGCCGCGGCCGGGCCGCTGCGCCGCTACGAGCCCTCGGGCGACGCCCGCGCCTGGGACGAGGCCGCCTCCCGCGTCTTCACCCAGGCGGCCTGAGCGGGCCGGGCGGCCTGCCGGTTTCCGGCCGCGACCGGCCGGGCAGAAGTCGGACCGGGGCCATCGGGGGCTCCTCCGCGAGCGGAGCGTGAGGGCGCATGAGCAAGAAGATCGTCGACTATCTGCCGTTCCTCGGCATCGTGCTGGCCGTCTGCGCGGCGTCGTGGCTGGCGGGGCGCACTCTGCCGCCACCGGCGGTCAGGGCACGGCGCTGAGGACCTAGGCCGTACGATCAAGCAATGACCGAAAAGACCGAAACGACGCCCGCCTGGCTGTCACCGGAAGAGCTGGAGTCGGTACGCGGCCGCATGCCGATCCTCTACGTCGACGCCGTACCGGTGCGGGTCGACGAATTCGGCGTGGTCACCCACGTCGGCCTGCTGCTGCGCATCGCGTCCGACGGAACGGTCAGCAGGGCGCTGGTCTCGGGCCGGGTGCTGCACCACGAGCGGGTGCGCGACGCGCTGCTGCGCCATCTGGAGAAGGACCTCGGCCCCGTGGCGCTCCCCCGGATCCCGGCGTCGCCGCAGCCGTTCACGATCGCCGAGTACTTCCCGACGCCGGGCGTCACCCCCTATCACGACCCGCGCCAGCACGCGGTGTCGCTGGCCTACATCGTGCCCGTCGCGGGCGACTGCCGGCCCCGGCAGGACGCGCTCGACCTGGTGTGGTTCACGCCGGAGGAGGCGGGCTCACCGGCGGTGCAGCAGGAGATGACGGGCGGGCAGGGCGTGCTGCTCAAGCAGGCACTCGCCCAGGTGGGCCGGCTGTCCTGAGCGGTCACGGGCGTCCGGCTCCGGCGCGCAGCCAGCGGTAGAGGGGGTCGCCGGGGCACGAGGTCGGCGGCCACCTTGCCGCCGGTGTAGTGGATCTTCACGCCTCTGGTGGCGGAGAGCGGTGACGTACGGCTGTCGCGGAGGTCAGCGGGAGGCCAGGGCGCTCCTCGCGTGCGGGCGGCGGAAGAGCTGCGAGCGGCCGAGCGCCCTGAACGCGGCGCGGGCCACCAGGCGGCCGGGGCCGGCGGCGGGCAGCGGGAAGCCGACCGAGATCGCCATGCCGGGCTCGACCCGCTCCACCTTGCTCGCGCGGGCCTTGCGCGGGCCGTCCACGCCGAGCACCACGTCGTTCCAGGGCACGCCAGAGCCGTTCTCCAGGGTGACCACGATCTCGTCGCCGACGACCTCGCTCCGCAGCCCGTACGGGATCCGCGGGTCGTCGCCGATCGCGGCGTCGAGCGTGGCCGCGAGCTCGGCGGCCAGGTCGGGGCGGGCGGCGGCCAGGTCGTGGCGCTCCCCCGGGTCGGTGGTCAGGTCGTACAGCTCGACGCGCCACTCGTGCTCGGCCCCGGCGACGTCGGGGGCGAGGCGCACGGCCTTCCACCGGCCGCGGCGGATGGCCTGCGCCTTCCTGGGCCGGTTCCAGACGAGGTGCTTGTGCCTGGGCGCGCCCGCGCCGGTGAGCAGGCCGCGGAAGGAGACGCCGTCCAGCCGGGCGGGCACCGGAACCCCGGCGAGGTCGGCCAGCGTCGGCATCAGGTCCCAGCCCGCCACGGGCTGCCGGACCACCCGGGGCCGCAGCGCCGGGGACCAGGCGATGAACGGCACGCGGAGGCCGCCCTCGTACATCGCGCGCTTGCCCGACCGGTAGGGGCCGTTGGCGTCGAACAGGTCGGGCGTCACGCCCTGCTCGTGGTGCGGGCCGTTGTCGCTGAGGAACAGCACCAGCGTGCGCTCGGCCAGCCCGCTCGCGCGCAGCGCGCCCGTCAGCGCGGCGACGTCCCGGTCCAGGCGGGTGACCTGGGCGGCGTGGCGGCGGTTGGCCTCGCTCCAGGGGCGGCTCTCGTAGGGGCCGGCGTCGCCGGGGACCGCGCTCGGCGCGTGCGGCAGGTTCGTCGGGTAGTAGAGCAGGAACGGCTCGTCGCGGTGCTGCTCGATGTAGCTGACGGCGCGCCGGCGGAACAGGTCGGGGGCGTACTGACGGCCGTCGAGGCGGACCTTCTCGCCGTTGTGCCAGAGGTACTTCGGGAAGTACTGGTGGGCGTGCCTGTGGCCGATGTAGCCGTAGAACTCCTCGAAGCCGCGCTCGTTGGGGTGCGAGGGCTGCCCGGCCCGGTCGGGGCCGAAGCCCCACTTGCCGATGCAGGCGGTGCGGTAGCCGGACAGCTGCAGCAGCTCGCCGAAGGTGAGGTCGGCGGAGGTGAGCGCGTGCTGGGGGCCGCCGCCGGGGTTCTCGCGTACGGTGCCGTGGCCGGCGTGCAAGCCGGTGAGCAGCGCGCAGCGGGAGGGGGCGCAGAGCGGAGCGCCCGCGTAGGCGTCGGTGAAGCGCACGCCCTCGGCCGCCATCCGGTCCAGGTTCGGCGTCCTGATCAGGCGCTGGCCGTAGCTGCCGAGCTCTCCCCATCCGAGGTCGTCGGCGAGGATGACCACGATGTTGGGGCGGAAGGGTAAGCCGCCCCTCACCGACGCGGACGCGGCGGACGGCGTGGCGGCGGCGAGACCGGCGAGCGTTCCGGTGAGGAGAGCGCGGCGGGAGGGCCCGTTGATCACGACGGGACCATATCGGACGTTCCGGTCCGCCGCCCACCGCTACCCGCGCTTGACCACCCTCGTGTGCACCACCGCGTACGTGTCGCGCAGCGCCGCCATCGAGGCGTCGTACGACGCCTGGGCCACTCCGGTGAAGAGGCAGTCCACCACCATGAGCTGGGCGATGCGGCTGCCGAGCGCGCCGGAGCGGAACGCGGTCTCGCGGGCGGCCGTGGTGAGGGTCACGTCGGCGGCGCGGGCCAGCGGCGAGTCCAGGAAGTTCGTGATGGCGACCGTGGCCGCGCCGGACTTGCGGGCGATGGCCAGGAACTCGGTGGTGTCCACGGTGGTGCCGCTGTGCGAGACCGCCACCGCCACGCAGGTGCCGTCCAGGGTGACGGCCGAGGTCCACGCGGAGTGGGCGTCGTGCCAGTTGATCGCGGTGCGGCCGATGCGGGAGAGCTTCTGCTGCAGGTCGAGACCGACCAGGGCGCTCGCGCCGACGCCGAAGGTGTCGATGCGGCGCGCGGCCCCGACCAGCTCGACCGCGCGGGCGAGGGCGTCCAGGTCGAGGGAGCGGGCGGTGTCGGCGATGGAGAGCGTCTCGTTCGTGGCGACCTTGGAGACGATGCCGGCCAGGCTGTCGTTGCGGTCGATGTCGCCAGGCGCCTCGGCCAGGCCGGAGGTCGCCAGCTCCTCCCTGGCCAGCGCCCTGGTCAGGTCGATGGTGAAGTCCTTGTAGTGGGCGTAGCCCATGCGCCGGTAGAAGCGGACGACCGAGGTGGTCGAGGTGGCGCAGCGGGCGGCGAGGTCGGCGATCGACAGGTTCGCCGCCGCGGGGGCGGCCGCGAACGCCTCGGCGATGCGCCGCTCGGACGGGCGCAGGCCGGGCATGGCCGCGCGGATGCGGATCAGCAGGGTTCCGGCGTCCTCGGCCATGGTCAACCATCCCGGTCAGGAAAAGAAAATACCCTGGTGGTAGGGTCTGGGTAATTTTATAACCTAATGCCCTGAGGAGGCCACATGCCCCGTGGCGCGCTTTCCGCGGCCGCCCTCGCCGCGACGCTTTCCCTTGCCCTCGCCAGTTGCTCGTCCTCCTCGGAGCCCGCCCCCGGCGCGGAGGGGACGGGCGGCGGCAAGCCGCTGGTCGTCGGCGTGACCTCCGACCCGGACACCTTGTTCCCCTGGAAGGCCACCCAGTTCCAGGCCGTCAACGTGCTGCAGAACCTGTACGGCACGCTGACCGAGTTCGACAAGGACCTCAACGTGGTCCCCGGGCTCGCCGAGTCGTGGGACGCCTCCGAGGACGGCAAGACCCTGACGCTCAAGCTGCGCCAGGGCGTCACCTTCGCCGACGGCAGCGCCTTCGACTCCGCGGACGTCAAGTCCTCCCTTGACAAGATCATGGACGAGAAGACCGCGGCCGTGGCCCGCGCCTCGCTGTCGTCGGTGAAGTCCGTCGAGGCGCCCGACGCGGCCACGGTGGTGCTCACGCTGTCCACGCCGGACGCCGCGCTGCCCGCCAACCTGGCCACGGTGAACATGGCGATGCTCTCCTCCGACGACACCGAGGAGAAGCTGTCCGCCACCCCCAACGGGACCGGCCCTTTCAAGCTGGGCAAGCGGGTGCCGAGCCAGTCGCTCACCCTGACCAGGAACGACGCCTACTGGGGCGCGGAGAAGGCGAAGTCGCCGGCGGTCGAGTTCCGGGTGATCCCCGACGAGTCGTCCATCGTCTCGGCCATGCAGTCGGGCAACGTGCAGCTCGCCGTCTTCAACGACCCGCTGGTGGCGCAGACCGCCGAGGGCGGCGGCACGATCACCGTCGCGAAGACGCCGCAGCTCAACTACCACGTGCTCCAGCTCAACGCGCGCCGCGGCGAGCTCGGCGACGTCAACGTGCGCCTCGCCGTGCAGTGCGCGATCGACCGCAAGCAGGTGCTCGACACCGCCGCGCTGGGCCAGGGCGAGGTGACCGGCCCCAACACCGCGCCGGCCTTCAAGTCGGACCCGGACAAGCGGCCCTGCCCTGCCCGCGACCTGGCCAAGGCCGCCGACTACCTCGGCAAGGCCGGCAAGTCCGGCGGGGTGACCATCAAGACCATCGTCTCCCAGGGCGAGTACGCCACCTCCGTCAACGAGGCCCAGAACCTCAAGGCCCAGCTCGCCGAGGCCAAGATCAACCTGGACCTGGAGGTGCTGGAGTCCGGCGCGTTCGTGGACCGCTGGGTGGCCGCCGACTTCGACGCGGCCGTGGCGCTCAACGGCGGCCGTCCCGACCCCGACGGCTCCTACGGCCGCTACTTCACCAGCGACGGCAACCTCAACAAGGTCGCCGGCTACAGCTCCGACAAGCTGGACAAGCTGTTCGCCGAGGGCAAGGCGACCACCGACCAGGCCGCCCGCAAGGCGATCTACGACCAGGTGGCCGCCGAGCTGGAGGACAACGCGGCCTGGATCTGGCTGTTCTCCGGCTACACCTACACGGCGACGACCGCGGGCGTGCAGGGCTTCACGCCGATGGCCAACGGCTCACTCCAGTCGCTGCGCGCCACGTCCGTCTCCTGACATGCGCGCGCTCCTCCGCAACCGGGTCGTCCGGCGCGCGGCGGGCACGGCCGGCACCCTGTTCGGGGTGGCGGTGTTCGTGTTCGTCATGCTCCGGGCGATCCCCGGCAACCAGATCACCGCGGGCCTCGGCACCGAGGCCGCCGCGCTCACCCCGGCCCAGCAGGCGGCGCTGGAGCGCTACTACGGGCTCGACCGCCCCCTGGTCGCGCAGTTCTTCGCCTGGCTCGGCAACATGTTCACCGGCAACTTCGGCTACTCCGCCCGCAACCAGCAGAGCGTGCTCGACCTCACGCTGCGCTCGCTGCCGGTGACGGTCGAGCTGGCGGTGCTGTCGATCGTGCTGGCGCTGCTCATCGGGGTGCCGCTCGGCATGCTGGCCGCCTCCCGCGCCAACTCCGCGCGCGACGCGCTCGGGCAGGTCGTAAGCCTCGCCGGGCTGTCGATCCCGGCGTTCCTGCTGGCCACGACGCTGCTGTCGGTGTTCGCCGCCTCGTTCGGCTTCAACCCCAACGGGCAGGGCTTCGCGACCCTGGCCGAGGACCCGCTGCTCAACCTGCGGCAGATGGTCCTGCCCGCGCTCGTGCTGGGCTTCGGCATCGCCGCGCCGATCCTGCGCACCACCCGCGCGGCGGTGTTGGAGGTGCGCTCGGAGGACTTCGTCCGCACCGCCCGCGCCAAGGGCGTGCCGGAACGGCGGCTGCAGGTCAGGCACGTGCTCGGCAACGCGCTCGTGCCCATCGTCACCATGACCGGGCTGCAGTTCGGCTACCTGCTCGGCGGGGCCGTCGTGGTCGAGCAGATCTTCTCCGTGCCCGGCATCGGGCGGCAGGTGCTGCTCGGCATCCAGCAGAAGGAGTACGCGGTGGTGCAGAGCACGGTGCTGGTGATCGCGCTGGCGTTCGTGCTGGTGAACCTGCTGACCGACGTGCTCTACCGGGTGATCGACCCGCGGGTGAGGGCGTCGTGAACGCGCTGCGCAGGAGCCCCGCCGCGGTGTCGGGCACGGTGATCCTGGTGCTGCTGGCCGTGGTGGCGGCGCTGTCGTTCCTCGGGCTGCTGCCCTACGACCCGATCGCGCAGAACCCGCCGGAGCGTTTCCTCGCGCCGTCGGGGTCTCACCTGTTCGGGACCGACCAGTTCGGCAGGGACGTGTTCTCCCGGGTGGCGGCCGGGGTGGGCAACTCGGCGCTCATCGCGGTCGTCGCGGTGGCGTTCGCGACCGTGGCGGGCACGCTCGGCGGCCTGGTGTCCGGCTTCTACCGGGGCCTCGCCGACGGCGCGATCGGCGGGGTGACGAACGTGCTGTTCGCGTTCCCGCCGCTGCTGCTGGCGCTGTCGCTGGCGTCGGTGCTGGAGCGCAACTGGTTCACCGTGGCGGTGGCCATCGCCGTCGTGTACGTGCCGATCTTCATCCGCGTCACCCGCGGCCCCGTGCTGTCGCTCAGGGAGATCGAGTACGTCAGGGCCGCCGTCGCGACCGGCCAGAGCCGCGCCCAGATCATGTTCCGGCACGTGCTGCCCAACATCACCTCGATCATCGTCATCCAGGTCGCCCTGTCGTTGTCGTGGGCGGTGCTGACCGAGGCGTCGCTGAGCTTCCTGGGGCTCGGCACGCCGCCACCCGCGCCGTCGCTCGGCTCGATGATCTTCGAGGCGCGCAGCCTGGTGTTCGTGGCCCCCTGGACGCTGATCGCGCCCGGCGCGGTCGTCGTGCTGCTCGTGGTGGGGCTCAACCTGCTGGGCGACGGCCTGCGTGACACTCTCGACCCGCGAAACCGAGGCAAGCGGTGAATCTGACGAACCTGACCACGGAAGCGGCCGACCCCCGCTTCTCCGGCATCGACACGATGAGCGTCGCGGAGCTCGCCGCGACCATGAACGCGGCCGACGCCACCGTCCCCGCCGCCGTGGCGGGAGCGCTGCCCCAGATCGTCGCGGCGATCGAGGCCACCGCCGAGCGCATGCGGCGCGGCGGGCGGCTGGTCTACGTGGGGGCGGGCACGCCGGGACGGCTCGGCGTGCTGGACGCCTCCGAGTGCCCGCCGACCTTCGGGACACCGCCCGACCAGGTGTTCGCGATCATCGCGGGCGGCCCGCGGGCGATCGTCGCGCCCTGCGAAGGGGCCGAGGACGACGAGGAGGCCGGCGCCGCCGCCATGGACGAGGCCGGCGTCGGGCCGCTCGACACCGTCGTGGGCATCGCCTCCAGCGGGCGGACGCCGTACGTGGTGGCCGCCGTGCGGCGGGCGGCCGAGCGCGGCGCGCTGACCGTGGGGCTCGCCTGCAACACCGGGACGCCGCTCGGCGCGGCGGCCGCCCACGCCGTCGAGGTGCCGGTCGGCCCCGAGGTGATCAGCGGCTCGACCCGGCTCAAGGCGGGCACGGCGCAGAAGCTCGTGCTCAACATGTTCTCGACCATCGTCATGGTCCAGCTCGGCAAGACGTACGGGAACCTGATGGTGGACGTGCGGCCGAGCAACGGCAAGCTGCGCGAGCGCGCCGTGCGCATCGTGCGGACGATCACCGGGGCCGGCCGCGCCGAGGCGCTGACCGCGCTCCGCCAGAACGGGTTCAACGTCAAACAGGCGGTCGTCGCCTCACGGTTCGACCTGACGCCCCAGGAGGCCGCGGCGCGGCTGGCCGGGGCCGGCGGGCGGCTGCGGGCGGCTCTGGGGGAGCGCGCATGAGGATTCTCGGGATGATCTCCGGCACGTCGCACGACGGCATCGACGTGGCCGTCGTCGACTTCACGCCGGAGGGCGAGGTGCTGCGCGGCCGGGTCGGGCACACGGCGAGCACGCCGTACCCGGCGGAGCTGCGGGCGCGGCTGCTCGCGGCGCTGCCGCCCGCGCCCGTGACGCTGGCGGAGGTGTGCGTGCTGGACACGCTCATCGGGCAGTGCTTCGCCGAGGCCGCGGCGGCGGCGATCGAGGCGGGCGGCCCGGTCGACCTGATCGTCTCCCACGGGCAGACGGTGTTCCACTGGGTGGAGGGGGCGCACGCGCGCGGCACCCTGCAGATCGGGCAGCCGGCCTGGATCGCCGAGCGGACCGGCGTACCGGTGCTGTCGGACGTGCGCGTCCGCGACATCACCGCGGGCGGGCACGGCGCGCCGCTGGTGTCGGTGCTGGACAAGCTGCTGCTGGGCGGCCTGGAGGACGGCCCCGATGCCGGCGCCGCGGCGCTCAACCTGGGCGGCATCGCGAACATGACCGTGCTGCGCGACGGCCGGGTGCACGCCTACGACATCGGCCCGGCGAACGCGCTCATCGACGCCGTGGTGACCGCCCGCGGCCTGGACCCCCGGGGCTACGACGCCGGCGGCGCGATCGCGGCCTCGGGGCGGGTGCACCCCGGCCTGCTGGCGGCGCTGCTGGAGGAGCCCTACTACCGGCTGGCCCCGCCGAAGAGCACCGGCAAGGAGCTGTTCCACCTGGACTACGTGGAGGCCGCCCTGGCGGGCCTGCGGGAAGGGGACGTGGGCGACGCCGACCTGGTGGCGACCCTCACCGAGCTGACCGTGCGGACCGTGGCCGCCGACGTGCGGGCCGCCGGCGTGGCGACGCTGGTCGTCTCCGGCGGCGGCTGCCACAACCCGGTCGTCATGGACGGCCTGCGCGCGGCCCTGCCCGGCGTGCGGGTGTCGGTGTCCGACGCCTACGGGGCGCCCGCCGACGACAAGGAGGCCATCGCGTTCGCGCTGATCGGCTGGCTGAGCGCGCACGGCCTGCCCGGCACCGTCCCCGGCGGTACGGGCGCGTCCGCGCCGCGCGTCCTCGGCACGCTGACGCCCGGCGCGGGGCCGCTGGTCCTGCCCGCGCCGGCGGCCGTGCCACCGCGTTCGCTGGTGCTGGCCCGGTGAGCGGCGGGGACCCGGCCCTCGCGGAACGGCCGCCGGAGCCGCCGCCGGGCCTCGTCACCGCCGCGCGCACGCCGTGGTTCGACCTCGACGAGTGCACCGGCCACCGCACCGTCCGCCAGGAGGGCGGGGCGCTGGCCGGCGAGGACCCCATGACGCCGGACACCCACCACGACCTCGCCTCGGTCACCAAGGTCGTGGCGACCACCACGGCGCTCATCCGGCTGGTGTCGGAGCGGCTCGTGGACCTGGACGCGCCGCTCAGCGCGTACCTGCCGCACTCGTACGAGGCGATCACCGTGCGGGACCTGCTGCTGCACCGGGGCGGCCTGTGGGAGTGGTGGCCGCTGTACGTGCGGGCGGACCTGCCGCCGCCGCGCTACCGGCCCGGCCGCGCCCGGCACTACTCCGACCTCGGCTTCATCCTGCTCGGCCGGATCGTCTCGGCCGTGACCGGGCTGCGGCTCGACCGGGCCGTGGCCGAGCTGGTGACCAGGCCGCTCGGCCTGACCCGCACCACCTACGCCCGCCCCACGGGCACCGAGGTCGCCATGAGCGCCCTCGACGACCGGGTGGAGATGACCATGCTGGACACCGGCCGCCCCTACCCGGTCCCCTATCGCAGCGCCGACTTCGCCGGCTGGCGGCGCGGGCCGGTGGTGGGCGAGCCGGCCGACGGCAACGCCTTCCACGCCCTCGACGGCGTCGCCGGCCACGCAGGGCTCTTCTCGACCGTCCCCGACCTGCTGCGGTACTGCCTGGCGATGTCCCGGTACGAGGAGCACGACCGGCTGTGGCGGCCGGAGACGGTCCGCGAGTTCCTCGCCCCCGGCCCCGATCCCGAGCAGGCGCTCGGCTTCCGCCGCTACGCCCTCGACCTGGGCGGCGAGCGCGTGACCGTGCTCGGCCATCCCGGGTACGTCGGCTGCGCGATCGGCTTCGTCCCCGGCCGGGACGTGGCCCTGGTCGTGGCGAGCAACCGCCTGCTCGTCACCGGCGAGCCGACGCCGACCGACGACCTCTGGCACGGCCTGCTGCAGGCCGTCACGCGACAGACGAGGAACGCATGACCCCGCTCCTGGAGATCCGCGGCCTGTCGGTCGCCTTCCGCACCCGCAAGCAGGACGTCACCGCCGTACGGGACGTCTCGATGGAGATCCTGCCCGGCCAGACCGTCGCGGTCGTCGGCGAGTCGGGCTCGGGCAAGTCCACCACGGCCGCCGCGATCAACCGGCTCCTGCCGGACAACGGCCGCATCACCGCCGGCGAGATCCTGTTCGAGGGGCGCGACCTGGCGCGGGCGAGCCGCAGGGAGATGACCGCGATCCGCGGCGCGGGCATCGGCCTGGTCCCCCAGGACCCCATGTCGAACCTCAACCCGCTCATGCGGGTCGGCGACCAGATCGCCGAGGCGCTGGAGGTGCACGGCACGGCCACCGGCAGAGCGGCCCGCGCGCGGGTGCTGGAGCTGCTGGACCTGGTCGGCATCCCGGATCCGGAGCGGCGGGTCAGGCAGTACCCGCACGAGTTCTCCGGCGGCATGCGCCAGCGGGCGCTGATCGCCATGGGGCTGGCCTGCCGGCCGCGGCTGCTCATCGCCGACGAGCCCACCTCCGCGCTGGACGTGACCGTGCAGCGGCGCATCCTCGACCAGCTCGCCGCGCTCACGGCGGAGATGGGCACGGCGGTGCTCCTCATCACGCACGACCTGGCGCTCGCGGCCGAGCGGGCGGACGTGGTGGCCGTGATGTACCAGGGCGAGATCGTGGAGACGGGGCCGGCGGCGGAGATCCTGGCCGCGCCCGGTCACGACTACACCAGGCGGCTGCTGCGCGCGGCGCCGAGCCTGTCGTCGGTGCGGGTGGCCGAGCCGCCGGGGCCGCCGCCGGAGGACCTGGTCGTCGTCGAGGGGCTGCGCAAGGTCTTCCCGCTGCGCGGCACGGGCGAGGAGCTGGTCGCGGTGGACGAGGTCTCCTTCCGGATCCCGCGCGGCCGTACGGTGGCGATCGTCGGCGAGTCCGGCTCGGGCAAGTCCACGACCGCCAACCTGGTGCTCGGGCTGGAGGCGGCCACGGCCGGCCGCATCCGCTTCGACGGCACCGACCTGGCCGGGCTGGGGCGGCGCGAGCTGTTCGCCTTCCGCCGCCGGGTGCAGCCGGTCTTCCAGAACCCGTACGCCTCGCTCGACCCCCGCTACACCGTCGAGAAGTCGATCACCGAGCCGCTGCGCGTGCACGGCGTCGGCACCGCCGCCGAGCGCCGCGCGGCCGCCGCCCGCCTGCTGGAGCAGGTGTCGCTGCCGGCCTCGATGGGCGAGCGGCTGCCGCACGAGCTGTCCGGCGGCCAGCGCCAGCGGGTGGCCATCGCGCGGGCCCTCGCCCTGTCGCCCGAGCTGGTGGTGCTCGACGAGGCGGTCTCCGCGCTCGACGTGCTGGTCCAGGCCCAGATCCTGGAGCTGCTCGGCGAGCTGCAGCGCGAGCTGGGCCTCAGCTACCTGTTCATCAGCCACGACCTGGCGGTGGTCCGGATGATCTCGCACCAGGTGCACGTGATGCGGCGCGGGCGGATCGTGGAGAGCGGCACGACGGAGGAGATCTTCGACCGGCCGGCCGACGGCTACACCCGCGAACTGCTGGCCGCCATCCCCAGGGGGACAGAGTAGGAGAGGTGAAGATCCTCCTTGTGCAGCCGCCGCGCTACTCCTCCGACGGCCACGCCAACTTCGACGCCGTCGAGTCGCTGGTCACCCCCGGCTCCGCCGACCTGATGATCCTGCCCGAGCTGGCCGGCGCCACCCTGCCGCGCGCCGACTACTTAACCCGGGTGCGCGAGCTGGCCAGGGGCTCGGGGATGGCCGTGGTCGGCGGTTCCCACTACGACGACTCCGGCCCGGGCGGCCGGGTCAACAGGGGCGTGGCGGCCGGCCAGGACGGCACCCTGCTGGCCGCGTACGACAAGGCCCACCCGTACGGGCTGGAGCTGCGCTCGGGCGTCGTCCCCGGCCGTCCCGGCGGCGGCTTCGAGCTGAACGGCCGCCGCCTGCACGTACTGCTCTGCGCCGACCTGTGGTACTCCTCCAGCCTGGCCGGCGCGGACGAACCGGACGCCGTGCTGGTGCCCGCCTTCTCGGTGACCCGCTGGGACGGGCCCGCCCCCGCCCGGCAGCTCTGGCAGCACATGAGCGTCGCCCGCGCCTACGAGTTCACGACGTACGTGGCGGTGAGCGACTGGCACCACGAGACCACCTACCACGGGCATCCGTGCGCGGGCGTGACCGGCCTGGCCAACCCCTGCCCGCGCACCCACACCGAGTTCTTCACCGGTCCGCCGGACGCCGCCGTCTCGGTCCACGAGCTGGACTTCGGCCGTCTGGACGCCTTCCGCCAGGACCGGTCCGAGCGCGGCTTCCGGTAGGGCTGGCCCTACCAAGGGTTGGGGCGTGCGCGGGATCGAGCGGGCGGGGCCGCCGCCCGTAGCGTGAGCGGCATGACCTCCTTCCTGCGCCGTGTCGCCGCCGACACCCGCTACGTCCTGCTGGGCCTGCCCGTGGCCGTGGTCCACTTCGTCGTCGCCGTCGCCGGGCTGTCGGCCGGGCTCGGCGCGGCCGTCGCCTTCGTCGGGCTGCCTCTGCTGGCCGGGGCCGCCTTCGCGGCCCGCGGCCTCGCCGACGCCGAGCGGGCCGCGCTGCCCGCCGTCCTCGGCCACCCGGTCGGCCGCCCCCGCTACACGCCGGTGCCGCCGGAGGCGGGGCGGCTGCGCCGGCTGCTCAACCCGCTCGCCTCCGGGCAGGCGTGGATGGACCTGCTGCACGGGATCGTCGCCTTCCCGTTCGCGCTGGTCTCGTTCGTGCTGGGCGTGACCTGGTGGGCCGGGACGATCGCCGGCCTCACCTTCCCGCTGTACGGCTGGATCATCGCCCGCATCCCCGGCGTCGAGTCGCCGCTGCCCTCCTGGCTGGGGCTGCCCGAGTGGCTGGTCGCGGGCGATCTGGCCGTCGTGCTCGTCAACACCGGCATCGGCGTGCTGTTCGCGCTGACGCTGATGCCGGTGCTGCGGCTCGCCGCCCTGATGAAGGCCGGCGTCTCCCAGGCGCTGCTCACCCGCGCCCCCGAGCCGGAGCGGGTCTCCTCCTCCTACGACCCGGCGCTCTGGACGGCGGCCCGCTGACCCGCTCAGCGCAGGGCGTAGGCGCGGATCACCTCCTGGGACAGCGTGCCGCCGGCGGCGTCGGCGGCCGTGAGCCGGAGCGAGACGAAACCGGGGCGGGCGTGGCCGAGCGTCGTCGTGTAGCCGCCCCCGCCGGTGCTCCGCAGGCGGGCGGCGCTCCACGTGGCGCCGTCGTCGTACGACACCTCCAGCGCCACGTCCTTGACCGCGCTCGCCTCGGCCCCCTCCTGGTGGGACACCGTCAGCCGCAGCGTTCGCGACCCGGCCTGGTTGCGCAGGTCGACCGGCGCGTCGAAGCGGGCCATGAGCAGCGGCAGCACCTCGGCCTGCGCCGCGTGCGCGGAGGCGAACGTCCACACCGCCCTGGTCCTGGTGGACATCCTCGCCCACACGGCCTCGTTGGCCACGTCGTACTCGATGCGGTAGCGCGCCCGCCCGGCCGGCACCACGCCCGACCCCGCCGGCAGGTAGTTCGTCCGCCACATCAGCGTGTCGTCGCGGTAGACCCGGAAGTCGGTCTTCAGCCCGTGCTCGAAGTCGCTGGTGTAGGCCTCGCCGAAGTTGCCCCCGGCGTCGACGAAGCCCTGCATGGAGATCCGCAGCAGGTCGCCCTCCCGGCGGACCGGGTTGCGCGGGTTGACGCCGGGCAGCAGCGGCTGCCGGAACACGCTCCGCTCGCCGCGCTCCCCCGCCTCGTACGCGCGGAACTCGGGCGAGGCCATCGACAGGCGCGGCGTCTGCGGATGCGGCCACATGGTGTTGTAGGGACGCTCCGGGCTGATCGCCGAGGTGGTCCAGCGCACTCCGGGATCGGGCGTGACGTAGTCGGCCCGGGTGCGCGGCACCTTCGCCAGGGGCAGGTTCGTCGCGACGGAGACGGCGTCCCAGGGCTCGAAGGCGAAGCGGGCCTCGTTCGCGGTCACGTCGCCGGCGAGCTGGCTGTGGTAGGCGGTGTCGATCCTGGCCAGGGAGCGGGCGCGGACGGTGTAGCGGAGCCGGTCCGGCACCCGGCCCTGCTCGCGCAGGTACAGGTCGTAGGCGTACGGGCTTGCGGTCACGCCCTTGGCGACGACGGGCAGCGGCAGCAGGCGCAGCCGCGCGGTCAGCGCCAGCCCCTCCTCGTGGCTGAGCCGCACGGTCGGCACGGCCAGCTTCACCCCGCTGCCGCCGGCGCCGGCGTCGGCGCCGGGCCGGTCGGCCCAGACGGCCACCATCGCCGCGCCCGCCGCGGCGGCGGCGTTGGCCTGCGTGGCGACCGGCACGTCCGCCGTGCGGCGGATGACCGCGAGCCGGCCGCGCAGGTCACGGGCCTCGATCTCCTTCGCGCTGCCCCGGCCGGCGTCCACGGCGAGGAGCGCGCGGGTGCCGTCCAGGCGGGGGTACTCGGCGGCGAAGTCGCTGAAGTGGACGGGATCGACGTACTCGGGGGTCAGTCTCAGCCCGGGCGCGGTGAAGGCGATCGCGGGGGCCTGCAGCCGCCAGCGGGTGGCGACGACGAACGTGCCCTTGGTGACCTTCCGCGTCGGCTGCACGAACAGCCGCTCCTCGATCTGCGAGCCGGGCGTGATGGTCGTGCCGCCGCGCAGCGCCGTCCCCTGGCCGCCGCTGCGGTACCACATGAGCGCGGCGGCGGCGCCGGTGTTGCGCTTGGTCTCGTGGTCGGGGGTGTCGACCAGCACCTCGACGGCCTCGCGGGCGTCCAGCACGACCTCGGTGTCCTCGGTGATCCGCAGCTCGGGGTCGCCGAGCAGGCTCTCGTTGAGCGGCTTGCCGCTCGCGGTGCTGTCCTGGTCGGCGGGCATGGTGAAGACGTGGCCGAGCACCGAGTACGTGCCGGGCCGGACGAGCAGGCAGGTGCCGCTGCCGTACTTCTGGTCGGTGCACGGCTCGGCGGGGTCGCCCGGCAGCAGGCGGCCGGCCAGGGTGCCCTCGTCCAGGTCGAGCACGGTGAAGCCGCCGCGGGCCGGGCGGCCGTCCCTGGCGATGCCGCGGACGCGCAGCTCGACCCGCTTCTCGTCGACGGTGGCGGTCAGCAGGGTGCGTACGGGCGGGCCGCCCGCGACGGCGGCGGTCAGCTCCTCCCGCAGCGCGCCCGGCCCGGCGGCCTCGACGGTGACCGTGGCCTGGGCGGTCCCTCCTGCGGGGACCGTCAGCGCGGCGGGCTCGACGGCGAAGCCGTTCCCCGCGCTCAGGTCCAGCTCGGCGGGGGTCTGCCCGAGGTTGCGGTAGGTCACGGTCCTGGCCGGCCGCTCGCCCGGCGCGACCCGGCCGAACGCGGCCGAGCCTCCGGAGGAGGCCACCACGCCCGCCTTCAGCGCGGCGGCCACGTCGATGCGGCCCGCGCCCTGGGCGTCCGCCGGGATGTCCGCGCCGGGCACGGCGGAGGCCATGAGCAGCGCCTTCAGCTCGGCGGCGGTGACGCCGGGCCGGGCCTGGCGCAGCAGCGCCGCCGCGCCCGCCACGTGCGGGGTGGCCATCGAGGTGCCGGACATCGTGAGCTCGCCGCCGCCCGCCTTGGCGGCGGTGATGTCCACGCCGGGGGCGGTCACGTCGGGCTTGACGTCGTCGCCGGCGCCGGCCGGGCCGCGGCTGGAGAAGTCGGCCAGCCGGTCGGCGTCGTCCACGGCGCCGACGGTCAGCGCCTCTGGAGCGTCGCCGGGCGCGCCCACGCAGCGTTCGCAGCCGTCGTTGCCGGCGGCCACGACGAACAGCGTGCCGTGCGCGGCGCTGAGCCGGGAGAGCGCGTCGGTGAGCGGGCCGCCGGGCTCCGGCGAGCCGAGGCTGAGGTTGACGATGTCGGCGTGCTTCTCGGCGGCCGCCCACTCCATGCCGTCGATGATCCACGACGACAGGCCGTAGCCGTCGGCGTCCAGCACCCGGCCGTCGAGCAGCTTCGCGCCGGGCGCGACGCCCTTGGCCCCGGCCACCGTGCTCGCCACGTGCGTGCCGTGGCCGTGCGGGTCGCCGGCGGTCTCCCCGCCGGTCAGGTCGCGCCGGTCGGCGACGCGGCCGGCCAGGTCGGGGTGGGTGGCGTCCACGCCGGTGTCGAGGACGGCGACGGTGGCGCCGGTCCCGTCGAACCCGGCGGCCCACGCCTGCGGCGCGCCGATGCGCGGGACACTGGCGGCGAGGTCCGGCCGGATCCTGCGGTCGAGCCAGATCTTGGTGACGCCGGACAGCGGCCCGGCCGTACGCGCCCGCGGGGCGGCGGCGAGCCTGGTCAGCTCCGCGCCGAGCCCGGCCGCGTCGGCGGCGGCCAGGGTGACGCCCGCGCCGCCGATGCTCTCCAGCGTGCGCACCTGCTTGAGGGCCGGCAGCACGGCCTTGGGGGCGTCGGCGGCGTAGGTGAGGATGAGCGGGACGGCGTCGCCGTACCCCTGCTCGGCCAGCGCGGTCACGTCGAACAGCGCGGCGTCGAGCCGGCCGGGCACCAGCGCGGCGACGTCGTCGGGGATGACGCTCACCGCGCCGTCCGACTCCAGCACCTGGAAGGCGGGCACCGAGCCGTCGGCGCGCGGCGCGGGCGTGACGGTCACGGTGCTGTGCCCGCCGTCCACGGCCCGCACCCGGACCCGGTCGCCGGTGACGAGCGTGATCTCCTCGCCCTGCGGCAGGCCGGTGAACGTCCCCGTGAATGTCCCGGTGAACTCCACCGGCGCCGCGGCGCCCGCACGCGCGGCGGGCGCCGTGAGCAGCGAGGCGGCCACGGCCAGGACCGCGGCCGTCACCGCCCCCCGCCGCCGGCGGCCCGCCCGCCCCAATCTGCCCGGCATGGACGACCTCCCCGAGAATCGGTAAGCACGAATACCGAATTCCTAGTGATCCCTAAGAGGGGATGTCCATGCGATGGCCTGGCCAGATCACGACTTGTCGTGAACTCGCCACCACGGCCAGGGGGCTTACCGGCAATAGTTGAAAGGCGTACGGTTGGGGTATGGCTGAGACCCCCGATCAGGTGCACTGGCGTGGCGTGCACCATCTCGCCCTGGTGACCGCGGACATGGACGCCACCGTGCGCTTCTGGCACGACGTCCTCGGCGCCCGCCTCGTCGCCACCCTGGCCGTCCCCGCGTTCAAGCACTACTTCTTCGACGTCGCGCCCGGCAACACGGTCGCCTTCTTCGAGTACGCCGACCAGCCGCTCGACAGCTTCGCCAAACCCGCGGGCGTCCCGTACGCGCGCGCCGCCCAGTTCGACCACCTGGCGCTGCACCTGCCGGACGAGGAGGCGCTGCACCGCATGCGCGACCGGCTGAAGGCGCACGGCTGCGAGGTCACCGACGTCATCGACCACGGTTTCCTGCGCTCGATCTACTTCAGCGACCCCAACGGGATCGCCCTGGAGGCGTCCTGGTGGACGCTCGACCCGACCGGCCGCCCGGCCGACCACTCCGACGAGCGGCTGTTCGCCGACCCCGACCCGGTGCCGGCCGTGCGCGAGCTGCGCGAGGAGGGCCGGCTGCGCCACACGGTGGCGACCCGCCTGGTCGACGGCGTCATCGAGGACCTGCGCCGCGAGGGCATCACGCTGGAGCGCTGAACGGGACGGGCACCCCCGGAGCGCGGTCCAGGGGTGCCCGGTCTGCCTGGCCGTCAGGCGCAGGTGTAGGCGGAGGGGGTCTGCGTGTCCCCGCTCGGGCGGGCCACCTGGAAGCCGAAGGAGGTGCTGGCGTTCGGCGCCAGGTTGCCGTTGTAGGCGGCGTTCTTCGCGGTCACGGTCTGGCCGCTCACCGTCAGCGTGGCGTTCCACGAGCCGGTCAGGGTGTGCCCGGCGGGCAGGGTGAAGGTGACGGTCCAGCCGGAGATGGCGGAGGTGCCGGTGTTGGTGACGGTCACGGGCTGGATCACGTAGCCGCCGCCCCACTGGGTCTGCACGGTGCCGGCCGCGGTGCAGCCGCCGCCCCCGCCAGGCCCGGACTGGGTGGTGAACGTGGCGAGCGCGGAGTTGCCCGACAGGTTGCCCGCGCCGTCCCTGGCGCGCACGTACACCTGGTACTGCGTGCTGGGGCTCAGCCCGGTCAGCGTGATCGAGGCCGTGGTGCTCTGGCCGAGCAGCGTGTCGGTGGCGCCCTGCTCGCGGTAGACGTTGTAGCCGGCCAGGCCGCTGCCGCCGGTGTCGGTGGAGGCGCTCCAGGTCAGGGCGGCGGAGTTGGAGGTGACGGTGCCGACCGCCGGCGTGCCCGGGGTGCTCGGCGCGGTGGTGTCGCCGCTCGTGCCGCCCGCCAGCGCGTCGTGCACGGCCGTGTACGCGGGCTTCTGCTGGTAGTTGGCGTCCCACGGCAGCGCGAAGCCCTCGTTGGGGAAGGTGTCAGGCACCCAGGAGTGCTTGTCGGTGAAGCCCCAGATGGTGACGCCGGCGCAGGCGGTCACCGCCAGGCAGGCGTTGACGACGTTGCGGTAGTAGGTGGCCTGGGTGGCGTCCTTGGAGCTGTCGCGCGGCGTCTGCATGCGCACGTCCAGCTCGGTCACCCGGACCTGCACGCCGAGGGCGGCGAAGCGCTGCATGTTCTGCTGCATGTCGCTCGGGAAGCCGTACTGGATGGCGAGGTGGCTCTGGAAGCCGACGCAGTCGACCGGGACGCCCTGCTGGCGCAGCGACGAGACCAGGTTGTACATCGCGGTGCTCTTGGCGTTGATGCCCTCGACGTTGTAGTCGTTGATGCACAGCCGGGCGTCGGGGTCGGCGGCTCGGGCGGCGCGGAAGGCGTCGGCGACGAAGCTCTGGCCCAGCGTGTTGTACCAGAACGACGAGCGCCAGCCGCCGTTCTCGTCGAAGACCTCGTTGACGACGTCCCAGGAGACCACGGCCGGGTTGTCGGCGTAGTGGCCGACGACCTGGGCGATGTGGTTCTGCATCGCCGAGCGCATGGCGGTGGCGCCGAGACCCTGCACCCAGCCGGGCGTCTGCTGGTGCCAGACCAGGGTGTGGCCGTGGACCTGCTGGTTGTTCTGGGTGGCGAAGTTGACGATCTGGTCGGCGCCGCTGAAGGTGAACTGGCCCTGGCTGGGCTCGGTGGACTCCCACTTCATCGCGTTCTCGGCGGTGATCTGGTTGAACTCGCTGCCCGCGATGGTGCGGTAGGTGGTCTCACTGCCGAGCGGGCCGGTGGCGAGCGCCGTGCCGATGAACTTGCCCTTGGCGGCGGCGTGCGTGCGCAGCGGCGCGGACGCTTGGGCCGAGGTGGTGGGCAGCAGGAAGGCTGCGACGATCCCCAGCAGGGTGAGGACTCTGACGAGCGCGGACGAAAGCACGGACATCGACCTCCGGGGGGCGGGCACTCGATCCGAAAGTTTCGATCCCTTGTGGATCGCATCGCAGACGGTATTGACATGGCTGTTCGGGGTCAATGCCGTAACTCACCGGCAACTAAAGCAGCAGTTGGGAGGGTGAAAGTATCGGTGAAGTCGTGAAAGTTTCACGAGCCGGTTGACCCTAGCGCAACGTACTGACCGGTCGGTACTGTGGCTAATCCAGAATAATCGTCCACAGCGGGGAGCGTTCTGCAGATGACCCTCACGCACGCCCAGGTCCAGGCCCAGCTCACCGGCCCCGGCCAGCTCTTCGAGATGGAGGAGATAGGCGACACCGGGGTACGGACGTGGAAGCACGCACCCGCTCATTTCCGGGCGCTGCTGGAGATGAGCAGGTTCCACGGCGAGAAGGTCTTCCTCGTCTACGAGGACGAGCACATCACGTTCGAGGACCATTTCCGCCGCGCCGCGACGCTGGCCAACCGCCTCGTCGACGAGTACGGCGTGCGCAAGGGCGACCGCGTGGCCGTGGCCATGCGCAACTACCCGGAATGGGTCATCTCCTTCTCCGCCGCGCTCGCCGCCGGCGCCGTCGCCGTGCCGCTCAACGCCTGGTGGACCGAGAGCGAGCTGGCCTACGGCGTGCGCGACTCCGGCGCGAAGGTGCTCATCGCCGACGGCGAGCGCGCCGAACGGCTGGCCTCCACCGGCGTGCCCATGATCGTCACCCGTGGCGCGGCCACCGGCGGCGCGCGGGCGTTCGACGAGGTCCTGGGCGAGGTCACCGCCGACGTGACGCTGCCCGGGGTCGAGCTGTCCCCCGACGACCCGGCGACGATCTTCTACACCTCCGGCACCACCGGCAACCCCAAGGGCGCGCTCGGCAGCCACCGCAACATCGGCCAGTCCCCCATGACCGTCGCCTACGGCCTCATGCGATCGGTGGCGCTGGCCGGCAAGGACCCGGCCGCCGCGGCGGGGACCCGCAGGATCACGCTGCTGACCGTGCCGCTGTTCCACGTCACCGGCTGCTTCTCGGCCATGACGACGACGATGTTCAGCGGCGGCGGCCTGGTGCTCATGTACAAGTGGGACGCCGGGCAGGCGCTGCGCCTCATCGAGCGGGAGCGGGTCAGCGCCATGATCGGCGTGCCGACCAACGCCTGGCAGCTCATGTCGCACCCCGACTTCGGCAAGCACGACCTGTCGTCCCTCTCCACGCTCGGCTACGGCGGCGCCCCCGCCCCGCCCAAGCTGCTGGAGCGCATCACCACCAACCTGCCCGACCGCGCCCCCTCCAACGGCTACGGCATGACCGAGACCAGCGCGCTCGCGATCGGCAACGGCGGCGCCGACTACCACGCCAAGCCGGACAGCATCGGCCTGCCCTCCCCCGTCGTGGACGTGCGCGTCGTGGACCCGATGGGCGCCCAGCTCGCTCCCGGCGAGGTCGGCGAGCTGTGCATCCGCGGCCCGAATGTCATCCTCGGCTACTGGAACAAGCCCGAGGCCACGGCCGAGACGTTCGTCGACGGCTGGGTGCACACCGGCGACCTGGCGAGGATCGACGAGGACGGCTTCGTCTACATCGTGGACCGCGCCAAGGACATGGTCATCCGCGGCGGCGAGAACGTCTACTGCGCCGAGGTCGAGGCGGCCCTGTTCGAACACCCCGCGGTGGACGACGTGGCCGTGATCGGGGTGCCGCACGACGAGCTGGGCGAGGAGGTCGGCGCCGTCGTCCGCCTCGCGCCGGGCGCCTCGGCCACGGCGGAGGAGCTGCGGGAGTTCCTGGCCGGGCGGCTCGCCAAGTTCAAGATCCCGGCACACGTGTGGTTCCGCGAGGGCGAGCTGCCGCGCAACCCGGGCGGCAAGGTCCTCAAGACGCACCTGCGCCGCGAGGTCCTCGGCGCCGGCCGGTCCTGACCCGCCTCCCTGCCGCGGGCGCAGTCGCTCCGTGGGGGGCGACCGCGCCTTCGTGGTGATTTCCGCCCGCATCTTCCCAGCTCAACCCCCGTTCCCGCGCCTTCGCTTACCTGACGCGTAATCGCGCCCCCTACCCCGTGGCTGACATCGTCGAGATGTCGCAAGGACAGCCACCCCAAGGAGGGCCCGATATGACCGCCGTAACCGTCACCGCCGACAAGGCCAGGTTCCTGCGCCTCGCCCTGGCCGCCGACGCCGTCGTCACCGGCGGCAACGGCCTGGTCTACCTCGCCTTCGCCGGCCCCGTCGCCGACCTGCTCGGTCCCGACGCCGGCCTGCTGCGCGGGATCGGCGCCTTCCTCCTGGTCTACGGCGTGGCCGTCGGCCTGCTGGCCGCCCGCCGCGACCTCGGACAGGCCGGCCCCCGGACCGTGATCGCCATGAACGCCGTCTGGACCCTCGGCAGCCTCGCCGCCGTGGTGACCGGCGTCCTGGACCTCACCACCGTGGGCGCGATCTGGGTCATCGCCCAGGCCGTCACCGTGGCCGGCTTCGCCGAACTGCAGGTCATGGGCCTGCGCAAGACCCGCGTCAGCTGAAGCAACCCCTTGAGGAGATGACGATCATGGACAACACCCTGGTCGAGCGCTACGTCGCCGCCTGGAACGAGACCGGCGCCGAGGCCCGCGCCAAGGCCGTGGCCGAACTGTGGACCGAGGACGCCACCTACACCGACCCGCTGGCCGACGTGGCCGGGCACGCCGGCATCGCCGCCGTGATCGAGGGCGCGCAGGGCATGTTCCCCGGCCTGGTGTTCACCCCCGGTGAGGTGTACGACGCCCACCACCACATCGCCCGGTTCACCTGGCACCTCGGCCCGGCGGGCGGGGAGCCGGTCGCGGTCGGCTTCGACGTGGTCGAGCTGGCCGAGGACGGGCGGATCCGGCGGGTGCTGGGCTTCCTGGACCGGGTGCCGGCCGCCTGACCCGCGCCGCACGTCCGGCGAGGGCCCCGGGAACGTTCCCGGGGGCCCTCGCCCGGTGGGCCCCGGATCCGGGATCCGAAAACGATTTGCGGTAGTCCTTCCCCGCCCCGGACAATGTGAGATCGTGCCTGGCCTCGTCAAACGCTTCCTTCGTCACTTCCGCATCGACGTGAGCCCGCTGCGCGACTCCCGGGACTACCGGCTGATGTTCGCCTCCGGGGTCATCACGATGTTCGGCACGTTCATCTCCCTGGTGGCCGTGCCGTACCAGATGAAGGAGCTCACCGGCTCCTACCTCGCGGTCGGGCTGGTCAGCCTGGCCGAGTTCGTGCCGATGGTGGTGTGCGGGCTCTGGGGCGGCGCCATCGCCGACGCCCTCGACCGCCGCAGGATCATCGTGCTGAGCGAGCTGGGCCTGCTGGTCACCTCGCTCGCGCTCATGGTCAACGCCCTGCTGCCGGCGCCCCAGATCTGGGTCCTCTACGTGATGGGCGCCGTCTCCACCGGCATCGCCTGCCTCCAGCGGCCCAGCATGGAGGCGTTCTTCCAGCAGGTCGTCAAGCACGAGCAGCAGGGGGCGGCCGCGGTGCTGTCCAGCCTGCGCTGGAACTTCGGCGCCATCGTGGCCCCGGCGCTCGGCGGCCTGCTGGTGACCTCGGCGGGGGTCGCGGCGGCGTACGGGCTGGACGCGCTGACGTTCCTCGGCTCGCTGGCGCTGCTGTGGCGGATCCGGTCGCTGCCGCCCGCCGAGGACGCCGCGCCCGCGTCGCTGCGCTCCCTCGTCGAGGGCGTCCGCTACGCGGTGGGGCGCCGCGATCTCATGGGCACCTACCTGGTGGACATGGCGGCCATGGTGTTCGCCATGTCGACGGCGCTGTTCCCGTTCCTCGCCGACCAGTTGCGCGCGCCGCAGGCGCTCGGGCTGCTGTACTCGGCGGGCGCGATCGGCGCGCTGGTCGCCTCGCTCACCGGGGCGTGGGCGGCCCGCGTGCACCGCCACGGCCTCGGCGTGATCATCGCGGCGGCCCTGTGGGGCGCGGCCGTGGCGCTCGCCGCGCTGGCGCCGAACATCTGGCTCGTCATCGTCTGCATGGCCCTCGCCGGCGCCGCCGACATGGTCAGCGGCATCTTCCGTACGACCATGTGGAACCAGACGATCCCGAGCGAGCTGCGCGGCCGGCTGGCCGGCATCGAACTGCTCTCCTACGCCAGCGGCCCCATGCTGGGCAACGCCCGGTCGAGCCTCATGGCCAACCTCGGCGGCGCCCGCTTCTCGCTCGGCGCGGGCGGCCTGCTCTGCGTCGGCGCGGTGCTCGCCCTGTCGGCCGCGCTGCCGTCGTTCCGCCGCTACGACGCCCGCACCGACGAGCACGCCCTGGCCGAGAAGGCCCGCCGCCAGGTCGCCACCCAGCCCACCTGACCCGCGCCCGCCCCGGCCTCGGGGAGACCTTCAGCCCGTCTCGCGCCACCCGTCGTGACGCTCGGCCAGCTCGTCCAGCCCGGCCAGCGCCGCCTCGTCCAGCCCTTCCCCCAGCCCTTCCGCCACCACGAGCCACTGGGCGTCCTCGGCGTCGTCCTCCCCCGCCAGCGTCTCACGCACCACCCGAGGCACCCCGAGCCCGGGAAACCACTCCCCCAGCGTCTCGGCCACCTCCTCGGCGTCCTCCCGCTCACCGAACACCAGCAGCACCGTCATGCGCCCATTCTCCCAGCCGGGGCACCGTATCCGACCGTTCACGCGGCGTGAGGGGAATAGGTTGGTAGCGTTGAGTCATGACTCCCGAAGCGGTGACCGTTGAGATGAGTTCTCCTTCACTGCCCGACTGGGTGTTTCCGCCTGCGCGCGGCTTCACAGCAGAAGATCTTGATCACATTCCGGATTTGCCCGCGCACACAGAGTTGATTGATGGAAGCTTGGTTTTCGTGAGTCCCCAAGCCTCCTTCCACATGTGCGTGGTGTCGCTGCTGGAGGGCGAGTTGCGTCGCGCCGCCCCGGAGGAGCTCCGCGTCCGGCGGGAGATGAGCGTGATCCTCGACCCTGCCCAGCGGCCCGAGCCGGACCTCTGCGTCGTCCGGGCCGACGCCGTCACGGGTGGGAGGCAGACCTTCTTCCGGGGACAGGACGTGGTTCTGGCGGTCGAGGTGGTCTCGCCGGAGTCGCGCGTACGGGATCGCAAGCGCAAGCCGGTGCTCTACGCGGAGGCCGGCATCCCGCACTTCTGGCGGATCGAGGAGCAGGCCGGCAAGCCGGTCGCCTACGTGTACGAGCTCGACCCCGCGACCGGCCTCTACACCCTCACCGGCCTGCATCACGACCGGCTGAAGCTCACCGTCCCCTTCGATCTCGACATCGACCTCGGCGAGGTCGAGCGCATGTGAAGGGCCGGCCCGGGTCCTCGCCGGGCCGGCCCTTCACGAGCGGGTCAGGAGCTGCGGAGCTGGGCGCCGACGCGGTCGGCGGCCAGCGCCACCGCGGCGTCCCTGGCCGCCGTCGTCTCCTCGACCGTCAGCGTCCGGTCCGGCGCCCGGAAGCGCATCGTGTACGCGAGCGACTTGTTGCCCTCGCCCACCTGCTCCCCGGCGTAGACGTCGAACAGCCGGATCGACTCCAGCAGTTCCCCGGCGCCGTCGCGCAGCGCCGCCTCGACGTCGGCCACCGGCGTGAAGTCGGGCACGATCAGCGCGACGTCCTGCGTGGCGACCGGGTAGGCCGACACCGCGGGCGTCTGCACCGGCCCCGGCATGGCCTGCTCCAGCCGGGTCAGCTCCAGCTCCATGGCCGCGGTGCGCGGCGGCAGCCCGTACGCCTCGACGACCCGCGGGTGCAGCTCGCCGGCGTGTCCCACGAGCGTGTCGCCGACGTAGAGCGCGGCGCACCGGCCGGGGTGCCACGGCTCGTGCTGGTCGGCGCTGATGGACAGCTCCAGCCGGGCCTCCTCGGCCACCAGCCGCGCGGCCTGCACGGCGTCGGCCCAGGACGCCTGGCGTCCGCCGCCCCACCAGCCGGAGCGCTCGAACTCGCCGGCCAGCACCACCGCGACCCGCACCGGCTGGTCGGGCAGCGCCGCCTCGATCGAGGCCAGTTCCTCAGGCGTGGGCCGCCGCTCGACGCCGAGCACCGGCGCGGCCTCGGGCGCGTTGGGCCGCGGCCGGTAGACCGGCCCAGTCTCGAACAGCGCCACGTCGGCGAAGCCGCGCCCGACGTTGCGGACCAGGGTCTTCAGCAGCCCCGGCAGCAGCGTGGTGCGCATCAGCGGCTCGTCCTCCGACAGCGGGTTGGCCAGCCGTACGGCCGCGCGCCGCGCGTCCTCCGCCGGCAGCAGCAGCCGGTCGAAGTCGTCGGGGCTGATGAACGGGTAGCTCAGCACCTCGACGTAGCCGCCCTCGGCCAGCGCCCGCCCGGCCCGCCGGCGCAGCCGCTGCCCCTCGGTGAGCCCGGCTCCCGCGGGGGCGCTGGGCAGCACCGACGGCAGGCTCTCGTAGCCCTCCAGCCTAATGACCTCTTCGGCCAGGTCGTTGGGGTCGGTGAGGTCGGGCCGCCAGGACGGCGGGGTGACGGTGATCATGTCCTCGCCGGTGATGGCCAGCCTGGCCGCCAGCGCGCCGCCGGTCACGACGCCGGTCGGCGCGACGCCGCCCTTGCGCACCGCCGGGTCGTCGCCCTCGGCGACGGCGCAGCCGACCTGCCGCAGCCGGGCGATCACGGTGTCCTTGGAGTAGGGGACGCCGGCGACCCGGCCCGGGTAGCTCGCGGGGATCGCGATGCGCGCGGGCGTGACCTCGACCTCGGCGTGCGTGACCCCGGGCCTGACCTCGGCGCCGCCCAGCTCGGCCAGCATGCGCACGGCCTTCCAGGACGCGACCAGCGGCAGCTCGCGGTCGACGCCGCGTTCGAACCGCTTGGACGCCTCCGACACGAGCCCGTGCCGCCGCGACTCGCGGGAGATGCCGGTGGCGGAGAAGTGGGCGGCCTCGATGACGATGTCGGTCGAGCCCTCGGAGATCTCGGTCTCCAGCCCGCCCATGGTGCCCGCCATCGAGATCGGGCCGGACCGGTCGGTGATGAGGATGTCGTCGGGGTCGAGCTCGCGTACGACGTGGTCGAGGGTCTCCAGCCGCTCGCCCGGCCGGGCCCGGCGTACGACGATCTCGCCCTGCAGCCTGGCCCGGTCGAAGGCGTGCAGCGGCTGCCCGAGCTCCAGCATCAGGTAGTTGGTGACGTCGACGGCCAGCGACACCGGCCGCATGCCGGCGCGCGACAGCCGGGTGCGCATCCACAGCGGGCTCGTGGCGGCCGGGTCGAACCCGGTCACCTCGCGCAGCACGAACCGGTCGCAGGCGGTCGGGTCGGCGATCGAGGCCGGCCACGACGGCTCGCCCGTGGCGGGCACCTCGACGTCGGCGGGGTCGCGGAAGGCCACCCCGAACGCGGTGGCCGCCTCGCGCGCCACGCCGCGGATCGACAGCGCGTAGCCGATGTCGGGGGTGATCTCCAGCTCGATCACGTCGTCGCGCAGGCCGAGCAGCTCGACCACGTCGGCGCCGACCGGCGTGTCGGGCGGCAGCACCATGATGCCGCCGTGCTCGTCGCTCAGCCCGAGCTCGCGCTCGGAGCAGATCATGCCCTCGGACATGCGCCCGTACGTCTTGCGCGCCCCGACCTCGAACCCACCGGGCAGCACCCCGCCGGGCAGGACGACGGGCACGCGGTCGCCGGCGGCGAAGTTGGTGGCGCCGCAGACGATCTCGCGCGGCGTCGCCTCCCCCACCTCGACCCGGCAGTGCCTGATCGGCTTCTTGAACCCGGTCAGCTCCTCGATCTCCAGCACCTCGCCGACGACGACGTTCTTGACGTCGTGGCCGTGGGAGGTGATGGCCTCGAGCTTGAGCCCGGCCGCGGTGAGCTTGTCGGCCACCTCGTGAGCGGTGACCGCCGGGAGATCGACATACTCCCGCAGCCAGGAGAGCGGGACCTTCATCAGATCTCCATTCCGAACGGGAGCGTGAAGCGCACGTCTCCTTCGACCATGTCACGCATGTCCTCGGCGTTGTGCCGGAACATCAGGGTCCGCTCGATGCCCATGCCGAAGGCGAACCCGGAGTAACGCGAGGGGTCGACGCCGCAGGCGACCAGCACCCGCGGGTTGACCATGCCGCAGCCGCCCCACTCGATCCAGCCCTCCGACTTGCAGGTGCGGCAGGGCGGGTTGCCGGGGACGGCCGAGGCGCCGCGGCAGACGAAGCACTTGAGGTCCATCTCGGCGGACGGCTCGGTGAACGGGAAGTAGTTGGGCCGGAACCGGGTGGTGATGCCCTTGCCGAACATGACCTCGGCGAACCGGTCGAGCGTGCCCTTGAGGTGGGCCATGGTCAGGCCCTCGTCCACGGCGAGGCCCTCCGTCTGGTGGAAGACCGGGGTGTGGGTGGCGTCGAGCTCGTCGGTGCGGAACGTCTTGCCCGGCGAGATGACGTAGACCGGCAGCTCGCGCTGGAGCAGCGCGCGGATCTGCACCGGCGAGGTCTGCGTGCGCAGCACCATGCCGGAGCCGGTGGAGCCGACGAAGAACGTGTCGTGGTCGGAGCGGGCCGGATGGTCCTGGGCGATGTTGAGCGCGTCGAAGTTGAACCATTCGCCTTCGAGCTCGGGCCCCTCTGCCACCTCGTAGCCCATGGCGACGAAGGCGTCGGCGATGCGCTCCTGCAGCGTGGTGAGCGGGTGGCGGGCGCCGCGCGGCCGGCGGTCCCACGGCAGGGTAACGTCGACGGTCTCCTCGACGAGCACCCGCGCGTCGCGCTCGGCCTCCAGCTCGGCCTGGCGCGCGGCCAGCGCCTCGTTGATCGCTCGGCGTGCGCCGCCGACGCGCTTGCCCGCCTCGGCGCGGGCGGCCGGCGGCAGCGCGCCGATCTCGCGGTTGGCCAGGGCGATGGGCGAGCGGTCGCCCGCGTGCGCCAGCCTGGCCTGCTTGAGTGCGTCGAGGCTGTCGGCCGCCTTGATCGCCGCGAGGGCGTCGGCCTCCATGCGGGACACCTCGTCGGCATGCAACGGTGTCACCTCGACGGGGTCGTAGTCAGACAAGAGTGAGCTCCGTATCCAGGGCTTGAGCGGAAAAGAGTCTAGTGGGGCCGGCCCACCGGCCCCGAATCCCGCTTGCCGGGCCGGTCAGGCGGACGTCGCGAAATCGGGGGTGCCGGTGGGCACGGTAAATCGGAACTCCGCCCCGCCCTCGGGCGCCCGCTGCACGGTGATCGTGCCGCCGTGCGCCTCGACCAGGCCCTTCACGATGAACAGGCCGAGCCCGGTGCCGCCGCGGCGGCGGCTGTTGCCGCCCCGCCAGAACTGCCGGAAGACGCGCGGGGCCAGCTCAGGCTCGATGCCCTCGCCCTCATCGCGGACCGACACGGCAACTCCCCATCCGACGGACTCGATCTCCATTGTCACGGTGCCGCGGCCATGGCGCAGCGCGTTTTCCACCAGGTTACTCAGAATCTGGTCAACTTTGTCCTGGTCGAGCCAGGTCTCGGGCAGGTCGTCGTGGACGACGAGCCGGAACCGGTCCTCGGGCTCGCCCGCCGCGACCCGCCCGGCGACGATCCGGCGGGCGCGGGCCGGCAGGTCGACGACCTGGCGGCGCACCTCCAGCCGCCCGGACTCGATGCGGGAGACGTCGAGCAGCTCGGTGATGAGCCGGGTGACGCGGTCGGCGTCGTTGTTGACCGTCTCCAGCATGACGAGCTTCTGCTCTTCGGTGAAGCGGCTCCACTTGGACAGCAGGGTCGCGGTGAAGCCCTTGACGCTGGTCAGCGGCGAGCGCAGCTCGTGGGCGACGGTCGAGACCAGGTCGGCCCGGCTGCGCTCCAGCCGGGCGCGGGCGCCGCCGTCGCGCAGGGTGATCGCGACGCGCTCGACCTCGCCGCCGCGCTCGGGCTCGCGGACCAGCCGGGCGGCGACGTAGAGCTCCTGCCCGCCGGGCAGGTGCAGCGGCCGCTCCGGCACCCGGACGCGGCTGCGCAGCCCGCCCTCGGGGTCGAGCGCCTTCCACCAGTCGCGCCCGTCGTGGTCGCGGAAGGGGAAGACGTCGCTCATGTGGCGGCCGACCGCGCGCTCCATGCGGACGCCGGTGAGCCGGGCGGCGGCGCGGTTGACGGCCAGCACCCGCCCATATCGGTCGGCCACGACGAGGCCGTCAGGAAGGTCGTCGATGGCTATCGTGCACGCGGCGGCCACTACTTGCCCGTCGGTTTCTGCGCCGTGCACGACCTCGCCTCCTCCGCCTACAACGCCGACAATAGCGGGTTTCCGGCCGCCTAGGGCACTCGCTGAGCCCTGGCGGAGGAGTAAAGGCATACCGCCGCGGCGGTGGCCAGGTTGAGACTTTCAGCCTGTCCGTAGATGGGCACTCTGACCACATCATCCGCTTCGGCGCGTATCTCCTCCGGCAGTCCCCAGGCCTCGTTGCCGAAGATCCACGCGGTGGGACCCGACAGATCGACGTCGTCGAGCGTGTGCTTGCCCGCGCCGTCGGCCGCCAGCACGCGCAAGCCTCGCTCCTTGAGTTGACGCACGGAGGGGCTCACCGGTGCACCGATGACGACGGGCAGATGAAAAAGACTTCCGGCGCTGGCGCGTACGCACTTGCCGTTGTACGGGTCCACGGAGGCGTCGGTGAACACGACCGCGTCCGCCCCGGCGGCGTCGGCCGCCCGCATGACGGTGCCGGCGTTGCCCGGGTCGCGTACGTGGGCGAGCACGGCGACCAGCCGCGGCGTGCCCTCCAGCGCCCGCTCCAGCGGCACGTGCACGAGCCGGCAGACCGCGACCAGGCCCTGCGGGGTGACGGTCTGGGTGAGTTCGGCCATGACCTCGCCGCTGGCCCGGTGCACCGGCACGCCCTGGAGGGTGGCCTCGGTGATCAGCTCGGCGTGGCGCAGCTCGGCCTCCGCCGTGGTGAACAGCTCCAGGGTGACGTCCGCCAGCCGCAGCGCCTCGCGCACCGCCTGGGGCCCTTCGGCCAGGAACTTGCGGTCCTGGTCGCGGAAGGCGCGCTTGGTGAGCCGCCTGGCGGCCTTCACCCGCGGCGACTTCACGTTGGTCAGCTCGGACCCGGCCATGCGTCTCCCCCTGGGTCGTCCACGTTCACGTACGGCGGTGGTGCGGATACAGCAAAGGGCCCACCGTCAACGGTGGGCCCTCGTCAAAAGTGTTCAGCTCGCGGCCGGCGCGTTCACGTTCGCCGGCAGCGCCTTCTTGGCGGCCTCGACGAGCGTGGCGAAAGTCTGGCCGTCGTTCACCGCCAGGTCGGCGAGGATCTTACGGTCGACCTCGATGCCGGCCAGGCGCAGGCCCTGGATCAGGCGGTTGTACGTCATGCCGTTCTGCCTAGCCGCGGCGTTGATCCGCTGGATCCACAGGCGGCGGAAAGCGCCCTTGCGGTCCTTGCGGTCACGGTAGGCGTAGGTCATCGAGTGGAGCATCTGCTCCTTGGCCTTGCGGTACAGCCTCGACCGCTGGCCACGGTAGCCGCTGGCCCTCTCGAGGACGACCCTGCGCTTCTTCTTGGCGTTGAGCGCCCGCTTCACGCGTGCCATGTTTTTTCTCCCCGGGGAATCGCGCTACTTGGCGAGAAGCTTCTTGATCTTCTTGGTGTCGGCGTCGGAAAGGACGACCTCGTTCTTGAGACGGCGCGTCAGCGTGGACGACTTCCACTCGTTGTAGTGCGCGCGGTTGGCACGGCGACGCTTGATCTTGCCGGAACCGGTCAACCGGAACCGCTTCTTCGCACCACTGTGCGTCTTCATCTTCGGCATGTCGCCGTCTCTCCTCGTTTCGGTCGTGCCGGTAGCCGGGCCGGTGGTCGGCCGACCCGGTCACGGCGTCTTTCGTCTGCCGGCGGCTGGCTCGGGGCGCTCTGTAAGGCTAACCCCTGCCGGAGATCACGCTTCCCCTGGGGAATCGTCCTCGCCGTCACGCTGTGCCTTGGCCGCTGCCTTCTCGGCCTTGGCCTCGGCCTTCTTCTTGTGCGGACCGATCACCATGATCATGTTACGGCCGTCCTGCTTGGCGTGGGACTCCACGAAGCCGAGCTCCTGGACGTCGTCCGCCAGCCTCTGCAGCAGCCGGAACCCGAGCTCCGGCCGGGACTGCTCGCGTCCGCGGAACATGATCGTGACTTTGACCTTGTCCCCCGCCTTGAGGAACCGCACCACGTGACCCTTCTTGGTCTCGTAGTCGTGCGGGTCGATCTTCGGCCGGAGCTTGATCTCCTTGATGATCGTGTGCGCCTGATTCTTGCGCGCCTCGCGCGCCTTCATCGCGGACTCGTACTTGAACTTGCCGTAGTCCATGAGCTTGCACACGGGCGGTCGAGCCGTGGCCGCGACCTCGACGAGGTCAAGGTCGGCTTCCTGGGCGAGCTTCAGGGCGTCGTGAATCGAGACGATGCCAACCTGCTCGCCGTTCGGGCCCACGAGGCGGACCTCGGGAACTCGGATACGCTCGTTGATGCGGGGCTCAGTGCTGATGGGGCCTCCTAGGTTTGCGATCCCTACGTGCTCGTCGTGCCCAAGGCCCTTCGCATTACCCCTAACGCGAAAAGCCCCGCACGTCGCGCATGCGGGGCCACTGAGCTCTACGGCTTTCGTGGCCTCGAGCTCCCCGGAGTAGTCCGGCGTGATCCTGGACCCGGCCACCTTTCGGCGACTCAGGTGGGAGGGAGACCTCCGCTTGCGCGTCCAGCAAACATGCCGGACCGATCAGAGAGCTACATTACCACAACCACGGAGCTCGCTCGAATCTTCCCGCCGGTCACGAATCTTTCCGCCGCCGTGCGGGAACGTCAGGCCCGAGCGGTGGCGCGCCTGCGGATCTCGGCCTCGCCGGCCGCCCGCATCGCCTCCACCGGCACGTCGGCCCGCCCGGTCATCAGCTCCACCTGCCGCACCGCCTGGTGCAGCAGCATCGCGAAGCCGCCGACCACCGTGCCGCCCGCCGCCGCGACGGCCGCGGCCGTCCTCGTCGGCCAGGGTGAGTAGACCACGTCGAACAGCGCGGGCACCCGGGCCAGGCGGTCGGCGAAGACGTCGGCCGCCCCGCCCGGCAGCGTGGAGACCACCAGGTCGGCTCCGGTGAACACGTCGAGCTTGTCGAGCGTCTCCACGGCCAGCGCCACGCCCAGCCGCTCGGCCACCTCGGCCGTCCCGGCCGCACGGGCCGGTTCGCGGACCAGGAGGGTGACGGCGTGCAGGCCGAGGGCGCGCAGCGCGGCGAGCGTGGAGGCCGCCGTCGCGCCCCCGCCCAGCACGACGGCCGAGCGCGGGGCGCGCACGCCCGCCTCCTCCAGCGCGCGCACGATGCCGTGGACGTCGGTGTTGTCGCCGTGGCGGCGGCCGTCGCTGAAGACCACCGTGTTGGCCCCGCCGACCTCGACGGCGAGCTCGGAGACGGTGTCGAGCAACGGCAGCACGGCCCGCTTGAGCGGCATCGTCAGCGACAGCCCCGCCCACGCGTCCTCGTCGGCGGAGCCCTGCCCGCGCACCGGGGTCAGCCCGGCCAGCAGCTCGGGCAGGCGGGCCTCGTCGCACTCGAACGCCTCGTAGCTCCAGCCGGACAGCCCCATCTCGCGGTAGGCGGCCCGGTGCAGGAACGGCGAGAGCGAATGGGCGATGGGCGACCCCATGACGGCGGCGCGCATCCGCTGCTCCTTCCCCTCACGAACAGCACGACCCTATCGCGGGCCGCGCGCCTCCCCGTACGACGCCGCCCACCTGCGGGACGTCGTCGCAGGTGGGCGGGGTCGGCGGGCGGGAGGCCCGGTCAGCCGCCGCAGCCGCCGTTGGCGGTGCACTCGGCGAGCAGCGCCTGCCGCTCGGCGTCGGTGGTGGCGAACTTGGTGACCGAGCTCTTGGGGTCGGTGGCCACGAAGTACAGCCACGAGCCCTTGGCGGGGTTGAGCGCGGCCTCGATCGCGTGGTCGCCGGGGTTGGAGATCGGGCCCGGCGGCAGCCCCAGGTGCTTGTAGGTGTTGTACGGGGACTTGGTCTCCAGCTCGGCGTGGGTCGCGTAGGTGCGGTACTTGCCGAGCGCGTACATCACCGTGCTGTCCATCGACAGGGTCATCGGCGGGTTGTGCGCGAGGCGGTTGTAGATGACGCGGGCGATCTTCGGCATGTCCTCGGCGCGCCCGGCCTCGGCCTGGATGATGCTGGCGATGACCATGATCTCCTGCGGCTTGCGGCCGAGAGCCTTGGCGCCGCCTTCCAGGTCGATGCGCTCGGCGGTCTGGTTGAACCGCTGGACCATCTGCGCGAGCATCTGCTTCGGCGTGGCCTTGGGCTGGAACTCGTAGGTGGCCGGGAAGGCGTAGCCCTCCAGCTTGCCCCTCGCGTACGGCGGCAGCTCCAGGTCGTCGGCCTGCTTGAGCGCGGCCTGGAAGTCCTTGACCGGCCTGCCGGTCTCCTTGGCCAGCGTCGCCAGCGTGTCCGACAGCCGCAGGCCCTCCTTGAGCTGCACCCTGGTCAGCAGCTTGTTGGTGGGGGTGAGCGCGTCCACGGCGGAGGAGGCCGACATCTGCTTGCGCATCTTGTACGAGCCCGGCTGCAGCGAGCCGCTCTTGTTGGCGTTGCCGATCGCGTTGGTGAACGCCCTGGCGCTGGCGACGACCCCCTGCCGCTCCAGCTCCTGCGCCACCTCGGACGCGCTCTGGCCGTCCTTGATCTCGATGACGACCTCGCCGGTGCCCTGACCGGTGTAGTCGTCGGGCACGAGAGCGTCACTGAGCCAGAGGTAACCGTAGTATCCGCCACCGCCGATGATGCCCGCCAGCACGACGAAGGCGAGCAGCGGCGCGATGAATCCACCCCGGTTGCGACGGCGGCGGCGCCTGCGGCTGCCGCGGCCGCCCCGGGCGCGCCGTCGGGACTGACCCTCGTCGTCCTCGGCGCCGAGCAGCGTGTTCAGATCGAGATCGCTCATAGGTTCGCAGGCCAATCTCCCGGTACGGCCGGCCGGACGTCAAGCGGAAGTGCCCAACCGGCACAGCTCACCGAGCGGAACTGGGGGATCCGCCGGTCATGTTCCCACGACCAGCGGAGATCACTCTGGGTAGCCATGCTAGGGGACGGGAAGAGGACATGTGCCCCATATTGCGACATTTGCGCGGGAGTGGAGGGAGTCCCGTCGAACATCAGCTCGTCCCGAGGTTCTTGTTCAACTCTTCCCGGTATCTCACGAACTCGCTCTCTTTGTTGGTGAATTTGGTGATTCTATGCGCCGGATCCGTCGTCACAAACCAGTGCCAATCGCCGTCCGCCGGGTTCAGAGCCGCCACCAGCGCCTTCGTGCCGGGATTGGCGATGGGGCCAGGAGGCAGCCCCTTGCGGCGGTAGGTGTTGTACGGAGAGTCCACCTTGGTGTCCTTCTCGCTCACTCTCAGCGTCCGTCGCTTCTGCGCGTACAGGACCGTGCTGTCGATCTCCAGCGGCGTGCCGCGCTGGAGCCGGTTGTAGATGACTCTGGCGATCTTGGGGTAGTCGGCGTCGGTGCCGCCCTCGGCCTGGATCATGCTGGCCACCGTGACGGCCTCCAGCGGCTTCAGGTGCACGCGGGCGGCCTGCTCGGCCAGGCGCAGCCTGCGCGCCTCGGCGCCGAACCGCTCCACCATCGCCGCCAGCACGTCCACGGGGCTGTCGCCCGGCTCGATCTCGTACGTGGCCGGGAACAGGAAACCCTCCAGGCCGGGCGCGTACGACGGCAGGCCGACCAGCCCCTTGTCCACCGCCAGGAAGTCCTTGAGCGGCAGGCCCGTCTGCTTGGCCAGGCGCTCCAGCACCTCGCTCACCCGCATGCCCTCCGGCACCGTCACCCGCTTGACGACCCGGGAGGCGGCGTCGAGCAGCAGGTCCAGCGCCGCCGTGGCGGCCATGCCCTTGCGCAGGCGGTAGGTGCCGGGACGCAGCCGTCCGGTCACCGCCCGGTCCTCGGTCGCGCGTACGAACGACTGCGCGCTCGCCACCACCCCGGCGTCGGCGAGCGCCGTGCCGATGGCCTGGGCGCTGGAACCGGGCGGGATGCGGACCGTCACCGCGCCCTCGCCCTTGCCCTCGAAGTCGGCGGGACTGAGGTACGGCTTGACCAGCGCGATGACGCCGACGCCGGCCGCGATCAACGCCACCGCCAGCCCGGCGGCCACCAGCCCCGCCTTCCGCACCGCCTTCCGCCGCCCGCCCTTCCCGGCCCCACCAGCCGTGCTGTCCGGCCCGCCTTCCCCGGTCCCGGCCGCCGTGCTGCTGGGCCCGCCCTCCTCGGCCGCCGCCGGACTGCCGTCCTGGCCGGAGGGCGCGGCCTCCTCGGCCGTACGACCGGCGGGCCCGACGCCCGTGCTCCGGCCCTCAGCCGCAGGGCGCTCGCCCACGTCGGCTGTTCCCGGCCTCTTACCCCCACCCTGGACCGCTGCCGCATCGCCGCCCTGGCTATGGGCGATCTCATCCGCGTCAGCAGAGCCATCGGTCAGGCCGCGGGAGGTCTCATCCGCGGGCGCGTAGCCCCGGCTCACGCCGGTCGGCGCCGTGGCGTCGCTCTGGCTTCCGGGTGTGGGGACGGCTTGTCCTCTCGCATGGGCAGACCCGCCCACCTCACCTGAATGAGCGCCCGGAGCCTCCGCAACCGGCCCGTCACCGTACGGCTGGTCACCCGGAGCCGCCCCGACCAGCCCATCTGCGTACGATTCGTCGCCCGGAGCCGCCCCGACCAGCCCGTCACCGGAGAATCCGTCAGCCGGGGCCGGGGGCGTTTCCGGGAGGGCGGTGTCCGTCGCCTCGGCAGCAGCCGGCTCCGGAGAGCCGTCCTCGAAGTCGTCGTCCACCGCGCTGAACGGGATCAGGTCATCGCTGTCGTCCTGCTCCTCGGGCAGGCGGCCGTCCGGCGTCCCGTTCACGGCGCCACCACCCCGGCGCCCGCCGCGCTTCCCCGCCCCGTGCGCCGCCGGCTCATTGGGCAGGTCCGTCGGCCGCCTGGGGCGGTTCGACGGGCCTGCCTGGTGGTCTGTCGGTGGCGCGTTCGGAGTCGAGCGCGTCCTGCAGCAGCACGACGGCCGCCGCCTGGTCGACGACGCCCCGCTGCTTCTTGGCCTTGACGCCGCTGGCCCGGAGGCTGTGCTGGGCGGCGACCGTGGTCAGCCGCTCGTCGAACAGCCGGACGGGCGTCGGCGCGAGCCGGGCGGCGAGCCGCTCCGCGTAGGCGCGGGCCAGCTCCGCCGCCTGCCCTTCGCGCCCGGACAGCGACCGGGGCAGCCCGACGACGACCTCGATCGCCTCGTGCTCGGCGACGATCGCCGCGATGCGGTCGAGGTCGCCCTTGCCACGCCGGACGGTCTCGACCGGCGTGGCCAGCATCCCCGAGGGGTCGCTGCGGGCCACGCCGACGCGCACGGAGCCGACGTCCACGCCGATCCGTGAACCGAACCTCATGTCAGCGTCAGCCGAGCTGACCCGCGATGGCCTCATCGACCAGGCGCAACGCCTCGCCGATCGCCTCCGGTCGCGTGCCACCGCCCTGCGCGACATCGTCCTTGCCGCCACCGCCACCCCCAAGAGCCTTGGCGGCGACGCCGACCAGCTGCCCGGCCTTGAGCCCGCGCTCGCGCCCCGCCTCGTTGACCGCGGCAACCACCACAGGCCGGTCGGAGGGGACACCGGCGATCACGACGACCGCCGGGCTGTCGGACGGGAACCTGCCACGCACATCAAGCGCGAGCTTACGCAGATCATCGGCGCCGGTGCCATCAGGCGCGCGGTGTGTCACGACGGAGGCGCCGCGCTGGTCACGGGCCCGCGCCACCAGCTCGCCCGCCACCGCGAGCACCTGCGCCGAGCGCAGCCTCTCCAGCTCCTTCTCGGCCGTGCGCAGCCGGGTGACGATGCCGTCGATGCGCTCGGGCAGCTCCTCGCGGCGGGCCTTGAGCTGCTCGCTGAGCTGGTGGACCAGCACGCTCTCGCGCGCCAGGAAGCGGAAGGCGTCGATGCCGACCAGCGCCTCGACGCGGCGCACGCCCGCGCCGACCGACTGCTCGCCGAGCACCTTGACCAGGCCGAGCTGGCCGGAGCTGTGGACGTGGGTGCCGCCGCACAGCTCGCGCGAGTAGTCGCCGATCTCGACCACGCGGACCTCGTCGCCGTACTTCTCGCCGAACATGGCGAGCGCGCCCATCGCCCGCGCCTCCGCCTGGGAGGTGTAGAAGGCGTTGACCTTGAGGTCGTTGATGAGCACCGCGTTGACCTCGTCCTCGACGTCGCGCAGCACGCTCGGCGGCACCGCGCCGGCCGCGGTGAAGTCGAAGCGGAAGCGGCCGGGTGAGTTCTCGGAGCCGGCCTGCGCCGCCGTCTCGCCGAGCGCGTTCTTGAAGCCGCGGTGGACGAGGTGGGTGGCGCTGTGGCTGCGCGAGATCGCGCGGCGGCGTTCGAGGTCGATCTCCGCCTGCGCCTCGTCGCCGACCTTGAGCTCGCCGCTGCGGACCTTGCCGCGGTGGACGATGAGCCCGGAGAGCGGCTGCTGCACGTCGGTGATCTCCACCTCGGCACCGCCGGTGCGGATGACGCCCTGGTCGGCGAGCTGGCCGCCGCCCTCGGCGTAGAACGGGGTGCGCGCGAGCACGACCTCGATCGTGGTGCCCGCGCCCGCCGACGGGACGGACGCCCCGTCGACCAGGATGCCGACGACGCTCGTGTCGGCCTCGGTGTGGTCGTAGCCGAGGAACTCGACCTTGCCCGCCGCCTCCAGCATGTGGCCGAACACCGAGATGTCGGCGTTGCCGGTCTTCTTCGCCGCGGCGTCGGCCTTGGCCCGCTGCCGCTGCTCCTTCATGAGCCGGCGGAAACCCTCCTCGTCGACCTTGAGCCCCTGCTCGGCCGCCATCTCCAGGGTGAGGTCGATCGGGAAGCCGTAGGTGTCGTGGAGCTGGAACGCCTGCTGGCCGGACAGCGTGCTGCCGGACTTGCGCTTGGTCTCCTCGACGGCCACGTCGAAGATCGCGGTGCCGGTGCGCAGCGTGCCGAGGAAGCTCGCCTCCTCGGCGTCGATGACCGCGTGGATCTGCGGCGCGTCGACCTTGAGCTCGGGGTACTGCTCGCCCATGACGTTGATCGCGACGTCGGTGAGCTCGTGCATGTAGCGCTCGTCGCCGGAGCCGAGCAGGCGCAGGTTGCGCACGGAGCGGCGCAGGATGCGGCGCAGGACGTAGCCGCGGCCCTCGTTGCCGGGCAGGACGCCGTCGGCGACCAGCATGGTGCCGGTGCGCACGTGGTCGGCGACCACCCGCAGGCTCACGTCGGAGCGGCGGTCGCGGCCGTAACGGGTCTTGGTGAGCTCGGCCGCCTTGTCGAGGATCTTGTAGGTGGTGTCGATCTCGTAGATGTTGTCGACGCCCTGCAGGATCGCCGCCATGCGCTCCAGGCCCATGCCGGTGTCGATGTTCTTGGTCGGCAGCTCGCCCGCTATGTCGAAGTCGACCTTGCTGCGGACCGCGCTGAGCTGGTACTGCATGAAGACGAGGTTCCAGACCTCGAGGTAGCGGTCCTCGTCGGCGACGGGGCCGCCCTCCTTGCCGTATTCGGGGCCGCGGTCGTAGTAGATCTCCGAGCAGGGGCCGCCGGGGCCGGGCACGCCCATGTGCCAGTAGTTGTCCTCCAGGCCGCGGCGCTGGATGCGGTGCTCGGGCAGGCCGACCTTGTTGCGCCAGATGTCGTACGCCTCGTCGTCCTCGAGGTAGACCGTCGCCCACAGCTTGTCCTCGGGGAAGCCGAAGCCGCCGTCGGACTCGGAGCGGGTCAGCAGCTCCCAGGCGAACGGGATCACCTCGGCCTTGAAGTAGTCGCCGAAGGAGAAGTTGCCGAGCATCTGGAAGAACGTCGCGTGCCTGGTGGTCTTGCCGACCTCTTCGATGTCGGGCGTGCGGACGCACTTCTGGGCGGTGGCCAGCCGGGACGCCGGAGGCTTGCGCTGCCCCAGGAAGTACGGCTTGAACGGCGCCATACCGGCCGGAACCAGGAGAAGCGTGGGGTCCTCTGCGATCAGGCTGGCCGAGGGCACTATCTTGTGCCCACGCTCCTCGAAGAAGCGCAGGAAGCGGCGCGCGATCTCTGCCGACTCCATGGTGGCCATCCTTTGCGTAGTCGTCGTGTTGGGTCGAACGGTCTGTCAGCGGCTGTGTCTAGCGGGCGGTGTCTTCAGCCTGGTCGAGCCCGAGGCGTGCCCGCAACTCGGTTTCGCGCGCCGCGGCCTCGCCGAGCGCGTCCGAGGTAAAGTCTCTCACCTGCTGGAGCATGCCCGCCGCCCCGGCCGCCGTGCGGCGGGCGACGTGGTCGGGGTGCAGCGCCTGCAGGCGGCGCATCACCCAGAAGGCGAGGAACGCGCCGAGCGACAGGTAGAACAGCCGGCGGATCATCTGACCCGCCTCGTCCGCCCGCCGCCGCGCCGGGCCGGCCTGCGGGCCTCGATGGCCCGGCGCACGCCGTAGCCCAGCGAGGACACCTTGATCAGCGGGCCGGTGAACATGGTGTCGGTGACCGCGCTCAGCCGTGCGGCGTGGCCGCTGACCTGCTTGACGTCCTTGGCGATGGCCTCGACGGCCATGAGCTGCCTGTTGGTCTCGTTGACGGTCAGGCTGACGTCGTCGAGCAGCGGCGTGAGGCGGTGGTTGAGCTCGGTGACCGCCTTGGTGGTCGCCTTGAGCAGCCGGGCGAGCTTGACGAGGACCATGGCCAGCACGCAGACCAGGACCACCCAGCCGGTGGCGGCGATCAGACCGGCGACCTCTCCGGCGGTTAGCATCCGCTCATCTCCCTTGTGCGCTGGGCCGGAACGGCACGACCCTATCGCGTCCCGCCGACAACGTTACTGAGGACCGCGAGGCGTCAGGGGTCCACCGCGCAGGAAGTCGCGGATCTTGGCCCAGCGCTCGGCGACCGGAGCCTCGGCTCCGTGCCGGGTGGGCTCGTAGTAGCGCCGCTCGCGCACCTGCTCGGGCGCGTAGTCCTGGCGGACGAGCCCGTGCTCGAAGTCGTGCGGGTATTTGTAGCCCTCGCCGTGGCCGAGCTTGGCGGCTCCGCCGTAGTGGGCGTCGCGCAGATGGCCGGGCACCTGGCCGATCAGACCCTTGCGGACGTCGCCGATCGCCGCGCCGATGGCCTTGACGACCGCGTTGGACTTGGGGGCCAGCGCGCAGTGGATGACCGCGTGCGCCAGGTTGATCTGCCCCTCGGGCAGGCCGATGAGCTGGACGGCCTGCGCGGCGGCGACGGCGGTCTGCAGGCAGGTGGGGTCGGCCATGCCGACGTCCTCGCTGGCGAAGATGACGATGCGGCGGGCGATGAAGCGGGGGTCCTCGCCGGCCTCGATCATCCGGGCGAGGTAGTGGAGCGCGGCGTCGGCGTCGGAGCCGCGCATCGACTTGATGAAGGCGCTGATCACGTCGTAGTGCTGGTCGCCCTGCCGGTCGTAGCGCACCGCGGCCTTGTCGACGGCCTTCTCGACGACCTCGACGGTGATGTCCTCGGCCAGCAGCGCCGCCGCCTCCAGGTAGGTCAGCGACCGCCGGGCATCGCCGCCCGCGAGGCGTACGAGGTGCTCCAGCGCCTCGGGAGCGAGCCGGTGCCGCCCGCCGAGCCCGCGCGGCTCGGCCACCGCCCGCTCCAGGACGGCGCGGATGTCGTCGTCGGACAGCGATTCGAGGGTGAGCAGGAGCGAGCGCGACAGCAGCGGCGAGATGACGGAGAAGAACGGGTTCTCGGTGGTGGCGCCGATGAAGGTGACCCAGCGGTTCTCCACGGCGGGCAGCAGGGCGTCCTGCTGGGCCTTGTTGAAGCGGTGGACCTCGTCCACGAACAGCACGGTCTGGCGGCCGGTCATGCCCAGCTCGCGGCGGGCGTTGTCGATGGCCGCGCGGACGTCCTTGACCCCGGCGGAGACGGCGGAGATCTCCACGAAACGGCGCTGGGTGACGTTGGAGACGACGTAGGCGAGCGTGGTCTTGCCGGTGCCCGGCGGCCCCCACAGGAACAGCGACATGGGGGCTTCGCTCTCGACCAGGCGGCGCAGCGGGGTGCCGGAGCCGAGCAGGTGGCGCTGGCCGATCACCTCGTCGAGCGTGCGCGGGCGCATGCGCACCGCCAGGGGCTGCGGGGTGGCGTCCTCGGCCGCCGAGTCGAACAAGCTGTCCACAACGCGAGATTACAGGCCCCAAACAGCCCTCGCGCCCGAGTCCCCGGCCAGGAAGCAGGCGTAGCCGGCCGCGGCTGCCAGCGCGAGCGTGAGCCCGGACAGGGTCACCGAGACGGGGCGGCCGAACCGGTCACGCCCGACGGAGTCGCGGGCCGGGCGGGTGGCGTACACCAGCAGCAGCGTGACGGCGGCCAGGCCGAGCGCCGTCAGCAGCAGGGGCGTGGCGTGGCTGGAGCACGACAAGGTTCGCGGCCCCACCAGTCGCATGTCACGGCTTTTGCCACTTACGTCCGGCACATACCGAGGGCCGGTAGCATGCGCGGAGTTGTTTGGTCATGTGTCGGCAAAGATGAAGGAGACATGCGGTGAGCGGCGAAGACCGCAAGAGCGACCTCGCGCGGGAGCACAAGGAGCGGCAGGAGAAGCGCGCGGCGGCCGAGGGCTCCTCCAAGGCGAAGCGGAACGCCTTCATCGGCGCGGGCGTGGCTGTGGTGGTGGTGGCCGGCGGCATCTTCGCCGCGACCACGCTGAGCGGCGGCGACGGCACTGATCCGGCCGCGGCGGAGAGCTCGGCGTCGGCCTCGGCCTCGGCCTCGCCCTCGGCGTCGTTGCCGATCGCGCCGACGAAGACCGCGGCGGCGGGGCCGGTGACGTGCACGTACAAGCGTGACGACTCCGTCCCGAACAAGTTCGTGGGCCTGCCGGGCAAGAAGCCCAACATGAAGCTGAAGAAGATGACGATCAACTTCAACCGCGGCAAGGTCGTCGTCGACCTGATGACGGACGCGGCCCCGTGCACCGTCAACTCGCTCAGCTTCCTCAGCAAGAAGCACTTCTACGACAACATGAAGTGCCACCGGCTGGTCACCCCGGACGTCGCCGGCGTGCACCTGCTGCAGTGCGGCGACCCGCAGGCCAAGGCCGACGGCAAGAACCCGACCGACGGCCAGGGCACCTCGGGCTACGTGTACGCCGACGAGAACGTCGAGATCCCGCCGGCCAAGGGCGTGGTCTTCATGTCCCAGCCGGGTGACGCGATGGGCCAGAACAACAGCCAGTTCGTCTTCTCGCTGTCGGACGAGAACACGCAGCTCGGCGCGGGCTTCTCCACCGTCGGCGTAGTCAGCGAGGGCCTGGACATGCTGGTCGGCCTGGCCAAGGACGGCCAGGACCTCATCGTGAACGAGGCCGACATCACCGGCGACGGCGGCACCACGGCGCCCAAGAAGCCGGTCATCATCAAGAACATCACGTTCTCCTGACCGGCGCGCGGAAGAAGCCGGCGGGGCGCTCGCCCCGCCGGCTTCTCGCATGCCTGGCCCGGATCAGTCCTGGCGCGGCTGGGCGTCGACGCCCGCCTCCTTGCGCTGCCCCGCCGTGATGGGCGTGGGCGCGCCGGTCAGCGGGTCGAAGCCGGAGGCCGTCTTGGGGAAGGCGATGACGTCGCGGATCGAGTCGCCGCCGGCCAGCAGCATGCAGATGCGGTCCCAGCCGTAGGCGATGCCGCCGTGCGGCGGCGGGCCGTACTTGAACGCCTCCAGCAGGAAGCCGAACTTGCTCTCGGCCTCCTCCTTGGAGATGCCGAGCACGTCGAAGACACGCTGCTGCATCTCGGCCCGGTGGATACGGATCGAGCCGCCGCCGATCTCCATGCCGTTGCAGACCATGTCGTAGGCGTAGGCCAGCGCCTCGCCCGGGTGGTCCTGGAAGTTGTCGGCCCACTCGGGCTTGGGGCCGGTGAACGGGTGGTGCACGGCCGTCCAGCCGCCCTCGCCGTCCTCCTCGAACATGGGGGCGTCCACGACCCACAGGAACGACCACTGCGACTCGTCGATGAGCCCGCAGCGGCGGCCGATCTCCAGCCGGGCCGCGCCGAGCAGGTCGCGGGAGGCGGTGCGGGCGCCCGCGGCGAAGAAGATCGCGTCACCGGGGGCGGCGCCGACCTTGACGGCCAGCCCGGACAGCTCCTCCTCCGAGAGGTTCTTGGCGACCGGGCCGCCGAGCGTGCCGTCCTCCTGCACCAGCACGTAGGCCAGGCCCTTGGCGCCGCGCGAGCGGGCCCACTCCTGCCAGCCGTCGAGCTCCTTGCGGGTCTGCGAGGCGCCGCCCGGCATGACGACCGCGCCGACGTAGTCGGCCTGGAAGACGCGGAAGGTGGTGCCGGCGAAGTAGTCGGTCATCTCTACCAGCTCCTGGCCGAAGCGCAGGTCGGGCTTGTCGGAGCCGTAGCGGGCCATGGCCTCGGCGTACGTCATGCGCGGCAGCGGCGTCGGCAGCTCGTAGCCGGCGAGCTCCCGCCACAGGCGGGCGATCAGCGTCTCGCCGACCTGGATGACGTCCTCCTGGTCGACGAAGGACATCTCGACGTCGATCTGGGTGAACTCCGGCTGCCGGTCGGCGCGCAGGTCCTCGTCGCGGTAGCACTTGGCGAGCTGGTAGTAGCGCTCCAGGCCGGCGACCTGGAGGAGCTGCTTGAACAGCTGCGGCGACTGCGGGAGGGCGTACCAGTTGCCGGGCTGCAGGCGCACGGGGACGAGGAAGTCGCGGGCGCCCTCGGGCGTGGAGCGGGTCAGCGTCGGGGTCTCGACGTAGACGAAGCCGAGCTCGTTCATGACCTCGTTGGCGAGGTAGGTGGCCTTGGAGCGCACCCGCATGGCGTGCGCCACCTGCTGGCGGCGCACGTCGAGGTAGCGGTACTTCAGCCGCGCCTCCTCCGACACCCCCACGTTGCCCTCGATCGGGAACGGCAGCGGCGCCGACTCGCTCAGCACCTCGACGGTGTCGGCGACGACCTCGATCTTCCCGGTGGGCAGCTCGGGGTTCTCGTTGCCCTCCGGGCGCAGGCGCACCTCGCCGACGACCTTCACGCAGTATTCGGCGCGCAGGTCGTGGGCGTGGTCCTCCTCGCGGAAGACCACCTGCGCCGAGCCGGAGGCGTCACGCAGGTCGATGAAGACCACGCCGCCATGGTCGCGGCGGCGGGCCACCCAGCCCGCGAGCGTCACCTTCTGCCCGGCGTGCTCCTCGCGGAGCGACCCGGCCGTATGCGTGCGGATCACTGCACTTTCCCCTTCAAGACGTCCACGACCTGGGCCAGCGGCACCTCGGTCTGGTCTGCTGTGGTCAGGTCCTTCACCTGCACGGCCCGGGCGGCGAGGTCGCGCTCGCCCAGGATCAGCGCGAAGCGCGCGCCGGAACGGTCGGCTCCCTTCATCGCGCCCTTGAGCCCCTTGCCGCCGAAGGCCATGTCGGCGGCGACGCCGGCCGCGCGCAGCTCGTTCACGAGGGTGAACATGGCGCGGGCCGCTTCGTCGCCCAGCGCCACACCGTACACCTCGCAGCGGGCGGGGGTGTCGGGCTCGACGCCCTCGCGCTCCAGGGCGATGACGGTGCGGTCGAGGCCGAGCCCGAAGCCGATGCCGGGCAGCGCGGGCCCGCCGATGGCCTCGGACAGGCCGTCGTAGCGGCCGCCGCCGCCGATGCCCGACTGCGCGCCGAGCAGCGGGTGGTCGAACTCGAACGTGGTGCGCGTGTAGTAGTCGAGCCCGCGCACCAGCCGCGGGGAGTCCTCCCACGGGATGCCGAGGTCGGCCAGGAGCTGCTTGACCCGGTCGTGGTAGGACTTGCAGCCGGCGCACAGGTGGTCGCCGATGAGCGGCGCGTCCGTGAGCTGCTCCTGCACCTCGGGCCGCTTGTCGTCGAGCACGCGCAGCGGGTTGATCTCGATGCGGGCGCGGGTGGCCTCGTCGAGGTCGAGCGCGCGCAGGAACTCCTGCAGCCGCGCCCGGTAGATCGGGCGGCACTCGCGGCAGCCCAGCGAGTTGAGCAGCAGGCGGACCCGGGTGAGGCCGAGCGTGGTGTACCACTGCCAGGCCAGCGCGATGGTCTCGGCGTCGACGGCGGGGTCCTCGCTGCCGATGGCCTCCAGGTCGAGCTGGTAGAACTGGCGGTAGCGGCCCTCCTGGGGCGCCTCGGCGCGGAAGACCGGCCCGTCGGTCCACACCTTGACCGGCAGCTGGCCGCGGTGCAGGCCGTGCTCCAGCACCGCGCGCAGCACGCCGGCGGTGAACTCCGGGCGCAGCGTGAGCGAGCGTCCGCCGCGGTCGGTGAAGGTGTACATCTCCTTGCTCACGACGTCGGTGGACTCGCCGACGCCACGGGCGAAGAGCTGGGTGTCCTCGAAGACCGCGGTCTCGAGGTAGGAGTAGCCCGCGCGCCTGGCCGTCCCGGCGAACGCGGCGCGGATCGCGTAGAACGTCGACGCCTGCGGCGGGACGTATTCCTTGACGCCTTTTGGTGCTTGGAAGCTCATTAGATCCCTCGTGTGGGACCGGCGTGCGGCGCTGCTTCCTTCAGGTAGGGGTTGGTCGCGCGCTCGCGGCCGATCGTGGTCTGTGGTCCGTGGCCCGGCAACACGACCGTATCGTCCGGCAGCGGCAGACACTTGGTAGCCAGGCTGCGCAGGATGGTCGGGTAGTCGCCGCCGGGAAGATCGGTGCGGCCGATGGAGCCGGCGAACAGCAGGTCGCCCGAGAACATCACGTCGTCCGAGGGCAGCCGGAAGCTCACCGACCCCCTGGTATGGCCGGGGGTGTGGTCCACGACCAGCTCCAGGCCGGCCAGCTCCAGCGTGGCGCCGTCGGTCAGCTCGCGCACGTCGCCCGGCTCGCTCAGCGTGATGCCGCCGAACAGCGCGGCGCTCTCGCGGGAGAAGGCGGCGCCGGGGTCACTGAGCAGGTGGCGGTCGTCCGGGTGGATCCAGGCCGGCACGTCGCGGGCGCCGCAGACGGGGGCCACCGACCAGACGTGGTCGAGGTGGCCGTGGGTGAGGACCACGGCGACCGGCTTGAGCCGGTGCTCGCGCAGCAGGTCGTCGACGCCTTCGACGGCGTCCTGGCCCGGATCGACGATCACGCACTCCTCGCCGGCCGCGGGCGCGACGACGTAACAGTTGGTCTGGAAGCCCCCTGCGGGGAAGCCGGCGATGAGCATCTGCCTCAGGTGATCTCGTCGAAAAGCCAATGGGAATGTAACCGAAGGGTACCGGTGCGGGTCGCCGGGCTGCGAATCATTACCCGTTGGCCGATACGATTCGCCCACCTTGGTTGATTGACTATGGGAGGCAAAGCGGTGGCCACGGGGAAGGACCGGCAGAAGCAGCTGGCGCGTGAGCACTACGAGCGGCAGATGCAGCGCCGTCTCGAGCGCGAGCAGAAGGCCAAGCGCACGGCGATCATCGGCTCGACGGTGGGCGTGGTGATCGTGGTCGGCGGAATCGTGGCCGCGGTCGCGCTCCTGGGCGGCGGCGACACGGGCACGGAGGCGGCCTCATCGCCGAGCGCCTCGGCGGCCGAGACCGCCTCGGCCTCGGCGAGCACGGGGCCCAAGCCGTACGACGCGGCCACGGGCACCTGCGACTACGTCAAGGACACCACCGGCGGCGCGGTCAAGGACGTCGGCATGCCGCCGGCGAAGGTCAAGACCACTCCCGCCAAGAAGACGATGACGCTCAGCACCAACCTGGGCGACGTCGTGGTCGAGCTCGACAACGCCAAGGCCCCCTGCACGACCAACTCGCTGGAGTTCCTGGCGAAGAAGAAGTACTACGACGGCAGCAAGTGCCACCGGCTGGGCAGCGACAAGTTCCCGATGCTGCAGTGCGGCGACCCGACCGCCAAGGCCGACGGCAAGAGCCAGGACGGCGCGGGCGGCCCCGGCTACGTGATGGCCGAGGAGAATCTCGACGGAGCCCAGTACAAGCGCGGTGTCATGGCGATGGCCAAGACCAACGCGCCCGGCACCACGGGAAGCCAGTTCTTCCTGGTGTTCGGTGACATCCAGCTCACCCCTGATTACACGCCTGTGGGTACGATCACGAAGGGTCTCGACATCCTGGACAAGGTGAACAAAGCGGGCGTCATTGCCGACATGGGCGACGGGACCGGCGCACCGAAGGAAACCATGGAAATCAAAGACGTGACATTCGCCAGCAAGAGCTGACGTAATACAAACTAGGGACGAAGTAGTCCCGAAGGGTCTGATGGAGAGTGCGGGAGGACACGGTGAGCACCGACCCGTGGGGCCGGGTAGACGACGACGGCACCGTCTACGTGCGTACGGCTGAGGGAGAACGGGCCGTCGGCTCCTGGCAGGCCGGTGAACCCGAAGAGGCACTGGCCTACTTCCATCGCAAGTACGACGAGCTGGCGGGCCAGGTTCAGCTGCTCGAACAGCGCGTACGGGGCACCGACCTGGCTCCGGCGCAGGCCGAGGCCGGCATCGCCAAGCTGCGCGAGGCGGTCGCCGACGCGCACGCGATCGGCGACCTGCAGGCGCTGACGGCGCGCCTCGACGGCCTGACCGAGCTGGTCGCCCAGCGCCGTGAGGAGGTCAAGGCGGCCCGCGAGCAGGCGCGCGCCGAGGCGAGGACGGTCAAGGAGCGCATCGTCGCCGAGGCCGAGCGCATCGCGGACGAGACCACCCACTGGAAGTCCGGCGGCGAGCGGCTGCGCCAGCTCGTCGAGGAGTGGAAGGCCGCCGACCGCATCGACCGGGTCACCGAGGCCGCGCTGTGGAAGCGGCTCTCCGCCGCCCGCACGGCCTTCGCCAAGCGGCGCAAGCAGTACTTCGCCGGCCTGGACGAGCAGCGCGAGGGCGTGCGCGCGGCCAAGGAGCGCATCGTCGCCGAGGCCGAGATGCTGGCCGGCTCCACCGACTGGGGCCCCACCGCGGCGGTCTACCGCGAGCTGATGCAGCAGTGGAAGAGCGCAGGCCGGGCCTCCCGCGAGGTGGAGGACGAGCTGTGGGGCCGCTTCAAGGCCGCCCAGGACCAGTTCTTCCAGGCCCGTTCCGCGGTCTTCGCCGAGCGCGACGCCTCGCTGGCCGCCAACGCGCACGTCAAGGAGGAACTGCTGGCCGAGGCGGAGAAGATCCTGCCGGTCACGGACGCCCGCGCGGCCCGCGCCGCGCTGCGTCACCTCCTGGAGCGCTGGGAGGCCGCGGGCCCGGTGCCGCGCGAGCAGCGCGACCGGCTGGAGGGCGGTCTGCGCCGCGTGGACGAGGCCGTGCGCAAGGCCGAGGACGCCGAGTGGAAGCGCTCCAACCCCGAGGCGAGAGCCCGCGCGCAGAGCACGGTCGACCAGCTGCGCACCTCGATCGAGCAGCTGGAGAAGCGGCTGTCGAAGGCGCAGGCGGCCGGCCGCGCCAAGGACGTCAAGGAGGCCGAGGAGGCCCTGATCGCCCGCCGCTCCTGGCTGGAGGAGGCCGAGCGCACGCTGGCCGAGTTCAGCTGACCCGCGGGTGAGGCGTGCCGGCCCCAACCGGCCGAACCGCCGCATCACGGCCCTGCTTTCCGCCCGATCACGGGGAATCGGGCGGCACGCGGCCCATCCCGCGATCTAGGCTGACCGCATGGATCCGGTCAGTGTCGCGCGTGCGCTCGTCGAGGAGCTGTTCCCCGGCGCCCTGTACGCCTTCGTCGGCGGCAGCGTGCTCACCGAGCGCCGCACCAGCACCTCCGACCTCGACGTCGTCGTGGTGCTCGACGGCCTGCCCACCCCCTACCGCGAGTCGCTGCGCTGGCGGGGCTGGCCGGTGGAGCTGTTCGTCAACAGCGAGACGAGCCTGCGCGCCCACCTCGACCGCGACTTCGACCGGCGGCAGCCGAGCCTGGCGCGCATGTGCGCCGAGGGCGCGGTGCTGACCGACCGCACCGGCGGCCGGGCCAGCGACCTGCAGGCGGCGCTGGGCGAGCGCCTGGCGGCCGGGCCGGGCGGGCTGAGCGACGGCGAGGCCGCGCGGGCCCGCTACGTGCTGTCCGACCTGCTGGACGACCTCGCGGGCGCGGGCGATCCCGGCGAGCGGGCGTTCGTCGCCTGGCAGGTGGTGCAGGACACCGCCCGCCTCGCGCTCGGGTTCGGGCGGCGCTGGCAGGGCAGCGGCAAATGGCTGCTGCGGGAGCTGCGCGCGCACGACCCCGAACTGGCCGAGCGCCTGCTGGACGCCCGCGACGACCCCGCCCGCCTGACCGCCGTCGCCTCCGGCGTCCTGGAACGGGCGGGAGGGCGCCTCTGGGAGGGTTACCGGATCGAGGGCGACCCCTTCCACCGGCCCCTCCGTCACGTGCCCTCAGGGACGCTCTCGGACGAGACCGCGCAGAGCCCCGGCATGCGCAGGCTGGCCGCTGTCAGCGGCGCGAGCGCCGGCTCCGAGCGGCTGTGGATGGGCCAGACGCACGTCGCGCCCGCCACCCGCTCCGCCGACCACCACCACGGGGCCTCCGAGACCGCGATCTACGTGGTCAGCGGCACGCCGTCCTTCGTGTTCCTGCGCGACGGCGAGGAGGTGCGGCTGGAGACCGGGCCCGGCGACTACGTGTTCGTGCCGCCGTACGTGCCGCACCGCGAGGAGAACCCCGACCCCGAGCGGGAGGCCGTGGTCGTCATCGCGCGCAGCACCCAGGAGGCCGTCGTGGTCAACCTCCCCGACCTGCGGCCCCGCTGAGGAGCGCGCTCAGCCGCCGGCGCCGCTCACCCGGTAGACGTCGAAGACGCCCTGGATGTTGCGCACGGCCTTCAGCACGTGACCCAGGTGCTTGGGGTCGCCCATCTCGAAGGTGAACTTGCTGATCGCCACCCGGTCGCGGGACGTCGTGACCGAGGCGCTCAGGATGTTGACGTGCTGGTCGGACAGCGTGCGCGTGACGTCGGACAGCAGCCGCGGCCGGTCGAGCGCCTCGACCTGGATGGCCACCAGGAAGACGCTGTCGTCGCTCGGCGACCAGCTCACCTCCACCAGCCGGTCGGGCTGCGACTTGAGCTGCTGGACGTTGGTGCAGTCGGAGCGGTGCACGGACACGCCGTGGCCACGGGTGACGAAACCGACGATGTCGTCGCCGGGCACCGGCGTGCAGCACTTCGACAGGCGCACCCACACGTCGGCGTCGCCCGCCACGACCACGCCCGCGCCGCCCCCGCCACGGGGACGCCCGCGCAGCCGGGTCGGCAGCGAGGTCTCGGCGATGTCCTCCTCGGCGCTGTCGACGCCGCCGATCGAGGCGACCAGCTTCTGCACCACGGCCTGGGCCGCGATGTGGCCCTCGCCGACGGCCGCGTACAGGGCCGAGACGTCGGAGTAGCGCAGGTCGCGGGCGAGCGCCAGCAGCGCCTCCCCCGACATCAGCCGCTGCAGCGGCAGGCCCTGCTTGCGCATGGCCCGGCCGATGGCCTCCTTGCCCGCCTCGATCGCGGTCTCGCGGCGCTCCTTGGAGAACCACTGCCGGATCTTGTTGCGGGCCCGGCCCGACTTGACGAACTTCAGCCAGTCGCGCGACGGCCCCGCGTCCGGCGACTTGGAGGTGAAGATCTCGACCGTGTCGCCGTTGCCGAGGCGCGACTCCAGCGGCACCAGCCGCCCGTTGACGCGGGCGCCGATACAGCGGTGGCCCACCTCGGTGTGCACCGCGTAGGCGAAGTCGACCGGCGTCGCCCCCTCGGGCAGGGCGATGACCTGGCCCTTCGGGGTGAACACGTAGACCTCGGAGACCGACAGGTCGAAACGCAGCGACTCCAGGAACTCGCCCGGGTCGGCGGTCTCCTTCTGCCAGTCGAGGAGCTGGCGCAGCCAGGCCATGTCGTTGCCCGGCTTGACCTTGCCGCCGGCGCCGGCGACGCCGACCTCCTCTTTGTACTTCCAGTGCGCGGCGACGCCGTACTCGGCCCTGTGGTGCATCGAGTGGGTGCGGATCTGCAGCTCCACCGGCTTGCCCTCGGGGCCGATGACCGTCGTGTGCAGCGACTGGTACATGTTGAACTTGGGCATCGCGATGTAGTCCTTGAACCGTCCCGGCACCGGGTTCCACCGGGCGTGGATGGTGCCGAGCGCCGCGTAGCAGTCGCGGACGGTGTCGACGAGGACGCGGATGCCCACCAGGTCGTAGATGTCGTCGAAGGCGACGTCCCTGGCGATCATCTTCTGGTAGACGGAGTAGTAGTGCTTGGGCCGGCCCTTGACCACCGCGCGGATCCTCGCCTCGCGCAGGTCGCCGGAGACCTTCTCGATGACCTCCTGCAGGAACAGGTCACGGCGCGGGGCCCGCTCCGACACCATGCGCGCGATCTCGTCGTAGCGCTTGGGGTAGAGCATGGCGAACGCGAGGTCCTCGAGCTCCCACTTGATGGTGTTCATGCCCAGGCGGTGGGCCAGCGGGGCGAAGATCTCCAGGGTCTCGCGGGACTTCTGGTGGCGCTTGTGCTCGGGCAGGTAGCGCATCGTGCGCATGTTGTGCAGGCGGTCGGCCAGCTTGATGATCAGCACGCGGATGTCGCGGGACATCGCCACGACCATCTTGCGCACGGTCTCGGCCTGCGCCGCGTCGCCGAACTTGACCTTGTCGAGCTTGGTCACGCCGTCGACCAGCGAGCCGATGGTGTCGCCGAAGTCGGCCCGCAGCTCGTCGAGGCTGTAGGCGGTGTCCTCGACGGTGTCGTGCAGCAGCGCGGCGCACAGCGTCTCGTCGTCGGTGCCGAGCTCGGCCAGGATCGTGGCCACGGCCAGCGGGTGCGTGATGTAGGGGTCGCCCGACTTCCGCTTCTGGTCGCGGTGGTGATAGGCGGCCACGTCATAGGCCCGCTCGATGACGCGCAGGTCGGCCTTGGGATGGGTGGCCCGGACCGTGCGGAACAGCGGCTCCAGCACCGGGTTCATGGCCCCACCCCCAAAGCGCCTCCGGCGCGCAGGGGCGCCGGACGGCTCGGCGCCGCCCGAGTCGGTTACGTCGGGCACGACCGCATCACGGGGCACTCAGACTCCTCCCGCAATGGCTCCTCACGCACATGGCTCCTCACGCTGGGTCCAGGTCCCCCAGTGTATCCAGGTGGCGAACCCGAGCCGTCGCCGGACGGGCTCAGACGATCACCAGGGAGTGGACCGGTATTCCGTCCAAACGCTCGCGGCCCTTCAGAAATGCCAGCTCCATGAGAACCGCGATGCCGACGACCAGGCCGCCGGCCCGCCGCACCAGCTCCACGGCAGCCTCGGCGGTGCCGCCGGTGGCCAGCACGTCGTCGACGATCAGGACCCGGTCGCCCGGGGTGAACGCGTCGCGGTGCACCTCGATCGTCGCCGAGCCGTACTCCAGATCGTAGGACTCCTCCAGCGTGGCGGCGGGCAGTTTCCCCTTCTTGCGGACGGGGACGAAACCGGCGGACGCGCGGTAGGCGACCGGGGCGGCCAGGATGAAGCCGCGGGCCTCGATGCCGACGATCTTGTCGACCTCGTCCAGGCCGGCCAGCTCGTCCACGACCGCCGCCATCGCCACCGGGTCGGCGAGGAGCGGGGTGATGTCCTTGAACATGACGCCCGGCTGGGGATAGTCGGGGACGTCCCTGATCCTGTCGAGGATCATCGTGCTCAGCTCGCTCATGCCGTCTCCCTCGCTTGCCTCCGCCGGCGGCCTGATGCCCGGCACCATGATGGTGCATCCCGGACGTCTCCCGGACCACCGCGCCGCCCGCCCGCTCCCCGGCCGCGCCAGGAACCCCTCAGACGGGGCTCAGCGCCTTCCTCACGTCCTCGGGGACGTTGCCGGACTACAGGGTCGCCCGGAACATCCCGCGCCGTCCCCTGCCGTCCCAGAGCGTCCTGAGAGGCGCCGGGACACGACGACGCCCCCGCTCCTCGGATGGAGCGGGGGCGTCGTCGGCCGAACAACCGGCCCGGCGGAGGCGTGGCCTGCGGGCCATGGGCCTGCGCGGGTCAGCCCTTGGCTACCGCGGCGCTTTTGGGACCACCCTTCGCCCCCTTGCCGGAGCCCTTCGTGGAGGCCAGCCGCTTGGCGATGGCCTGGTACTTCGGCTCGCGCTCCTTCAGCGTGACCAGCAGCGGCGTCGCCACGCACAGCGAGGAGTAGGTGCCGACGACCATGCCCACGAACAACGCCAGCGACAGGTCCTTCAGCGTGCCCGCGCCGAGCAGCGTGGTGCCGATGAACAGGATCGCCGCCACCGGCAGGATCGCGACCAGCGAGGTGTTGAGCGACCGGATCAGCGTGTGGTTGAGCGCGTTGTTGGCCGCCATCGAGTACGTCATCTTCGACGTGTGCCCCAGCTTGGCGGTGACCTCCTTGATCATGTCGAACACCACGACCGCGTCGTAGAGCGAGTAACCGAGGATGGTCAGGAAGCCCAGCAGCGTCGCCGGCGTCACCTCGAAGCCCGACCAGGCGTAGATGCCCGCCGTGATGACCAGGTCGTGGAAGAGCGCGACGATGGCGCCCAGCGCCATCTTCGGCTCGAACGCCATCGACAGGTAGAGGATGATCGCGAGCATGAACACGCCGAGGCCGATCCAGGCCTTCTGCGACACCTCGCCGCCCCAGGTGGCGCCGATGGCCTGCACGCTGACGTCGCCGACCGGGACGTTGAAGTCCTTGGCGATGGCCGACTGCACCTCGGCCCGGAAGTCCTCCTCCAGGGTCTCGGTGGTCACCCGCCAGCCGTCACCGGCCGACTGGACGATCACCTGGTGCACGCCCTCTTCCCTGATGTCCTCACGGATCTGCTCGACCGTGAGGTTCTGGGACGTCTTGAACGAGAAGACCGTGCCGCCCCTGAACTCCACGCCCAGGTTGAGCCCGTTGATCAGCAGCCCGAGGATCGAGACGAGCAGCAGCGCGCCCGACAGGCTGTACCAGAGCCTCCACTTGCCGACGAAGTCGACGTCGATCTCGCCCCGGTAGAGGCGACGCGCGAGTCCCATGTCAGGCCTCCTGCGGAGTGGTCGGGCGGGCGCTGCCGCTGGCGTCGCTCATGCGCTCGGCGTCGAGCCCGGACAGCGGATGCCCCTTGGCGAAGAACTTCAGCCTCGCCAGCAGGGCGATGAACGGCTTGGTGAACAGGAACACCACCACGACGTCGATGAGCGTGGTCAGGCCCATCGCGAAGGCGAACCCGGCCACACCGCCCACCGCCAGGAAGTACAGCACGATCGCGGCGATGAACATGACGGCGTCGGCGATGAGGATCGTACGCCGGGCGCGGACCCAGGCCACCTCGACGGCCGCCCGCAGGGTGCGGTGGCCCTCCTTCATCTCGTCACGTATGCGTTCGAAGTAGACGATGAAGGAGTCGGCGGTGATGCCGATCGAGACCACCAGGCCGATGATGTGCGGCAGCGACAACCGGAAGTTGGCGTTGTGGCCGAGCACGACCACCGAGCAGTACGTGATGATCGTCGCCACCACGAGGCTCAGCACCGCCACGATGCCGAGGCCCCGGTAGTAGAGCAGGGAGTAGATCACCACGAGCACCAGGCCGATGAGGCCGGCGATCAGACCGCCTTTGAGCTGGTCCTGGCCGAGCGTCGAGGAGACGGTGTCGATGGAGCTGCGGTTGAACTTCAGCGGCAGCGCGCCGTACTTGAGCTGGTCGGCCAGGGTGGTGGCGCTCAGCTGGTCGAAGCCGCCGGTGATCTCGGCCCGGCCGCCGGGGATCGGGCTGATGATGTTGGGCGCGGTGATGACGACGCCGTCGAGGACGACCGCGACCTTGTTGCGCGGTTCCTGCGAGTTGTACGCCTTCTGCGTGAGGTCGGCCCAGGCGCCCGCGCCCTTGCTCTTGAAGTCGAGCTGGACGACCCACTCGGTGGTGCCCTGGCGGATGCCGGCGCTGGCGGTGTCGATGTCGGTGCCGACGACCTTGGCGACGTCGAGGACGTACTTGTAGCTGCCGTCGGCCTCGCAGCCGGCGTACTGCTTGTTGGGGTCGTCCTGGACGCCCTGGCCGCGGTTGGCCGGGTCGGCGCAGTTGAGCTTGTTGAACTGGGCCAGCACCGCCGGGTCGATGCCCTCGGGGTTGACGCCGGGGTTCTGCTCCTGGGCGGGCGGGGTGCTCGCCTGCTGCGACGGCGACGCGCTCGGCGTGGCCTTGCCCTGGCCCCGCTTGGCGCCCTGGTCGTTCTGGCCCTGGGAGCTCTGCGTGGCCGACGGGTCGGCAGGCGCGGAGGCGCTCGGGGTCGGCGCGGTCAGCGCCGACGACAGGGCCTTGCCGGTGGGCGAGGCGCTGGGCGCCGGGCCTGCCGACCGGGAGGAGCTGGGCTGGGCCGACTGCCGTGCCGACGGCGTGCCCGTTCCCGTGGCCGACGGCGCGGCGCTCGGCGAGGGGGCGTTGGTCGCGAGGTCCTGCGGGATCTGCGTGGCCTCCATCGCTAGCACCTGACGGAAACGCAGCTCCGCGGTGGTGGCGACCAGCTTGATGGCCTCGCTCTGCCCGACGCCGGGGATGGAGATGATGATGTTGTCGCCGGACTTGGCGACCTCCGCGTCGGAGATGCCGGTGCCGTTGACCCGGTCGCGGATGATGTTGACCGCACGGTCAAGGATCTCCTCCGGCGGACTCGCGTTGTTGAGAGTCACCGGAGACAGAGTCACCGTCGTTCCGCCGGCGAGATCGAGGCCCAGCTTCGGCGTGAACGCCTTCTGCAGGAGCATCGTCGCGCCCATGGCGAGGATGAGCGCCAGCAGCACCAGGAGCGTTCGCCCCGGTCGGCTGTGGCGGCTGGTCGGTCGGGCCACTGGTCGTCAGTTCTTTCGGATAGAGGAATTGTCGCAGAAGCTTAGTCACGCCGCTTGGTGCTGGAGTCCTGCTCGCCGTCGCGCTCGGCGGCGATCTCGGACTCGTTCTTCTCCTCGACGGCCTCGTCGGCGACCACCGGGTCAGCGGCCGGCGCGTCACCCGGGGTGACGACACGGCCGATGGCGGCCTTGATCCAGCGCGTCTCCACGCCCGGCGCGACCTCGAGGATCACATCCTCATTGTCCACGGCGACGACGGTGGCGAACAGCCCGGTCGTCGTCATGACGCGGCTGCCCGGCGTCAGGCTGTTCTGCATCTGGATCGCCTCTTGCTGGCGCTTGCGCTGGGGGCGGATCAGCAGGAAGTAGAACACCACCACCAGAAGGATCAGCGGCAGGATGCTTCCGAGTTGTCCCATGTCCATAAGGGGCGACCTTCCATCGTCGTACAAGGAGTTGACACTGGCCTCGCGCCGGAAATTCCGCGCGCTGCGTCGGGCCGCGCCGCTCAGCCCGTCAGCCTACACAGCCAGCCAAGCCACGGAGTGTAGGCGCTTGTTGCGAAACGCGGCAACGAGGCAGCGTTTCGGCGCGCGGGGAAGTTCCCGATTTGAGATGGTTGCAACCGATCTGTGATCAGTCCACGACGGCCGCCCCGAAAGCGTCCGGCGGCGGCGTCAGCCCGAGGTGGATCCAGGCGGCCGCCGTCGCGACCCGGCCGCGCGGCGTCCTGGCCAGCAGCCCCTGGCGGACGAGGAACGGCTCGGCCACCACCTCGACCGTCTCCGGCTCCTCCCCCACGGCGACTGCCAGCGTGGACAGGCCGACCGGGCCGCCGCCGAACTTCTTCAGCAGCACACCCAGCACCGCCCGGTCGAGCCGGTCCAGCCCTTCGGCGTCGACCTCGTACAGGTTGAGCGCGGCGGCGGCGACGTCGCGGTCGATGACGCCGTCCGCGCGGACGTCCGCGAAGTCGCGCACCCGCCGGAGCAGGCGGTTGGCGATGCGGGGCGTGCCCCGGGAGCGGCGGGCGATCTCGTGCGCGCCGTCGGCGGGCAAGTCGACGCCGAGCAGCCGGGACGAGCGGTGGAGCACCTGCTCCAGCTCGGCGGGCTCGTAGAAGTCCATGTGGGCGGTGAAGCCGAACCGATCGCGCAGCGGCGCGGGCAGCAGCCCGGCCCTGGTGGTGGCGCCGACCAGCGTGAACGGCGCGATGTCCAGCGGGATGGCCGTCGCGCCCGGGCCCTTGCCGACGACGATGTCGACCCGGAAGTCCTCCATCGCGAGGTAGAGCATCTCCTCGGCGGGCCTGGCCATCCGGTGGATCTCGTCGATGAACAGCACCTCGCCCTCGGACAGGGTGGACAGGATCGCGGCGAGGTCGCCGGCCCGCTCCAGGGCGGGGCCCGAGGTGATGCGGAGCGGCGCGTTGAGCTCGGCCGCTATGATCATGGCCAGCGTCGTCTTGCCCAGGCCCGGGGAGCCGCTCATCAGCACGTGGTCCGGCGGGCGACGGCGGCGCAGGGCGCTCTCCAGCACCAGGGAGAGCTGCTCGCGCACCCGCGACTGGCCGATGAACTCGTCGAGCCGCTTGGGGCGCAGGGCCGCCTCGATCTGCACCTCGTCGCCGGCGGCGTCGGGCGACACCAGCTCCCGATCAAGACCCACCCCGACCACACCCTTTCCTGACCCCCGCCATCCCCCGATCCCCCCGCAACCGCAACCGCGCCGAAGCCCTCCCGCCCCCGGCCACCCGCCCCGCCCACGCCCGGCCACCCGCGCAACGGCCACGGGAAGGCTGGGCGCCCACCCGCCGGCCCTTCGAGTGCTGCCCGCGCGTACGGAGTCCGCTCGCGCGGGAGCGTGGCACGTGGTGGTCGCTCGCGTGGGAGGCTTCCAGCGGCTGGAGCCGGCCATCCACCAGGCAGGGGGTGTGGGGGGTCATCGGGTGCTCAGGGATCGGAGTGCGGCCTTGAGGAGGGCGGCGACCTGGGGCCGGCGGCCGGCGGCGAGGTCGGCGTCGGCGATCGGCTCGACGGCGGCGACCGCCTCGTCGGCGTCCTTGCCGGAGTAGCCGAGCCCCACCAGCCCCGAGTGGACCTGCTCGCGCCACACGGCCACCCGCCGGTCGCCGTTGAGCGCGGCGTTGACGGTCTCCTCCGGCGTGCCGAGGCGGTCCTTCAGCTCCAGGACGATGCGCTGGGCGCCCTTCTGGCCGATGCCCGGCACCTGGGTGAGCGCCTTGAGGTCGGCGCTCGCCACGGCGACGCGCAGCGCGTTGGGCGTGTGGACGGCGAGCATGGCGAGGGCCAGCTTGGGGCCGACGCCGCTGGCGGTCTGCAGCAGCTCGAACACCGCGCGCTCGTCGTCGGTGGCGAAGCCGTAGAGGGTCAGGGACTCCTCGCGTACGACCAGCGACGTGGCCAGCCTGGCCTCCTCGCCGAGGCGCAACTGGGCGAGGGTGCCCGGCGTGCAGTGCGTGAGCATCCCGACGCCGCCTACCTCGATGACGGCGGCGTCGGGCGCGATCGCCGTCACCTTCCCCGCCACCGACGCGATCACAGCCCGCCCTCCGCCGCTCCTGAAACGTTCACGGTCACCGACCCTAGACCCATCGGCCCCGGACCCGGCGTCATGCCCGGCTGCCCTTCGGGGTGGCGCGGGCCAGGGCGGCGGCCAGCCGGCTCTGCGCGCCGCCGCGCCAGACGTGGCAGATGGCGAGGGCCAGGGCGTCGGCGGCGTCGGCCGGCTTGGGCATCTCCGGCAGGCGCAACAGCCGGGTGACCATGGCGCCGATCTGCTTCTTGTCGGCGGTGCCGCTGCCGGTGACGGCGGCCTTGACCTCCGAGGGCGTGTGCAGCGCCACGGGCAGCCCGCGCCGGGCGGCGCACAGCACGGCGATGCCGGCGGCCTGGGCGGTGCCCATCACCGTGCGTACGTTGTGCTGGCTGAAGACCCGCTCGACCGCGACCGCGTCGGGCCGGACGTCGTCGAGCCACTGCTCGATGCCCGCCTCGATGCCGACGAGCCGGGCGCCGAGCTCCTCGTCCGAGCCTGTGCGGACCACCCCGACCGCCACCATGGTCAGCGGCGCGCCCGGCCGCCCTTCGACGGCGCCCAGGCCGCACCGGGTCAGCCCCGGATCGACGCCCAACACCCGCACCCGATCGCCCTCCCCGTACGCCGAACATCTGTTCGGCACGAGACTTTACCGCGCCAGGCCCGGCCGCGCACCGTGCGACGCACGCCGGGGCACCGGCCGGGACGCCGGGCCCGTACGGGGAAGCCCGTCAGAAGTAGTCGAGCATGTACGCCTTGGCGGCGAAGGCGGCGTCGAGGGCCTCGTCGAAGCGCTCGTCGCCGGACATCAGTCCCGTGACGCGCAGTGTGCTCGTCGGCACCCCGCTGTAGAGCGCGGACAGTCCGTTCGCCGACAGCACCGGAGCGGGTGCTCCAGCCATCGGCGTGGCCGTGCCCGAACCGCCCGAGATGTCCAGCCGCCAGGTGCCGTCGCCGCGCACCGGGTCCTGGACGGTGACCACGGCCTCGCACGTCACGGCGGCCGGATAGCCCCTGCGCTCGACGGCGGCGGCGACGTTCAGCACCCGGAACATCCACCGCTGCTCGGTGACGTGATCCTGCGAGCGTTCAGGCAGCAGCCACAGCACGGGGTCGTCGGGCGCGAGGGGGGCGATGACGTTCTTGGCGATGGAGGAGGAGGTGCCCACCATCGACCACAGCGCCCTGGCCGTCTCCGGCGACCCGGCGACCAGGCTGTCGATCTGGATGTCCTGGCCGTGCCACCCGTAGATGACGTAGCCGTCGTCGGCGATGTAGCGGAAGTCGTCGTCGCCGCCGAGCCACAGGCTCCAGGTGCGCTCGTCGTAGGAGACGGGCCCGCTGGAACGGGCGGCGCCGTGCACCTTGTGCAGGACGGCGACCAGTTCGGCCGCGTCGGCCGGCCCCATCCTGCGCAGCTTGACCTGGCCCGACGGGCGCAGGCCGCGCAGGGCCTCGGCGGGCAGGGTCACCTTGCGCCAGCCGCCGGCGTGCTCGTAGCCGAGAGCGCGGTAGATGGGCGTGGTGGCCGGGTAGAGCGCGGACACCGCGTCGCCGAGCTCGGCTCCCCGCTCGATGACCGCGCGCATGAGCCGGCTGCCGACGCCGCGGCCCCGGTCCTCCGGGCTGACCGTGACGCCCGCGACGCCGGCCATGGGCTGGGGCCGGCCGTGCCACCACTGCGTGAACTGGCGCAGCCGCGCGGCGGCGGTCAGCCGGGAGCCGTCGAAGACGCCCAGGTAGCGTCCCTCGCCCAGCACCGGCGTGACGGCGTTCCGCCAGGTCTCGACGTCGGCGGAGGCGATGGGGCCGAAGGCGCGCTTGCGGAGGTCAAGGACTTGGTCGAGGTCGTCGGGGGTCACGTCGCGAAGTTCCACAACCGCTCAACCTATGCAGCGGCGTCCCTTCGGCGCGAGCCATTTCCCGTCCGGACGGACGTGCCGTTCGTCACGATGAGGACGCGCCAGGATGATCACAGGGCCGCCGGGAGGACGGGGCAGGGCGAGGAGGCGGCCCGCCGGGCGGTAGGAGCGCTGTGGCGGGCCGGAGGAGGCCACGCCGCCATCTGCGCCGCCTCGCCACAGCCCGCGCACCTTCGACGCCCCTGGCTCCCCGCCGCCGGCCGGCGGCGGACGGCCGGCCGGCCGGCTTCAGCGGGTGGGCGTCACTCGGCGCCCAGGCGCTCCAGCACCGCGTCGCTCACGTCGAAGTTGGCGTAGACGTTCTGGACGTCGTCGCTGTCCTCCAGCGCCTCCACGAGCCGGAACACCTTCTTGGCGCCCTCCTCGTCGAGCGGCACGCTCATCGAGGGCAGCCAGCTCGACTCGGCGGAGTCGTAGTCGATGCCCGCGTCCTGCAGCGCCTTGCGCACCGGGACCAGGTCGCCGGCCTCGGAGACGACCTCGAAGGAGTCGCCGAGGTCGTTGACCTCCTCGGCGCCCGCCTCCAGGACGGCCATGAGGACGGTGTCCTCGTCGAGCCCGTCCTGCTTGGGGACGATCACGACGCCCTTGCGGTTGAACATGTACGAGACCGACCCCGGGTCGGCGAGGGAGCCGCCGTTGCGGGTCAGCGCGACGCGCACCTCGGAGGCCGCGCGGTTGCGGTTGTCGGTGAGGCACTCGATGAGGACCGCGACGCCGCCGGGCGCGTAGCCCTCGTACATGATGGTCTGCCAGTCGGCCCCGCCGGCCTCCAGACCGCCGCCGCGCTTGCGGGCCCGCTCGATGTTGTCGTTGGGCACCGAGTTCTTCTTGGCCTTGAAGATGGCGTCGAAGAGCGTGGGGTTGGCGTCGGGGTCAGGGCCACCGGTGCGGGCCGCCACTTCGATGTTCTTGATGAGCTTGGCGAACAGCTTGCCGCGCTTGGCGTCGAGCGCGGCCTTCTTGTGCTTCGTCGTCGCCCATTTGGAGTGGCCGGACATTACTTAGAGCTCCCTAACCATGTCTACGAAGTAACGGTGCACGCGCGTGTCCCCGGTGAGCTCAGGGTGGAACGACGTCGCGAGCAACGGACCTTGACGGACCGCGACGATCCTATCCCCAGGCTCGCACATGGCCAGCACCTCGACGTCGCCGCCGAGGGATTCGACCCACGGCGCACGGATGAAGACGGCGTGCACGCGCTCGCCCGCGAAGTCCAGGTCCGACTCGAACGAGTCCACCTGGCGGCCGAACGCGTTGCGCCTGACCACCATGTCGATGCCGCCGATCGTCTGCTGCCCGGCGATGCCGTCCTCGATCCGGTCGGCCAGCATGATCATGCCGGCGCAGGAGCCGTAGGCGGGCATGCCTTCCTTGATGCGCAGGCGCAGCGGTTCGAGCAGGTCGAAGATGTCGGCGAGCTTCCACATGGTGGTGGACTCCCCGCCGGGGATGACGAGGGCGTCGACCGCGTCCAGCTCGGCGGGCCTGCGCACGGCGACGGCCGTGGCGCCTGCCTCCTGAAGCATGCGCTGGTGCTCGCGCACGTCTCCCTGGAGAGCGAGTACACCGATCGTGGGCACAGTCGATCCTTCCGTCCGGGTGCGGATTCAGCTATTCAACACCAGCGCGGCCCCGCATCTTCCTGCCGGCCGCCCGGTTCGCCGGCGGAGAACTCAGCGGGCGGGGGCGGCCGCGGCGTCGTGCCGGGCGTGATCGGCGTCGACGCGGGCGAGCGTCCGCAGGTGGTGCCGGCGCAGGTAGAGGATCATCATGCCGACGAAGCAGCACACGGCGCCCAGCACGTACGGCACCGCCACCCCGATCTCCTCGCCCAGCTTGGTGGCGACGAACGGGGCCAGCGCGCCGCCCGTCCAGCGCACGAAGTTGTACCCGGCGGAGGCGACGGGCCTGGGCGCGTCGGAGACCTCCATGGCCGACTCGGTGAAGACGGTGTTGTTCAGTCCGATGGGGACGCCGGACAGGACGACGCACACGACGACCCCGGCGTTCATGCCGGCGACGGCGAACACGGCGATGCCGGCCTGCAGGACGGCGAGCAGCGCCAGCGCCAGGTGCAGCACGCTGACAGACCCGACGCGGCGCTGCAGCGGCGGCGCACCGGACACCGACGCCAGGGCGACGCAGACGCCCCAGCCGAAGAAGACCGCGCCGATCCCGTACGGGCTCATGCCGAGGATGAACGGGGTGAAGGCGAGGATGGTGAAGAAGGCGAAGTTGTAGAACAGCGCGGTGAACGCGGTGGTGGACAGTCCGCCGTGCGCGAGGGCGCGGATGGGGGCGCTGAGCGCGGTCCTGGCGGACGGCCCGGGTGCGGCCTTGAGCAGCGTCAGGATGAGGACGAAGCCGACGGCCATGAGGGTGGCGGTGCCGAAGAACGGGGCCCGCCAGTTCCAGTCGCCGAGCAGCGCGCCCACCAGGGGTCCGGCGGAGATGCCGAGGCCGAGTGCGGCCTCGTACAGGATGATGGCCGATTCTGCGCCGCCGCTCGCGGCGCCGACGATGACGGCGAGGGCGGTGGCGACGAACAGGGCGTTGCCGAGGCCCCAGCCGGCGCGGAAGCCGACCAGTTCGGCGACGCTGGTGGAGGTGCCGGCGAGCGCGGCGAACACGATCACCAGCGCGAGACCGGCCAGCAGGGTGCGCTTGCCGCCGATGCGGCTGGAGACCCAGCCGGTGATCAGCATGGCCACGGCCGTCACCAGGAAGTAGCTGGTGAACAGCAGCGACACCTGGCTGGGCGTGGCCTTCAGTCCCTGCGCGATGCTGGGGAGGATGGGGTCGACGAGGCCGATGCCCATGAAGGCCACGACCGCGGCGAACGCGGTGGCCCAGACGGACATCGGCTGACGCAGGATCCCTCCGCCGGTCTGCATGGTGCTCCTTCTGTGTGGGGTGCGTCTAGCGGCGGCCGAGCTTGGCCAGGACGGGCAGCGCCGCCGCGAGCGTGGCGCGCTCGTCCTCGGTGAGCGCCGCCAGCTCCTCGGTGAGGTGGGCGATCCTGGCCGCGCGTACGGCGCGCAGCCGCTCGCGTCCCTCGGCGGTGAGCCCGGCCGTGCGGACGCGGGCGTCGGCGGGGTCGCCGCCGCGCGTCACCAGCCCGGCGTCCTCCAGCCGGTTGATCTGGACGGTCATGGTGGGCAGCTGCACGGCGTGCTCCTCGGCCAGCTCGGTCATCCGGCGCGGGCCGGGTTCGAGCGAGCCGAGGACGCCGTACTGCTGGCTGGTGAGCGGCTGCCCGGCGACCGTGCGCCGGAGGAGGAGCACCAGGTGGCGCAGCACCGATGAGACCTGCTCTGCCAGGCCGGCGGGGTCGTCCCTCATGCCTGGCCCAACTCACTTAGCCTGGCTAATATTCCCCGGGGAGCGTCAGGGGCGCTCGGTCTCCTGCCTGACGGTGTCCTCGACCGTGACCGGCGCGGCGCGCAGGCCCGGGTCGAGCGGCCGCAGGTACGTCTGCTGCACCCCCGGCACCCGGTCCTCGATCACGAAGGTGGCCCGCGTGTACGCCTCCGCTCCCGGCACGGTGACCTGGGGCACCACCTTGAAGTCGGCGGTGATCTGGTCGCGCTCGATCCTGGTGAGCACGTAGCCGCGCTGGTTGTTGTAGAACTTCAGGTGCGGGTTGATCGCGAGGAACGGGTGCGCCGCCGGGTCGGAGTCGGCGCCGTCGCCGGTGGTGGAGATCGAGGTGGCGACCAGCTCGGCGCCCACCGAGGGCCCGGTCGGGTCGTCGTAGTCGAGCTTCAGGTCGCTGGCCCAGTGGGCGTGCACGTCGCCGGTCAGCACGACGGCGTTGCGCACCCCGGCGTCCACCCAGCCCTGGGTGATGCGCCGGCGGGAGGCCACGTAGCCGTCCCAGGCGTCCATGCTGGTGATCTTGGCGGGGCCGGCGTTGTTGTCGCGCTGGGCGAAGAAGACCTGCTGGCCGAGGATGTCCCACTGCGCCCGCGACCGGCGGAAGCCGTCGAGCAGCCACGCCTCCTGCTCGGCGCCGGTGATCGAGCGGGCCGGGTCCACGGCGGCCGGGCAGTTCTTGTAGCCGTCGCCGCAGCCCTGGTCGTCGCGGTACTGCCGGGTGTCGAGCATGTGGAAGGTGGCCGTGCGGCCCCAGCGGACCCGCCGGTAGAGCTGCATGTCGACGCCGCGCGGGATCGAGGTGCGGCGCAGCGGCATGTTCTCGTAGTAGGCGCGGAAGGCGGCCTCGCGGCGGGCCAGGAAGCCCGGCTGCGGGATCTCGGGCTTCTCCGGCACCTTGTCGGCCCAGTTGTTGTCCAGCTCGTGGTCGTCCCAGACGACCAGCCAGGGCGCGGCGGCGTGGGCGGCCTGGAGGTCGGGGTCGGTCTTGTACTGGGCGTGGCGCTGGCGGTAGCCGGCCAGGGTCTCGGTCTCGGGGCCCTCGTGGTCGCGGATGTTGCCGCCGGGGATGGTGTAGGTGTCCCTGGTGTACTCGTACTGGTAGTCGCCGAGGTGCAGGACCAGGTCCGGGTGGTCCTCGGCCAGCCTGCGGTACGAGGTGAAGTAGCCGTGCTCGTACTGGGCGCAGGAGACGAACGCCATGGCGAGCGCGCCGCCGTACGACGCCGGGTGCGGGGCGGTGCGGGTGCGGCCGGCCGGGGAGACGTACGGGCCGACGCGGAAGCGGTACCAGTACTCCCGGTCGGCGGCCAGGCCGTCCACCTCGACGTGGACGCTGTGCCCCCATTCGGGCGCGGCCGTCGCCACGCCGGCGCGCACCACGCGGCGCAGCCGCTCGTCGGCGTAGACCTGCCACTGGACGGGGAACGGCCGCTGCGGCATGCCGCCGAGCCCGTCCTCGGCGAGCGGCTGCTGGGCGAGGCGGGTCCACAGCACGAAACCCTCGTGGTCGGGGTCGCCGGAGGCCACGCCGACAGTGAACGGGTCGCCGCGCAGCCCCCGCGAGGCGGCTTCGGCGGTGGGATCGGCGGCGGGGTCGTCGGCGAAGGCCGCTCCCGGGGCGAGCGTGGCGGGCAGGGCCGCGGCGGCGCCCGCCGCCAGCCCGGTGACGAGGAAGTGCCTGCGGTTGGGGAAGGACATGGGCGCTCCTGGATCGCGGAGGGGGGAACGCCCGTAGCCTGACCGAGGATCATGGCCGGGTGGTGAACGCCACGCGACACGAAGGAGGCGACATCCTTCGCGGATGCCGCCTCACTCGAAGATTTCCGTCAGCGCCCGGGGGCTACCAGCCGCGCTCGGCCAGGCGGTGCGGCTGCGGGATCTCGTCGACGTTGATGCCGACCATCGCCTCGCCGAGGCCGCGCGAGACCTTGGCGACGACGTCGGGGTCGTCGTGGAACGTGGTGGCCTTGACGATGGCCGCCGCGCGCTTGGCCGGGTCGCCCGACTTGAAGATGCCCGAGCCCACGAACACGCCCTCGGCGCCGAGCTGCATCATCATCGCGGCGTCGGCCGGGGTGGCGATGCCGCCCGCGGTGAACAGCACGACCGGCAGCTTGCCGCTCCTCGCGACCTCGGCGACCAGCTCGTAGGGGGCCTGCAGCTCCTTGGCCGCGACGTAGAGCTCGTCCTCGGGCAGGGAGGAGAGCCGCTTGAGCTCGGCGCGGATGGTGCGCATGTGGGTGACGGCGTTGGAGACGTCGCCGGTGCCCGCCTCGCCCTTGGAGCGGATCATGGCCGCGCCCTCGGTGATGCGGCGCAGGGCCTCGCCCAGGTTGGTGGCGCCGCACACGAACGGCACGGTGAACTGCCACTTGTCGATGTGGTTGGCGTAGTCGGCGGGGGTCAGCACCTCGGACTCGTCGATGTAGTCGACGCCGAGCGACTGCAGCACCCGGGCCTCGACGAAGTGGCCGATGCGGGCCTTGGCCATGACGGGGATGGACACGGCCTCGATGATGCCGTCGATCATGTCGGGGTCGCTCATCCTGGACACCCCGCCCTGGGCGCGGATGTCGGCAGGCACGCGCTCAAGGGCCATGACGGCGACCGCTCCGGCGTCCTCAGCGATCTTGGCCTGCTCGGGCGTGACGACGTCCATGATGACGCCGCCCTTGAGCATCTCGGCCATGCCGCGCTTGACGCGGGCGGTTCCGGTGACGGGGGTGCTTTCTGGCGTGCTGCTGGACACGGTCATCCTCACGGGCTCTCACGGCGGATCGGTTCGTTTGTCAAGCCCATCGTAGGTCCTGCGGGACCCCTCACCCGACATGCCAAGATGTCAGGATTCAGGGCTGTTGTTGTACATGCAGGCGGCTAAGGGATCACGGGCTTGCGGCTGGCGAGCGCCACCCAGACCTGGCCGGGCGCGAAGTTCATCGGCTCGCCGCTCACCGTGGTGAACGTCGTGCCACTGTCCTCGGATTCCCGTTCCCAGCGCGCCTTGAAAGCTTTGCCGTCGCGCAGCACGATCGCCGAGCCCTTGCCGGTGGTGTGCACGAGGGGCGTGTAGCTCTGGTTCTTGTCGTGGAACTGCGAGCGCTCGGTCTTGGTGTACTGGACGACGATCGTCGGCGCGCCGAGCTGCCCGCCCTCGGCGGCCATGTCCTTCTTGCCGTCCTGCCAGATCATCCACAGCTTGCGCTGCTCGTTCCAGGCGAAGGTGAAGCGCGCGGCGGGCCAGCGGACCGTGTACGACTTGCGCTCCACCCCGCCCTCGGCCGGCGCCTCGCCGAAGGTGAAGCCGATGTCGTGGGCCTTGCTCGCCTTGGGCGCCTTGGCCAGGAGCTGCTTGGTGGTGGCGAACAGGTTGTAGGGGGCGAAACGGCCGGGCTCGCGGTAGTAGGCGCCGGGGTTGCGGGTGTCGCCGACGTCCCAGAGGGAGGCCTCGGCGATGAGCGGGAGCATCTTGGTCTGCGCGCCGGAGTAGGAGAAGGCGGGTTTGCCGAACATGGGCGCGATGTGCAGGTCGGAGACGCGCGCGCTGCGGACCGGGCCCACCTTGGCGGGCAGCTTGGAGGAGAAGATGGCCATGAGCCGGGTGAGACCGGCCTCGACCTGCTCGACGTAGACGATGTCGGCGCTCTTCAGCCCGAGCTGCGGCTTGCCGGCCGCGGTGTTCTCGATCTTCACGGCGAGCACCGGCTTCAGCGTGTCGTACGGCTTGCCGGTGAACGGATGCGCCGGCGCCGACTCCTCGGGCTCGGCGCTGGGGGCGGCGGTGGCGGCCTCGGGCGCCTTGCCGGGGGCGGGCTCCTCGCTGGAGCAGGCCGCCATGGGCAGCAGCACGGCCGCTCCGGCCAGCGTGACCGAGATCATCCGGGGTAGCCGCACGTTGAACACTCCTCGCTGCATGCCTGGCGAAACCGGCATGAGCTTACTGCTTCCTCACAAATCTGGTCATTCAGTTGCCATGGTCGCCGGCGGATTGTCATCGATCTCGAAGAAACCGGGGAAGTCCGTGTGGCCCGCCAGCCGCAGCGTCCGCGCCAGCCAGCGGCGCTGCGCCGTCCGCGTGACGGCCACCGCGTTGTTGTAGAAGCGGCGCGCGTAGACCACCTTGGCCACCGCCGCGTCCAGCTCCTCCAGCAAGTCGGCGCCGCCGGGCGACTCCCCCAGCTTCTCCCTGAAGCGCTCCTGGTCCACCGCCGCCCGCAGCGCCCGCGACAGGTCGCTCTCGGCGTGCTCGCGCTCCTCGGGCCCGGCGATCCTGGCCTCGTGCGCCGCCGCGGCCAGCACCAGCGACGTCGCCGGGTCGAGCAGGCGTGAGCCGGCCAGCTCCAGCACCACGGCCCGGCGGCGGGTCAGCGCCGCCTCCATCGACTCGCGGGCCAGCTCCAGGCGGATGTGCAGGCGGTCGAGCCGGCCCGCGCGCCAGGAGACGTAGACCGCGAGCAGCACCACGACAAGGCCCGCGACCAGCACGGCCATGGTCGACGTCACAGGTCCTCCTCCACCCGCCCGGCGCCCGACGCGGTGACCGTCTCGTAGACGCGCACGACGTCGCGGGCCACCGTGGACCAGTCGTACTTCCTGACCGCCCGCAGCGCCTCCTCGGCCAGCGCGGCCCGGCGCTCCGGCGCGTCGAGCAGCGCCCCCGCCTCGCGCGCCAGCGAGGCCGGGTCGCCGTTGGCGAACAGCGCGCCCGCCTGGCCGTCGCCGAGCACCTTGCGGAAGGCCGGGATGTCGCTGGCCAGCACCGTCGCCCCGGACGCCATGGCCTCGGCGAGCACGATGCCGAAGCTCTCGCCGCGGGTGTTGGGGGCGCAGAACACGTCCACCGAATGGTAGGCGCGGATCTTGTCCGCCTCGCTCACCATGCCCAGCACCGTCACCCGGTCGTGGAAGCGCCCGGGGACCCGCTCGTAGACGTCCTTCTCGTCGCCGGGGCCGGCGACGAGCAGCCGCACCTCGGGCCGCTCGTCCGCCAGCGCCGCGAACGCCTCCAGCAGGATCGGCAGGCCCTTGCGCTCCTCGTCCATGCGGCCGAGGAAGCCGATCGTCCGGCCGTCGGGACCCCAGCCCTCCAGCGGCTCGGCCCGAGCGTAGCGGGCGACCGTCACCCCGTTGGGGATGAGCACCGCGTCGCCGCCGAACTGCTCGACCAGGCTCTTGCGGGCCGCGTCGGAGACCGCGATGCGGCCGGTCAGCTTCTCCAGCGCGCTGCGCAGCAGCGGCTCGGCCACCGCGATCGCCCGCGAGCGCGAGAACGAGGCGTGGAAGGTCGCCACGATCGGCCCCTTGGCCGCCCAGCAGGCCAGCACGCCGAGGCTCGGGATCAGCGGCTCATGGATGTGCAGCACGTCGAACTCGCCGGTGCGCACCCACCGCCGCACCCGCGCCGCCGACAGGAACCCGAACGACATCCGGGCCACCGACCCGTTGTAGGGCACCGGCACCGCCCGGCCCGCTCCGGTGACGTAAGGAGGCAGCTCGTCGTCGTCGGCCGCCGGCGCGATCACCGACACCTCGTGGCCCTGCGCCGCCAGCGCCTGGGTCAGGTCGTCGATGTGCTGCTTGACGCCGCCAGGCATGTCCCACGAGTAGGGGCAGACGATGCCGACCTTCATCGGCCGGCCCCGCCCGGCAGGTCGTCCAGCCAGAGCCGCTGCAGCATGTGCCAGTCCTCCGGGTGCTCGGCGATGCCCTTCTCGAAGGCGTCGGCGAGCCCCTGGGCGAGCGCCGCCACCTTCTCCTGCCGGGTGCCCTCCGCCGGCACCGGGAGCTCCTCCTGGATGTGGATGCCCCAGTCGTCGCCGTCGAAGTGGACGATCGCGGGCAGCAGCGCGGCCCCGGTCTGCACGGCCAGCAGCGGCGGCCCGGCCGGCATCTTGGTGGCCGCGCCGAAGAAGCGCACCTCCACGCCGGTCTTCGTCAGGTCGCGCTCGGCCGGCAGGCAGACCACGCCGCCCCTGCGCAGCCGCAGGGCCAGGGTGGCGAAGTTGTGGCCGTCGCCGCCGGTCAGCGGCAGCACCTCCATGCCGAGGCCCTCGCGGAAGGCGACGTAGCGGCGGAACAGCGACTCGGGCTTGAGGCGTTCCGCCACGGTCGTGAACGGGTGGCCCACGTTGACCAGCCACGCGCCGGCCTGGTCCCAGTTGCCCATGTGGGGCAGCGCCAGCACCACGCCCCGGCCGGCCGCCACGGTGTCGTGGATGTGCTCGGCCCCGACGACGCGCGTGCGGCGCACGATCTCCTCGCCGCTCATCCGCGGCAGCCGGAAGATCTCGTGGAAGTAGCGGAAGTACGAGCGCATGCCCGCCCTGGTCAGCTCGCGCAGCTCGGGGCTGCCCGGCTCCAGCCCGGTCACCCTGGCCAGGTTGGACTCCAGCCGGGCCACCGACTTGCCGTGCCTGGCCCACACCCGGTCGGCCAGCAGGCGGAAGACCGCCGCCGTGGGCCGCTCGGGCAGCAGCGGGACGAGTTTCCAGCCGGCCGCGAAACCCGCGGCGACGACCCGGTCGCCGAACGACGTGTCCCCGCTCATCTCTCCCTCGCCTGCTCGTGGACGTGCCACACCCGCTGACCCACCGTGATCACGCTCGCCGCGGCCAGCAGCCACATGCCGGCCGCCAGCACGTACGGCACCCCGAGCCCCGAGAAGAAGGCCGCGACCAGCGCCACGACCAGCCGCTCTGGACGCTCGGCCAGCCCGACGTCGGCCGTGAGCCCGAGCCCTTCGGCCCTGGCCTTGGCGTAGGAGACCAGGGCGCCCGCGACGAGGCACGCCAGCGTGACCGCCGCCATCAGCGTGTCTCCCCGGGAGACGAAATACAAGATCAGGCCGGCGAAGATGGCGGCGTCGGCGACCCGGTCGAGCGTCGAGTCGAGGAACGCGCCCCAGGTGCTGCCCCCCTTGCCGCCGAGCCGGGCGACCACGCCGTCGAGCAGGTCGAACAGCACGAAAACCGTGATCACGAGAGCGCCCCAGGTCAGCTGGCCCATGGGGAAGAAGGTCAGGGCGGCCACGACGGTGCCGAGGGTGCCGATCGCCGTGACGGCGTCCGGGCCGATCCCGCGGCTCACGAGGGCCCTGCCCAGCGGGGTGAGTATCCGGGTCATGGCCGGGCGCAGGAGTTTGAGCATCGCGGTCCGATCGTAGGCCATCACGGACCCAGGCACTTTCTTTGCCCCGCCCCCCTTGTGATATCCGCCACACGGGTATTTGGTGAACACACCGCGTCCATGCGGTTTCCAGCACATTCCGCGGGCGCGGGCCGGACAGAGTTCGACGCGCGGGAGGCTGATGTGGCGGAGAAGAACTCGGGCAACGCCGTGGGAGCCGCGGGCAGGGCACCCGCGGCCGACCGGGCGGACGCTATACGCAATGTCGTGCTGGTCGGCCACTCAGGAGCGGGCAAGACGACCCTCGTCGAGCAGCTGCTGGCGGCGACGGGCACCATCCAGCGCCCGGGGCGCGTGGAGGACGGCAACACGGTCAGCGACTTCGACGAGGTCGAGGTCAGGCAGCAGCGGTCGGTCAACCTGGCCGTGGCGCCGCTGACCCACAAAGGCATCAAGATCAACCTCATCGACACGCCCGGCTACGCCGACTTCGTGGGCGACCTGCGGGCCGGGCTGCGCGCGGCCGACGCCGCGCTGTTCGTCGTGTCGGCCTCCGACGGGATCGACGGGCTCACCCAGATGCTCTGGGAGGAGTGCTCCCAGGTCGGCATGCCCCGCGCGGTCGTCATCACCAAGATCGACCACCAGCGGGCGAACTTCGAGGAGGTGCTCGCCACCTGCCAGGAGATCTTCGGCGACGGCGTCGCGCCCCTCTACCTGCCGGTCATCACCAACGGCCACGTCAACGGGCTCATCGGGCTGCTGACGCAGAAGTTCTACAACTACGCGACCGGCGCCCGCACCGAGAAGGAGCCGGGCGCGGACTACGGGGCGCAGATCGAGGAGCACCGCGGCGGCCTCATCGAGGGGATCATCCAGGAGAGCGAGGACGAGTCGCTCATGGAGCGCTACCTCGAGGGTGAGCCGATCGACGTCAAGGTCCTCATCGAGGACCTGGAGAAGGCCGTGGAGCGCGGCAGCTTCTACCCGGTGGTGTGCAGCGGCCTCGGCGTCGGCACGCACGAGGTGCTGGAGGTGATCACCCAGGGCTTCCCGTCGCCGCTGGAGCACCCGATGCCGGAGATCACCGACCTGTCCGGCAAGCCGGTGCGGGACGTCACCTGCGACCCTGACGGCCCCCTGGTGGCCGAGGTCGTCAAGACCACCAGCGACCCGTACGTGGGCCGCATCAGCCTGGTCCGCGTCTTCTCCGGCACGCTGCGCCCCGACATGACGGTGCACGTCTCGGGGCACGGCCTGGCCGACCGCGGGCACGAGGACCACGACGTGGACGAGCGCATCGGCACGCTGAGCTGCCCCCTGGGCAAGCAGCAGCGGCCGATCCCGAAGGGCGTGGCCGGCGACATCGTGGCGGTGGCCAAGCTCGCGCGGGCCGAGACCGGCGACACGCTCTCCGACGTCGAGCGGCCGCTGCTGATGACGTCCTGGACGATGCCCGACCCGCTGCTGCCGGTGGCGATCCGGGCCAGGTCGAAGGCCGACGAGGACAAGCTGGCGCAGGCGCTCTCCCGGCTGGTCGCCGAGGACCCGACGCTGCGCCTGGAGAACAACGCCGAGACCAAGCAGCTCGTGCTGTGGTGCATGGGCGAGGCGCACACCGACGTGCTGCTCGACCGGCTGTCCAAGCGCTACGGCGTCGAGGTCGAGCGGATCGACCTGCGGGTGCCGCTGCGCGAGACGTTCGGCGGCAGGTGCCAGGCGATGGGCCGCAACGTCAAGCAGACCGGCGGCCACGGCCAGTACGCCATCTGCCACATCGAGGTCGAGCCGCTGCCCTCCGGCGGCGGGTTCGAGTTCGTGGACAAGATCGTCGGCGGTGTCGTGCCGCGGCAGTTCATCCCGTCGGTGGAGAAGGGCGTGCGCGCCCAGATGGAGCGCGGCGTCGTGGCCGGCTACCCGATGGTGGACGTGCGGGTCACGCTGTACGACGGCAAGGCCCACTCGGTCGACTCCTCCGACATGGCCTTCCAGATCGCCGGCCAGCTCGCGCTGAAGGAGGCGGCGTCGAAGGTGCCGACGCTGCTGCTGGAGCCGGTGGACGAGCTGTCGGTGCTGGTGGCCGACGACTACGTCGGCTCGGTGATGTCCGACCTGTCGTCGCGGCGCGGGCGGGTGCTCGGCACCGAGCCCGTCGGCACCGGGCGCACGCTGGTGCGGGCCGAGGTGCCCGAGCTGGAGATCACCAGGTACGCGATCGACCTGCGGTCGATGTCGCACGGCACGGGCGCCTTCACGCGCTCGTTCCTGCGCTACGAGCCGCTGCCGCCGAACCTCGCGAACAAGATGGCGGCGGCCGGGTGAGCCGCGGGGCGGTCTGAGCCGTGGAGCCGGGAGGGCGGATCGGATCCCTCCCGGCCCAGCCATAACAAATCATCACAGAAGCATCACGATTCCATTTCGCGCTTTTGGCCTGATCACCGGCCCCGGGCTGCCAGACTGGGTGGCACTATGCGAACTGGACGCCCACTTTTGGCCGCCGCCGCTCTCGCCGTCGCCACCACCACGGCCGCCTACCTGTTCGGCCCCGGAGCCGGAGAGAGCCCCGCCGCGAGCAAGAAGAAGACGACCACCGCCAGCGCCGCAGCGGCCGCCGCCTGCAAGGCCGATCCGCGCTACCCCAAGCGCCAGTTGCGCGGCCTCTGGATCGCGACCACCACCAACCTCGACTGGCCGTCCAAGGCCGGTCTGTCGCAGGCCCGCCAGAAGGCCGAATACCTCAAGATCCTCGACACCGCGGCCAAGCGCAATCTCAACGCGGTCTTCGTGCAGGTCAGGCCCGCTTCCGACGCGATCTACCGGTCGTCGCTGGAGCCCTGGTCCAAGTTCCTCACCGGCACGGCGGGCAAGGACCCCGGCTGGGACCCGCTGCCGTTCCTCATCGACGAGGCGCACAAGCGCAACCTGGAGTTCCACGCCTGGTTCAATCCCTACCGGGCCGCGTACGAGTCCGACGTCTCCCAGCTCCCGGCCAACCACCCCGCGAGGCAGCACCCCGGCTGGGTCGTCAAGTACGGCGGCCGCCTCTACTACAACCCGGGCCTGCCGCAGGTGCGCGAGCACGTCGTCAAGGTCGTGGACGACGTCGTCAGCCGCTACGACATCGACGGCGTGCACTTCGACGACTACTTCTACCCCTATCCGGGCGAGGGCGGGCAGTTCGCCGACAAGGCCGCCTTCGCCAAGTACGGCAAGGGCAAGAGCCTGGCCGAGTGGCGGCGCGACAACGTCAACAAGCTCGTCGCGGAGGTGGACGAGTCGGTCCACGCCCGCAAGAGCTACGTGAAGTTCGGCATCAGCCCGTTCGGCATCTGGCGCAACAAGGCGCAGGACCCGTCCGGGTCCAACACCTCCGGCATGTCGGCCTACGACTCGATCTACGCCGACGCGCTCGCCTGGATCAAGGCCGGCACGGTCGACTACGTGATGCCGCAGCTCTACTGGCCGCGCGGCTTCAAGGCGGCCGACTACCGCGAGCTGATGCCGTGGTGGGCGGGCGCGGTCAAGGGCTCCGGCGTGCAGCTCTACATCGGCCAGGCGCTCTACCGGGTCGGCGAGGACCAGTCGTGGTCCAAGCCGGGCGAGCTGGCCGCGCACCTGACGCTCAACCGCAAGTATCCCGAGGTCAAGGGCGACGTTTACTTCAGCGCCAAGAACCTGCTGGCCAACCCGCTGGGCGCGATGGACCGCGTCGTCAAGGAGTTCTACAGCCGCCCGGCGCTGCTGCCGATCATGAAGCAGCTCGGCGGCCACGCGCCGGCCAAGCCGGCGGGCGTCAAGGCCGCGGGCACGACGCTGTCGTGGACGCCCTCGCAGGGGGCTCGCGGCTACGCGGTCTACCAGGTGCCGAAGTCCGGCGAGAGCTGCTACGAGACCGACAACCGCAACCTGCTCGCCGTCGTCACGAGCCCGTCCTACACCGCCAAGGGCGCCGGCACCTACCTGGTCACCTCGCTCGACCGGCTCCAGCACGAGAGCAAGGGGACGAGCGTCAAGGTGAGCTGACGCCCGCCGCGCCGCCCTCGCCCGGGACCAGGGTGAGGGCGGCGGGCAGGGCCGCCAGCGCGTCGCGGAGCCGGACGGCCAGGTCGGCGGGGTCCGGCTCGGGGCCGTCGGCCCAGCCCGCCATCGCGACGTGGAACGCCGCGACCAGCATGTCGACCGCCAGGCGGGCGCGCGGGTCGTCGGGGCCGCCGAGGCCGAACCGCCGCCACAGGATGTCCAGGGCGCTTCGCGTGGTGCTCTCGCAGAAGTGCCGGTTGTGGCCGTCCATCGAGGGCGTGCGCTGGGCGAGCGCGTACGCCAGGGCCATCCGCCCGGCCCAGCCCTCCTCCTCGGCGGCGCGCTCCAGCGCCGCCAGCAACGTGTCCCGCTCCATCTCCAGCAGCGTCCGGCCGCCGGGCTCGGCGGACTCCAGCTCCGCGAGGAAGAGCGTCCACAGGTCCTGCGCGGGCGCCATCGCGACGTCCTCCTTGCTGGCGAAGGTGCGGAAGAAGGTGCGCTTGGACACCTCCACCGCCTCGCACAGCTCGTCCAGCGTGACGCCGTCGAAGCCGCGGCGGGTGAACTGCTCCAGCGCGGTGTCGATGAGGGTCTGGCGGGTGCGGAGTTTCTTGCGTTCGCGCAGGGTCACGCGGGAAGCATAGCAGGGGCGAATGTCACTTGCAGGCTTATGCCACTCAGTGGCATAAATGACCGGGACATCCGTTCGCACCACGAGGAGATCTCGCATGCGCGCCTTGCTCGTCGACCACTCCACCGCCTCCGGCCTGCGCCTCGGCGAGACCGCCGACCCCGTGCCCGGCCCTGGCCAGGCCCTGGTCAGGGTCAGCGCCGTCTCGCTCAACTACGGCGAGGTCAGGCACGCCCTCGCCGCCGCGCCGGACGGCGCGGTGATCGGCTGGGACGCCGCCGGAGTGGTCGAACGCCCGGCCGCCGACGGCTCAGGCCCCGCCGCCGGCACGCCCGTCGTCACGCTCGGCAGCGACGGCGGCTGGGCCGAGCTGCGCGCCGTGGACACCGGCGCGCTCGGCGTCGTCCCCGAGGGCGCCGACCTCGGCCCGATCAGCACCGTCCCGGTCGCGGGGGCCAGCGCGCTGCGCGCCCTGCGCAGGATCGGGCCGCTGCTCGGCAGGCGCGTGCTGGTCACGGGCGCCACAGGCGGCGTCGGCCGGTACGCGGTGCGGCTCGCCAGGCTCGGCGGGGCGCGGGTCGTGGCCTCCACGGGCGACCCGCGAGCCCACGGGGACGGGCTGCGGGCGCTGGGCGCGCACGAGGTGGTCGCCGCCCCCGAACTGGTCTCCGGGACGCTGGACGGGGTCGTGGACTGCGTGGGCGGGCCGCAGCTCGTACAGGGCTTCATGAAGCTGGCGCCGCACGGGACGCTGGTCTCGGTCGGCCACTCCGCCGAGGAGCCCGAGGTCTTCCCGCCCGGCGCGTTCTCCGGCGACCAGGGGCGGCACGGGCGCTCGATCGTCACCTTCTACCTGCTGGACGGGCAGCCGCTGGAGGCGGACCTGACGTGGCTGGCCGCGCGCGTCGCCGACGGCGTCCTCGATCCGCACGTGTCGTGGCGCGGCGGGTGGGACAGGGCCGGCGAGGCCGTGAGCGCGCTGCTGGAGCGCCGCCTGCACGGCAAGGCCGTCCTCGACCTCACCTGACGGGCCGGCCCTCGACCGGCGAAGGCCGCTCAGCCGCCGTGGCCGGCCGCAACCGGCGGGGGCCGCTCAACCGCCCTGGCCGGGCCGCAACCGGCGGGGGCCGCTCAGTCGCCCTGGGCGGCCGTCCAGGCGCGGGCCAGGGCCTCGACCGCCTGGTCCAGGAGGGCCGGCGGGAGGGCGAAGCTGAGCCGCAGGCGGTCGCGGTGCCGGCCGTCGGGCGAGAACAGCGAGCCGGGCGCCACCGCCACCCCCTCCTCCCTGGCCGCCACCGCGAACCGGTCGGTGTCCGTGCCGGGCAGCCGCGCCCACACCGACAGCCCGCCCGCCGGCCGCTCCCACGTCCAGCCGGGCAGGCGGGCGGCCAGGGCCGCGGTGAAGTGGTCGCGGCGGCGGGCCAGCTCGGCGAGCCACGGGCCGGGCGGATTGTGGTCGAGGAGGCCGGCGGCCAGCCGCTGGGCCACCGCGCTGGTCGCCAGGTCGGCGTCCAGTTTGGCGTCCACCAGGCGGGCCAGCAGCGGCTCGGGCGCGGCCAGCCAGCCCACCCGCAGCCCGCCCCACAGCACCTTGGACAGCGAGCCGACCGTCACCGTCCCGTACGGGTGCAGCGGGGCCAGCGGCGCGGGCGGCGGCGCGCCGTCGTGCACGAGGGCGGCCAGGGTGCGGTCCTCGACGAGCGGCACGTCCGCCGCGGCGGCCAGCTCGGCGGCCGGGCGCAGGTCGGGCACCGCCCCCGTGGGGTTCTCCACGGCGACGACGTAGACGGCGGCGGGGCGGTGCCGGGCGAGCGCGTCCTCGACGGCGGCGGGCGCGGCCAGGTCGACGGGCACGGCGATCACCCCCGCCCGCCGGAACACGCTGAGCGCCCCGCCGTACGCGGGGTCGCCGACCAGGACGCGCTCGCCGGGACGCAGCAGCACCCGCGCGGCCAGGTCGATGCCCTGCTGCGCCCCGGCGGTGACCAGGACCTCTCCCCCGCCCTCCGGCCAGGCGCCGGCCGCGCCCCCGCGCAGCAGCGCCCGCAGCCGGGGATCGCCCATGGCGTCGTAGCCGTGGCCGCTCGGGGAGCGCAGCAGCGCGGCCGGGTCGAGCGGGGGCACGACCAGGTGGGAGGGGTCGGGCACGACGGAGGTGGACAGGTCGGCCACCACCGCCCCGCCCTTCAGCAGGCCGCCGAACGAGGGCGTGCCCAGCACGTACGTGCCGCTCCCGTGCCGCCGCTCGCACAGGCCCTCATCGCAGAGCGCGTTGAACGCGGCCGCCACCGTGCCCCGGCTGAGGCCGACGGCCTGGGCCAGGTCGCGTTCGGAGGGCAGCCGGTCGCCGGGGGCGAGGGCGCCGGTCTGCGCCAGGTCGGCCAGCGCGCCGGCGAGCCTGCGGCTGGGTGTGCCCCGGTGCAGGCGCAGCCGATCGCGGACGAGTGTGACGAGGTTGTCATCCCTTCCCATGCCACTAGTATCCCGCTACTGTGCCACTCATGAGCCAATTGGCTCATGAACGCCGCCGAATCGCGGCCAATGGGGAAGAGGGTGGGCACAGTGCGCGAAGCCGCGTACATCTGGATGGACGGGGAGCTGGTCCCCTGGGGTGAGGCCCGCGTGCACGTGCTGACGCACGCCCTGCACTACGGCACCGCCGTCTTCGAGGGCACCCGGGTGTTCGCGACGCCGGACGGGCCGGCGGTGTTCCGGCTGGAGGAGCACCTGGCGCGGCTCGCGCGCAGCGCCCGGATGATCGGGCTCGCGCTGCCGTACACGGTGGACGAGCTGCGCGCCGCCACCCTGGAGACCGTCGCCGCCAACGGCCACGCCGCCTGCTACATCAGGCACCTGGTCCACCGGGGCTACGGCGAGATGGGCATCGCCGCGCGCCGCTGCCCGGCCGTCGTCTCCGTCGCGACCTGGGAGTGGCCGCCGCTGCTCGGCACCTCGGGCGTGCGGCTCATGACCAGCTCCTGGCGGCGCAACGACCACCGCGTCGTCCCGGTCGCGGCCAAGGCCACCGGCCCCTACCTCAACTCCGTCCTGGCCAAGGACGAGGCCATGGCCGCCGGCTACGACGAGGCCGTGCTGCTCAACGCCGCCGGGCACGTCAGCGAGTGCACCGGCGCCAACCTCTTCGTCGTGCGCGACGGGCGGCTGCTCACGCCGCCGCCCGGCGCGGGCGCGCTCGACGGCATCACCCAGGACACCCTCGAACGGCTCGCCGCCGGCCTCGGCGTCCCCGCCGTCCGTCAGGACCTGATGCGGACCGACCTGTACGCCGCCGACGAGATCCTCCTGTGCGGCACCGGCGCCGGGGTCGTGCACGTCAGCTCCGTGGACGGGCGGGAGCTCGGCGGCCCGGGGCCGGTCACGGCGAAGCTGGCCGACGCCTACGACGCCGTCACCCACGGCCGCGACGACCGCCACCGCCACTGGCTGACCCCGGTCCCCGCCTCCCGCCCGGCGGCCTGAACCGCCGCCCGGACGACTGCCGGGGATCACCGTCGCGCAAGCGGCTCGCGGCGGGTCCGCGGCATGAGAGGGTAGTCGCGTCCGACGGCGCGGGCCCGTACCGGCCCCCCGTGCGCCGGTCGCACGACGCCACGACCGAGTCGCGGGAGGTCTTCGAGGTGAGGCGCGCCCTGATCGTGCTGGCCGTACTGGCGGGCCAGCTCCTGGCCGGCCCAGGGCTGTCCGCCGCGGCGGCGCCCGCCGCCGCGGGCACGGACGTCGCTAGCACGGACGCCGCGGCGCGGGAGGCGGCCCCGACCGGCGCGGACGCGCGGCGACAGGCCGCGACCGGCGCCGCGGCCCAGCGGGTGGCGCTGATCGGCGTGCCCGCGCTGCACTGGAACGACCTCGACCCCACCGGCACCCCCCACCTGTGGGCCCTGGCGGGATCGAGCGCGATCGGCTCCCTGTCGGTCCGCACGGTCGGCAACGTGACCTGCCCCTACGACGGCTGGCTGACCGTCTCCGCGGGCGCCAGGTCGGCGGTCGGCTACGGCTGCGGCGCGCCCCCGGCCCCCGAGCAGCGGGGCGACGGCGCGGTCATCCCCGACTACCGCTACCTCATCGACGTGGCAGGCAACCGCGAGGCCGGCAACCTGGGCGAGGCGCTGAAGGCGGCCGGCCAGTGCTCGCTCGCGATCGGCCCCGGCGCGGCCCTCGCGCTCGCCGACCGCGAGGGCCGGATCCCGCGCTACCACGCCTCCCCCGCCCAGCTCGCCGCCGGCGACCTGGAGCGGTGCCGGCTGATCGCCATGGACGTCGACGATCTCGTCCGCCCCTACCTCGCCGGCGACCGGCTGCCCGCGACGCCCGACCAGCTCACCCCGGCCCAGCGCCGCGAGGCGCTGCGGCTGGCCGACGCCAAGGCGGGCGCGCTGCTGGCGGCCCTGCCCACCGGCACGACGGTGCTGCTCGCCGGGCTGTCCGACCACGGCTCGGTGCCCCATCTGCGGGTGGCCGCGTTGCACGCGCCTGGCGCGGAGGGCCGCCTGCTCGGCGCCGCCTCGACCCGCCGCGACGACATCTCGATCCTGCCCGACCTGACCGCCACCGTGCTGACCGAGCTCGGCGTGCCCGTGCCCGCCACCGTGGTGGGCGTGCCGATGCGGGTGGGCGAGCGCGGCGCGACGATCGAGGCGATGGCCCGCGCCGACGCGACCGCGCAGACCATGCGCTCCGCCAAGGGCCAGTACTTCACCGGGCTGGCGGTCCTCCAGGTGCTGTTCTACGTGCTGGCGTTCGTGCTGCTGCGCCGCCGCAGGCGGCTGCCGTGGGTGCGGGTGGCGGCCGTGGCGCTGGCGGCGCTGCCGGTCACCACGTTCCTGGTCAACCTGCTGCCGTGGTCCACGCATCTGGAGCTGTTCGGCTGGATGCTGGCCTGGTGGGCGGCGATCGTCGCGCTGGCGCTGGCCGGGCCGTGGCGCAGGCGTCCGCTCGGCCCGCTGGCGGTGGTGGCCGGAGTCACGGCGCTCACGCTCGCCGCCGACCTGCTGACCGGCACCACGCTCCAGCTCAACAGCTTCATGGGCTACAGCGCCGAGCAGGGCGCCCGCTACTTCGGGCTCGGCAACATCCCGTTCGCGCTCTTCGCCACCGGCACCCTGCTCACCACCACCGTGATCGCGCACCGCTGGCCGGGCCGGGCCGGGCTGGCCGCGATCGTCGGCCTCGGGGCCGGGGCCATGGTGCTCGGCGGGTCGGGGCTGGGCAGCGACTTCGGCGGCGTGATCGCGTTCGTGCCGGGCATCGCGGTGACCGCGCTCGTCCTGACGGGCAAGCGGGTGTCGCTGGTGAAGCTGGGGCTGTTCTGCGTGGCGGGCGGGGTGATCGTGATGACGTTCGCCTGGCTCAACTATCTCAAGCCGCCGAGCGAGCAGACCCATCTGGGCCGGTTCGTGGGGCAGGTGCTGACCGGCGAGGCGTTCGACGTCATCTGGCGTAAGCTCCAGGCGATGCTGGCCACGCTGCTCAGCCCCAACCTCATGCCGATCGTGATCGTCGCCGTGGCCTTCCTCGTGTACGCGATCCTGCGTCCCGACGAGGCGTCGGCCGGGGTGGTGCCGGCGGCCTTCGAGCACTCGCCCGCGCTGCGGGCCGGGCTGATCGGCACGATGGTCGCCGGCGTGGTCGGCATGCTGGTCAACGACTCCGGGGCGGCGGTGCTGTCGATGGCGCTGGCCCTGGCGGTGCCGCTGCTGCTGGCCACCGGCATCGGGGTGCTGGTGGCGCGGGAGGCGTCAGCCCCAGGCGTCGGCGAGGAGCTGGCGGGTGTCGCGAAGTAGCTGCGGCAGCACCTTCGTCCGGGCGACGACCGGCATGAAGTTGGTGTCGCCGCCCCACCGGGGCACCACGTGCTGGTGCAGGTGGGCGGCGATGCCGGCGCCGGCAACGTGACCGAGGTTCATGCCGACGTTGAAGCCCTGGGCGCCGCTGGCCTTGCGCAGCGCGCGCAGCGCCTTCTGGGTGAACTCGCCCAGCTCGACCAGCTCGGCGGGGGTCAGCTCGTCGTAGTCGGAGACGTGCCGGTAGGGCACCACCATGAGGTGGCCGGAGTTGTACGGATAGAGGTTGAGCACCGCGTAGACGCTCTCCCCCCGGGCCACGACCAGGCCGTCCTCGTCGCTCATCTCGGGGATGGCGTCGAACGGGCACCCGTCGCCGGGCCCGGTGCCCGTCGGCTTGTTCTCACCCTTGATGTAGGCCATCCGATGCGGGGTCCACAGACGTTCGAAGTTGTCCGGGGCCCCGGCCCCTTCCTGATCGTGCATAACTAGCAGCATAGGACCCCGGGCGTACGGGCTGCCCTCCCCCCGGACCGGGCGGTTCAGGCGGGGCCGGCCCCGTCCTCGCCGGTCGCCGCCCCGTCGGCCGCCAGGGCGGACGGGAGCTCGCCGGGAGCCGGCTCGTCCTCTCCGGCCGCCGGCTGCCGCCCGGGGAAGATCACGGTCATGACGGCAGGGACGTGCCTGGCCTCGGCCTTGTCCAGCGCCTTCGAGGCCAGCAGGAGCAGGACCAGTTGCCTACATATGTAGGCCAGCAGCCAGGCGACGCTGCCGATCAGGTAGGCCCACCACGGCATCCCCAGCACCATCGCGCCGCTCATCACACGTCCTCTTCGAGGGACAGTGCCCGGTAGTGCTCGGCGTAGGCGGCCCGGTAGGCGATGGCAAGCCGGCGGGTGGCCGGGATGATGCCCGCGCCGCAGACGCAGAGCGAGATCAGGCCGATCGGCCCGTGGCCCAGCGTCATGACCAGGGCGGAGACCCCCACGGCGCCGACCAGCGCGCCGCCCAGGGCGACCCGGATGACGATCTCGTCGGTGGTGGTGTCGATCAGCTCGCCGATGATCACGATCCCCGCGCCGGCGAGGTAGCCGCCGGCGCCGACCCCGAGCAGCACGGCGCCCGCGACGCCCACCACGGTGGAATCGGCCACCATGCCGACGAAGATCCCGGCGAAGTATCCCGCGCCGGTGGCGAGGACGGTGGCGAGGCCCGCGATCCCCCCGCACAGGACCCCGGCGAGGAACGCGATGGCGGTCAGAGTGAGCACGACGCCCCGCGACGACCTGCTGCGGGCGCCGCGCGGAGCCAGCTTGCGGACGCTGCGATGCTGGTCGGCCGCGTACGCGAGAGCTCTGACGATCCGCACCGCCGGACGCCGGACGTCGCGGTCGTCGAGGATCGCGGGCAGCTCCGCCGTCCACTCCCGGTAGTAGTCGGTGGCGAGCTCGACCGGCAGGCTGAGGCAGGCGCTGCGGATGAGCCGCTTGCCGAGTCTCAGGGCGCTCGTGCGAAGGACCATCAGACCGCCCTTCGCGGCGCGGGCCTGGGCGTCAGGAAGCCGTCCCGTGAGGCGTCGAGGGACGCCTGGGCCAGGGACTCGCGGGCGACGCGGACACCGTCGCCGGTCAGCCGGTAGTACTTGCGCGGCGGTCGCCCGGCCGCGTCCGCCGGCTGCGCCTCCCACTCCGCCACGACCAGGCCCTCGTCCATGAGCCTGGCGAGCATGGGATAGAGCGTGCCGCTGGCCAGCCGGGTGACCTTCATGAGGTCGTAGCCGTAACGGTCTTCCGTGGGGTCCGCGAGGAAGGCCGTGAGCACCCGCGCCAGGGGCTCAGTGAGCTTCATGACCTCGACGCTACCTATGTAGGCTACATATGTCGAGGGTAGGTTTTCCTGTCCTTTCCGGCGGACGAACCGTGGCGAACCCGCCCTAGGGTGTGGGAATGACCACGAACGATCAGCTTGAGCCCATGCCCGGCGACTGGCAGCGCGCCCTGGCCATCGTCGCCCACCCCGACGACCTGGAGTACGGCTGCGCCTCCGCCGTCGCCGTCTGGACCGACGCCGGCCGCGAGGTCACGTACGTGATCGTCAGCAGCGGCGAGGCCGGCATCGACACTTTAGAACCCGCCGAGAGCGGGCCGCTGCGCGAGCGGGAGGAGCGGGCCAGCGCCGCCGTCGTGGGCGTGCGCGAGGTGGAGTTCCTGGGCCATCAGGACGGGGTCATCGAGTACGGCGTCGCCCTGCGCCGCGACCTGGCCGCCGCGATCCGCCGGCACCGCCCCGAGCTGCTGATCACGCTCAACCCGGAGGACACCTGGGGCGGCACCTACTGGAACACCCCGGACCACCGGGCGGTCGGCAGGGCGGTGCTGGACGCGGCCGGGGACGCCGGCAACCGGTGGATCTTCCCCGACACCGACGCCGAGCCCTGGAACGGCGTGCGCTGGGTCGCCGTCGCCGGCTCCGGCGCGCCCACCCACGCCGTGGACGTCACCGACGGCCTGGAGCGGGGGGTGCGCTCGCTCATGGAGCACCGCGCCTACATCGAGGCCCTGACCGGCGAGGACCCGGAGAAGTACGCCCGCGACCTCATCGAGGGGTTCGCGCGAGAGGAGGCCAGGCGCTTCGGCGGCCGGCCCGCCGTGACCTTCCGCCTGTTCTCCCGTTAGGTCATCGCAACCAGAAGAGTCGGCGGACGGTGCGGAGATCTTGCTAGGTTTCGTGGCCTGCGGTCGATCGATCCGATCCCGCAGGCTCACCGGCCGGGCGCGACGTGTCACGCGCTCGGCCCGTCCCCCAAGGAAAGGTCTTCCCTCATGGGCAAGTCATGGGTCGTTGCTGTCCTGCTCTGCTTCTTCCTCGGAGCGCTGGGCGTGCACCGCTTCTACGTAGGCAAGATCGGAACGGGCATCCTGCAGCTCGTCACGCTCGGCGGCCTCGGCGTCTGGGTGCTGATCGACTTCATCATGATCCTCATCGGCAAGTTCGACGACAAGCAGGGCCGGCCGCTCGCGAAGTAGCGCCTCGGGAACGACGACGGGGGCGGAGCGGCACGGCCGCTCCGCCCCCGTCCCATCGGGTCAGACCTGGACGCGCCGCTCCACCGCCTGCACGATCTCGGTGATCGCCTGCTCGACCGGCACCCCGTTGTTCTGCTCGCCGCTCCGGTAGCGGAAGGAGACCGCGCCGCCCGCGATGTCGTCGTCGCCGGCCAGCAGCATGAACGGCACCTTGGCCTTCTGCGCGTTGCGGATCTTCTTCTGCATGCGGTCGTCGGAGGTGTCGACCTCGACCCGGATGCCGTGCTCACGCAGCTTCTTGGCGACGTCCTGGAGGTAGGGGGCGTGGGCCTCGGCGATCGGGATGCCCACCACCTGCACCGGCGCGAGCCAGGGCGGGAAGGCGCCGGCGTAGTGCTCGGTGAGCACGCCGAGGAACCGCTCGACGGAGCCGAACAGCGCCCGGTGGATCATGACGGGCGTCTGCCGCGAGCCGTCGGCCGCCTGGTATTCGAGCCCGAACCGCTTGGGCTGGTTGAGGTCGAGCTGGATGGTGGACAGCTGCCAGGTGCGGCCGATGGCGTCCTTGGCCTGGACGGAGATCTTCGGGCCGTAGAAGGCCGCGCCGCCCGGGTCGTCCTTGAGCGTGAGCCCCGACTCGGTGGCCACCTGGCGCAGCGCCTCGGTGGCCTCCTCCCACTCGGCCGGGTCGCCGATGAACTTGTCGGAGTCGTCGCGGGTGGACAGCTCCAGGTAGAAGTCGTCGAGCCCGAAGTCGCGCAGCACGCTCAGCACGAACCGCAGCAGCGACTGGATCTCCTCGGCCATCTGCTCGCGGGTGGTGTAGATGTGCGCGTCGTCCTGTGTCATGCCGCGCACCCGGGTGAGGCCGTGGACGACGCCGGACTTCTCGTAGCGGTAGACGGAGCCGAACTCGCACAGCCGCAGCGGCAGCTCGCGGTAGGAGCGGCCGCGCGCCCGGAAGATGAGGTTGTGCATCGGGCAGTTCATCGGCTTGACGCGGTATTCGACGCCTTCGAGCTCGAAGGCCGGGAACATGTCGTCGGCGTACCACGGCAGGTGGCCGGAGGTCTCGAACAGCGACGACTTGGTGATGTGCGGCGTGTTGACGAACTCGTAGCCCGCCTCGGCCTGCCGCCGGCGCATGTAGTCTTCCATCTCCTTGCGGATGATGCCGCCCTTGGGGTGGAAGATCGGCAGGCCGCTGCCCAGCTCGGGCGGGAAGCTGAACAGGTCGAGCTCGGCGCCCAGCTTGCGGTGGTCGCGCTTCTCGGCCTCCTCCAGCAGCTTGAGGTATTCGTCCTGCTTGTCGCGGGACTCCCAGGCGGTGCCGTAGATGCGCTGGAGCTGCGGGTTCTTCTCGCTGCCCCGCCAGTAGGCGCCGCCGGAGCGCATGAGCTTGAAGGCCGGGATGGACCGGGTGGACGGCACGTGCGGGCCGCGGCAGAGGTCCTTCCAGCGCAGCTCGCCGCTCTTGGCGTCGAGGTTGTCGTAGATGGTGAGCTGGCCCGCACCGACCTCGACCGACTCCTCGTCGGCCGCGCCGCCCTTGAGCCCGATGAGCTCCAGTTTGTACGGCTCGCCCGCCAGCTCGGCGCGCGCCTCGTCGTCGCCGACCGGCCGCCGGGAGAAGAGCTGCCCCTCCTTGACGATCTCGCGCATGCGCTTCTCGACGCGCTTGAGGTCGTCGGGGTTGAACGCCTGGGGGACATCGAAGTCGTAGTAGAACCCGTTGTCGACGGGCGGCCCGATGCCCAGCTTGGCCTCGGGGAACAGCTCCTGCACCGCCTGCGCCATGACGTGCGCGGTGGAGTGGCGGACGATCGCCCTGCCCTCTTCGCTGGAGATCTCGATCGGCTCGACCACGTCGCCGTCGGCGAGCTCGTGCGCGAGGTCGCGGGCCTCGCCGTTGACCTTGGCCGCGATGACCGTGCGGCCGTCGGCCTCCAGCGCCGCGCCGGCCGTCGTGCCGGCCGCCACCACACGCTCGGCTCCGGCGAGGGTGATGTGTAGCTCGGCTGACACGGTGACTCCTTGGGGTCGCGCGCCCGGCGCCCTGCACCGGGGCTGCTTCGGTGACGAACAACGATGCTATCGCGGGTGAAACCCCAGCTTTGTCAGGTCCTTCCTGGTGCCGTGGAAGACGTTGCGGTCCACGGGGCTCTGGGCGTACTGGTGGATGGTCCAGTCGGTCCAGGGCCGCGGCACGGCGGGGCGGCCCCGCGGGTGCTCCGGGCCGGCGATCCACAGGGGGTGTTCGCCGAGGCCGGCGCAGTGCCCGGAGTTCGCGAAGGAGTGGAAGGTGTAGATGAAGGGGCGCACGCCGGTGTGCCGCTCGACGTGGTGGCACCAGCGGCGGGCGTACCTGGCGACCTGCTCGGGGCGCAGGCCGTCGCCGGTCTCCAGGTCGAGCGCGATCAGGTCGCCGCGGCGCAGCCCGCCCGCCGACCTGATCGTGTCCAGGAAGTGGCGGGCCTGCTGGACGGGGTCGCCCTTGGGGCGGGCGAAGTGGTACGCGCCGCAGACCAGCCAGCTCTCCCGCATGCCGTTCCAGTTGCGCGCGAACCATTTGTCGGTCCAGTCGCCGCCCTCGGTCGCCTTGGCGAAGGCGAAGGCCAGTCCGGCCTCGGCGTGGCCGGACCAGTTGACCGAGCCCTGCCAGTTGGACACGTCTATGCCGTGCAGCACGCCCTTCACCTTGCCAGAGCTTATGGGGATCCCTCCCGCCTCAGCCCTTCGCCGCGCCGATCAGCAGGCTCCGCGTGCGTTCCCGCCCGGCGAACACGGAGCCGACGAAGTCGGTGACCCCGGCCCGCTCCAGCTCCGCGAGCTTGGCCAGCACGGTCTCCTCGTCGCCCACGAGGGCGACGTCGCCGGGGTTGGCCGCGCCCTCCCTGTCGAGCATGGCCCGGTAGGACGGGAGCTGCCCGTAGATCTGGAAGACCTCGTTGGCGCGGGCGACGGCGCCCTCGGGGTCGTCGGTGACGCAGACGGGCAGCGCGCACACGACGCGCGGCGGCTCCCGGCCCGCCTCGGCGGCGGCGGCCCTGATCGTCGGCACGATGTGCTCGGCGACGGTCCTGGGGCCGGTCATCCACAGGACGGTCCCGTCGGCCACGGTGCCGGCCATCCTGAGCATGCGCGGGCCGAGCGCGGCCACCAGCACGGGGAAGCCGGCTCCCGGGGTGCTCAGCCTGATGTCGGCCTTGAGCGTCTCGCCCTCGTAGCGGACGTGCTCGCCGCGGCTGGCCGGCACGAGGACGTCCAGGTACTCCTTCATGTGCCGGCCGGGCCGCTCGAAGCTGTAGCCGAACATGTTCTCGATGACGACCTGGTGCGACAGCCCGAGGCCGAGCGCGAACCGGCCGCCGAGCGCGGCGTTGGCGGTCATGGCCTGCTGGGCCAGCGCGGCCGGGTGGCGCGGGTAGGTGGGGACGACGGCGGTGCCGAGCTCCAGCGGCGGCGCCTGCACGCCGGCCGCGACCAGGGCGGTGATCGCGTCGAGGCCGAAGATGTGGGAGAGCCAGGCCGAGCTGAAGCCGTCCTCGGCGGCCTGGGCGATCTGGTCGCGGAGACCGCCGATGGGGTCGGCGCCCGTGGGCTCGTTGAGGAAGTATCCGTAACGCATCCGAACAGAACTCCATTCTGGTGGCTGACGTGAATCTACTTCGCACACCGGGGCGCGGTCATCCGGCGCGCCGGACCCCGTTTGTAAAGTGACCCGTATGACCCACGAACGCGCCGGACAGCCCGCTCAGCCCGCCGACCTGGTCGACGTCCCCCGGCTGGTGACGTCCTACTACGCCCTGCGCCCCGATCCCGCCGAGGCCGGGCAGCGGGTCGCGTTCGGCACCTCCGGGCACCGGGGGTCGGCGTTCGGCGCGGCCTTCAACGAGGGCCACATCCTGGCCACCAGCCAGGCCATCTGCGAATACCGGCGCGAGCAGGGCACCGACGGGCCGCTGTTCCTGGGCGTCGACACGCACGCGCTGTCGGAGCCCGCGCGGGTGTCGGCGCTGGAGGTCTTCGCGGCCAACGACGTCGACGTGCTCATCGACACGCGCGACGGCTACACGCCGACGCCCGCCGTCTCGCACGCCATCCTGCGCCACAACCGGGGGCGCGGCTCCGGGCTCGCCGACGGGGTCGTGGTCACGCCGTCGCACAACCCGCCGTCCGACGGCGGGTTCAAGTACAACCCGCCGCACGGCGGCCCCGCCGACACCGACGCCACCGGCTGGATCCAGGACCGCGCCAACGAGTTGCTGGCCGACGGTCTGAAGGGGGTCCGCCGGGTGCCCTACGCCCGCGCGGTGGAGCGGGCCGGACGTTACGACTTCCTCGGCACGTACGTGGACGACCTGCCCTCCGTGCTCGACCTCGACGCGATCAGGGAGGCCGGGGTGCGCATCGGGGCCGACCCGCTGGGCGGCGCGAGCGTGGCCTACTGGGGGGAGATCGCCGAGCGGCACCGGCTCGACCTGACCGTGGTCAACCCGCTGGTGGACCCGACGTGGCGGTTCATGACGCTCGACTGGGACGGCAGGATCCGGATGGACTGCTCGTCGCCGTACGCGATGGCCTCCCTGATCGCCGCCCGCGACAGCTACGACATCGCCACCGGCAACGACGCCGACGCCGACCGCCACGGCATCGTCACGCCCGACGGCGGCCTGATGAACCCCAACCACTACCTCGCGGTCGCCATCTCCTACCTCTACGCCCACCGCGACGGCTGGCCGGCCGACGCCGGGGTCGGCAAGACCATGGTGAGCAGCGGCATCATCGACCGGGTCGCCGACTCCCTGGGGCGGCGGCTGTACGAGGTGCCGGTGGGCTTCAAGTGGTTCGTGCCGGGCCTGCTGGACGGCTCGCTCGGCTTCGGCGGCGAGGAGAGCGCGGGGGCGTCGTTCCTGCGCAGGGACGGCTCGGTGTGGTCCACCGACAAGGACGGCATCATCCTCGCGCTGCTGGCCGCCGAGATCCTGGCGGTCACCGGAAGGTCGCCGAGCGCCCACTACGCCGATCTGGTCGGGCGGTTCGGCGAGCCGGCGTACGCGCGGGTGGACGCCCCCGCCACCCGGGAGGAGAAGGCGGTGCTCGGCAGGCTGTCGGCCGCGCAGGTGACGGCGTCGTCACTGGCCGGGGAGGAGATCACCGCCGTGCAGACGTCGGCGCCCGGCAACGGCGCGGCGCTCGGCGGGGTCAAGGTCGCGACCGAGCACGCCTGGTTCGCCGCGCGGCCGTCCGGCACCGAGGACGTCTACAAGATCTACGCCGAGTCCTTCCGCGGCCCCGGCCACCTGGCGAAGGTCCAGGAGGAGGCCCGTTCGCTGGTCTCCGCCGCGCTGGCCGGCTGACCCGCGCCCAGGTCAGCTCAGCTCCCGGAGGGACGACGAGGGCATGCCGGTGCGGCCGAGGTCGGCGTGGCGGGCGGCGGCGACGCCGTCGCCGTAGCCGGTGCCGCTGGTGCGCGGGACGCTCATCCTGACCCGCGGGTAGTGCGCGGCCACGGCGCGCTCCACCTCGGCGCGGCGGTCGGCGAGGACGAGCGCGGTCCCCGTGCCGGCCGCCGCCGCGTCGGCCTCGGCACCCGCCTCGGCCGCGCACAGCAGCCGGTAGACCTCGTCGGTGAAGCCGAGCAGCCACGAGCGCCGGTAGGCGCGCGGCGAGACGGCGTCGCCGGGCGGCCGGACGCGGGCCAGCCCCGAGGCCATCTGCAGCAGCAGGGACGTCGCCAGCAGATCGGCCCGCTCCAGGTCGGCCGCGAAGCCGAAGACGTGCACGCGCTGGCCGCCGTCGCCGCGCCCGATGAGCAGCGGGCGGCAGCGCACCGCCTGGGCGACCAGGCTGACGAGGCGGGCCTTCTCCCTGGCCCACGGGCCCGGCAGGGTGACGACGCGGTCGCCGGGCGCCTGGCGGTCGCGGCCGGGCGGCAGCGCGTCGATGCCGTGCCTGGCCATGAGCGCCGAGGCCGCCGCCATGAACGTGGCCCGCTCGTGCTCGTTGTCGGTGCGCTCGGCCTTGGCCAGGAGTTTCCTGACGCGCTCCAGTGTGCGCTGCTCGCGCAAGTGCCGCCCCCAGGGTGCCGCCGCTCAGTGCTTGGCGAGCACCCGCCCGTCGGCCCCGAGGGCGGGGAAGGCGCCCGTGTCCACGATGCCGTGCTGCTGGTACAGCGCCTCGATGAGGGCGTGTGCCTGCGGCTCCAGCTTCCACAGGGCACGATACTCGCGCGCGGTGGCCAGCGAGATGCCGATCTCCTGGGCGATGTCCACGGTGCGCGGCACGATGCCCTTGGCGATCTGCCGGTCCCAGTAGTCGCGGGCGGCCCGCTGCCGGGCGGCGCGCTCGGCGGTGGACAGCACCTGCGGGGTGGTGTCGAGCACCTCGGCGTCCTCGTCCTCGTCGTCGACGAGCTCGGCCAGCGCGGGCGGCAGCGCGGGGCGGGCGGGCACCGGGTGCCGTTCGGCGTCGTGCTCCCACGGCACGCGCGGGTCGGCGTCGATGAGGGCGGTGGTGTTGTAGAGCGCGGCGATCTGGGCGAGCAGCGCCTCCTGGCGGGCCGGGTCGACGGCCAGGCCGGTGTGCTCGACGGCCTGGTCCATGGCCTTGTCGAGCTTGGCGAGCGCGGCGCGCAGCTTGCGCTCGGGGGCGCCGGACTCGCGCAGCGCCTTGGCCTTCTTGGCGGCCAGCGCGACGCGGGTGAGCCTGCGGTGGGCGTCGACCTCGCTGGCCGTGCGGTCGCTGACCTCGGCCAGGCCGAGCCGGACGAGCAGCCGTTCGGGGGTGAGCCGCCAGTTGATGCGGCCGGTGCCGCGGATGCGGTGGCGTTCGATGGCCATGCCGCGCTCCCACAGCCAGGCGGCGACCAGCGGCGCGGCGAGGCGGAAGACGGCCTCGGGCAGGCTGCGCGCGTCCATGGACGACAGGACGGCGGTCAGGCAGGTCAGCGCCCACACGGCGATGCCGTCGATGCCGGCGGAGAAGTTCTCGCGCATGTTGCGGCGGGCGCGTACGGCCGAGGTGATGATGGCGACCTCGATGAAGGCGAACAGCAATAACCTCAGCGGCCCGTCCAGCCCCAGCACGTCGCCGGAGAAGCGCCACATGCCCTGCGCCGACACACCGGTGGCGATGGACGCGGCCACGATGGTCAGCACGTCCTCGATGGGACGCTGGGCGACGTATCTGGCGAACAGCCAGGCGAGGGCTCTCCAGGCGATCCTGGTCACCAGGAACGCGAGCGCCAGCCCGAGGAGGCTGAGCAGGGCGATGACCGCCGTGGCGACCGGCTTCTCTTGGACGAAGGCGGTGATTTCCTCGAATGTCGGCATCAGTCACTATCCGTGGGGGGCGTTAACTCCGGCTCTATGCGACGAGATCATCGCAGAATGTCGCCAAATCTGTACGCCGAACACCGTCTGCCGCCCCAGTTTGCCCCGCTTTCTCAGGGGCAACGGGCCCGCCCCGGCGGACGCCGGTCCGCGGCCGGCGGCGCGGGGGGCGGCGCGGGGGGCGGCGCGGGGGGCGGCGCGGGGGGCGGCGCGGGGGGCGGGGTCCGCGGACGCCGAACGGACGGCCCGCCGGCGGGCTGAGGTGTAAATTCCTCCTTTCGGAGGGGCCCAGCAGGCTTCCCAGGTGGGACCATCTATCGAGGGATTTATCCCTGGATGGTGCGCTATATCCCAGCAGGACGGACATGATGTCAGACAATGAGTTCCCGCTCGTCCAGTTCATGCGCGACGGCTTCGACCCCGTGGGCGAGCTCGGCCGCATCAGGAACGAGCATCCGGTCTTTCCGATGCAGATCCCGGGCGACCAGACCGTGTACCTCGTCACCCGCTGGGAGGACGTCCGCACGGTGCTCGGCGACCACGAGCGGTTCAGCAACGACTTCGCGGGCGTCATCGGGCTGGGCTCCAACCAGGAGGACCCGGGCGGGCTGGGCTTCCGCGACCCGCCCGAGCACACGCGGCTGCGCAAGTTCCTGACCCCCGAGTTCACCGTGCGGCGGCTGCGCCGGATGGAGCCGCGCATCGAGGCCATGGTCGAGGAGGCGCTCGACCGCATCGAGGCCAAGGGCGCCGAGGGCATGCCGGTCGACCTGTTCGAGGAGTTCGCGCTGCCGATCCCGTCGCTCGTCGTGTGCGAGCTGCTGGGCGTCCCCTACGAGGAGCGCGCCGGCTTCGTCAAGATCAGCAAGGACCGCTTCGACTTCACCGCCGGGCCCGAGGCGTCGCTGCAGGCGATCAACGACGCGATGACGTACCTCGTCGAGCTGGTCGCCAGGGAACGGCTGAACCCCGGCGAAGGACTGCTCGGCCAGCTCCTGCGCGAGCACGGCGACGAGCTCGACGACCGCACGCTCGCCAGCATGGCCGACGGCCTGCTGACCGGCGGCCACGACACCAGCACCAGCATGCTCGCCCTCGGCACGCTCTGGCTGCTGGAGCACCCGGAGCAGGCCGCGAAGGTGCGCGAGGTCGACGGCTACGTCAACGACGTCGTCGAGGAGCTGCTGCGCTACATGTCCGTCGTGCAGGTCGCCTTCCCGCGCTTCGCCCGCGACGACCTGGAGCTGCACGGCGTGCCGATCAAGAAGGGCGAGATGGTGCTGTGCTCGCTCATCGGCGCCAACCGCGACCCGCGGGCGCTCGGCGCGGACGTCGACGAGATCCGGCCCGGCCGCGACGGCTCCCACATGGCCTTCGGCCACGGCATCCACCGCTGCCTCGGCGCGCCCCTGGCGCAGATGGAGATGCGCATCGCCTTCCCCGCCCTGCTGCGCCGCTTCCCCACCCTCCGGGTCGCGGGCGAGGCGACCTTCCGCGAGCTCGCCATCGTCTACGGCCTCAAGACGCTACCCGTGGCCTGGTAGACGGGCTACGTTCGCCATGTGAGCGAGCCTGCTGCTGTTGACGACCCCGTCATCGACCTGACCCGGGTCGGCGCCGTCGCCTTCGGGACCGACGGCGCGGTCACCGACACCGCCCGGGGGCACGCGGCCGCCTGGAAACACGTCTTCGACGCCTTCCTGCGCGGCCGCTCCGCGCCGTTCGACATCCGCGAGGACTACCTGCGCCACCTGGACGGGAGGCCCCGCCTCGACGGGATCCGCACGTTCCTCGCCACGCGCGGCATCACGCTGCCCGAGGGCGCACCGGACGACGAGCCGGGCGCGCCCACCGTGCACGGCCTGGGCCTGGCCAAGGACCGCACGTTCCTCGCGCAGGTCGACGCGTACGGCGTGGCCGCGTTCCCCTCCACCGTGGCGCTGCTCCACGAGCTGCGGCGGCGCGGCGCCAGGACGGCGGCCGTGTCGGCGAGCCTGCACGGGCGGCGGCTGGTGCGGGCGGCCGGACTGTCCCACCTGTTCGACGTGATCGTCGACGGCGCCGACGCCGCCGAGCTGCGCCTCCCCGGCCAGCCCGACCCCGCCCTGTTCCAGGAGGCGGCGCGCCGCCTGGGGCTGCCGCCGGCCCGCGTCGCGGTGGTGGACGCCGCGCTGGCGGGCGTGGAGGCCGCGGGCAAGGGGGCGTTCGGGCTGGTCGTCGGCGTCGTACGCGAGAGCGGGCAGGCGGACGACATGCGCGCCGCCGGAGCCGGGGCCGTCGTCGCCGACCTCGGGGAGGTCGAGGTGCGCGGGCGGGTCCTACCCTTGTCCTCGTGACCGTTCTCATCGATCCTCCCCACTGGCCCGGTCCGCGCGGGCTGATGTGGTCGCATCTGGTCAGCGACCACACGCTCGACGAGCTGCACGACTTCGCCGTGCTGCTGGGGATGCCGGGGCGGGCGTTCGACCGCGATCACTACGACGTGCCCGAGACCGTGCACGCGCGGGCGGTGTCGCTCGGGGCCGAGGCGGTCAGCTCGCGGGAACTGCTGCGCCGGCTGGTCGACGCGGGGCTGCGCAGCCGCAAGCGGCACCTGCCGCGGTGAACGCCCGGCCGGCCGCGGTCAGGGGGCGGTGAGTGAGGCGAGCTCGGCGGTCATGTTCGCGCGGGCCCGCTCCTCCCACAGCTCGCGGGCGCGGGCGGTCCTGTAGAGGCTGGGGGTGGCGAGCAGGCGGCGCAGGACGTCGGCGCGGCCCAGCCTGAACAGGTCGTCGGGGACGTGGGCGTACTCGCGGCGGACGGCGGCCGCGTAGGCCGCGTACCCGCCGGGGGCGTCCCGCGGGCCGCCCAGGACGGCGAGGTCGGCGTCACACAGGACCGCGCCGTTCGCGTCGCCGCCGGCGAGGGTGTCGTGGGCGGCGGTCAGCCGGACCAGTCGCGCCACCTCGGCGACCACGGCCGGGGGGACGCCGCAGGCGGGGAGCCTGGCCTGGGCGAGCTGGGCGCTGCGTTCCTCGTCCCTGCCGGGGTGGCCGTCGTAGACGGCGTCGTGGAACCAGGCCGCCAGGCGGACCGCGTCCGGGTCGGCGGCGTCGGAGGCGAGGTCGTCCACGGCGGCGAGCACGGCGGCCAGGTGGGCGCGGTCGTGGTAGTGGCGGTGCGGCTCCGACCAGCGGGCGACGAGCTCGGCGCCGGTGGCGAGTGCGGCGGGCGACGCCCCGGCGAGCCGCACCCACGCCGCCGCCGGCCCGCCGCCGTCACTACGGTGCTCGATCACGCCCCCACCGTAGACGGCCGAGGTCCCCCAGGAGGTACAGGGGTGGCCGCAGACGCCGAGGTCCCCTTGGAAAGTACGGGGCCGCAGACGCCGAGGTCCCTTGGGAGGTACAAGGGTGGCCGCAGACGGCCAAGGTCCCTCGGGAGGTAGAGGGGTGGCCGCAGACGGCCGGGGTCCCTCGGGAGGTGCGGGGGCCGGGGTCCCCTGGGAGGGGGCCGCGGACGGGGCTGAGGGGAAGAGGGGCGCGGGGGTCGGGGTGGTGGGGTCTCGCTGGGTTGGGTCGGTTTTGGTAGCGTCGGGGGATCGACGGGAGCGGGGAGGAGCGGCGGCGGCTGCCGCGGTGGCGGGAGCTGCGGGAGGTGCTGCCCGGCCGTCCCCGGCTCTCCCGGGCCGACCGGGTGGCCGCGGCGGCGGACGTCGGCGACCTGCGGGAGCTGGCCAGGAGACGCGCCCCGCGCATGGTCTTCGACTACGTGGACGGCGCCGCCGAGGGCGAGTGGTCGCTGGCCAGGTCGGTGGAGGCGTTCCACCGGGTGGAGTTCCGGCCGAGGGTGCTGCGCGACGTGGCCGAGGCGCCGACGGCGGTGGAGATCCTGGGCCGCAGGATCGCGATGCCGGTGGTGCTCGGCCCGACCGGGTTCACCCGGATGATGCACCGGGCGGGCGAGCGCGCGGTGGCGAGGGCGGCGGAGCGGGCGGGCGTCCCGTACACGCTGTCCACGATGGGCACCACCCCGGCGCCGGCGGTGACGGCCGCGGCCCCCGGCGGGTGGAACTGGTTCCAGCTCTACGTGGTCCGCGACCGCGCCCGCACCCTGGACATGCTGGCCGTGGCCCGCGAGGCGGGCATGGACGTGCTGGTCGTCACCGTGGACGTGCCGGTCGCCGGGGCGCGGCTGCGCGACGTCAGGCACGGCCTGACGGTGCCGCCGTCCCTGCGCTGGCGCAGCGCGCTGCAGGCGCTGGGCCGCCCCGCGTGGTGGTTCGACTTCCTGACCAGCGAGCCGCTGCGGTTCGCGACGGTGGACGGCGCGCCCGGCGACATGGCGGGCATCACGAACCTGATGTTCGACCCGTCGGTGACGGTCGCGGACCTGGAGTGGATCCGGTCCGCGTGGCAGGGCCCGCTGCTGGTCAAGGGCGTGCAGCGGGTGGACGACGCGAAGGACCTGGCGGCCGTGGGCGTGGACGGGCTGGTGGTGTCCAACCACGGCGGCCGGCAGCTCGACCGCTCCCCCACCCCGCTGGAGCTGCTGCCGGAGGTGGTGGACGCCGTCGGTGACCGTACCGAGGTGTTCCTGGACGGCGGGGTGCGCGGCGGCGCGGACGTGGCGGCGGCGGTGGCCCTCGGCGCGCGGGCCTGCTTCGTCGGCCGGGCCTACCTCTATGGCCTCATGGCGGGCGGCGAGCGCGGCGTGACCCGGGTGCTCGACCTGCTGCGCGCCGAGCTCGTACGGACCCTGCAGCTGCTGGGCGCGGGCGGCGTCGAGGGCCTGGACCGCGATCTGGTGCGCCTGCGGCCCTGACCGCCGCATCCGCCGGGAAAACGAGCGTATCTGGGCGGCGGTGTCGCCGCTCTGCTCCTTCACACGGGGACCTGGTCCTCACCCGGAGAGGAGAGCAGATGGCAACCGGAGAGTTCCAAGTGATGAAAGTGCCGGCCGAGCAGCTGGCCGGCGCCCTTCACGGCCAGGTTGTCGATCCGGGCGCGCAGCCCACGACCGTGGTCAGGCGCGGCGAGGGATGGACCGTGGACGTGAGCTGGGAGGTGACCGGCGAGCTCATCGACTGGTTGCAGGGCCGATGGCAGCTGGAGATCATCGCCGACTTATTGGGCGGTGGCGAGAGCCGGCATCCCTCGCCTCCCGTGGAGTTGACGTTCACCCCGGGGTCGGGCCGATATACGGCGTCGATCCCGATGCGCGGCCAGCTCGCCCCCGGCACCTATGACCTCGTGGTCAACCTCACCACCACGACCGCCGCCGGCACCGCGGGGGCGCTCGGCGGCTTCGTGGTGCTCAGCAAGATCCTGGTGAAGGAGTGACGGCGGAGTCAGCGAAGCCGGCGGTCGAGGAGCACCGCGCCCCGGCCGGCCAGCAGCGAGGAGCACCATCGGCGCAGGTCCGCCGGTTTGGGCCCGTTCACCTCGCCGCCGTCCAGCAGGTCGGCCCAGTCCAGCAGCGACTCGGCCAGCATGAGGGGCACCTCGCGCCGCTCGTGCACCTCGGCGGCGGCCTCGAAGTGCTCGGCCGCGCGCCGCGGCTCGCCCATGGTGACGCACAGGTGGGCCAGGTAGTGGTGGCCGCAGTGGTGGGCCACCGTCGAGTGCCCGAACGTGTCGCCCTCGCCGGCCAGCGCGTCGTGGAGCCGCGCGGCCAGCTCGGGACGGCCGAGCCGGCCTGCGGCCACGGTCAGGTTGTCGAGGGCGGGGCGGTGCGCCATGTTGCGCGGCGGGATCGCGCCCGTGTCGGCGAGGATGCGCTCCAGCAGCGGGCCGGCCTCCTCGTCGTCGAGTTCGCTCAGATAGCGCAGCACCGCGTGGACGGGGTCCGCGCGGGGCGCCTGCGCGGCGCGGCGCAGCCGGTCGCGCAGCTCCCACAGCCGGCCCTGGAGCCGCCGGATCTCGGCGATCTGCTCGGAGTAGATGGCGACGGCCTCCAGGCGGCGGCCGATCCGCGAGCCGAGCCGCAGCGCCGCCTCGGCCTCGGCCTCGGCCTGCGCCAGGTCGCCCTGCATGAGGGTGAGGCCGGCCCTGGAGTAGCCGACCAGCCAGTGCAGGTGCGGCTGCGCCAGCCGGTGCGCCAGCTCGTCGGCCCGGTCGAGCAGGTCGGCGGCGCGGGCGGCGTCGCCGCTGTCGAGGACCGGCGGGGTGCGCTGGACGTAGGCGTGGAACAGCGCGAGGTCGTCGCCGGTGCGGCGGGCCGCCTCCAGCATCTCGTCGCCGTCGCGGTGGCGCTGGTGCAGTGGGTCGGCCGGGATGATGGTGAGGCTGCGCAGGCCCAGCACCAGCGCGAGGGTGCGCGGGTCGCCGGACTTGCGGGCCAGTGCCACCGCCTCGTCGCTGAGCGCGAAGCGCCGCTCCCCGTCGGGGGCCCAGATCAGCTCGGCGGCCAGGTTGGCGGCCAGCAGCGCGCGGGTGCTGACGTCGGTGGAGTCGACCTGCCTGCGCGCCTCCTCCAGCAGCGCGATGCGCTGCCGGTCGAGGGCTGCGTTGATGCCGGAGAAGGCGACGCCGCCGAGCGCCGCGGTGACGACGAGGTCGCCGCGGCCGCACTCCAGCGCGAGGTCGGCGGCCTCGCCGAGGGTGGCCCTCGCCTCCGGGTGCCCGGCCAGCCACATCGCCCGCCCGCAGCCGACCAGCAGCTCGGCCCGGCGTTCCGGGGTGGTGCCCGGGGCGCCGTCGAGCAGGTCGAGCACCCGGCGGTACCAGGTGACGGCCTCGCGGTGGGCGAGACCCTTCAGCGCGTGCCCGGCGGCGAGGACGCCGGCCTCGGCCGCCGCGCTCACCCGGGCCGGGTCGCGGCCGTGCTCGGCGGCGGCCATCAGGTGCCGCGCCACGACGTACGGCCGCGTCTCCATGGCCCGCGGGTCGGCCTGGCACAGCGCGTCGGCGACCTTGCCGTGCAGCAGCCCGGCGCGCAGCGGCGAGAGCGTGGCGTAGAGGGCGTTCCTGGTCAGCTCGTGCGGGAAGCTGCACGCGCCGCGGGCGGACATGGCGACCAGGCCCGCGCCCAGCGCCTCCTCGACCGCCGCGACGAAGCGGGCCTCGTCCAGGCCGAGGGCGGCGCGCAGCTCGGCCGACTCCATGTGCTCGCCCACGGCCAGCATGCTGACCAGGTCGCGGGCGTCGGGGTGGAGCTGCGCCAGGCGGGCCCGCACCATGCGGGTGACGGAGTCGGGCACGCCGAGCGCGTCGAGCTCCTTGCCGGCGGTCAGCTCGCGGGCCATCTCGCTGACGAGGAAGGCGTTGCCGCCCGTGACGCGGTGCAGCAGCTCGGCGTCGGCGCCTGGCCGTACCTCGGCCAGGACGTCGGCGACCTCCTCCAGGCCGAACGAGGCGACCTGGAGCACGCGGCCGTCGGCGGTCAGCTTGAGCAGCTCGGGCATGGCCGTCTCGACCGGCGTGGGCCGGGCCGTGGCCAGGATGAGCAGCGGCAGCGCGTCGGCGTCGTACATGAGGGCGTTGAGCATCTGGAGCGACTCCAGCGTCGCCCACTGCAGGTCGTCGATGACGAGCAGCACCGGGCGCACGGTGGTGAGCCGCTCGATCAGGGTGCGGGCGGCGGCCATGAGGTGGTAGCGCTCGGAGACGGGCTCGGTGGCGGGCGGCACCTCCAGCGACAGCGGCGGCGCGGCGAGCGACGGCGCCAGCCGGACGAGCTGGCCGCACTGCTGGTCGATCCCGGCCCGCAGCAGCAGCGCGGGCGAGGTGCGGGCCAGCCGCTCGACGGCTCCGGCGATCGGCTCGTACGCCTGCCGCGCCGGATCGGTGCACCGCCCGGCCAGCACGGTGAACTGCCGTTTGAGCGCCTGCCTGGCCGCCATGGACGCGAGCCGGGTCTTGCCCACCCCCGGCTCGCCCTGGAGGATCACGAGCCCGCTGCCGAACTCGGCCGCCGCGAGGCCGGCCTCCAGCGCCCGCAGTTCCTCGCCCCGGCCGACGAACGTCAGCTCGCGCTCGCCGGCCAGCCAGGCGGGCAGCGCGCCGCTCTGGTGGTGGTCGGCGTTCTGCCAGTGCAGCTCGTAGGTGTGCATCGGCTCGCGCAGGCCCTTGCCGGGCAGCCGGCCGAGGTCCTTGAACTCGTGCCTGCTGCGGCCCTGGGCCAGGCGCCGCACCAGGTCGGTGCAGAGTACCTGGCCGCCCTCGGCAATCGCGACCAGGCGGGCCGCCTCCACCGTGGGCAGCCCGGACACGTCGTCGTGGCCCCAGCAGACGTCGCCGGCGGCGAGCGCCGCCTTGATGGAGATCTTCTCCAGCGCGCGCTCGTTCTCGTCGGCCACCGCCTGCTCCACCGCGATGATCGCGTCGAGGCCGGCGGTCGCCGACTCGAAGACGGCCATGAGGCCGTCGCCGAGGCTCTTGGTGAAGGTGGCGCCGTTGGCCTGCACCACCGAGCGGAGGAGCTGGTAGAGGCGGCGGAAGACGTCGTTCGCGCGTTCCTCGCCCAGCCTGATGCGCAGCGCGGTGGAGCTCACCACGTCGGTGAACAGGATCGTCGCCGTGGTGAGGGTGCCTGGCTCGTGCGGGACGCTCACGCGCGCAGCCCCTTCCGCCCCTCCGCGGGCGCTCGTTCGGTCGTGCGCACACTCCTGCGGACGGTCTTGCGGACATTCTTGCGGACGTTACGCCGGATCTCACGTGATTTGACCGCCGTCTTCGACTGCTTGATCCGCCAGGCGCCGGCCAGCTCGGGCGGGATGCGGAAGGCGGCCTGCCCGTCGGAGTGGCGGTCGACCAGGGCGACCACGAGGTGCCGGCCCACCCTGCGCACCAGGCCGCGCACCACGCCGTCGACCGCGCGGCCCAGCCACGGCCGCCGGTGCGCCGCCTTGGCCAGGGCGAACAGCGCGGTGAACCACCAGGCGGGCGGCGGCACCTCCAGCAGCTCGGGCACCCGGTCGGCGCCGTGACGGGCGTCGCGGAAGACCCAGTGCACCAGGCTGCGCGGCAGCTTGCGCCAGCCGAGGTGCATGAACTCCTCCATCTCGGCCAGCAGCATGGACATGAGCAGCCGGCCCTCGGGGCTGGACTCGTACAGGCGGCCCATGCGCTCGCTCACCGGGGCGACGTCGTCGAGGGTGAGCGGCCGCTCGCGGCACGCCTCCACGCCCATGAGGTGGCCGAAGACGCTCCACGTGTAGAGGTGGGCGGCGCGCTGTTCGTCGGTCAGCGTGACGCCCATCGTCTCCATCGCCTCCCAGGTGACCACCGTGAAGTCGAACAGGGTGGCCAGCAGCAGCTCCTGGTTGACCGGCGGCCCGAACCGCTCGACGTCCCAGTGGTCGCCGTAGCGCTCGTCGACCAGGGCGCGCACGAACGCGTGCAGGATGCGCAGCCCGAGCGCCGTGGTGTTGCCGGGGCCGCCGGGCAGCAGGCTGTCGGTGGCCTTGAGCCCCATGACGTCCACCAGCATCTGCCCGGTCTCGGCGACGCGGCGGGTGAGGCCGTGCGTGGCGAGCTGCGAGACCCCGGCCAGCACGCGGGCGCTGGAGACCTCGACGTACGCCATCGGCAGGCACTTGCAGAACAGCGCGGCCGACTGGTAGAGGCCGTAGTCGGCGAACACCGCCTGGCCCTTGGCCAGCAGGTCGGCGTCGCAGCCCCATTCGGGCAGGTTGGCGGCGAAGTCGAGCGCGTCGAAGATCTCGGAGGCGGGCGGCCGTCCCGAGGGCTGCCTGGCCTCCTTCTTGGCCTCCCCCAGCTCCTTGACCACGGCCTTCACCAGCTCCAGCGGGCCGAGGCCGTCGTCGCGCTCCTTGAGGTGGCGGGCGACGATCTCGTCGATCTCGGGGTCGGCCATCTGCCTCAGCTGCCGGAACCTCTCCTCCGGCCAGCGCTCGTGGGCATCCTCGCGTCGGTTCATTGTCCCCGTACTCCCGATTCGGTCAGAGGCCGCCCCGCTTGCGCAGTGCGGCGACGTCCAGCAGCGTGATCGTGCGGCCATCGATGGCGATGAGCCCCCGTGACACGAGCGACTGCAGCGCCCGGTTGACCGCCGGCCGGGTCGCGCCGATGAGCGCGGCCAGATCCGACTGGGTCAGGCCGGGCAGGTCCACCACGGCGTCCGCCCTGCCGTGCTTGCCGGCGAGCTCCAGCAGGAGCTTGGCCAGCCGGCCGCCGAGATCGAGGAAGGCCAGGTCGGCCGCCTGCCCGGTGAGCCGGCGCACGAGGTGGCCGAGCATGCGCAGGAACTCGTCGGCCAGCGCGGGATGCTCGCGCATCAGCTCCAGCAGCCGCGCCCTGGGCAGCGCGAACACCCACGAGGGGCGCACGGTGACGATCGACGCCGAGCGCGGCGAGCCGTCGAGCAGCGCCATCTCGCCGAAGGTGTCGCCCCTGCTCAGCATGTTGAGCACGATCTCGTCGCCGTGCTCGGTGGTGAAGACGACCTTCACCAGGCCGTCCAGCATCGCGTAGAGGGACTCCCCGGGATCCCCCTGGTGGAAGATGATCTGCCCCGACCGGTATCTGCGGGCGAGCCCCGCCCGCAGCGCGCTCTCGACGCCGTCCTTCCCGAGTACGCGGAACAACGGGATCTCCGCCAGCACGGCGGCGAGCTGCTGACCGTCCTGCGGGGGCCCGCTGAACCCGTTCATGAAAGAACTCTAGGCCGCAATCGGCGGCCCGGCAGTAACCGGTAAGCGATCTCTTCCACGTCCCGAATGTGACGAGGAACACACGCGAGCTGTCACGGGCGCGACAGACGTCGCGGATCTTCAGGCGGACCGTGGGAGGGCCGGCCGGAAGTGGCCCCCCGAGTACCCGCGCCGGCGAGGAGTGGAACATGCAGTTGGAGACCATCGACCGCCTCGACACGGGCGCTCTGGTGGCGGCAGCGCAGCAGGGCGACGCCGGCGCCTGGGAGCGGCTGGTCGAGGAGTTCACCCCGATGCTGAAGGCGCGCATCCGCCGCTTCAGGCTCGGCCACGAGGACGCCCAGGACGTGCTGCAGACCACCTGGCTGCTGGCCTGGCAGAACCTGAAGAGCGTCGCCGACGGCCGGCGCATGGCCGGCTGGCTGGCCACGATCGCCTTCCGTGAGTGCCTCAAGCTGACCAGGAGGACGCGCGAGATCTGCACGCCCGACCTCGACACGCTCGGCAGCACCGACGACGTGGACAGGGAGCTGGCCAGGATCTGGCTCGCCGGGACCCTCGAAGAGCTGGTCGAGGGGCTGCCGGACGCGCAGCGGGTGCTGTTCAGGGCGCTCACGGAGACCTCCGAGCCGCACTACGTGGACGTGGCGCGCAGGCTGGGCAGGCCGGTCGGGAGCATCGGGCCCACCCGTGCCCGCTGTTTCGCGAAGCTGCGCGGGATGCTCCAGGCCCGCGAGATCACCAGGGACTTCCTCGACTGATCCGTCCGGCCGCCCACTACGTGACGCTCCGGTCGAGCGGGATCGCCTCCAGGAACGGCTCGAAGTCGAAATGGGCCATCTCGAAGACGTCGGGGTCGGTCTCGGCCGGGTAGCGGTAGAACCTGCGCCGGATCGCCGGCAGGCCGGGGTCGCGGTCGAACATCTCGCCGATCGACTGGGGCACCAGGCCGCGCCGCATCTCCTCGGCGAGGCCGGTGGCGAGCTTGTCGTCGAAGGGCACCCGGTAGAGGGCGGCCACCGTCTGGTAGACGCGGAAGTAGCTGACGATGAAGCGCATGCGGTCGGGGTAGGACACCCAGTTGGTCACCCCGGCCGTGGACGCCTCGCGGTCCTCGGTGATGAACTCCTCGGCGAGCTTGCGCACCCGCTCGTCGCGGATCGGCGCCCATGCCTGGTCGAAGTCGACGCCGTCGGGCGCGGTGAGCGGGCGGCCCACCCTGATGTCGCTCAGCGGGGTGCGGACGGCGAACAGGTGGCGGGTGTAGAGCCCCGCCCACAGCTCCTCCAGCCTGCGGGTCAGCCAGGGCTGGTCCTCGTGGCGGGCGGCGTAGAGGCGGAAGCGGGGGAGCGGGCGGCGGGTCACGAGCGAGCGCAGCGAGCGCCACGACACGCGGGTCAGCCACCGTACCGGCCGGTAGAGCACCAGCTCCAGGGCCTTCTGCGCGCGTTTCTGCTCGTACGCCGACAGCGCGATGTTGGCGCCGAACATCAGCTCCGCGCGTACCTCGGGGTCGTTCGCCTCCCTGGCCTCCATCAGGAGCTGGGCGGCGTCGCGCAGGTAGCGCGGGTCGGCCTGCTCCAGCAGCCCGGTCAGGAACTCGGGCGGCGTCGGCGTCAGGTCGGACTCGGGGCTGACCTTGAGGAACCGGTCGGGGGTGTCGCGCCAGAGGTTGACGGCGAGGCTGGCGGTCTCCAGGAAGATCGCACGGTTGGCGAGGGCGAGACCGAGCTGGTAGCTGGGGCCGAGCAGGGTGAGCAGCGTGGCGCGGAAGAAGCGGCGCAGGCGGCGCGGCACCCGGAGGCGGCGCCCGAAGTTCTCGATGAACGGCGAGTCGGGTGTCAGGTCGAGGCTCTCGCCCACGGCCTTGGAGGTCCAGGTGGCGTAGCAGTACCAGTTGTTGCACGCCTGGCCGAGATGTCCGGAAAGGTCGCCCGCGACCCGGTGGTAGGCGTAGGCGATGACCATCGCCTCGAGTGCCGGGCTGCGGTCCCTGTAGGCGGCGATGCGGAGCACGTCGTCCGCGGTCATCCGGGTCTCGGACATAGGGGGTGTCTCCCGTTCGCTAATCCCTCGCCTCGAAGAGTTCAGAGCGTCCCCGAGGGCGTCAGATACAGCCCGGCGACCAGCTTCGCCTCCCCGTGGCCGCCGGGAGGTCGAGCGTAGAAGGGGCCGCTTGCGGAAGGCTTGCAGGTTGATCAGCGCCCGGTGAGCCCCGCGCGGCGGCCCAGGCGGCACAGGAGCCCCCGGCGGCTCAGACGGACAGGGTCTGGCCGGCCTCGATGGCCTCGCGGACGCTGCGCGCCAGGGTCTCCTCCAGCGCGTCGCCGTGGGCGGCGAGCGCGGCCATGCCCTCGGCGTCGTCGGTGGCGGCCAGCAGCGCGCGGTACTTGTGGTTGTTGTCCAGCGCCTCGCGGGCGCGCAGCGCGGCGTCGGCCTCCTGGACGCGGCGGGCGTAGCGCTCCAGGCCCTCGACCCGGGCGGTGACGGCGGTCAGGGAGCGGTCGAGCGCCTCCTGCTGCGGGTCGAGCACGGCCCGCAGCTCGTCGGTGACCAGGCCGTGGCGGGCGGCGTCCTGCTCGTGCTGGAGCTCCTGCTGGACGCGCAGCAGGCGGGCGATCTCCCAGACCTGGCGGGGCAGCAGCACCTCGTTGGCCACGACGTCGAGCAGGTGGCGGCGCATGGCCTCCGACCGCTGGATCACGGCGACGGCGCGGCGGGCACGTTCCAGCAGGGCGCGCCCCTGGGGGGAGAGCTCGGCGACGGCCACGAACCGCTCGCGCAGCGGCGAGGACCGGGGGTCGCGGCCCAGCCGGGGGATGTGGCAGTCGAGCACGGCCAGGCGCTGCTCGGCGTTCAGCTCGGGGTCCAGCACCAGGTCGACGGTGCGCCGGACGTGCTCGCGCTCGCGGTCCAGCCGCAGCGCCTCCTCCTGGGTCAGGGCGCGGTGGCGCAGCACGTCGTGGGCCACGACGAAGCCGCACAGGATGATGGGGGCGAGCAGCACCACGATGACCGCGGCGATCGGGCCTAACTCCACAAACAGGGTGAAACCGGTCAGCAGGACGCCGACGGACGCGACGAGCGACGCCAGCGCCCAACCCCATCCTCTGGCCACGCCGTCCCCTCCGAAGCGAGTACCCGCAGTGCCCTGGATGCCACAATAGCCGCCACTTCCGACATTCCGCGGCTATACCACGCCATCCAGGGCGCCCGGGGGAACGTCAGCGGAAGTAGGAGGCGCCGTTCAGGTCGAGCACCGCGCCGCTCGCCCACTCGGCCTGCGGCGAGGCCAGGAACACCACGGCCGCCGCGATCTCCTCCGCCCGCGCCACCCGCCCGAACGGGCTCTGCGCCCTGATGGCGTCGCCCCGCGGCGCCTTGAGGTGCTCGTTGGTCATGTCGGTCGCCACGAACCCCGGCGCCACCGAGGCGACCGCGATCCCGTGCGGCGCGAGCGCGACGGCCAGCGACTGCCCGAGCGCGTTGAGCCCCGCCTTGGACGCCCCGTACGCCGGGGCGTCGGGCTCGCCGCGGTAGGCCCCGCGCGAGGAGACGTTGACCACGCGGCCCCCCGCCCGCATGTGGCGGAGCGCGCAGTAGGTGACGTTGGCCGCCCCCAGCAGGTTGACGGCGAGGGTGCGCCGCCAGGCGTCCTGCCACTCCTCGTACGACACCTCGGCCACGGGATGGTGGAAGAAGACCCCGGCGTTGTTCACCAGCACGTCGATGCGCCCGAGCGCGTCCGCGGCGGCGTCCACCATGTCGCGGACCTCGCCGGGATCGGCGAGATCGGCCCGGACGACCGCGTGCCCCTCCCCGGGCAGCTCGCCGAGCAGCCCGTGCGCCTCCGCCGCCGAATCGCGATGGTGGACGGCCACCCGGTCACCCTGCGCGGCGAAGGCCGCCGCGACGGCCCGCCCGATCCCCCGCGACCCGCCGGTCACGAGCACTCCACGTCCGCTGCTCACCCGCCGCACCCTAGCAGCGCTCAGAACCGGCCCGACCGCCGGAGCTCGGCCGGCCGGCCGTCCGGGTCCACGGCGAACCGGTAGAGGGGCATGGCCAGCGCCTTCTGCAGCCTCGACAGGGTGGGCGCCGGGTGCGGACGCAGCCGCCCCGGCGGGCGCGGACCCTCCTCGCCGCCCCGGTGCCACTCCTCCAGCCGGGCCGCTGACCGCGCGAACGCCTCGAAGGCGGCGGCCGGGTCGCACAGCTCGTCCTGCTCGCCGCCCGGCAGGTCCAGGTGCTCGGCCATGAGGGTCAGCCGCAGGTCGCGGGCGAAGCGCAGCGCGCCGTACGGCGGGCGCGGGTCCTCCCGCTCGTCCAGCACCGCGCAGCTCAGCTCCGAGTCGTACGTCCACGAGCGCAGGTTGACGTTGTCGGAGCCGACCGTGGCCCACACGTCGTCCACCACGCACGCCTTGGCGTGCACGTAGATGGGGGTGCCCCGGTGGTTCTCCAGGTCGTAGACGGCGACCCGGTCGCCGCCCGCGGCGCGCAGCCGGGCCAGGGCGTCCGCGCGCCCGATGAGGCTGGCGGGCCCGGCCAGCAGGCCGTCCTGGTCGGGATGGCGCGGCACGACGACGATCATGCGCAGGTCCGGCTCGCGCTCCAGCGCCTCCGCGAACGGCTCGATGACGTCCGTGGACCACAGGTACTGGTCCTCCAGATAGACGATGGAACGGGCGCGGGCCAGCACCTTGCGGTAGGCGCGGGCGATGCTGCGCTCGCCGTCCGGCGCGAACGGGTAGCGGTCCCACCGCGCCGGATAGGTACGCAATAACTGCACGGCGTGCCGCCCGGCCGGCGGCGGAGGCGGGCCCGGCTTCGGCAGCGGCGGGGCGTCGTCCAGCCGGCCGAGGTGGTCGCGCAGCCGGCGCAGCGGGTCCCGGGTCTCGGGGGCGGGGTCCTCCCAGCGTTCACAGAAGACCGTCTCCACCTCGGCGACGGCCGGTCCGTGGATGGCGACCTGGATGTCGTGCCAGGGCGGGCGGGGGCCGTACGCGTCGGGCATGGGGCAGCTCTGCGGGTCGCCCAGGTGGTCGGCGTCGTCGCGGCGGCTGTGGCACAGGTCGATGCCGCCGACGAAGGCGACGTCCCTGGTGGCGTCGCGGTCGTGGCGCAGGATGACGAACTTCTGGTGGTGCGCGCCGCCCGGCTTGGTCCGCGTGTCCAGCAGGGCCTGGCCGCCGGCGTCCTCGATCTCCCTGCCGAGGCGGCGGTTCTCCGCCGAGCTGAAACGCAGCAGGTCCATGTGCGAGCGCCAGATGAGGCCGCGTACGAGGGCGCCGCGCCGCGCCGCCGCGGCCATGGCCTCGCTCACGGTCGGCCCGTCGGGGGTCAGGCGCTCGTCGGGGTCGCCGCGCCAGTCGGCGAACAGCAGCAGGTCGTCCTTGCCGAGCTGCTCCAGGCAGGCCCGCAGCTCGGCGAAGTAGGTCGCTCCGTGGACGAGGGGGCGTACGTCGTTGCCGGTCGTCCACGGCCCGAGCTTGGTCGCCCCGTTGCCGCGCTCGTCCTCAGTCAGGAACCAGTCCTCGATCCGCATTTTGTACCATTTACCCCATACGGAGGCCATGATGTGCGCTTGTGCGCCTGCCCCTCGTCGTGCCTGGTCAACCCGGTGTCATCGTTTGACCGGCCGGACGTCAACCCGAGCGGACGTCGGCCTGCGCGCACTCCTCCAGCAGACGCCCGGCCATCTCCCGGGTGAGAGTCCGGGCCGGCATCGCCCGCAACCGCGCCCCGGCCTCCCAGCCCGCGCGCCCGACCGGCTCGGCGAACCAGGCCCGTCGGCACGGGCCGCGGCAACCGCGCAACCAGGCGGACGGCACGATCACGGTGCTGTCCGCATCCGGACACGTACAGACGGTGAACCAAGGCGGCGACCGGAGCGTCTCACGTCTCACAACGTCCTAACGCCGTCACCGGGAGTCGCCACATGGGCCATCCGCCGCACCAAGGGCCGTACGACCAGCAGCCGCATCAGCCGTACGGCTACGCGAGCGGCCCCCAGCCGCAGTACGGCCACCAGCCGCCCACGGGCCCGCCCCCGCCGCGACGCGGCAACACCGGGCTGATCCTGGTGCTCGCGATCGGACTGCCACTGCTGCTGCTCGGCGGATGCGCGGCTTTCGTCATGACCCTGGCCGGCGCGAACGACAGGGTGGTCACCGAGCCTGACCGGTCAGAACCGGTCTCTCCGCAGGAGTCACGGCCGAGCGCCTCACGCTCTCAAGAGGCGCGGGATCCGGCGACCGCCGCCGCCGTCGGCGGATCGATCACCCTCGACGGTTTCGAGGGCCTGAAAATGTCCGTCACCCTCACCAAGCTGGTGGATCCGGCGACCGCCGGCCAGTTCTCGACCGCGCGGGCGGGTCACCGGCTCGTCGCCGTGCAGCTCACGCTCAGGAACGTGGGGCCGACCGTCTACAGTGACTCCCCCACGAACGGCGCCTTCCTCATCGACGCCGACGACCAGCAGTACCAGTCGTCGTACCACGAGGTACGAGAGGGGCAGGGGTTCGGCGGGCAAGCCACGATCAACGCCGGCGACAGCCGGAAAGGTGTGATCGTGTTCGAGCTGCCAAAGTCGGCGAAGGCGGTGAAGTTCCAGTATGGGCTTAACTCGGGATTCGCCGACCAGAAGGGCGAATGGTCACTCGGGTGAGTAGCCGCTGTCGCACAAAGATCAAGGGCCACATCTCCGTGTCGGGGATGTGGCCCTTGAGCTCGGTGGGCGATACTGGGATCGAACCAGTGACCTCTTCGGTGTGAACGAAGCGCTCTCCCGCTGAGCTAATCGCCCGCCCTGCCGGTCCCTCGCGGTGCCGACGGGGAAAACCATACCGCACTCCGGCACCTGCTGGCGAAGCGAAGCGGCCGGGAGGCGGGTGTCGGGCAGGTGCCGGGCGGGTTCCGGGGGGTGCCTGGCGGTCGCGGCGGAGGGATTCAGGGTGAAAGGCGGCGGTTGCCCACCGGCGAGTGGGGTCGGTGACATACCATCGTCGTGTCCCGGAAGTGGGCGGTCGCGATCTTTCTTGAGAAACGTTCATGATCGGCCGTTCCGGGGCAGGCTCGACAGCACGCAAAACCCTTGCAAATGCGACCCGATTGATGCCGTTTAGCCTGGTAGATGCCTGAATGTCCAGCTGTGATGTGCGTTACAGAAGGCCCCTGAGGCGGAATCTTTCCTACAGGTTTCTTCGTTCCGCGTCATAGCTCAGGACGAAGTCCGTCAGAGCAGTGAAAGCCCCGAAGAGGGGACCTACGACGAAAAGGTTTGGCTGACGATGAACAGCACCACCGTCTCCGCCGAGCTTGGCCTTCGGCTTGTGGTCCCCGACCGTACTACCGTCCCCCTGCTCGCCGGACTGAGCTACACAGCCGACGACCCTTACGCCATCCGCATGGCCTTCCACGTAGGGAATGACGAGCCGGTCGAGTGGATCTTCGCCCGCGAGTTGCTGACCGTGGGCATCGTGAGGCGTGTCGGCGACGGCGACGTGCAGGTCTGGCCCGCCCGCGCCGATGGAGAGCGCACGCTCCACATCAGCCTCACCTCGCCGTTCGGCCAGGCGCTGTTCGAGGTGCCGCTGGCGCCGCTGACGGAGTTCCTGCACCGCACGTACGAGAAGGTGCCGGCGGGACGTGAGACCGACTTCATGGACCTCGATGCCGAGTTGACCAACATGCTCTGGCCGTCCTGAGCCACGAGAAGACGTGAAGTGAAGGGGGCGGGCCCGATCGTACGGGCCCGCCCCCTTTCGCGTGCGTCTCACGCGGGCGGCAGGGACTCCATGGCGGCGCGCATGCGGGCGATCTCGATGCTCTGACCCGCGTACACGTCCTTGGCCAGCAGCCGCATGCGGTGGTCGCGGCCGCCGGCCAGCTCCTCCTCCGCCATCGTCACGGCGCCCTCGTGGTGGCGGGTCATGAGCCGCAGGAACAGGCGGTCGAAGGCGTCGCCGCGGGCGGCCCGCAGGGCGTTCAGCTCCTCCTCCGTGGCCATCCCGTAGCCGGAGCCGGTGCCCGCCGCCGTGTGGTCGTGACCGGCGGGGGCGGGGCGGCCGAGGCCGGCGAGCCAGCTCGTCATCGCCCTGATCTCGGGGGTCTGGGCGGCGGTGATCGCGCGGGCGACCCGGCGTACGACGTCCGTCGTGGTGCGCTCCTCGACCAGTGAGGTCATCTCCAGCGCCTGCCGGTGATGCGGGATCATCGCCTCCGCGAAGCGCACGTCGGCGGCCACGGTCGGCTGCGGCGTCCGGCCCACCCGCTCCCCCGGCGTCGCGGTCCGCGCGGGCGCCCCGGGGCTGCCCGGCACGATGACGGGCGCGTCCGTGCCGATCGCGGACGGCGGCCGGACCGCCTCGGCCGCGCACGCGGCGGTGGAGAGAGCGCAGGCGGCAAGCACCGAAAGCACCTTAACTGTGATGAATGCCGTACGCGGCCGCGAACCTGCTGACATACCTTCCATAGTGAGCTACGAGACAAAGGGGAATGCGCGTTGATCTCTGCCAAGCTGCGCGGAGCGGTGTCGGTCGCGGCGACGCTGTTGCTGACCGCCGCGTGCGCGGGCGGCCCGTCGGCCTCAGGGGAGCCGGCGAGCTCAGACACCTCCCAGCAGGAGACCAGCGCTCCAGCGGACCGATCCCCGGCCGGGGACGGCGTCACGGCCAGCGACAACGTCAGGCAGGTCGCGCACGTGCCGAGGACCGCCCCGTTCGACGGACGGGACGACATCAACACCGACCTCGCCTTCCAGGGCGACTACGCCTTCCAGGGCAATTTTGGCGGTTTCGCCATCTACGACATCAGCGATCCGAAGAAGCCCAAGACCGTCACCCAGGTGGCCTGCCCCGGCCAGCAGAACGACGTGTCGGTCTACCGGAACCTGCTGATCCTGTCCATCGACGAGCCGGTGTCCGGCCCGGAGTGCGACGCGGACGACGACGAGCCCGCCTGGGAGGGGCTGCGCATCTTCGACGTCAGCGACAAGGCAAGCCCGCGCTACGTCGGCGCCGTCGCGACCGACTGCGGCTCGCACACGCACACGATGGTGCCCGCCGGGGACACCCTGTACGTCTACGTCTCCTCCCCCGGCCCGGTTCCCGAGTCGCGGACCTGCCCGCCGCCCCACGAGCTGATCCAGATCGTGGAGATCCCGATGGGGGCGCCGCAGTCGGCGCGGGTGGTGGCCAAGCCGGACATCTTCCCCGAGCGCCAGCACGACGAGATGCTCTCGGGCTGCCACGACATCACCGCCTACCCGGAGAAGAAGCTGGCCGCGGCCGCCTGCTTCGGCGACGGCGTGCTGCTCGACATCGCCGACCCGGTACGGCCGAAGGTGCTCCAGCAGCTCACCGACACCGAGAACTTCTCGATCTGGCACTCGGCGACGTTCAACAACGACGCGACCAAGGTCGTCTTCAGCGACGAGCTCGGCGGCGGCGGCCAGGCCACCTGCGACCGCGGCACGCCGCGCACCAAGGGCGCGAACGCCGTGTACGACCTGGTGGACAACAGACTGGAGCTGCGCGGCTACTTCAAGATCGACCGTGAGCAGCAGCAGGACGAGAACTGCGTGGCCCACAACGGCTCGCTGATCCCGGTGCCGGGCAAGGACGTCATGGTCCAGGCGTGGTACCAGGGCGGCGTGTCCGTCTGGGACTTCACCGACTCGGCCGCCCCGAGGGAGATCGGCTACTTCGAGCGCGGCCCGCACCGGCCGCCGACCATCGCGGGCTCCTGGTCGGCCTACTACTACAACGGCTACATCTACTCCAGCGACATCATGGAGGGCCTGGACGTCCTGGAGATCGACGACCCGCTCACCGACCCGGCCAAGAAGGTCAAGATGGACGACTTCAACGTCCAGACCCAGAAGAGCTACTGAGTTCCGGCTCCGGCCGCGCGGGACGCGCGGCCGGAGCCCGGACGTGGGTGTGCGCCGGTCACGGGTCCAGGTCGGAGGCGGCGCGCTCGGCGAAGACCCGCATGGCCTTGCTGGTGATCGGGCCGGGGGCGATCGGCAGCTCGGTGTCGTCCACGAGCTTGATGGGCTGCACGTCGCGCGTGGTGGAGGTGAGGAACGCCTCCTCGGCCTCGTACAGGGCCGACAGCGGGATGTCGGTCTCCTCGCCGCCGAACCACTCCAGCACCAGCCCGCGGGTCACGCCCGCCAGGCAGCCGGCCTCCAGCGTGGGGGTGACCAGACGGCCGTCGAGGACGAGGAAGACGTTGGAGCCGGTGCCCTCGCACAGGTTGCCCGCGAGGTTGCCGAAGACGGCCTCGCCGCCGCCGCGCTTCTTGGCGTAGAGGAGGGCCTTGGCGTTGTCGCCGTAGGAGGTGCTCTTGACGCCGGACAGCGCGCCGCGCTCGTTGCGCGGCCAGGGGACGACGGTGACGTTCGCGGTGGCGGGGAACGGCTTCTGCTCGTCGATGATGACGACCGTCGTGGTGCCCTGGTTGCCGCGGTCGGAGCCGAGGGGGCCGGGGCCGCTGGTGTAGGTGACGCGGATGCGGCCCAGCGCCCAGCCGGGGGCGTTCTCCAGGAGGCGGTCGATGCCGCCGGCGATGGCGGCGACGTCCGGCTCGGGCAGGTCCATGCGCTGGGCGGAGAGCTTGAGCCGGTCGAGGTGCCTGGTCAGCGCGAACGACCGGCCGTTCACGAGCTTGATGGTCTCGAAGACACCGTCGCCGACCATGAGCCCGTGGTCGAAGACCGAGACGGTGGCCTGCGCGGGGTCGATCAGCTCCCCGTTGACCCAGACAGGGATGTTCATGCGTTTCCTCCTGTGGATGCCAGGGCTATGAGCCTGGCTGCTTTGAGCTCGGTCTCGAGCCATTCGCGCCGGGGATCGCTGCCCCAGGTGATGCCCGCTCCCGTGCCGAACCGGATCTCGCCTGCCGAGATCTGGAAGGTTCTGATGCCGACGGCCAGCGCCGCCGTGCGTCGGTCGGCGTCGACCCAGCCCACCGTGCCACAGTACGGGCCCCGGGGTGCCGGTTCGAGCTCGTTGATGATGCGCAGCGCGGACGATTTGGGGGCTCCCGTGACCGATCCCGGCGGGAACGTCGCGGCGAACAGCTCCGGCCAGCCGGCCCCCGGCGCGAGCCGCGCGCGTACGGTCGACACGAGGTGCACCAGCCCCGGGTGCTCCTCGACCACGCACAGCTCCGGCACCTCGACCGAGCCGACGGCCGCCACCTGGCCGAGGTCGTTGCGGACCAGGTCGACGATCATCACGTTCTCGGCGTGGTCCTTCGGCAGCAGGTCGGCGGCGGTGACGCCGGTGCCCTTGATCGGCCGGGACTCGACGACGTCGCCGTCGCGCGCGAGGTAGAGCTCGGGCGAGGCGGTCACCACGCTGAGGCCGGGGAGGCGGACCACGCCGCCGTACGGGGCGGGGTTGCCCTCGGCGAGCCGGGCGGCCAGCGCGAGCGGGTCGGCGCCGGGCGGGAGCGGAGCGGTCAGGATCCGGCACAGGTTGGCCTGGTAGACCTCGCCCCGCTCGATGAGGGCGCGGATGGTGCGCACGCCGCGCTCGTAGGCGTCACGGTCGAGGGAGCTGCGCCACTCGTCCGGCTTTGGACCGTGCCAGGGCGTGGCGGGGCGGGGCAGCGGCGCGGGGCGTACCTGGTCGAAGCGGGCGCACGTCACCTTGCCCTCGTAGTCGACGACGACAGCCCACCAGCCCTCGCCGTCGAGCGCGGCGAGGTCGGAGGTCACGTCCCGAAGACCGGTGGCCAACATATGGCCTAAGCGGGCGAATCCGTCGTACACGCTTCCCATTCTTCCAGGAGCCGGACGAATTCCAGTGCGGCGGGGAGGGGGTCTTCCGGCAGGGCCGCGTACACCCTGCGGACGGGGGCCTGCCCGCGCAGGGGCCGCAGCACCAGACCGGCCGGTACGGCGCGGGCGGCCAGCTCGGGCACGAGCGTCACGCCGAGCCCGGCGGCGACGAAGCCGAACTTGCCGGTCCACTCGGCCACCCGCAGCCCGCCGCGCGGCGCGAACCCGGCGGCGGCGCACGCGGCGAGCAGCAGCGTCGGCTGGCCGCGCGGCGCGGCCTCGATCCACGTCTCCCCGGCCAGGTCACGCAGGTCCACCGCGTCCTCGGCGGCCAGCCGGTGCCCGGCGGGCAGGGCGACCAGCAGCCGGTCCTCCCGCAACGGCACCAGGCGGCCGGTGTCCGCGGCGGGCAGCCCCGCCGGGTAGTCGCTGATGACGGCGGCGTCCAGCGCCCCGGCGCGCAGGCGCTCCAGCAGCTTGGTGGTCAGCCCTTCGACCAGGCGCAGCTCGACGCCGGGGCGGCGGGTGGCGAAGCGTCTGAGCGTGCCGGGCACCAGGTCCACGTTCGCGGTGGCGAACGCGCCCAGCCGCAGCGTGCCGCCCCGGCCGGCGTGCAGGGCGGCCAGCTCCTCCCCGGCCCGCTCCAGCCGGTCGAGCACGGCGGCGGCGTGCCGGTGCAGGGCGGCCCCCGCGGGGGTGAGCCGGACGCCGCGGGGCAGCCGTTCGAACAGCGGCCCGCCGGCGGCGCGTTCGAGGGCGGCGACGCGGCGGGAGACCGCGGACTGGGTCTGGCCGAGCAGTTCGGCGGCGGCGGTGAAGGAGCCGCTCCGCGCGACCTCGTCGAAGAGGCGGAGCGTGGCGGCGTCGAAGGCATTCGTGTCAGTCATGGCTGCCATGCAATCTAGTCGGTGGTGGAATACCGGACTCACCGCTTCACTGGCCCCATGATTGCTTTTCTCGGACAGGGACGGATGGGCGTCCCCATGGCCCGGCGGCTGGCGGCGGCCGGGCACGACGTGACCACCTGGCGGCGCGGCGCCGGCGTCTCCCCCGCCGCGGCCGTGGAGGGCGCGGACCTGGTCATCACGATGCTGAGCGACCCCGCGGCGGTGCGCGAGGTGCTGACGGCGGCGCTGCCGGGGCTGCGGCCGGGCGCGACGGTGGCCGAGATGTCGACGATCGGCCCTGAGGCGGTGCGCGAGCTGCGCGCGCTGCTGCCGGCCGGGGTGGGCCTGGTGGACGCGCCGGTGCTGGGCAGCGTCGGCCCGGCGGCCGAGGGCGCCCTTACCGTGCTGGCGGGCGGCGACGGCGACGACGTGGCGCGCTGCCGTGAGGTGCTGTCGGTGTTCGGCACGGTGCGCGAGCTCGGGCCGCTGGGCGCGGGCGCGGCCATGAAGCTGGCCGTGATGAACGCGCTGGTGCCCGCCCAGGTGCTGCTGGCCGAGACGCTGGCGTACGGGGAGGCGCACGGCGTGGACCGCGAGGCGCTGTCCGACGTGCTGGCGCTCACCCCGCTCGGCGCGCTGGCCGAGCGGCTGCGCGTGCCCGCCGCCGAGACCCGCTACTCCCTCGCGCACGCCGCCAAGGACCTGGAGCTGGGGGCGTGGGAGGGCGCGAGCGTCGCGGGGGCGGCCCGCGCCCGGCTGCAGGAGGCGCGGGCGGCCGGGCTCGGCGAGCGCGACCTGACCGCCATCGCCGGCCACGTGGCGGTGAGCCCGGCGGGTACGCGGGCGGTGCCGCTCAACCTGGCGACGGTCCCGGCCACGAACGGGATGTACTCGCACGCGGTGCGGGCCGGCGACACGCTCTACGTCTCGGGGGTGGCGGCCTTCGACGAGCACGGCGAGATCGTCGGCGAGGGCTCGATGGCGGCCCAGTCGGAGCACGTCTACCAGGTCATCGGGCGCATCCTCGCCGACCAGGGCGCGGGGTTCGGCGACATCGCGTTCATCCGCACGTATCTGACGGACATGGACGCCCGCGCCGAGCACGGCGCGGTGCGCCGCAAGTACATCACGGGCACGCCCCCGGCCAGCACGACCGTGGAGGTGTCGCGGCTGTTCATGCCGGGGCTGCTGCTGGAGGTGGACCTGATCGTGGCGCTGCCGTCGCGGGTCACGCCAGGGGGCCGGTGACCTGCTCCACAGCGGCGATCACGCCGCCGTCGGCGACCAGGCGGACGGCGGCGTCGATCTCCGGCGCCAGGAACCGGTCGGGCCCGGGGGCGGGGACGGTCTCGCGCAGCGCCCGCACCACGGCGGCCGTGGCGGGCGCGGGCCGCAGGGGGGCGCGCAGGTCGAGCGCGCGGGCGGCGGTCAGCACCTCGATCGCCAGCACGCGGGTGAGCCCGTCGATCGACCTGCGCAGCTTGCGCGCCGCCGACCAGCCCATGGACACGTGGTCCTCCTGCATGGCCGAGCTGGGGATGGAGTCGACGCTCGCGGGCACGGCCAGGCGCTTCAGCTCGGAGACGATCGCGGCCTGGGTGTACTGGGCGATCATGTGGCCCGAGTCCACGCCGGGGTCGTCGGCCAGGAAGGCGGGCAGGCCGTGGTTGCGGGCCACGTCGAGGAACCGGTCGGTACGCCGCTCCGACATGGAGGCCAGGTCGGCGGCGACGACGGCGAGGAAGTCCAGCACGTACGCGAGGGGCGCCCCGTGGAAGTTTCCGTTGGACTCCACCCGGCCGTCGGCCAGCACGGCCGGGTTGTCCACGGCGCTGGCCAGCTCCCGCTCGGCGACGGTGGCGGCGTGCGCGAGCGTGTCGCGGACCGCGCCGGCGACCTGCGGGGCGCAGCGCAGCGAGTAGGCGTCCTGGACGCGGGTGCACGCCTCCGGGTCGCGGTGGCTGGCCATGACGCCCGAGTCGCGCAGCACCTTCACCATGTTGGCGGCGGATGCGGCCTGGCCGGGATGGGGGCGCAGGGCCTGCAGTTCCGGGGCGAAGACGCGGTCGGTGCCGAGCAGCGCCTCGACGCTCATGGCGGCGCTCACGTCGGCGGTGCGGACCAGGCGGGTGAGGTCGTGGACGGCGAGGACGAGCATGCCGAGCATGCCGTCGGTGCCGTTGATGAGCGCGAGGCCCTCCTTGGCGGCCAGCTCGACGGGCTCGATGCGGGCCTGCTTCAGCGCCTCGGCGGCGGGGCGGAGGTCGCCGTCGCGGTCGCGGACCACGCCCTCGCCCATGAGCGTGAGCGCGACGTGCGCGAGCGGGGCGAGGTCGCCGGAGCAGCCGAGGCTGCCGTACTCGTGCACGACGGGGGTTAGGCCGGCGCTGATCAGGGCGGCCAGCGTTCTGGCGGTGACCGGGCGGATGCCGGTGTGGCCGGTGGCGAGAGTGTGCAGGCGCAGCAGCATGAGGGCGCGGACGACCTCGGTCTCGACCTCGGGGCCGTTGCCGGCCGCGTGCGAGCGGACGAGGGAGCGCTGGAGCTGCGCGCGCAGCGCCGGGTCGATGTGCCGGGTGGCGAGGGCGCCGAAGCCGGTCGAGACCCCGTACGCGGGGACGGGGCTCTCGGCCAGCTCGTCCACCCGCTGGCGGGCGGCGGCCATGGCGGCCACGGCGTCGTCGGTGAGCCTGACCGCCGCGCCGTGGCGGGCCACGTCGATCACGTCCTGGAAGCTCAGCGGCTCGGGGCCGACGGCCACGACTCCGTTGTCGCGCATGGTGGGCACTCCCTCGTCAGGTAACTGGTGTGTGCGATGTTAGCTCCTTACTCGGAAACATCGCGGCCAGCCCTTCCCTGCCCTCGTCGGTGAGGATCACCGCACGTGGGACGGTGCCGCGCCGGTACCAGCCGCGCTCGAACAGCGTGTCCGTGACCGCCGCGCCGAGCGCTCCGCCGAGGTGCGCGCGGCGCTCGGTCCAGTCCAGGCACTCGGGGGCGAACCTGCGCCGGGAGCCGCGCGCGCCCGCCACGTCCACGCCGAGCCCGGTCAGCAGCCGCTCCCCCTCGCCGGTGAGGCCGGAACCGGTGTAGTAGCCGCCCGCGCGCAGGCCGTCGAGCAGCCCGACGCCGGCCCGCCCGGCGAGATGGTCGTAGCAGGTGCGGGCCTCCTCCAGCAGCCGCGCCTGCCGCGACTGGCGCAGCGAGCGGACCGGCGGCCGGGCGCTGATCCTGGCGAGGACCTCCAGGACCTCGGCCACCTCGTGGCCGGAGAGGCGGTAGTAGCGGTGGCGGCCCTGCCGGACGACGTCCACGAGCCGGCCGTCGAGCAGCCGGGCCAGGTGGGCGCTCGCGGTGGCGGCGCTCACTCCGGCGATCCTGGCCAGCTCCCCCGCCGCGAGCGCGCGGCCGTCGAGGAGGGCCGTGAGGATGGCCGCCCGGGTAGGGTCCGCGATCAGCGCGGCGACGGGGGCGATGTCGGCGTCCCTGGCGATGTGCTCCATGCTCCCGACGGTAGTACGCGCACGTTTCGTCCCGCGCCGAAGGGTGCCGGTGGGTCAGCTCCTGCCGAGGGCCTTGCGGATCACCTCGCGGGCCCGCTCGGCGAACGCCGCCGGGGTGCCCGTCAGCAGGTTCCTGGCAGGGGACTCGGCGCCGGGACGCGGCCGGATCGACGCCAGGCCCCCGGCGGCCCGGACCGCCGCGCCCATCGCCCGCCGCTCGACGGGCGTGGTGCAGGCGCGCAGCCGGGCGAACTCGTAGCGCTCCTCGCCGCGCGCGTGCGTGGTGACCGCGGACCGCAGCTCCGCCAGGCGGTCCCAGAAGCGAGGGTGGTCGACGCCGTCGCGGTGCAGGTCCTGCAGCAGCCGCTTGGCCAGGCTCTCCTCGCGCAGCCGGTCGGCGACGACTCCGGGGCCGTTGTCGAGCTTCCTGCGCGCGTACGGATGGACGATCTCCTCCTCGGCGGTCTCGTGCACGGACAGCAGCCGCGTCAGGCGGGAGAAGGCCGCCTCCACCTTCTCCGGCGGCGCCTGCTCGACCTCGTCGAACAGGTCCCTGATCCGCCCGTGCTGGGCCACCAGCAGGTCGATCACATCGTGTTCTGCCACGCCAGGCGGCCTACCCGGCCTCCCACCGGACACGCGCCTCCTTACCGAACGCGGGACGTCCGGGGACCCAACGCGGAGGTTGCCCGCCGAACCCCCGGGTACGGGCGCCGACATGGCCTTCGATCCGCTGCAGGAGCGGGGTATCCCGCTGGACAGGCAGCTCCGCGACTGGCGCGAGCTGGACGTCACGCCCATCGACCCCGACCGCGCCGACCCGTACACCCGCTGCCGGATCATCACGATGAACGGCATCGAGACGGAGGCGGTGCTGTTCAACCACCAGCTGGCCAGGCACTGCCCGGACACCGAGCTCAGGCGGCGGCTCGCCCAGGTCCGCTACGTCGAGGCGGAGCAGCAGAAGGCGGTGAACTGGCTGCTGCCAGGAGCGCCGTCGGTGCTGGAGACGACCATCGCGTACGAGCAGGCCGCGGTGGAGCTGACGGCGTGGGTGGCGCGGATGGAGCCCGATCCCTACCTGCGGCAGGCGTACGAGTTCGGGGTGCTGGAGGAGGTCGACCACCTCTACCGGTTCTCCAACCTGTACGAGATGGTCGAGCACCGCGCTGCGGAGAAGATCGTCGACAACGTGACCGAGGTCATGCCGGGGCGGCCGACGCGCCTGCAGCACCGCGATCCGGCGGACGGCGTGCGCGAGGCGTACGACCGGAGCCGGACCGAGCCGCTGTCGCGCCTGCACGCCCTGACGATCACGGCGGCCGAGCAGCAGGCCATGAACCACTACCTCAACGTCGGCCCCCTGCAGATGGAGCCGATCGCGCGCGAGCTCTACCAGGAGATCGCCATGGTGGAGGAGGAGCACGTCACCCACTACGAGTCCCTGGTCGACCCGGGGCAGAGCTGGTGGGAGCGGCTGCTCAACCACGAGTACAACGAGTGCTACCTGTACTACTCCTTCATGGAGACCGAGTCCGACCCGAGGGTGAAGCGCCTCTGGGAGCTGCACCTGGGGATGGAGCTGGAGCACCTGCGGCTGGCGGCCGACCTGTTCCGGCGCTTCGACGGGCGCGACCCGGACCAGGTGCTGGCCCCGGCGCTGCCGCCGCCGGTCACGTTCGAGCCGAACAAGGCGTACCTGCGGGAACTGCTCGCCGCCCAGGCCGGCTTGACCACGCTGGGCACCGGCTACGCGCGCGAGGCCCACGAGCGGTTCGAGCGGATGCAGGACGCGGTCATGGACGGGCGGAAGCCGGCCTCCGAGCGGGTCGTCGGCGACAACCGGAGCGTCTCCGGCCAGGAGTACCGCCTGGAGACGGAGGGCCCGCACCCGGCGCAGGCCCGGCTGGGATGAGCGGGGCGCGGATTCCCAGTTTGGGTACTCGGCCGAGATTCGCTACAGTTCTCTCGTCGCCCCGGTCGCGAGCGGGGCGGATGCGGAAGTGGCTCAGTGGTAGAGCATCACCTTGCCAAGGTGAGGGTCGCGGGTTCGAATCCCGTCTTCCGCTCGGAGCTTCCGGCTCGGTGGCGTGGCCGAGAGGCGAGGCAGCGGCCTGCAAAGCCGTCCACACGGGTTCAAATCCCGTCGCCACCTCACAAGGACGATTAGCTCAGCGGGAGAGCGCTTCCCTGACACGGAAGAGGTCACTGGTTCAATCCCAGTATCGTCCACCATCACCGCCTCACCAGTTCCGGCCTCTCTGCGGCCGGCGCTGGTGAGGCTTCGTCGTTTTCCGGGCCGCCGCGCCGCGTGCGCCGCCGCCCCGCCTGCGGCCTGCTGGTCGCCGGGCGGCCTGAGCGACAGGCCGGGGCTTCCTGTCGGGTGGCCGGGGTAGGCGCGGGGCCATGAGGTTCGGGAACTGGGACGTGCGGCCGCTGGGCGGCTGGACGGGCTGCCTGCTGATGATCATCGTGTCGGTCCTGCTGTCGGTCGTGCTGACCGTGGTGGTCAACTGGCTGCTCTGAGCCCAGGACGAGAGGGACGCGCGCACCGGGCCGGCGCGTACGCCGTCGCGGCGCGACGATCATGGCATGGACGTTCAGGACGGCGCGCCCGTGATCGGCTTCGGCGGCGCCGGGGAGGCCCGCGTGAGCGCCACGCCGGACGGCTGGCGCAGCGTGGAGCTGGTGGAGGAGCAGAGCCGGCGCACGGCCCGCTGACCCGCGCGCCACGGTATCCCCGGCGTGTCCTCGCCGTCGGGCGGGTGTGTCCGCCGGGGTAGGCGTCGCGATTTCAGATGGCGATGATGCTGGAGCGATGACAGGTGACGCACAGCCCAGCGATCTGATCCGGAGTGTCTCGCGCGCCCTTCGCGTCCTGGAGGAGGTGGCGCGGGCCGATCGGCCCCTGCCGGTCAAGGTGATCGCCCGCCGCTGCGGGCTCAACCTGTCGACGTCGTACCACCTGGTCAGGACGCTGTGCTACGAGGGTTACCTGCACCGGCGGCCCGAGGGCGACTACCTGCTGGGCTCGAAGGTGGCCGAGCGCTTCCACGACATGCTGGACGGCTTCGAGCGGCCGCCGCACGCCGGCTCGGTGCTGCGGCACCTGGCGGAGGTCACGGGGCACACCGCGTACCTGGCGCAGCTCGCCGACGGGCGGCTGCTGGTGGTGGACGTCGCCGAGGGGCCGCGTTCGCCGTGGCTGGAGGACCTGCAGGCGGGGCTGGAGACGGCGCCGCACGCGACCGCGCTCGGCAAGGCGCTGCTGCGGGCGCTGCCGGCGCGGGACCGGCGGGAGATCCTGACCGGGTACGGCCGGCTGCCCCGCTTCACCTCCGCGACGCCGGCCACGGTGGAGGACGTGGAGGAGGAGCTGGCGAGCCTGCCGCCGGGGCGGATGGTGGTGGAGGAGCACGGGCAGTTCCGCGAGCAGGTGGCGTGCGCGGGGGCCGTGGTCGCGGGCACGGCGTGGGCGATCGGGATCTCCACGCGCGGGCTGGAGCTCCCGGCCCCGGCGGTGGCCCTGCTGTCCGCGGCGGCCCGCGACCTGGCAGGCGCGTAAGCCCCCGCGACCCGGCAGGCGCGTGAGCCTCGCGACCCGGCAGGCGCGTGAGCGCCGCGACCGGGCGGGCGCGTGAGCCCTATCCTTCCCCTGAGGACATCGGCGAGACGATCGGGGCTGGCCCGCCATGAAAGTGATCATCTTCGGGGCGACCGGCATGGTGGGCCGGGGCGTGCTGCGGGAGTGCCTGCTCGACGCCCGGGTCACCGGCGTGCTCACCGTCGGGCGGACGGCGACCGGCGTCAGCCATCCCAAGCTGCGCGAGCTCGTCCACGGCGAGCTGGACGACCTGTCGCCGATCGAGGACCGCCTGGCCGGGCACGACGCCTGCTTCTTCTGCCTCGGCGTCTCCTCGGCCGGCATGAAGGAGAAGGACTACCGGCACGTCACCTACGACTACACGGTGACGGCGGGCCGCACCCTCGCCAGGCTCAGCCCCGGCTCCGTCTTCGTGTACGTCTCCGGCGCCGGCACCGACGCCCACGGCCGCGCCATGTGGGCCCGGGTGAAGGGCGAGACCGAGAACGCGCTGCTGGCGATGGACCTGCGGGCCTACATGTTCCGGCCCGGCTACATCCAGCCCCTGCACGGCCTCACCTCGCGCACCCGGCTCTACCGTCTCGGCTACGTCGTGACGCGCCCTTTCTACCCGCTCCTGCGGCGGATGTTCGGCCCGGCGATGACGACGACCGAGCAGATCGGCAAGGCGATGATCGCCGTGACCGAGCACGGGGCGCCCACGCGGATCCTCGGCCCGGCCGGCATCAACGCCCTCTGACGGCGATGATGGAATAACCGCGAGGGCCTGAGCGCTACCGTAACCGTTAAAGTTTCAACAGTCATGGATGGTGACTAAAGTGCAGTTCGGGATCTTCTCCGTGGGCGACGTGACGATGGACCCCATGACGGGCAGGACGCCGACCGAGCATGAGCGGATCAAGGCGATGGTGACGATCGCGCTCAAGGCCGAGGAGGTCGGGCTGGACGTCTTCGCTACCGGCGAGCACCACAACCCGCCGTTCGTGCCGTCCTCCCCCACCACGATGCTCGGCTACATCGCGGCGCGGACCGAACGGCTGATCCTGTCCACCGCCACGACCCTCATCACCACGAACGACCCGGTGAAGATCGCCGAGGACTTCGCGATGCTCCAGCACCTCGCGGAGGGCCGCGTGGACGTGATGATGGGCCGGGGCAACACCGGCCCGGTCTACCCGTGGTTCGGCCAGGACATCCGCCAGGGCATCCCCCTCGCCGTGGAGAACTACGCCCTGCTGCACCGGCTCTGGCGCGAGGACGTGGTCGACTGGGAGGGCCGCTTCCGCACGCCGCTCCAGGGCTTCACCTCGACGCCGCGCCCGCTGGACGGGGTGCCGCCGTTCGTGTGGCACGGCTCGATCCGCAGCCCCGAGATCGCCGAGCAGGCCGCCTACTACGGCGACGGCTTCTTCGCCAACAACATCTTCTGGCCGAAGGAGCACTTCCAGCGGCTCATCGCCCTCTACCGCCGGCGCTACGCCCACTACGGCCACGGCACGCCCGAGCAGGCCGTCGTCGGGCTCGGCGGGCAGGTGTTCATGCGCAGGAACTCCCAGGACGCGGTCAGGGAGTTCCGCCCGTACTTCGACGTCGCCCCCGTGTACGGGCACGGCCCCTCGCTCGAGGAGTTCATGGCCGAGACGCCGCTGACGGTGGGCAGCCCGCAGCAGGTCATCGAGCGGACGCTGGAGTTCAGGGACTACTTCGGCGACTACCAGCGCCAGTTGTTCCTCATGGACCACGCGGGCCTGCCGCTGAAGACCGTGCTGGAGCAGCTCGACCTCCTGGGCGAGGAGGTCGTGCCGGTGCTGCGCGCGGAGTTCGCCAAGGGCCGGCCGGCCGGGGTGCCGGACGCGCCGACGCACGCCTCCCTGCTCGCCGCCAGGCAGGAGGCGGAGATCGCCCCCGTGGAAGCCTGACCCCCCCGTACAGGAGAAGAAGGAGACATCATGAAGCTCGTCGTGGTCACGGCGGGACTGACGCAGCCGTCCTCGACCAGGCTGCTGGCCGACCGCCTCGCCGAGGCGGCGGTCCGGCGGCTGGCCGGGCACGAGCCGGACGTGCGCGTGATCGAGCTGCGCGAGCTGGCCGGCGACGTGGCCAACGCCTTCGTCACCGGGTTCCCGAACGCGCGGCTGCGCGCGGAGCTGGACGCGGTGACCGAGGCCGACGGGCTCGTCGCGGTCACGCCGATCTTCAGCGGCTCCTACAGCGGGCTGTTCAAGTCGTTCTTCGACGTGCTCGACAACACGGCGCTGGCCGGCAAGCCGGTGCTGGTCGCGGCCACGGGCGGCACCGCGCGGCACTCGCTGGCGCTGGAGCACGCGCTGCGGCCGTTGTTCGCGTACCTGCGGGCGGTGGTCGTCCCGACCGCCGTCTACGCGGCGGCGGAGGACTGGGGCGGCGGTCAGGACGCGTTCACGGACGGGCTCGGCGAGCGCGTGGAGCGCGCCGCCGGGGAACTGGCCGACCTGCTGCTGCACCGCGCGCCCGCGGCGGCGGAGCCGGTCAGGGAGGTCGTGCCGTTCGAGGAACAGCTCGCCGCACTTCGCCCGAAGCGGTAGTTTCCGGGGGGTCGCGGGAGCAGGGTCCGCCCGTGCTCGCAGCCACCCTCCTGGCCCTCTCCCTCGCCGTCACCCCGGGTGGACACCATGCAGCGGGTCTTGGCAACCTCGACCTCAAGCCGCCGCTGAGGTGGAAGGTCTACGGCGACAGCTACACGATCAGGAGCTGACCCGTTTCACGGCCACCACGTCGTACGTCGTCTCCGGCGTGGGCGGTGTGGTGAAGCGGGCGTTCGGCAGGTAGAGCCGGTCACCGAACGCGGCCACCGTCGTCGGCACGTCGAAGCGCGGGTCGGTGATCCGCCTGGCGATCCGGCCGGACGAGCCGTCCCGGGACAGGGCGATGACGGCGATCGTGTTGAGGCGGTTCTGCACGGCGTACAGGGTCCGGCCGGACAGCAGCAGGCCGTCGCCGTTGGTCAGTGTCTCGCCGCCGAGGTCCACCTCGGTCGTGACGCCGGTCGCCGGGTCCGCCTCGAACAGCTTGCCGGTGTTGGACTGCACGATCAGCAGCGAGCGCCGGTCCGGGCTCGGGGCGATGCCGTTGGCGTTGTTGCCGGTGGTGTACTGGATGGCGCCGCTCAGCGGGATCGTGACCGCCTCGGCGGGCAGCGCGCCGCCCCGGCCGAGCGGCAGCTTGTACAGGACCGGGTTGGCGGAGTCGGTGAAGTAGGCCGCGTTCCCCATGAGGATCACGTCGTTGACGAAGGCGGTCCCGGTGGCCAGCCGGTACGACCTCAGCACCGCGCCGGTGCGCAGGTCGATCACGCGGGCGTCGCCGCCCGTCCCGCCGGCGGCGAACAACCGGCCGCGCCCGTCGGTCTTGAGCCCGAGCGTCGGCGTGCCGGGGCCCTTGCTGATCACCGAGCCTTCACCGGTGCGCAGGTCGGCCCGGTAGACGTCGCCGTTGGCGCGGGAGCCGAAGTACGCGTGGGGCCCCGGCCCGATCGCGATCCCCTCCGGCTGGAAGCCGTCGGGCAGCGGGAAGGCCGCGGGCTTGGCGCCGGGCTGGAGAGCGCCGGGCTGGAGAGCGCCGGGCTGGAAAGCGCCGGGCTGGAAAGCGGTGGCCTGCGCGGGCTGGGCGCCGAGCAGGAGGACCCCTGCCAGGGGCACGATGAGCGCACGGAACGCGGTCGTGAGGATCGCGGGTCTCATGCGGCCCACGATGCCCGGACGCCGGGGCCGCGTTAAGTGCCGCGGCGGGCTTTCACAGCGAGTTCGGAGGAAGGGCGCGATGCCGGACCCGGCGACCGTCGCACGCTCGCGGTGTGGTCGGGGTAGGTTGGGCACCGAAGCCAACAAACGGGGTTAGATCATGTCAAATGGTGCCCGTCATGCCCTCGGAGTGGTCGCCGGGCTGCTCCTTCCTCCTGTGGCGCTCGCCGGCCTCCTGTACGGCATCGGCGAGATCTCCTTCCAGACCCGCTCCGCGTTCCAGTTCCCGTGGTACGCCGCCGGCGTGCTGGCCGCCGCCGCGGTCGTCCTGGCCCTCCTCGCCGGCTCGCGGCTCTCGCCCGTCGCCTCGCTCCTCGGCGGGCTCGCGTACACCGCGCTGGGCCTGACGCCCCTGCTGGAGTTCTCGGGCGGGCCGCGGCTGGTGCCGCAGGGGATGCTGCCCGCGCGCGTCCACGAGGGTTACCTGGCCCTCGGCTACTCGGGGGCGCTGCTGTTCGCGGGGGTGCTGCTGCTGACCGTCTCGCTGTTCCCGTCACGGTGGCGGGCGGCCGTTCCTGAGCCGCTCTCCGTGTCGCCCGCGTACGGACAGGGGACCTCTCCGTACCTGCCCGAGGACGCCACCAGGCCGATGTACCGCGAGTAGGCCGCGGACGGCCTGGCAGAATGCGGGCCATGCGCGACACGAAGATCGACGACCTCCCGGCCGGCCGGACGCCCGCCGCCACACCTTCCCGGAGCGTGTGATGGGCAAGGTGCTGGTGGTGCAGAACAGCAGGAGCGGCGGCCCGAGCCGGGTGGGCGACTGGCTGGCGGACGCCGGCCACGAGCTGGACGTCGTGCTCGCCCACGAGGGCGCCCCGCTCCCTGACCGGCTGGAGCACGACGCCATGATCATGCTCGGCGGCGGCTACCTCCCGGGCGACGACGACCGGGCCCCCTGGCTGGCCGCCGCCCGCCGGCTGGTCGGTCAGGCGCTCGCGGAGGGCGTTCCGCTGCTCGGCATCTGCCTGGGCGGCCAGATGATCGCCGAGGTGGCGGGCGGCGAGGTCACCGGCGACACGGGCGCGCCCGAGAACGGCAGCCTCCCCGTCACGATCCGGCCGGAGGCGGCGGCCGACCCGCTCTTCCACGGGCTGCCCCCGGTGGTGCCCGCCGTCGAGCACCACAAGGACGCGGTCACCGGGCTGCCGCCCGGCGCGGTGTGGCTGGCCGAGACGGCGGCCTGCCCCTACCAGGCGTTCCGGGTGGGCGAGCGGGCCTGGGGGGTGCAGTTCCATCCCGAGGTGCTGCCCGCGCGCATCCGCGAGTGGGAGGCCGACGGCTTCGATCCCGCAGAGGTCCACGCGCGGGCGGTGGCCGACGAGCCGGTGTCCACCCCGATCTGGCGCATGGTGACCCTGCGCTTCGCGGCCCTGGTCGCCGAGCACGCCGCGGCCAGGGAGGCGGCTAACCCGCGTAGGAGTCCCAGCCGAGCTTGACCGCCACCGCGACCCCGCAGACGGCGGCCAGGTACCGCAGGCTGTGACCGGGCAGGCGGCGGGCGATCTTGGGGCCGATCCAGCCACCCAGCAGGAAGCCCGCCGCCAGCGGCACGGCCGCGGCCCAGTCCACCGGGCCGAACAGCGCGAAGCCGAGGGCGGCGACCGCGTTCGCCAGGCCGGACAGCACGTTCTTCATCGCGTTCAGCTTGGCGTCGCGATGGGCGAACATCGAGGAGAGCACGGCGAACAGCAGGATGCCGCCGGCCGCGCCGAAGTAGCCGACGTAGATCGTGACGGCGAACAGCGCGATCCGCCCGAGCACCCCGTGCTCGCCGCGCGCCTCGCGCGAAGGCGGGCGGGCCAGCAGGAGCGAGGCCATCCCGATCAGCCAGGGCGCGATGAGCTCGAACGTCCGCGCCGGGGTCACCAGCAGCAGGAGCGCGCCGGTCGCGCCGCCCAGCGCGGCGACCGGGCCGAGGCGCAGCATCGTGCGCCCCTCCCCCGCGAGCTCGGGACGGGAGCCCGCCGCCGCGCCGATGCCGGTGAAGACGAGGGCGACGGTGTTGGTGACGTTCGCGGTCAGCGGGGGCAGCCCGAAGGCGAGCAGGGCGGGGTAGGAGACGATCGAGGCGAGACTGACGACCGTGCTCACCACTCCGGCCGCGACACCGGTGGCGAGCAGGCCGAGCACATCTCCGACGATCACCCGGTCATGCTAGTGACCGGTCCTTTTCGTCCGTGCCGCCGGGGCGGCAGGAACGTCCGCCGGGCGCCGTCGTCCAGGTCCAGGGCGTACGCTGTGCCGGATGCGAGTACAGCGGCTTCATCCGTGGCCGGCCACGGCCGAGGAGGCGGAGGCCATCCAGGACCGGCTCCGCCCGCGCGTCGAACTGTCCGGGCCCACCTCCTTCGGCCTGGTGGCGGGCCTGGACGTGCACTACCACGGGGCCGGCGGCGGCGATGACGCGCTGACGGCCGCCGTGGCCGTCCTGGATCCCGGCACGCTCGCCGTGGCCGAGCAGGTGGTGGTGCGCGGGAAGGCGGCGTTCCCGTACGTGCCGGGGCTGTTCGCCTTCCGCGAGCTGCCCGCGCTCGTCGAGGCCCTCGAACGGCTCACCGTCACGCCCGACCTGCTGGTGTGCGACGGGTACGGCCTGGCGCACCCGCGCGGGTTCGGGCTGGCGTGTCATCTCGGCGTGCTGACCGGGCTGCCCGCCCTGGGGGTGGGCAAGACGCCCTTCGTCGGGACGCACGAGCCGCCGGGGCCGGAGCGGGGGGACTGGACGCCGATCACGCACGGCGGCGCCGTGGTGGGCCGCGCCCTGCGCACGCGACCGGGCGTCAAGCCGGTGTACGTCTCCCAGGGACACCGCGTCTCCCTGGACACCGTCACCGCCGAGGTCCTGCGCCTGACCCCCCGCTACCGCCTCCCCGAGCCGATCCGCCACGCCGACCACCTCGCCCGCCTCTCCTGACCTCGCGCGGGTCCTCCCGCGCTCAGCGGCGCCAGGCGGCGACCATCAGCCACACGCTGAGGCCGAGCAGCGTCATCCCGAGCGGCACGTGCACGGCCACGGCCCCCGTCCCGCCGAGCATCGACTGCACCATCCCGAGCAGCAGGATCCCCAGCGACACCAGGGCCGGCCAGCCCGCCCCGCGCCCCGGCCGCCACAGCAGCACGGCGGAGACGAGCAGGGCGAGCCCCAGCACGTGCACGGCCCCTGCCCCCGAGGCGTGCATCCCCGCTCCGGCCCCGCTCATGAGCTGCCCGGCCGTCACCCCCTGCGCCAGCACGGCCAGCGCGTTCAGCACCGTCACGGCCCGGAACGCGGTCACGTAGCCGCTGCTCCTCACGGCCGCCTGCGTGGTCACCACGGGCACTCTCCTTCGACGTCTCCCGCGAACATGACCACCAGGATCGTGCCGGGCGGGCGGCCCGGGCATCCGCCGCGGGTCGTGGTCACCACTACGCCCCAGGGCGTACGCCGCGGGAGGGCCTTCGCGCACGCCGACAAGGTCATGGAGGCCCAGGACCGCTGGACCGACCCGCTGTCCTGAACTTCCCGTCTCCTTTCCGTTAGCGAGCCACTACTCTAGGTAACTAAAGGTCGACCGATCGTTACCGAGAGTTACCCAGGAGGTTCCATGCTCCCCAGCCCCCGCAGAGCCGTCGCGGCCGCGATCATCGCCGGTGGCCTCGGCCTGCTCGCCGCGCCGGCCGCCCAGGCGGTCGTCGATCCCTTCGCCGTGAGCGCCTGCCTCACCGGCGCCACGGCCGACGTCGCCACCCTCGTCGACCCGGCCGCGCCCGGCGTCCCCGCCGAGGTGCCCGCCGTGTCCTGCCTCCAGCCCTGACCGACCCTCACTCCCCCTCCCCCCTCCGCCCCCTCCCGGCCACCACGCAGACGAGCAGCAGCAAGGAGATCCGTTGAAGGCCAGATCCCTGACTTTCGTCGCCGCCTTCGCGCTGGCCACGGCCATCGCACCTCCCGTCCTCCTCGACCACCTCGGCCAGGGCTCCCCTCCCCTGGTCGACGTCGAGGCGTGGGTCCAGCACGTCAACGTCCTGACGTCGTAGTGGGCATGGCTCAACTGTCCGTGGCGCCCTCGCAGGGGGCGCCACGGTCGGTGCTCACCCGGGTCGGCTACGTGATGTTCCTCAGCCGCTGGATCCAGGTGCCGCTCTACCTCGGGCTGATCGTCGCCCAGATCGTGTACGTGTGGCGCTTCATGGTGGAGCTCGCCCACCTGGTCCACCTCGGGTTCGGCGGCTCGCCGCCGGAAACCGTGATCATGCTCATCGTCCTCGGGCTGGTGGACGTGGTGATGATCTCCAATCTGCTGATCATGGTGATCGTGGGCGGTTACGAGACGTTCGTCTCCCGGCTGCGCATCGAGGGCCACCCCGACCAGCCGCAGTGGCTCTCGCACGTCAACGCCAACGTGCTCAAGGTCAAGCTGGCGATGGCGATCATCGGCATCTCCGGCATCCACCTCCTGCAGATCTTCATCAACGCCGGCCTACCGGCCATCACCGACAGGGAGTTGCTGTGGAAGACCCTCATACACCTGACCTTCGTGGTCTCGGCCGTGGCGCTCGCCCTGATCGACCGGGTCATGCATTCGGGGCGCTCGCAGCCCGACCGCGGCGACCAGGGCGGGCGGCCCGCCGAACGTCCCCAGGAGCGGCTGATCGCCTGACATCCGGGCCTGTGGGCGGGCAGGCGCCCGGGACCGGGTTGATCGGCGGATCCCGGGCCGGGCTCGTCCGTGGGCTGCTCGGCGGGGCCGGGGCGCTGGTGCAGCTCTGGCCCGGGGCGGCGCAGGCCGGCACGGGCCGCCCGGGTCCGCCGCCCCTGGTCGGCGACGTCACCGTCTTCAACGACGAGATCGTCGAGCCCGTGTCGGTGCCGGTGAGCACGTGCGGCGGCGTCTCGCTGTTCGCGCAGGCGCCCTCCGGCTGCAAGGACACCTCCCGCGTCTCCGACGACGACGCCTGACCCCCGCCCGGCCCCCGCCTGACCCCCCGTCCCACCGGACCATCCCCTGGGCCGGGCCCGCCCGACACCCCGCGGGCGGGCCCGGCCGTTCCGCACGCCCGGCGCCGCGCGGCTCAGGCGTACAGGCGTTCCAGCACCGCGGCGACGCCGTGCTCGTCGTTCGAGAGGGTGCGGCGCGGCACCGACGCGAGCACCGTCCGATGCGCGTTGGCCATCGCGTACCCCAGCCCCGCGTACGTCAGGACCGCCAGGTCGTTCGGCATGTCACCGAAGGCCACCACCTCGCTCGCCGGCACGCCCCGCGCCCGGCAGAGCCGGTCCAGCGCGGCGGCCTTGGTCACCCCCGGCGCGCTGATCTCGACGAGCCCGCCGTCGCCCGACTGCGTGATCTCGGCCAGACCCTTCATGGCCGCCAGCACGGCGGCGATCATCTCGTCGGCGGTGTGCGCCGGCGAGTGGGCGAGCAGCTTGACGATGGGCTCCGCCTCCTCCATGACCGAGACGACCTCACGGTGGAACGCCAGGTCCTCGGGGACGCGCCGGGTGTAGCCGGCCTCGGCCAGCACCCCGCGGCCCGTCTCGACGGCCAGCCCGACGCCCGGCAGGGCCTCGGCCAGGGCGCGCGCGGCCCGGCGGGCGGCGCCGGGGTCGAGCGGCAGGCTCTCGATGATCTCGTCGGTGTCCAGGTCGTAGACGACGGCCCCGTTGCTGCAGATCGCGGTGCCCGTCACGCCCGCCTGCTCGGCGATCGGGCGCACGCCTCGCGGCGGCCTGGCGGTGACGAGGACGATCTCGGCGCCGGCCGCGCGGGCCAGCCGGAGCGCGTCCCTGGTGCGGGGCGAGACGGCGCGCTCGGAGGTCAGCAGGGTGCCGTCGAGATCGGTGGCGACGATGCGGGGAGGAGTCACGGACGTAAGGTACGCGAGAGCCGCCCCCGGCGGGCCTCGCCGGACTGCCAGGTCTCACATGCGCATCTCCGACGGAAGCCTGGCGGTCGCGTTCATCAGCTCCACGCCGATCAGCCGCCCCTTGTCGCCGTAGTCGAGCACGGCGTCCTCGGCCACCACCTGGCGGGTGGCCTCGCCCGGCGAGATCTCGTGTTTCATCGCGATGTAGGCGACGTCGTGCTTCTTGTCCCAGGTGACCCAGACGGTCTGCGCGCGGGGCCCCGGCGACGCCTCCTCCCAGCTCAGCAGCCCTTCCCTGGCCTCGTGCGAGCCGGTGACCGCGGCCCGCACCATCGCGAGCGCCAGCTCGGCCGCGCCCAGCGAGTCGGGCCCCGTGACCTTCCTCTCGTGTTCCCACCCGTCGAGCCCGTCGATGCGGTAGGGGCACGACCACTCCCCCGTCGGCTCCTCGTACGGCATGCCGACCGTGACGACCACGTCACGGGGCGGATCGCTGCGCAGCGCCAGCACCCGGTGGGCGATCTCGTACATGCTTGCTGCCTTACCCCTGCCGCCGCCCCCGGAAGACAGGTGAACGGGAACGGTCGGTCTCCTGTTCACCCGGACGGCCCGTCCCGTAGGGTCGCCGCATAACCGTGCGAAGGGGTTCACCATGAACGAGTCGTTCGGGGCACGCCTGCGAGCCAGGCTCGACGCGTGCGGGCCGCTGTGCGTCGGCATCGATCCGGGCCCGGCCCTGCTGGACGCCTGGGGGCTGGACGACTCGCCGTCCGGGCTCGAACGCTTCAGCAGGACGGTCGTCGAGACCGTGGCGGAGGTGGCGGCCGTCGTCAAGCCGCAGTCGGCGTTCTTCGAGCGGTGGGGCAGCCGGGGCGTCGCCGTCCTGGAACGCACCATCGCCGACCTGCGCGAGGCGGGCACGCTCGTGCTGCTGGACGTCAAGCGGGGCGACATCGGCAGCACGATGACCGCCTACGCCGAGGCGTACCTCGACCGGGGCAGCCCGCTCGCCGCCGACGCCGTGACGCTGAGCCCCTACCTCGGGTTCGGCTCGCTGACCGGCGCGATCGCCTCGGCGGTGGCCAACGACGCGGGCGTGTTCGTGCTGGCCAGGACCTCCAACCCGGAGTCCGCGGAGCTGCAGCGGCTGGTGGCCGGGCAGGTCCTCGCGGGCGCGGCGGCGGCGAACGCCGGGGCCACGCCGTTCGGGCCTGTGGGGGTGGTCATGGGCGCCACGCTGCGCGAGGTGGACCTTCCGCTGACCGAGCTCAACGGGCCCATCCTGGTTCCGGGGGTGGGCGCGCAGGGCGGGACGCCGGCCGACGTGGCGCGGCTGTTCGCCCCGGTGCGGCACGCCGTCCTGCCGTCGGTCTCGCGGGCGGTGCTGGCCGACCCGAAGCGGCTGCGCGGCCGGGTCCTGCAGTACCGGGACGAGTGCGCGGCCCACCTGACGCCCGAGGCGGCGGGCAGGAGATGACCTTCCGCACCCGCGTCGCCGTGGACGCCCCCGCCGAGCTGGTGTGGCGGACGATGTCCGACGTGACCCGCTGGCCGGAGTTCACGCCGACGATGACGAGCGTGCGCCTGCTGGACGACGAGCCGTTCGGCGCCGGCAGCCGGGTGCGCGTGGAGCAGCCCGGCCTGCCGGCACTCGACTGGATGGTGACGGCGCTCACCCCGGGCCGTTCCTTCGTCTGGGAGACGGTGGCCGCGGGCGTGACGATCGCGGCGGGGCACGTCGTGGAGGCGGCCGGGCGCGGCGGGGCCGCCGTGGAGCTGTCGATCACCCGCAGGGGGCTGCTGGCGCCGGTCCTCGCCCTGCTGACCGGCGCCCGCACCCGCCGCTACGTGCGTACGGAGGCGCTCAGCCTGAAGCGCCGCTGCGAACGGGAGCCTCCGGGCTGACCCCGCCCCCGGCGCGAGGGGCCCCGCGGGCGAGGTCAGCCGGTGGGGCCGATGTCGGGCCGGGTGACGTTCTCCTCGTTCTCCTCAGGCTCCTCGTACGGATGCGGCGGGTCGAGGTCCTGAGGCATGTCGGCGGAGACCGGACGGCGGTTGCGCCGGTTGACGCAGCCGGACCGTTCGGCCACCACGTCGCTCTCCCCGTCCACGCCGCCGACGGCTTCCGGCAGCTCATAGGGAATCTCGCTCATGTCCTTCCTCTGCCCTCGTTTCGCCTGGTCACCGCCCGCGGCGGCGCGCCGTCAGGCCAGGAAGTCCTCGATCTCGCGCCGGTGCGGCATCGAGGTGCTGGCGCCCTCGCGCAGCACCGACAGCGCCGCCGCCGCGGTGGCGAAGCGGAGGGCGCCGGCCATGGGCCGGCCTTCGGCGCGGGCCACGGCCAGCGCCCCCACGAACGTGTCCCCGGCCGCCGTGGTGTCCACGGCCTTGACCTCGGCGGCCGGCACCCGCAGCCGCTCCCCGGAGCGCGACCCGTAGAGCGCGCCCGCGGCGCCGAGCGTGATGACGGCCTCCTCGACCCGCTCCAGCAGGGCGTCGAGGGCGGCGTCCGGGCCGGTGGCGCCGGTGATGGCGGCGGCCTCGTGCTCGTTCGGGACGATCATCGTGACCGCGTCGAGCAGCGCGCCGGGCAGCGGCTGCGCGGGCGCGGGCGTGAGGATGACCGGGACGCCGGCGGCCCGCCCGGCCTCGGCGGCGGCCACGACGGCGGGCATCGGCAGTTCGAGCTGGAGCAGCAGCGCCCGCGACCCGGCGATGGCCGCCAGGTCGGCCTCGGAGGGGCCGGTGACGGTGCCGTTCGCGCCCGGGACGACGATGATGGAGTTGCCTCCGTCGTCGTCCACGACGATGTGCGCGATGCCGCTCGGCCCTGGCACCTCGCGCAGGCCGCGCACGTCCACCCCGGCGGCGGCCAGCGCGGCGCGCAGCTCGGTGCCGAACCCGTCGTCGCCGACCGCGCCGAGGAAGGCCACCTCCGCCCCCGCCCGGGCGGCCGCGACGGCCTGGTTGGCCCCCTTGCCGCCGGGCACGGTGCGGAAGCGGTGCCCGGTGACCGTCTCGCCGCGGGCCGGCGCCCGGTCGACGTAGGCGACCAGGTCCATGTTGGCGCTGCCGAAAACCGCGATCATGTCCGCATCATCTCCTGAGTACGCCGGGCCAGCTCGCCGAGGCTCACGCCGTCGAACCCGGTCAGGCTGCTGGCCAGGCTGTCGCGGAGGCGCCACCGCTCGGGCACCTCCCCGGCGAGCGCGCCGCAGACCGAGCCGGCGGTCGCGCCCGCCGAGTCGGTGTCCCAGCCGCCGGCGACGGCTCCGGCGATCGTGGCGGTGAAGTCGCCCCGCCCGTGGACGAGGGTCGCGGCGACGAGGGCCGCGTTGTGGATGGTGTGCACCCAGTGGAGGGCGCCGTGCCGCTCGTGCAGCCGGTCCACGACGCGTTCGAAGTCCGGCTCGCGGGCGGCGTCGGCGACGGCCTCCCTGACGGCGCGGTGCAGGCGCGAGCCCGGCGGCACCACGGACAGCCCGGCCTCGACGACCTCCTCCGGCGTGCCGGCGGTCAGCGAGGCCGCGCACATCGCGGCGGCGAACATCGCCCCGTAGATCCCGTTCGCGGTGTGGGTGAGGCGGGCGTCGCGCCAGGCGTACGCGGCGGCCGTGGCCGGATCGCCCGGGTTGACCCAGCCGTAGACGTCCGTCCTGATGAACGCGCCGATCCACTCGCGGAACGGGTTGCGCCGGGTCGCCGTCTCCGGCGGCTCGACGCCGTCCAGCAGGTTGCGGTACGCCACCCGCTCGGCCGTGAACGTCCGCCCGGCCGGCAGCTCGTCCAGCCACAGCCGGGCCACGTCCTCGGTGGTGAAGCCGCGTCCGTGGCGCTCCAGCACGGTCAGCGCGAGCAGCGGGTAGTTGAGGTCGTCGTCCTCGGGGACGCCGTCGACGTTCTCGGCGAGGGAGTTGACGGCGCTGCGGCGGTTCCACGGCCAGCGGCGCGCCACGTCGTCCGGCAGGCCGCGGGCGGTGAACCAGCCGCGGATCGGCCAGTTGCCGGTGGCCTCGGCGATCTCCCTGATGCCCGCGCGCGGGATCTTCTCCACGGGCTTGCCGAGCACGCATCCGGCCGCCCGGCCCTGCCAGGCGGCCAGCACCCGGCGCGGGTCGGCCGTGCCGCCCGGCCGGGCGGCGGGCCAGGCGGGGCAGGCGGCGGCGATGTCCGCCAGCTCCGACGGCTCCTCCAGCGGCGACGGGAGAGCTTCCAGCTCGTCCAGCAGCTCCTCGGCCAGGCCGCGCAGCCGCGCCGCGCCCGCCTCGGACGCGCCGGCGCGCGGCGGGGCGTCGTGCCCGCCCGCCGCGTGCCAGCGCTCGGCGACCGCGCGCACCCTGGCGGGGTCGCGGCCGTCCTCGGCGGCCTGGCGCAGCTCGTGCCCGACCAGGTCCTCCGGCTGGACCCAGGTGAGACGGATCACGGGCGGTCCAGCTCGGCGAAGGCGGCCTCGGCGGCCCGCCGCCGCTCCTGGTCGCCGGCCCGCACCCGGCGCGCGACCGCCGCGATGGCCCGGCCGGGGGCCACCAGGTCCGTACGGCTCGCCGCCCCCACCTGCTCCACCCACTCCGCCGGCACCGCTGCGAGCCCGCCGAGCGCGCCCGCGATGGCGCCGCCCATGGAGGCGATGGAGTCGGCGTCGCGCCCGTAGTTGACGCCGCCCAGCACGGTGTCGCGGTAGTCGCCCTTGGCGATCACCAGCATGCCGAGCGCCAGCGGCAGCTCCTCGATGCTGTGCACGCGGCTCGGCCGCCGCGCGCCGAGGCCCTGGTCGCGGTAGGTGTCGGCGACCGTGTCGTAGGGGCGTACGGCGGCCCGCAGCGTCTCGAACGAGCCCTCCCAGTGCCCGAGCCCGGCGGCGGCCTCGCAGACCGCCTCGATGGCGGCCCTGGTGCCGTCCTTGGCCAGGCGCAGGCAGGCGGACACGACGGAGTCGGCGGTGGCGCCCGGCCGCATGGCCTCGGCCACGGCGGCGGCCATGACGCCCGCGGCCTCCCGGCCGTAGCTGGACTGGTGGGCGCCGGTCAGGTCGATCGCCTCGGCGTAGGCGGCGTCGGGGTCGGCGGCGTTGACGATGCCGACGGGGGCGACGTACATGGCGGCGCCGCAGTTGACGATGTTGCCGACGCCGGCCTCGCGCGGGTCGGCGTGGCCGTAGTGCAGCCGGGCCACGATCCACTTCTCGGCCAGGAAGATCCGCTGCAGCGGCAGCGCCTCGGCCTCCAGCTCGGGGATCCAGCGCCGCTCGCTCATCAGCTCGGGCACCAGGTGCTCAGCCATCGCGTACGCGTCGAGGTGCCGGCCGGCCTTCTCGTAGACGCGGATGAGCGCGTGCGTCATGAGGGTGTCGTCGGTGATGTGGCCGTCGCCCTTGTGGTACGGCGCGATCGGGCGGGCGTTGCGCCAGTCCTCGTTGTACGGCGGCACGATCCCCTCGACGCGCCCGCCGTAGCGCTCGACGATCTGCTCGGGGGTCCAGCCCTCGGTGGCGCCGCCCAGCGCGTCGCCGACCGCCGCCCCCGCCACGCAGCCGGTCGCCCTGTCCTCAAGCGGCGTCATGCGAGTCCTTTCGTCAGTTCGATCAGATCCTGGCCGGCCAGTTCCGGCAGGCAACAGCCTGCCAGCGTCCGGGCCGAGGCGGTCCACCCCTCCGGGATCGCCTCCAAGCCGCCGGAGGCCCCCGTGAGCGCGCCGGTCAGCGCCGGCGCCGAGTCGGCCAGCGCGGCCAGGCACGCCGCCGCGGGCACGGCCCTGGTCAGGTCGCCTCCGGAGGCCGCGGCCAGCGCCAGCGCCGCGGGCACCGTCTGGGCGGCGCCCACGCCGTAGCTGTAGACGTGGTCGAGCAGCGCCGCGTCGAGGGCGGGCACGGCGGCGAACGCGTCGCCGGCCCGTTCGGCGGCGCTCAGCGCGAGGCGGGCGTTGTGCCCGATCGCGGTGCCGGCGGGCAGCAGGTCCAGCGCCGCCTCCACCGCCCGCGTCACGTCGCCGGTGGCCACGGCCGTGGTCACGGCGGCGGCCATGGCCCGCGCGCCGAGCACGCCGTCGCCGGCGTTGGTGACCTGGGCGTCGTCCGACGGGTCCCTCCCCAGGACCCCGAACGCGACGGCGCGGACCGCGGCGGCGTCGTCGAAGTGGTGCGGGTTGTCGTGCCCTGACGCGGGCGGCTCGACGCCCCTGTCCAGGTTGTCGAGCGCGGTCCGCACCGAGACGCGCGCCCGCAGGTCCTGGCCGATCAGCTCGCGGAAGGCCGCCGCGCGCGGCCGGTCGGCGGTCAGCAGCGTCCAGGCGAGCCATTCGGCGTCGTCGGATGGGCCGGCGGCCAGCGGCGCGGTCGGCTGGTTGAGCGCGAACGGCACCGGCAGCGTCGTGACCCGGTGCTCCTCGGCGAAGGCGTCCAGCTCCCGATGGAGCCGCCTGCTCCAGGGCGCGTGCAGGGCCGCGCGGTGCCGGCTCGCGGGCCAGCCCGCGGCGTCACCGACGGCGAGCCCGGCGACGGCTCCTCTGATCCTGTCCCCCGGCATCCGCGTCACCGTCCTCTCACGGGCTCGCCGGTCACCATGCCGGCGAGTTCGTCGGCGGTCGTGAGCACGTGCCGTCCCGCCACGACGGGAAGGCACTTGCCGGTCACCGGCCCGATCCTGGCCGCCCAGCGGGCGGGCACGCCGCGCTCGCCCTGCCGCGCGCCGCTGACGGCCCCGGCGATGGCCCCGATGGTGTCGGCGTCCCGCCCGAGGCTCACCCCGAACGTCACCGCCGGCTCCACCTCGCCGCCGCCGGCCAGGAAGGCGGCCAGCGCGAGCGCGACGGCCTCCGGGGCGAGGTCGGTCCACGGGTAGTGCCGGACGACGACGGCCTCGTGCAGCGCCTCGACGAGCTCGTCCGGCGCCGCCTCGCCGAGGACGGCGCGGGCGCGGCGGATGTTCCTGGAGGTCCAGGAGTCGGCGGGGATCACCGCCAGGGCGGCGTCCACGACGTCCTCGGGCCCGGCGCCGGACATCGCGGCGGCCACGGCCCCCGCGACCGCGCGACCGCCGAGTATGCCCTCGCCCGACCCGCTCACCAGGCCGTCCTGCTCCACGAGCCTGGCCGCCTCCGCCGGGTCTCCCGGGCAGAAGATCCCGTACGGGGCGGCGCGCATGGCCAGCCCGTCGGACCAGCCGTGGGAGTGGACCAGCCCGGTGAGCGGCGGCTCCAGCCCGCGTCGAAGCGCTTCGACGGTGCCCAGCTCCGAGAACCCGGCGCCGCGCATCGGCCCGTCCACCCTCGGGATGACCTCGTCCCGGTACGCCCGCGCGACCAGCTCAGGGGTCAGCCCGTGGCCGTGCCGCCCGAGCAGCGAGGCGGCGAAGATGGCGTACTCGGTGTCGTCCGTGCCGCCGCCCTCGATCTCGGTGAGCCGCCCCCACCGCCGCCGGATCTCGGCCGGCGACAGGTTCTCGGCGGGGGCCCCGAGGGCGTCGCCGGCCGCGAGGCCGAGCAGACACCCCCGGGCCCGTTCCCGGTAGGAGGTCACCGCTGGTACCGCTCCAGCACCTTGTTGCCTTCCTCCACGAGCCGCTTGGCCGCGTCGTCGAGGCTGATCTTGCCGGCGAAGTACTCCTGCAGCACCGGCGTGGCGACCTTGGTCTTCCACTCGTCGAACCCGTTCACCTTGAGGAAGGGCGCGACGACGAGGTTCTTGGCGGAGGCGGTGGCGACGTCCCAGCCGTTCTCCTCGGTGGTGATCGCCGGGTCGGAGGCGGCCGCCTGGGACGTCGGCAGCAGCCAGTCGCCCTTGGCGAGCCTGGCCTGGTTGGGGCCGTTGAGGAAGTGGGCGATGAACTTCATCGCCTCCTCGGGGTGCTTGCTGTCCTGGGCGACGGACAGCGTCTGCGAGACCGCGCCCTGCTGGGCGGTGGTGCCCTTCGGGCCGGGCAGGGTGACCCACTCGAAGCCGTCGGGCGCCTGCTCGGCGACCTGCTGGCGCAGGTACACGCCGGCCGGCAGCAGCGCGAACTTGCCCTTGTAGAAGGCGGGCAGCGGGTCGGCGGTGCCCTGGCCGAGCGCGTCGGGGTCGGCGGACTTGTCGGTGTGGAGCTGGTCGTGGATGCGCTGGAGCACCTCGCGCTCCTCGGGGCCGACCTTGACGGTGGTCTTGCCGCCGGCGGTCTGGAAGAACGTGCCGCCGAAGTTCAGCGCCAGGTTGAGCGTCTTGTTGACCGGCGACTTCATGGCCCAGGCGACGCCGTACGTGCCGTCCTTGGTCATCTTCTTGGCGGCCTCGGAGAACTCGTCCCACGTCCACGGCTCGGCGGCGGTGGGGACGCGCACCTTGGCCGCGTCGAGCAGCTTCTTGTTGGCGATGATGACCTGCGACTCCTGGAGGAACGGCACGCCGTAGACGCCCTGGCCGCCCTTGCCGTCGTCGAAGGTGACGGTGTCCCAGGCGGCCTGCGGGATGTCGCCCTTCAGCTCGGCGGGCAGCTTGTCCTTGAGGTCCATCAGGTAGCCGTCGGCGGCGAACCCGGACAGCGCGGGCGAGTCGTTGTGGATGACGTCGGGCGCGGTGCCGCCGGCGAACTGGGTGACGAGCTGGTCGTTGACGTTGTCCCAGCTCCCCTGGACGTAGGTGACCTGGATGTTCGGGTTGGCCTTGTTCCACTCGTCCACGATCTGCTTGTTCGCGGCGACGGATTCCTTCTGCCAGGCGAGGCTCAGGAAATTGATCTTGACCGGCTCGCCGGAGGAGGACGACGACGAGGAGCCGCCGTCGCCGCCTCCGCTGCCGCACGCGCCGGCGAGCGCCACGATGGCGGCCGCCGCCAGAGCGGACCTGATACGCATGTGAGCCTCCTAGCCCTTCACGGCGCCGGCCATCAGGCCGGACTTCAGTCGCCGCTGGATGATTGCGAAGAAGATCAAGCTCGGGATCGTCGCCATGAGCGACGCCGCGGCCAGCGGGCCGAGCCTGGCCACCCCCTCAGGACCGGTGAAGCGCACCAGGGTGAGGGGAAGCGTCATGACGTCGGGGTTCTGCAGGATGACGAGGGCGAACATGAACTCGTTCCACGACGAGATGAACGCGAACAGCAGCGTGGCCACCACGCCCGGCGCGAGCAGCGGCGCGACGACCGAGACGATCGAGCGCAGCCGGGTCGCGCCGTCCACGGCGGCGGCCTCCTCCAGCTCCGGCGGCACCGCCCGGACGTAGCCCTGCAGCATCCACAGCGCGAACGGCAGCGTGAACGTCACGTGCACGACCACCAGGCCGGGCAGCGTGTTCACCAGCTCCAGGTCCCGCAGGATCATGAAGAGCGGGATGATGATCAGGATGAACGGGAACACCTGGCTGACCAGCACCCACCCGATCGCGATCTTGTTGACCAGGCCGCGGTAGCGGGCCATCGCGTAGGCGGCGGGCAGCGAGATCACCACCGTGACGACGCTGGAGGCCAGCGCCACGCCGAGGCTGCGCGCCGCCGCGCCCACGAGGTCCTGCTCGCCGAAGGCGTCGGTGAAGTTGGCCAGCGTCGGCTCGCGCGGGATCCACGTGGGATCGGCCAGCGCCATCTCCTGCGGCGTCTTCAGCGCCGTCGACAGCAGCCAGAGCAGCGGGAAGGCCAGGAAGACGACGTACGCGGCGAGGGCGGCGTACTGCGGCAGGCGTCTCATCGGGTCTCCCTCAACTCGCGCCACAGGTACAGTCCGAGCACCGCGAGCACGACGATCGCCATCGCGAGGCCGAGCATCGAGGCGTACCCGGCGAAGCGGTAGCGGAAGGCCTCCTCGTAGGCGAACAGCATGGGCAGCCGCGTCTGGCCGCCCGGCCCGCCCTGCGTGAGCACGTAGACCAGGCCGAACTGGTTGATGTTCCACACGAAGTCGAGCGAGGTGATCGCCACGATCACCGGGCGGAGCTGCGGCAGCGTGATGTTCCAGAAACGCCGCCAGCGGCTCGCGCCGTCCACCTCGCCGGCCTCGTACAGCTCGCGCGGGATGCCCTGGAGGCCGGCCAGCAGCACGACCGTGGTCTGCGGCATGCCGGTCCAGACGCCGACCACGATGATCGCCGGCAGCGCGAGCGAGAAGTCGGCCAGCCAGTTGACGTCCGTGCCGAGCAGGGCGTTGAGTATGCCGGCGTCCGGGTGGTAGACGAGCTTCCACATCAGGCCGATGACGACCGGGGGCATCGCCCACGGCACCACGGCCAGCACCCGGGCCACGCCCCGGAAGCGCAGGTTCTCGTTGAGCAGCAGCGCCAGGCCGAGCGCGGCCAGGAACTGCAGCGCCGTCACCGAGACGGCCCAGATCGCGCCGATCCTGAAGGAGGACCAGAAGTCCTCGGCGGTGAGCAGCTCGGTCAGGTTCTCCAGGCCGACGAAGCTCGTCTCGTGGTTGCGGGTGTTGCGGGCGTCGGTGAAGGCGAGCGCGATGCCGTACAGCAGCGGGCCCACGCTGAACAGCAGCACCGGCACCAGCGCGGGCAGCATGAGCAGCCACATCTCGCGGGTCTGGCGGGACACGCGCCGGGGCCGCGCGTGCGGCCGGCGCGGCGGAGCGGGCCTCGTCGCGGTGGCGGTCACGCGCCGCTCCCCTCACCGCTGTGCCCCTCGCCGGCCGTGGAGGCGCGCACCGCGAGCCGGGGCGGGACGGTGACCCGCCGGGGCTCGCGCTCGCCGCCGTTCAGCCGCTCCAGCAGCAGCTCGGCGGCGACCCGGCCGCGCTCGGCCGAGCCGAGCGAGACGCTGGTGAGCGAGGGCCAGGAGGCGGCGGCGAGGTCGGTGTCGTCCATGCCGGCCACGGCCACGTCCTCCGGCACCCGGCGGCCCGCGTCACGCAGCACGTCGAGGGCGCCGAGCGCGATGAGGTCGTTGGCGCACATGAGCGCGTCCACGTCGGGGCGGCGGGCCAGCAGCTCGGCGACCGCGCGCCGTCCCTCAGGGCGGTAGAAGTCGCCGATCTGCACCAGGCCCTCGTCGTACGGCAGGCCGACGGCCTCCAGCGCCTCCCGGTAGCCGGCCCCGCGGGCGGCGCCGGGCACGGTGTCGAGCGGGCCGTTGACCATGGCGATGCGGCGGCGGCCGAGCGCGTGGAGGTGGTCGATCGCGAGCCGGACGCCGGTGCGGGAGTCGGCCCGTACGTTGTCCACCGGGGTGCCGTCGGGGACCTGGCCGATGATGACGACCGGGGCGCGGGCGGCGGCCAGCGTCTCCAGGTGGGCGTCGGTGACCCGCAGGGGGCTCATGATGAGGCCGTCCACGTACCGCTCGCCCAGGCTGCGCAGCACGTCGATCTCGTCGGCGGCGACGGCGTCGGTGGAGTGCAGCACGAGCCGGTAGCCCGCGGCCTTCAGCACGGGCTGGATCTCGCGCAGCATCGCCAGGTAGGCGGGGTTGCCGACGTCGGCCATGGCGAAGGCGACCTGGTGGGTGCGGCGGGACTTGAGCGACCTGGCCACGGCGTTGCGCACGTAGCCCAGCTCGTCGGCGGCCGCCATCACCTTGCGCACGGTCTCCTGCCTGGTCGGCAGGCCGTTCAGCACCCGCGAGACGGAGGCGATCGAGACACCGGCGCGCGCGGCGATCGTGTTGATCGTGGGTCCGTCGGCCAAGGCAGTCCTTCCATCGGCGCAAACGTTGACGACCATGCTTCTGTAAACGTTTACGGTGTGGGGGACATGAAACCCGTGCGTAACCCGGCGGTCAAGTCACGATCGCATAACACCAGGTCAGAGGGGTGGGACGCAAACGCGCCGCAGGGCGGCCGCGGCGGCGACGGCCAGGGCCGCGCACCCGACCCGGCCCCCACAGCAGGAACGCGCGCCTGCGGATGCCCGCGATCGCGCGGTGCGCGGCGTAGTGCAGGCTCCCGGCCGTCCGGAGCAGCTCGGCCGCCAGCACGCCGGCCGGCATCAGGAACGGCCACAGCGCCACGGCGAGCGCCGGCCCGCCGCGCCAGGCCGGCGCGGAGACCGGGCCGAAGGCCCGCCGCCCGTGGACGCGCAGCGCGCCCCACAACAGGTCGGCCTCCGCCGCCGGCCTCGCGGCGCCGTCGCCGGTCAGCCGGTAGCAGCGGCGCACCCGGCCGTCGACGATCTCCTCCCGGTCCTCGGCGATCAGGCCCTCCTCCTGGAGGCGGTCGAGCGCGGCGTACAGGGTGCCGGCGCGAGGCGGACCTGGCCTTCCGAGATGCGTTCCACGTCGGTGATGACGCCGTACCCGTGCCGGGGACCGGCGGCCGACGCGGTCAGGATCAGGAAGGTCGGCGCCGGTGTCAGTCCCGGGCGGGCTCGGGGAGCGGGGCGGCGGGGGCCGGGGGCGAGGCGCGCAGGAGGGAGCGGATGGCCGGGGCGCCGGCGAGGGAGACCACGGCGGCCAGCACCGCCGGGATGATCAGCGCGACCGGCAGCGAGGCCAGGTCCGCCACGTGGCCCAGCACGGCGGGCCCGACCAGCAGGCCGCTGTAGCCGAAGGCGGTGACCAGGGCGAGTGCCCGCCCGACCCGCTCCCCGGCCGCGCCGACGGCGCTGAACAGCACCGGCACCACGGTCGCCAGCCCCACGCCGGCCAGCGCCCAGCCGGTCCACGCGCACGCCACCGTCAGGGCTTCCGGGGCGAGCGGGGAGAGCAGGACGAGCGCGTACCCGGGGGTGGCGAGGAGCCCGGCGAGCTGGATCGTGCGCACGGAGCCGAGCCTCGCCCTGATCGGGTCGCCCAGCAGCCGCACGGTGGTCATCGCGACCGAGAAGATCGTGTACGCCAGCGGAGCGGCCGCCGGGTCGGTGCCGAGGACCCAGCGGGCGTGCAGCGCGGCCCAGTCGATGGCCGCGCCCTCGCTCAGGTGACCGGCGAAGGCGGCGAGGCCGAGCAGCGCGATGAGCCCCCACGTGAGCGAGCCGCCGCCGCCGCTCCGCACCTCGCCGGAGGCCGTCTCGGGGTGCGCCGGGGCGGACGGCAGCAGCAGCCGCGCCGCCGGCAGGTAGAGCAGCGCCACGACCACGGCCGCGACGACCAGCACGAGCTGCGGGTCCACCCCGACCCTCAGGAACAGCGCGGTCAGCGCGCCGCCGGCGGCCCCGCCGAGGCTCCACGTGCCATGGAAGGCCGAGATGACCGGCCGCCCGTAGGCGCGCTCGACCTCGACGGAATGGGCGTTCATGGCGACCTCGCAGGCGCCGAGCCCGAGCCCGAACACCACCGCGAGCGCCGCCAGTGCCGGGAACGACGGGGCCAGTGCGGGCCCGAGCAGCGTCAGGGCCGACAGGGGCCCGGCCACCCAGCAGACGCGGCGGCTGCCGTACCGGTCGACGAGCGGACCCGCCGCCAGCATCGACACCAGCGCGCCGGCCGAGATCAGCAGCAGGACGGTGCCGAGCCGGCCCGGGCCGAGATCGAGCCGCTCGTCGAGCGAGGGCAGCCCGGCGGCCCACAGACCCATCACTAATCCGGCGAAGACGAAGAATCCGAAAACTCCGACACGAGCGCGCCTGGCGTCAATGAGGCTTTTGTTCACGCCCAGAGCATAAACTGTCCCCACGCACGACGTCACGATGTGAGCGGAACACTGACGTGAACGGAGCGACCGGGTGAACGGAGGCACGGGGTGAGCGGGGCGACGGGTGACCGGAGGCATGGCGTGAACGGAGCCACGACGAGCGGCGAGCTGCGCGCGCACAACCGGGCCCGGCTGCTGCGGGCCGTGCACGAGTGCGGGGCCACCCGCACCCGCTCCCAGCTCACCCGCGACCTGGACCTGGCCCGCGGGACCGCTTCCGTGCTGGTCGCGGGGCTGGTGGCGGACGAGCTCCTGCACGAGGAGCCCGCCAGGGAGCACGGCAGGGGCCGGCCCACCCAGGTGCCGGGACCGCATCCGCGCGGCCCGGTGGCGCTGGCCGCCGACGTGCGCGAGGACGCCTGGGAGCTGGCGGCCTGCGAGCTGGGCGGCCGCGTCACGGTGCTCGCCGTACGGCCCCACGACGGCACCCCCGAGGACGCGCTCGGCACGCTCGGCGAGGCCCTGGGCGCCGAGCTGGAGCGGTTCGGCCACCGCGTGGCCGGGGTCGGCGTGGCCCTCGCCGGCCCGGTCCGCCACGGCGGCCTCGTCGACATCGCCCACCTGTCCTGGCACGCCGTCGACGTCCCCCACCTCCTCACCCACCCCCCCACCCCAAAGGCCCCCCTTCCCCTCGCCGGGCGGGGGGTGCCGTTGTTCGTGGGGAACGACACCGCGTTCGCGGCGCTGGCGGAGGCGCGGCGCGGGCGGCTGCGGGGCGTGCGTGTGGGGCTGCACCTGCATGTGGACTTCGACCTCGGCGGGGTGCTGGTCGTGGACGGCCGGCCGCTCGGCGGCGCGGCGGGGTCCGGCGCCGAGTTCGGCCACATGCCGCTGACCGGCGGCGAGCGCCTCTGCGCGTGCGGCGCGCTCGGCTGCTGGAGCACGGAGGTCGGCGCGAACGCCCTCCTGCGTCACGCCGGTCTGGCCCACGGCGGCGGGCGGGGCCGGGAGCAGGCCGAGCGGGTGCTGGCGACGAGCCGGGAGGCGGTGGCCGCGAACGCCCGCGCGCTCGGCCGGGGCATCGCCGCCCTGGTGAACGCGCACGACCCCGAGGCCGTGACGCTCTCCGGTCACGGCGCCGAGCTGTACGAGCGGGCGGGCGAGACGCTGCGGGCGGCGGCGGAGCCGTACCTGATGGCGATCCGCCGCGAGGTCCCGCCCCGCGTCGAGGGCTCGGCCCTGGGCTGGCGCGGCGCGCTCCTCGGCGCGATGGAGTCGGTCTTCGACGCCTTCCTGACGCCGGAAGGGCTCGGCGGGTGGCGCGGGAACCACCCTGACCAGGGCCGCGACACGCCCGATCGGCAGAATGTGATGAATTCCACGTCATAGCCGGAAAACACGCCATAAGGGCCACCTTTCGGCCCGGCCAAGTGATCTTGCAGGGCCGGGCGGAGGCGAGGCGCCGTCCGGGGACGGCCGGGGCGCGGAACAATCATGGTCCGCCCCGGCCGTCACCGATCACGCCGCCGCTCCCCCGGCCGCGCCCGCCGGCGGGCGGAAGGCCGCACCCGCCGCTCACCCGCCGCCGCCGGAACGCGCCACACGACCGGAGCTGATCGCGTCTTCGCAGCTCATCGGGGGTCTGCGTGCCCCTGGACAGGCCCCGGGCACGGATCCGGCCGCCCGCCGCGCCGCGCCGTCCCCCCTCTTCCCCGCCCGCGTCCCGGCGGGCGAGCCCGGCAGGCCCGCCTGACGCCGTCCCGGGCCGGCGTCCGGACGGGGGCGCGCGGCGGCGGGCACGATCGTGCGGCGGGCCGCCGGACGGCCGGAGCCGGCGCCCGCGGCCGGGCCCCGGCGGGCCGCCTGAGCGACCGCTCAGGTCGGAGATGGCGTTGAGCGGGGGCTTTCCGCAAACAAGAACCCCCGGCATCCGCCATGATTAGCCACTGCACCACGGGTAACAAAGACCCGAACCCCAACTCCCCGAGGAGAGAACAGAGATGGCACTTCCCACTCTCACCCCCGAGCAGCGGCAGGCGGCTCTGGCGAAGGCCGCCGAGGCCCGCGCCGCCCGTACGGCCCTGCTGGCCAAGGTCAAGGCCGGCGAGCTGACCTTCTCCCAGCTCCTGGAGCGTGACGACGACATCGCCAAGAAGATCAAGGTGTCGCAGGCCCTGCGGGCCGTCAAGGGCGTCGGCCCGGCCAAGGCCACCGCGCTCATGGAGGAGGCCGGCGTCGACGAGAAGCGCCGCCTCGGCGGCCTGGGCGCCCAGCAGCGCAAGAAGCTGGTCGAGGCGCTCGGCTAGGTAGGGCGGCCAGGTCCGCGCGGCGTCGCGCGGACCGGCCATTGACCCCCCTCGATCAGGCCGTGGAGGGGCCGGAAGAGCGGCGAGCCGCCCCGCTCTTCACCGGCGGGCCGGCCGGGGGCCGGGAACCGGCGCGGCCCCACGCCTCAGGAGCGCAGGTACGCCAGGACGGCGAGCACCCGGCGATGCTGGTCCGCGTCCTCCGCGTAGAGGCCGAGCTTGCTGAAGATGCTCCTGATGTGCTTCTCCACCGCCCCGTCGCTGATGACGAGCTGCCGCCCGATGGCCGGATTCGACTTCCCCTCGGCCATCAGCCCGAGCACCTCGCGCTCGCGGGGCGTGAGCTGCGCGAGCGGGTCGTCCTTGCGTCTGCGCACCATCAACTGGGACACCACCTGCGGATCGAACACGGTGCCCCCGGCGGCGACCCGCCGCAGGCCCTCCAGGAACTCGTCCACGTCGACGACCCGGTCCTTCAGCAGGTAGCCGACCGCGCCGCGGGCGTCGGCGAGCAGGTCGTCGGCGTAGGAGACCTCGACGTACTGCGACAGGATGAGCACGGGCGCGCCCGGCACCCTGCGCCGCGCCTCGACCGCCGCCCTCAGCCCCTCGTCGGTGAACGACGGCGGCATCCGCACGTCGACGACCGACACGTCGGGTTTGTGCTCGGCGATGGCCTCGACGAGCGCGTCGCCGTCCCCGACGGTGGCCACCACCTCGAAGCCGAACTCCTCCAGCAGCCTGACCAGGCCCTCCCTGATCAGGACCGCGTCATCGGCCACGACTACCCGCACGGCACCTCCGCCACGATCAACGTCGGCCCGCCGTCCGGCGACTGTACGGTCAGCTCCCCGTCCACGGCGCGGAGCCGGTCGGCCAGCCCGGCGAGACCGTGTCCCTTGGCGACGTGCGCGCCGCCGACCCCATCATCCCCGATGGTGAGCATGAGGGCGTCGCCGAGGCGCTGGAGCTGGATCGTGCAGACGGTGGCGCGGCTGTGCTTGGCCACGTTGGTGAGGGTCTCGGCGCAGACGAAGTAGAGGGCGTTCTCGATGGCTGCGGGGTAGCGTTCGATGGTCTGCACGTCGAGGTCCACGGGGACGGTGGCGCGTCCGGCGAGCGCGGCGAGCGCCGGGGCGAGCCCCCGGTCGGACAGGATGGGCGGGGCGATGCCGCGCGAGAGCGCGCGCAGCTCGTCCAGCGTCTCACGGGTGGCGGTGATCGCGGACTTGATCGTGGCCGAGGCCGCCTCCGGGTCCCTGGCGAGCTGGCGCTGGGCCCGCGACAGCTCCATGGCCAGCGAGACCAGCCGCTGCTGCGGCCCGTCGTGGATGTCGCGCTCCAGCTTGCGCAGGGCGTTCGCCTCGGCGGAGACGGCGGCGGCGCGGCCCTCGGTGAGGTCGCTGATGCGCTCCTGCAGCTCGGCCACGCCGGTCAGCAGCGCCCGGCCGAGCGAGGCGCGCAGCAGCGCCGAGCCGCGCACCAGCACCGGCATGAGCACGGCGAAGGCCAGGCCGAGCACGAGGTAGAAGGCGGAGTTGACGAGATAGCCCTCGCCGAGGCCGAGCAGCTCGGGCAGCTCGACGTTGCCGGGGATGCGGGAGGTGACGAGCCCGTAGATCGGGTACGTCAGCCCGGCCAGCGGCACCGCCCAGGCCACCGCGGTCAGCACGAACGACGCGATCGAGATCGGGAAGTTGAGCACCCCGTGCAGCAGGTCGAGCCAGGACTGCCCGATGGTGAGCGGGTTGACCAGGCGGCGGAAGCGGCCCGCGCCGGACGGGGCGGGCGTGTACCGGGGCCGCACCGGCGGCCGGTCGAGCACGTCGGACAACCAGCCGCGCTCCGCGTCGGCGAAACCGCGCGCGACCATCAGCGTGCCGGCCAGCAGCGGCACGCCGATCCACACGACCGCGGTGCCGACGCCGGCCGAGAAGCCGGCGACCATCAGCACGAAGGCGATGACGGCCGTGGGGAAGCCGACGACGGTGTAGCGGGTGTCGAGGAGGACCCGCCTCATCAGGGAGCGCATGGCCTCAACGCTAGAACCTCGGCCCGGACGTGACGAGCAGGCGGTCAGGTGTGCGGGGGTAGGGCTGTCCCTACCCTCCTCAGTGGTGTGATCTCGACCGGAGTACGGCGGCTCGCGGCAATGTGCCGGACCGGCCCCCGGCGGGAGCCTTGACCCATCGGCTCCCCCCTGAATCGAGGCTCCTCATGACCGTCCTGCTGGACCGCCCGGCCGCCCCCGCCGCGCCACCGCGTCCGTCCGCGGTCGCCCCCGCGAGCATCCCCGCCGGACGGGACTCGTTCGTCGATCTGCTGCGCGTGCTCGGCATCGCGCTGGTCGTGCTCCAGCACTGGACGATCCCCGTGCTGTCGTACGACGGCGCGCGGCTGACCACGGGCAACGCGCTGGCGACGCCCGGCGTGTGGGTGGTGACGTGGCTCAGCCAGGTGATGCCGCTGGTGTTCTTCGCGGGCGGCGCGGCGAACGCGATCGGCTTCGCCCGCTCCCGTGAGGGGACGCCGCGCTGGCTGGCGGTGCGGCAGCGGCGGCTGGCCTGGCCGCTGCTGCCGCTGGCGGCGGTGTGGATCCCGCTCCCCCAGGTGCTGCTCACGCTCGGCGTGCCCGAGCAGCCGCTCCGGGTGGGGGCGCAGCTCACGGGGCAGCTCCTGTGGTTCCTGGCGGTCTATCTCGTGGCCGTGGTGGCGACGCCGTACGCGCTGCGCCTGCACGCCCGCTTCGGCGCGGCGGTGCCGGCGGCGCTGGCGGCCGGGGCGGCGCTCACGGACGTCGTGCGCTTCACGACCGGTCTCGACGCCGCCGGCTACCTGAACGTGGTGTTCGTCTGGCTGGCCGTGCACCAGCTCGGCTTCTTCTACGCCGAGGGGCGGCTGCGCCGGCCGTGGGCGCTCGCGGCGGGCGGGTTCGGCGCGGCGGCGCTGCTGGTGGCCTTCGGCCCCTACCCGGGCAGCATGATCGGGCTGCCCGGCGCCGAGGTGTCGAACATGGCCCCGCCCACGCTCGCCATGCTGGCCGTGGGCGCCGGGCAGGTCGGGCTGGCGGCGCTGCTGCGACCGGCGCTGGTCCGGCTGCCGCTCGGCCGGCTGCTGGCGTGGGCCGGGCCGCGGATCATGACGGTCTACCTGTGGCACATGCCGGCGCTGTTCGCGGTCACGGGCGTGGTCGTGGTGCTGCTGCGGGTGGACACGCCGGCGCCGGGGAGCGCGTTCTGGCTGGCGGGCTGGCCGCTCTGGTTCGGGCTGCTGTGCCTGGTGATGTGGCCGCTGACGCGGATCTTCGCCCGGTTCGAGACGCCGCCCGCGCTGCCGTACGGCACGGCCGGCCAGGGCGCCATGGCGGGCGCGGCGGCGCTGGTCGGGGCCGGGGTGCTGGCCCTCACGGTGGGCGGCTTCGCGCCGGGCCCGTGGCCGTTCCTGGCGGTGCTGGCGATCCTCGGCGGGCTGCTCATGACCGCGCCGCGGGCCCGTTCCTGACCCGAGATGGCGGGGACCGGTTCGAGCACCGGGCAAACTTCGGCAGGATAGAGGGTGTGAGCCTACTCGTGGACCGCCTGCCAGAAGAGATCGACGCCGAGCCGGACGCCATCTTCGACGCCTTCGCCGCCTGGAACACCGAGCGCGGGCTCACCCTCTATCCGGCCCAGGAGGAGGCGCTGATCGAGGTCGTCTCGGGCAGCAACCTCATCCTGGCCACGCCCACGGGCTCGGGCAAGTCGCTCGTGGCCGCCGGGGCCCACTTCACGGCCCTGACCCGCGACCAGCGCACCTTCTACACCGCGCCGATCAAGGCGCTGGTGTCGGAGAAGTTCTTCGACCTGTGCGCCGTCTTCGGCACCGAGAACGTCGGCATGATGACCGGCGACGCCAGCGTCAACCCGGGCGCCCCCATCATCTGCTGCACCGCCGAGATCCTGGCCAACGTGGCGCTGCGCGACGGCGCTCAGGCCGACATCGGCCAGGTCGTCATGGACGAGTTCCACTTCTACGCCGAGCCCGACCGCGGCTGGGCCTGGCAGGTGCCGCTGCTGGAGCTGCCGCACGTGCAGTTCGTGCTGATGTCGGCGACGCTCGGCGACGTCACGATGTTCGAGCGCGACCTCACCCGGCGCACCGGCCGGCCGACGGCCGTGGTCAAGCACGCCGAGCGGCCGGTCCCGCTGATCTACTCCTACCGGATGACGCCGCTGCACGAGACGCTGGAGGAGATGCTCTCCACCGGCCAGGCGCCGGTCTACGTCGTGCACTTCACGCAGGCCGCGGCCATGGAGCGGGCGCAGTCGCTGATGTCGATCAACATGGCGACGAAGGCCGAGAAGGAGGCCATCGCCGCGATGATCGGCGGCTTCCGCTTCACCACCCGCTTCGGCCGGGCGCTGTCGCGGCTGGTGCGGCACGGCATCGGCGTCCACCACGCGGGCATGCTGCCGAAATACCGCCGCCTGGTCGAGCGGCTGGCGCAGGCGGGCCTGCTCAAGGTCATCTGCGGCACCGACACCCTCGGCGTCGGCGTCAACGTCCCGATCCGCACGGTGCTGTTCACCGCGCTGTCGAAGTACGACGGCAACAAGGTCCGCCGGCTGCGCGCCCGCGAGTTCCACCAGATCGCCGGCCGCGCCGGCCGGGCCGGGTTCGACACCATCGGCTACGTCGCCTGCCAGGCCCCCGAGCACGAGATCGACAACGCCCGCGCCCTCGCCAAGATCGGCGACGATCCCAAGCGGCGGCGCGGCTACGCCCGCAAGAAGCCGCCGGAGGGCTTCGTCGGCTGGAGCGAGGAGACCTTCCAGAAGCTGCAGGAGGCCGAGCCCGAGCCGCTCCAGTCGCGTTTCAAGGTCACCAACGCGATGCTGCTGGCCGTCATCAACCGGCCGGGCGACTGCTTCCAGGCGATGAAGCACCTGCTGACCGACAACCACGAGGACCGCAAGTGGCAGCGCCGGCACATCAGCCAGGCCATCGCCATCTACCGGTCGCTGCTCGCCGGCGGCATCGTCGAGCAGTTCGCGGAGCCGGACGAGCAGGGCCGCAGGGCCCGCCTCACGATCGAGCTGCAGGAGGACTTCGCGCTCAACCAGGCGCTGTCGACGTTCGCGCTGGCGGCGTTCGACCTGCTGGACCGCGAGTCGCCGTCGTACGCGCTGGACCTCGTCTCGATCGTCGAGTCGATCCTCGACGACCCGCGCCAGATCCTGTCGGCGCAGCTCAAGAAGGCGAAGGGCGAGGCCGTCGCGCAGATGAAGGCCGACGGCATCGAGTACGAAGAGCGCATGGAGCGGCTCACCGAGGTCATGTACCCGATGCCGCTGGAGGACCTGCTGCTCGGCGCGTACGAGACCTACCGGCGCGGCCATCCGTGGGTCGCCGACCACACGGTGAGCCCGAAGTCGGTGGTGCGCGATATGTTCGAGCGGGCGATGACCTTCGGCGACTACATCCAGTTCTACGAGCTGGCCCGCTCCGAGGGCACGGTGCTGCGTTACCTCGCCGACGCCTACCGCACGCTGTCGCGCACGGTGCCCGAGCATCTCAAGACCGACGATCTGGTGGATCTCATCGAGTGGCTGGGCGAGCTGGTCCGGCAGGTCGACTCCTCGCTCATCGACGAGTGGGAGAAGCTGGCCAACCCGGCGGAGGCGCTGGAGCGGCAGCAGGAGCTGGAGGCGCGGGTGCGGCCGGTCACCGGCAACCCGCGGGCCTTCCGCGTGCTGGTCCGCAACGCCATGTTCCGGCTGGTCGAGCTGTGCGCGCTGGAGAAGGAGGAGGAGCTGGAGGAGCTGGCTCCCGACGTCGACTGGGGCGCGGCGCTGGACGCCTACTACGCCGACCACGAGGAGATCCGCACCGACGCCGACGCGCGCGGGCCGGCGCTGCTGCGCATCGAGGAGGAGCAGGGGCTCTGGAAGGTGCGCCAGACGATCAAGGATCCGGCGGGCGACGGCGACTGGGGCATCGACGCCCAGGTGGACCTCGCCGCCTCCGACGAGGAGGGCCGGGCCGTGCTGCACGTGCAGGGGCTCAACCGGCTGTAGGAGGATGACAAGCCGTGTGCCGGAACGGACTGGCAAGGGCGTCCCGGCACACGCCTGTCGATTCAGTGTCTGACGCGGGACGTAGGGGTCGTGTCATGACACTGTCTTAAGATCGTGACATTTCGCGACCACCCGTCCAGGTCCTTCGCGGCCCGGAAAGATCCGCGATCGTGCGACAAAATAGACCGGTGAGCGACGAAGAGATCAGGCGCGTCCTCGGGCTGCTCTCCCAGGACGACACGTTGCGCGCCTTCGCCTCCCTGGTGCTCGGCGAGAGCGACGGCCTCCCCCCGAAGACCCTGCGCAAGCTGGCGACCGGCGGGCTGGCCGCGTGCGACGAGAGCGGGAAGTGGCGGGCGGCGCCCGAGCGCTTCAGGGAACTGCTGCGCTCCAGCGCCGCGCCCGCCGAGGCGCTGAGCGAGGAGGAGCGGGTGCTGCGCACGTTCCTGGTCGACGGGCGGCTGACGACCCTGGCGATGCGCCGCGACAAGCGGCTGGTGGTGCTGCGCTACATCGCCATGGTCTTCGAGCCGGGCATGCGTTACGCCGAGAAGGACGTCAACGTCGCGCTGCGGGCCTTCCACGACGACTACGCGGCCCTGCGCCGCTACCTGGTGGACGAGGAGCTGCTGTCACGGGAGGGCAACGTCTACTGGCGCAGCGGCGGTCACGTCGAGATCTGAGGCAGCCGTCCCCAGCTCCTCGACGCGGTAGCCGCCGGAGCCGAGCGACCAGGAGATCGTGGCGGCCCGGTCGCTCTCGTTGAACAGCGCGACCGCCCGCCCGGTCGCCGCTCGCGAGCGGCTTGGCCGGCACGTGGTACCAGCCGTCGCTCCTGACGAGGTCCACGGCGATCACGTCGGGGCCGGCGACGACGGCGGGCGGCGCGGCGGCGGCCGTGAGGGTGCGCGTGGGGGTCCTGTCAGGCGGGGTTGAGCTGCGGGCGGCCCGGCTCGATGACGAAGGAGCCGGAGGTGTAGGCCGGGGCGTAGGGTTCGGTGACCCGGGACAGGGAGCGGAAGTCGACCTTCATCTCCTGCCGGGTGATCCGGGTGCGGACGTAGCCGCGGCGGCCGTTGAAGAACTTCACGTGCGGGTTCTCCGCCAGCAGGTTCTGCGTGTCGGGGTACTCGTCCAGGCCGTCGCCCGCGCTGGTGACCGAGGTGGTGACCAGCTCGACGGCGACGGACCCCCGCGGCGCACGACGCGGCGGAAGCCCTCGTCCCTGGCCAGCTCCCACTGGACGGGAACGGCCCGGTCCGGCATGCCGCCGAGCCCGTCGAGCGCCACCGGGTCCATGGCGAGGCGCGTCCACAGGACCACACCGTCGGAGGCGGGCTCGCCGGAGGCGATCCCGAGCTGGAAGGGGTCGCAGAGAGGGGCACGGCGGGCCGCCGCGCACACGGGTGGGGTGCCCAGCGCGGCGGACAGGCCCAGGCTCGCGGCCCCGGCGAACAGTGAACGCCGGGTGATCATGGGGGATCCTCACTGACTACTTGACGGTGCGTTGCCTTCCGCGACAGCCTGGCCCGCGGCTACCTGCGGAGAGAGTTCTCCGAGGGACATCCGGTTGAAGAGCTGGTTAAGCTTCGTCTCGAAGCCGGTGAAGCCGGTGGTGATCGGCAGCGGGAAGGCGGCGGACCGCGGCCCGTGGCCCGCTGACCGGCCGCCGGGGTCAGCCGCCGGACACCTCGGACTCGGCGTCCTCGGGCACCGCGCCGTCCCACGGGTCGTCCAGCCAGCCGTCCGGCAGCAGCACCTTGGACCGCTCGCCCGACTTGCCGCGCGGGGTGTCGGTGTTGGGCGGCCACGGCTGGTCGTGCTCCAGCTTGGCGAGGCCGGCCCGCAGTCCGTCGAGCGACTCGGCCGTGCCCAGCTCGCGCCGCAGCTCGGTGCCGACCGTGAAGCCCTTCAGGTACCAGCCGACGTGCTTGCGGAAGTCGGCGACGGCGTAGCGCTCGATGTCGAAGCAGCGGGTCAGCCCCTCGGCGTGCCGGATCATCACCGCGGCCACCTCGCCGAGCGTGGGGCGGACGCGCTCGGGGCTGCCGTTGAAGGCGTTCTCCAGGTCCCTGAACAGCCACGGGCGGCCCAGGCAGCCGCGCCCCACCACCACGCCGTCGCAGCCGGTCTCGGCCACCATCCGCAGGGCGTCGTCGGCGCACCAGATGTCGCCGTTGCCCAGCACGGGGATCTCCGGCACGGCCTCCTTCAGCCGCGCGATCGCCGCCCAGTCGGCGACCCCGCCGTAGTGCTGCCGGGCCGTGCGGGCGTGCAGCGCGATCGCGGCGACGCCCTCCTCGGCGGCGATGCGCCCCGCGTCGAGGTAGGTCAGGTGGTCGTCGTCGATGCCTTTGCGCATCTTCATCGTCACGGGCAGCGTCCCGGCGTTCGCGACCGCGGCCCGCAGGATGCGGCGCAGCAGGCCGCGTTTGTACGGCAGCGCCGACCCGCCCCCGCGCCTGGTCACCTTGGGCACCGGGCAGCCGAAGTTGAGGTCGACGTGGTCGGCGAGGCCCTCCTCGGCGATCATGCGGACCGCCCGGCCCACGATGACGGGGTCCACCCCGTAGAGCTGGATGCTCCTCGGCCGCTCGGAGCCGTCGAAGCGGATCATCCGCATGGTCTTGGGGTTGCGCTCCACGAGCCCGCGCGTGGTGATCATCTCGCACACGAACAGCCCGGCGCCCTGCTCCCTGCACAGCACCCGGAACGGCGCGTTCGTGATGCCCGCCATCGGCGCCAGCACCACCGGCGGCCACACCCCGAGAGGCCCAATCTTCATCCGCCCAGTTGTAGCGCAGGTCAGGCCGTGACCGGTATTCGGCCGATAGGCTGTGATCAGCATCTCGACGAGGGGGAATGGATGCTTCTTCGCGTTCGCGTGCGGCTGCCCGACAGGCCGGGCTCCCTGGCGCAGGTCACCAGGGTCCTGGGTGCGGCGGGGGCCGACATCACCCAGATGATCGTCCTCGACCGGGGCGCGGGCAGCGCGCTCGACGACCTGACGGTCTTCTGTCCCGAGACCATCTCCCGGCAGGATCTCGTCAAGAGCCTGGAGGGCGTCGAGGGCGTCGCCGTCGAGGCGGTCTGGACCACCCGCGAGGCGCCCGGCACCTATCCGGAGCTGGAGATACTCAAGTACATCACCACGGCGGGCGACCGGGCGCTGACCACGCTCGTGGACTCGCTGCCGGTGCTGTTCAGCGCCGACTGGGCGGCCACGACCGCCGGCGACCGGGTGGTCTACGCGAGCTGGCGGGCCCCGCAGGAGCTCGACGTCCCGGCCGAGGCGCCGTCCCGCCCGGCCGCGATGACCCTCGGCGACGGCCTGCACATCATCCACGCCCCGCTGCCGCCGCTGGCGCTGGCCCTCGTCCTGGCCCGCAGGGAGGGCCCGGCCTTCCACCGCATCGAGGTCCACCGCCTCACCCGCATCCTGGAGATCTTCCTCAGCCTGCCCGCGACCGAGCGGAGCGTGGCCCGGCAGCTCCGCAAGTAAGCATCAACGCCGAAAACCCGCTAGAGTTGTGAAAGCAGCAACGCGGAAGTGGCTCAGTGGTAGAGCATCACCTTGCCAAGGTGAGGGTCGCGGGTTCGAATCCCGTCTTCCGCTCGGAGTGGGATGTTGACGCGGTGGCGTGGCCGAGAGGCGAGGCAGCGGCCTGCAAAGCCGTCCACACGGGTTCGAATCCCGTCGCCACCTCACAAGGACGATTAGCTCAGCGGGAGAGCGCTTCCCTGACACGGAAGAGGTCACTGGTTCAATCCCAGTATCGTCCACTCTGTAACGCCGTACCCGGTTTCGGGCACGGCGTTGCTGTGTTTGTAGGGACTTATGCAGCCTTGGGGCCGACTTCGGCCCACACAACTTTCCCGCCTCGGGGCGCCGGATAGGAGCCCCAGCGCCGCGCCAGGGAGTCCACGGCGCTCAGGTGCCGGTCAGGTGGCGTGGTGCTCGGTGGAACGGGGTCGGTGTCCCACACATCGATGATCAGGGCATCGGCGCTGGGGTGAACCCGAACGCCGACCGTGGCGAGCGTCGTGGGGTCGATGTCGGAGTATCGGAGGTTGGGGGCGGGGCGTCCCGTGCCCTCGACCGCGCGAGCGAGCAAGTGCCCGGCGGTCTGTTCGGCGACGTGTTCAAGGTGGGGCAGGTCCCACATTCGGGCGGTGATCCGCGCGAGCTGCCCGCCGATGGTGATCGCGGTGTGCAGCGCCAACAGGGTGAGTTCTGAGGCGCGTACGGCGGGCGGCAGGGGCGCGAACCGGTCACTCACCGGCGCGATCATCGAATGCCTCGTCATTCTGGGACATCACCAAGACGTAGGCGCCGGTCTCTATCTCGATCAGGGCGCGCATGGCCTGATAGATGCCGTCGAACTCCGACAGATGCTCGGGCGTCGGGATGATGACCGTGTTGACCTCAGGGCGGCACAGAGCTTGGAGGAGTTCACCGAATGCCGGACGACGGTAGGCATGCCGGTCGGTGTAGATGTCTACCAGGTCCAGCCCGGCCCGAGCCGCGAACCCGCGCAGGCTCTCGGGCAGGTGGTCGCGCTCAGCGGTGTCGGAGCCCGGCCTCCGGCGTACGTACCCGACCGCGAGTGGTCGCGATGGCTGGGCCGATCCGGGATACGTGACCGGTCCAGTGCCTCGGGCCGCCCGGAAGCCCTTGCCGATCACCGGCTCTGGTGCTGCGTGCTGCGTGGTCATTGGCTGCCTTTCGTACTGGCCAGCGGAGGGGTGATCCCACAGTGACCAGCGGCCGACGCGCACGGCCATGATCAATCACGCATCCCGGCATGCGTTCAGGCGCATATCTGGATGCGAAGTGTGATCGCGTGCTTACATTCGATGCGAGGGTTCTGGCGTATCCGATGGGGCGGTGCACCCATGACCGACGATCACGCGCGGTACTGCGTTTGCGGGACACGGCTGGCGCGCGACAACGCGACGGGCCGGTGCGCGGCTTGCGCCACGGGCACGCGCAGCGCCGCCGGCACGCCTGCAGGCCCACCGGAGGTGCCGCCGCAGTTCTGGAACCACCCCGGCGTGCGGACCGCGCTCGACGCCTGGCACATGGGCCGGGTGATCGCCGCCTACCGCTCCCATCCCCACCACGGCCGACCCCTCCGGCAAGAGACCGTCGCCGCGTGGGTGGGTATCACCCAACCTCAACTGTCCCGGATCGAGAACGGCCCGCCGATGACCGACCTGGGCAAGCTCACTCAGTGGGCGCGGCTGCTGTGCATCCCACCGGGTCTGTTGTGGTTTCAGGTGCCGCGGCAACGCGCGGCGCCCACGCCCACGGTTCCGGCAGTTGCGCGGGCCGCCGTTCCAAGGCCGGACGGTGGCGGTGGTGACGCGGCTGTGGTGGCGGCGTGGCGAACGGTGGACGCCCAGATCGGCGGCGCGCACCTGTACGCGACCGTCACCGGCTACCTGCGAGACCACATCGCCCCCCCCCGTCTGTTCGAGGGTAGGGGTGCAGAGGCGTTCACCGCCGCTGCAGCGCTCACGGAGATGGCTGGGTGGATGGCCCACGACGCCGGACACGACGATCAGGCGGAGCGGCACTTCGCGCGGGCGCGAGATCTGTCCGGGGTCGGCGATGACACCCAGCTGAGGGTTCACGTGCTGGCGAGTCTGGCGCATCTGGCTGCCCACCGGGCTCACGCTGATGACGCCATCGGCTATGCCGCCCAAGGACAGCGAGAGCTCGCGGCGGGGCCGTCACATCCTGAGCTGGCCGCGCGGCTGTGGGCGTTGCAGGCGCGCGGGCATGCCGCCGCAGGCCGATCACGAGAGACACGCGCGCTGCTCGGGCGCGCTGAGACCGCCCTGCAAGGTGCCCACGGCGCGGCGCTGTCGCCGTGGGTGTCGCCGTTCGACGCCGGGTCGCTCGCGGGAGACGCGGCCCGGTGCCTGCGCCTGCTCGGTGATCTGCCCGCCGCCCAGCGCCATGCCCAACGGGTCCTGGAGCTGCGGCCGGCCGGCCGTACCCGCTCCCGCGCGTTCGGATGCCTCACCCTGGCCGGTGTGCTCATCGAACGCGGCGAGTTGGAGCGGGCGTGTGCGATCGCGACGGATGTTCTCCATGCCACCGGGTCGCTAGGCTCGTACCTGGTGAACCGACAACTCCACGAGCTGCGCGACCAGCTCCACCCGCACCGCGCCTCGTCCTGCGCGCGGAGCTTCCTCGACCACCTGGACGAGGCGCTGCGGCGGCGGGAATGGCTCTACCAGCTCACCACCGACCTTCCCCGCCCCAGGACCGGCCCGACCTCATGACCGACCCCGACACCCGGCCGCTCTACGAACGCGATCCCGCCGCCTACCGCGCCCATCTGGCCGAGGGCAACGCCAACCAGGCCCGCAAACGCGTCGGTGTGGATGCGCTGGTCCGCGATCGCGACGGCAGGATTCTGCTCGTGGACCCCACCTACAAGCCGGATTGGGACTTGCCCGGCGGCATGGCCGAGGCCAACGAACCACCACTCGACGCCCTGCGCCGGGAACTCACCGAGGAGCTCTGTCTCGACCTCCCCGGCGGCATGGCGTTGGTGTGTGTGGACTGGGTCGCGCCGCACGGCCCATGGGACGACTCGGTGATGATGATTTTCAACGCCGGGACGCTCACACCTGACCAGACCACAGCCCTCCGCGTGCGGGATGCGGAGCTGGCCGCGTTCGAGTTCTGTCCCCCGGAGGAGGCGCGGAAGCGGCTACGCCCCTTCGTCTGGGCGCGCCTAGCCGCCGCGATCAGCGCCGCCGACGCCGGCACCGTCGCCTACCTCCACAACGGCCACTCCGTGAGCTGACACGTCCTTCAACCGTCATCCGCTGAACATCTGCCCTGAAATGGTGCGCGCGTCTGCCCCATTCGCCTGTTAGCGTTACCTGGCAGGGGGTGGGCTGTGGTCAAAGCCAAGACGGGGCGGCCGGCGGTGCTCATGGACGTCGCCGTGCTCGCGGGGGTTTCCACGATGACCGTCTCGCGGGTGCTCAACGCGCCCGAGCGGGTCCGGGCCGAGACGAGGGAGCGGGTGCTCGCCGCGGTCAAGGAGCTTGACTACCGGCCCAACCACGCCGCCCGCCAGCTCGTGACCGGCCGGTCCGGGGTGCTCGGCGTGGTCAGCATCGACACCACGCTCTACGGCCCGGCCTCCACGCTCTACAGCGTCGAGCAGGCCGCCCGGCACGCCGGCTACAACGTCAGCATCGCCAGCCTGAGCTCGCTGCACCGCACCTCCATCCGTGAGGGCGTCGAGCGGCTGCGCGCGCAGGCGGTGGACGGGGTGATCATCGTGGCGCCGCACGAGTCGGCCGCCGACGGGCTGCACCACCTGCCGCCGGAGATGCCGGTGGTCGCCGTGGACGCCGGTGACGACATCCCCGTGCCGGTGGCGAAGGTCGACCAGCGCGCCGGGGCGGTCAGGGCCACCCGCCACCTGCTCAGCCTCGGCCATCAGAGCGTCTGGCACGTGGCGGGGCCGGTCGACTGGATCGACGCCAACGGCCGCATCGGGGGCTGGCGCGAGGTGCTGGAGGCCGCCGGCCGGCCGGTGCCCGAGGTGCTGCGCGGCGACTGGAGCTCGCGCTCGGGCTACCAGCTCGGCCGCCGGCTGGCCGCCGACCCCGAGGTCACCGCGGTGTTCGTGTCCAACGACCAGATGGCGCTCGGGGTGCTGCGGGCGCTGCGCGAGGCGGGGCGGCGGGTGCCGGAGGACGTCAGCGTGGTCGGGTTCGACGACATCCCCGAGGCCGCGTACTTCTGGCCGCCGCTCACCACCGTCAGGCAGGACTTCGGCGAGGTGGGCCGGCACGCCTTCCACATGCTGCTCGACCGCATGGCGGGCACCGAGCCCGAGGCCAGGCGGCTGGTGGAGCCGGAGCTGGTCGTGCGCGAGAGCACCGGCACCGCGCCGGGGCTCAGCCGAGCCTGATGACGTTCCAGGAGACCGGGGGCAGCACCACGGTCTCCGGGTCGTGCCGCACGTCCGGGTTGGGGCGGGGCGCGACGCGGCCGGGGTCGTCGGCGGTGTTGCGGGCGTAGACGTCCGGTCCGCTCAGGGTGCTCGCCTCCACGACGCGTTTCCCGCCGAGGGCGCGGGCGTCGATGCGCAGCTCCATCGGCCGGTCGGTGGCGCGGTTGATCGCGAACACGGTGGTGGACCGCTCGTCGTGGGTAGCGACCGCGTGCAGCAGCGGCACCTGTCCGTACGCGGCCGTCTCGTAGCTCGGGCAGGTCGGCTCCACGCGCAGCACGTCGCCGCTCGCGTACCTGCTGGCCTGGGCGAACGGGTGGAACGTGGTCTGCTTCCACGCCCGCCCGCCCGGCTCGGTCATGATCGGGGCGATGACGTTGACGAGCTGCGCCAGCGACGCGGCGCGCACCCGGTCGCTGTGCCGCAGGAGCGTGATCAGCAGCCCGCCCACCGCGACCGCGTCGGCCAGGTGGTAGTGGTCTTCCAGCAGGCGCGGCGCGACCGGCCAGTCCGTGGGAGGGTCGGCGTTCTGGAAGCGGGACAGGTACCACACGTTCCACTCGTCGAAGGAGATGTCGATCCGCTTGCGCGACTTCAGCTTCGCGCCCACGTGGTCGGCGGTGGCCGCGACGGAGCGGATGAAGAACTCCATGTCGGTGGCGCAGGCGAGGAAGCTGCCCAGGTCGCCGTCCTTCTCCTCGTAGTAGGCGTGGCAGGAGATGTAGTCGACGACGTCGTAGGTGTGGGTGAGCACCTCGGCCTCCCACGCGCCGAAGGTCGGCATCGCCGAGCTGGAGCTGCCGCAGGCGACCAGTTCCAGCTTCGGGTCGATCATCCGCATGGCGCGGGCTGTCTCGGCGGCCAGCCGTCCGTACTCGGCGGCGGTCTTGTGCCCGGTCTGCCAGGGGCCGTCCATCTCGTTGCCCAGGCACCACATGCGCACGTCGTGCGGCTCCTTCGCGCCGCCCGCGATCCGCCGGTCGGCGAGGGCGGTGCCGGAGGGGTGGTTGCAGTACTCCAGCAGGTCCAGCGCGGCCTCGATGCCGCGGGTGCCGAGGTTGACCGCCATCATCGGCTCCACGCCGGCCTTGCGGCACCAGCGGACGAACTCGTCCACCCCGACCTCGTTGGTCTCGGTGCTGTGCCAGGCCAGGTCGAGCCGGCGGGGCCGGAGCTCCTTGGGGCCGACGCCGTCCTCCCAGCGGTAGCCGGAGACGAAGTTGCCGCCGGGGTAGCGCACGGTGGAGACGCCGAGCTCGCGGGTCAGCTCCAGGACGTCGGTACGGAAGCCGTCCTCGTCGGCGGTGGGGTGGCCGGGTTCGTGGATGCCGGTGTAGACGCAGCGGCCCAGGTGTTCGACGAACGTGCCGAAGGTGCGCCGCTGGACCGGGGCCACGCGGAAGGCGGGATCGAGCGTGAGTGCGGCCTGGTGCACGAAAGGGGCTCCTCGGATTTCGCGGGCGTTACGTCACGGAGGCATTGTTAGCGTTATCAGCGACCTTGGTCAAGAGCCAGGGGCGCCCGGCCGACATCGTGGAAAACGGTTGCCACATGGGCCTTGACACACATTGTGTTACCGCTAACACTCGGGTAACCCCGCCGTAACAGCCTCGAACGTCCTCGATCAACGGCCGGGCGACAGCCCGGTGAAGGAAGAGGCCACCGTGCAAGGTCCCCCCTCCCCTCTCACCCGCAGGAGCCTGCTCGGCGGCAGCCTGGCGCTCGCCGGAGCCGCCGCCACGAGCTGCGCCCTCCCCGTGGGGCTCGGCTCGTCCCGTACCCGTGTCCAGTACTGGCACTTCCTCGGAGCCAGCGACGGCATCATCATGAACCAGCTCGTCCAGGCGTTCGGCCGCGCCAACCCGGACATCTTCGTCGAGGAGAACGTGCTGGCCTGGGGCGAGCCGTTCTACACCAAGGTCGCCATGGCCGGGTCGGGCGGGCGCTCCCCCGACCTCGCCACCTTCCACCTGGCCCGGCTGGCCGGCATCGGCGCGGGCGCGATCCTCGACCCGATCAACGTGCGGCTCCTGGAGGAGGCGGGCCTGCGCGGCGCGGACTTCTCCCCGCCGATCTGGGAGCGTGCCCACCTCGACGGCGTGCTGTACGCGATCCCGTTCGACGCCCACCCCATGGTGCAGTACTACAACACCGACATCTGCGCCAAGGCCGGCCTGCTCGACTCCGGCGGCAAGCTCGCGCCCACCGAGGGCGAGGACGGCCTCATCGCCATGCTGCGCAAGGCCAAGGACGCGATGGGCGGCCGGCCGCCGCTCGCCTTCGACGCGCTCGGCCTCGGCACCGTCGGGCCCTGGCGGGTCTGGGGGTCGCTCTACCCGCAGAGCGGCGGCACGCTGCTGTCGCCGGACGGCACCACGATCGCCATCGACGACGCCAAGGCCCTCGCCGCACTGCGTCTCATGGCCCGGCTCGGCAAGGAGGGGCTGTGCGACTGGCGCACCGACTACGGCGCCTCGGTCGCGAAGTTCACCAACGGCGAGGCCGCGTTCCTCTGGAACGGAGACTGGGAGGTGACCGGCCTCAAGGAGCGCGGGACGCCGTTCGGCATGACCCGCTTCCCCAGCGTCTTCGGCAGCGGCGCGGCGCAGGCCGACTGTCACTCGTTCGTGCTGCCGCACCAGCGTGACCGCGATCCCGAGGTGGAGCGGGCCACGTACCGCTTCATCGCCCACCTCGTGAAGCACAGCGCCGACTGGGCGGTGGCGGGTCACGTGCCCGCGTACCTGCCGGCGCTGGAGGAGCCCGGCTATCTCGCGCTGCATCCGCAGTCGGAGTACCGCTCCGTCGTCACCGAGGTCGCGCTGGACCCGCAGGTGTGGTTCGCCGGCTCGGCGTCGCGGCTGTGGATCGAGTTCGGCGAGGCGTTCTCGCCGGTGATCAGCGGGGAGCGCTCGCCCGAGGACGGCCTGGCCGCGGCCAAGGCGTCGCTGTCCCGGCTGCTCGCCGCCCCGAACCCCTTCCCCAGGCAGGAGCGCTGATGACGACCGCCGTCGCGGCCCCCGCGGCCGCCCCGCCCGCCGCCGAGGCCAAGGTCAGGCACGCCTGGACGCAGCACGGGCTGCTGTTCGTGGTGCCCTTCCTGGCCGTCTACCTGGCGTTCCTGGTCTGGCCCGTGGTGCTGGGCGTGCGGATGAGCCTGTCCAGCGTCAACATCGCCGGCACCAACGACCGGTTCGTCGGCTTCGGCAACTACGCCGAGGCGTTCGGCGACCCGCGCATGTGGCGCTCGCTGTGGAACACCCTCGTCTTCACGGCGCTCAGCACGGTGCCGCTGGTGCTGCTCGGGCTGGCCCTCGCGCTGCTGGTGCACCACCTGCGGTTCGTGCAGTGGCTGTGGCGGCTGTCGTTCTTCGGGCCGTTCCTGCTGCCGTCGGCCGTGGTGTCGCTGCTGTGGCTGCAGATGATCTACCCGCCGGGGTACGGCCTGATCAACGGCACGTTCGGCCTCGACGTGCTGTGGCTGGGCGATCCGTCCGTCGCCATGTGGTCGGTCGTGCTGACCACGGTCTGGTGGACGGTCGGCTTCAACTTCCTGCTCTACCTGGCCGCGCTCCAGTCGATCCCCCACCACCTGTACGAGGCCGCCGCCCTCGACGGCGCCGGCGCCTGGGCCCGGCTGCGCTCGATCACGCTGCCGATGCTCGGCCGCACCACCGCGCTCATCGTGGTGCTGCAACTGCTGGCCTCGCTGAAGGTCTTCGACCAGATCTACCTCATGACCGGCGGCGGCCCGCAGGACAGCACCAGGCCCATCATCGAGTACGCCTACGACGTCGGCTTCACCGGCTACCGCATCGGCTACGCCTCGGCGGTCTCGTACATCCTGTTCGCCATCATCGTCGTCGTCTCCCTGGCACAGCTCCGGCTGTTCCGCAAGCGCGCGGAGGACTCATGACCAAGCGGTTCCGCCCCGGGCAGCTCGCGCTGCTGCTGGTGGCGCTGGTGCTGGCGGCCGTGTGGCTCGCGCCCATCGCCTGGGCCGTGGCCACCTCGCTCAAGCCGGAGACGGAGACGACCAAGCTGCCGCTGGAGTGGTTCGGCAGCGAGCTCACGCTGGACGCCTACCGGCTGGTGCTCGGTACCGGCGACATCGTCACGTGGGCGATCAACTCGACGGTCACGGCGGTGCTCGTCACGTTCCTGACCGTGCTGCTGTCGGCGATGGCCGCCTACGGCTTCGCGCGCACGCACTTCCGCGGCCGGCGGGCGCTGCTGGCGCTCATCCTGGCCGGGATCATGGTGCCGCCGCAGGTGCTGATGGCGCCGCTGTTCGCCGAGATGGTGGCGCTCGGCCTGGTGGACACCTGGTGGGCGATCGTCCTGCCGCAGGTGGCCGCGCCGCTCATCCTGTACGTGCTGTTCAAGTTCTTCCAGGACGTGCCGCCGGAGCTGGAGCAGGCCGCGTTCGTGGACGGGGCGGGCCGGTGGCGGGTGTTCTTCACCATCGTGCTGCCGCTGTCGCGGCCGGTGCTCGCCGCGGTGTCGATCTTCACCTTCATCACGACGTGGAACAACTTCCTCTGGCCGTTCCTGGTCTCCACCGACCCGAACACCATGACGCTGCCCGTCGGGCTCGCCAACGTCGTGCAGGGCACCTTCGGCCTCCGGTACGCGCAGATCATGGCGTCGGTGGTGCTGGCGGGGCTGCCGCTGCTGGTGGTGTTCGTGCTGTTCCAGCGGCAGATCGTGCGCGGCGTGGCGCACACCGGCCTGGCCGGGCAGTGACCCGCGAAAGATCTACCTCGTGCGGAACCGCCGTTGGTGTCGACGGTTCCGCACTCCGTGTCCAATTCGTTGTCAAATTCACCCCAAAGCAGGCGGCAACCTGGGGTAATGCGTAACCGGAAAGCCCGCCTGGCCGCCGTGGCCGGCGCCCTGGCCCTGGCCACCGGGATCGTGGCGCCCGCGCACGCGGTCGCGCCCGCCCCCGTCACCGCCGCGCACGCGGCCCTCGACGCGCCCGTGTTGTACGGGCGCGCGGCCTACCTGCTCGACGCCTCCACCGGCAAGGCGCTCCTCGACGACCACGGCGGGGAGCGCATGCCGATCGCCAGCCTCACCAAGACGATGACCGCGCACGTGGTGCTCAAGCTCGCCAAGCCGGCGGACGTGGTCCAGATCACCCGCGCCGACGTCGCGTACGCGGAGAACGGCGGCGGCACGACCGCCGACCTGCGGCCCGGCGAGCGCCTGACCGTGGGCGAGCTGCTCTACGGCCTCATGCTGCCGTCCGGGGCCGACGCGGCGCACGCGCTGGCCCGGACGTACGGGCCGGGCGTGGACGGCTTCGTCGCCAGGATGAACGCGACCGCCCGCGAGCTCGGCATGAACGACACCCACTACGTCAACGCCGACGGCCTGCCCAGCCCCAGGGGCAACGGCTACTCCACGGCCCGCGACCAGGCCGTCCTCGCCGCGGAGGCGCTGCGCAACCCGCTGATCAAGCAGGCCGCCGGCAGCCGCTACCACGAGCTGGCCGCCTCCGGCGAGCACCGCGCGTACGGCTGGCGCAACACCAACCGGCTGCTCGGCACGCCGGGCGCGATCGGGCTGAAGACGGGCTTCACCCGCGCCGCCGGCTACTGCCTGGCCTTCGCGGGCGAGCAGGACGGGCGGACGCTGGTGGGCGTGATCCTCGGCGAGTCCGTCTCCGCCCGCCGCTTCTCGACCGCGGAGTCGCTGCTGTCCTGGGGAGCCGCCCGCACCGCGGCCTGACCCCGGCGGCGCCCGGCATGGACGGGATGATCCTTTTGGTCTAGTTTTCCCGACATGAAGCTTCGCATCGCGTTGAGCGTGCTGTCAGCGGCCACCGTCCTCGCGGCGGGCTCCCCCTCCCCCGCCCAGGCGGCCGGCGGCCTGCCCGGGCTCGGCTGGGAGCTGAAGGAGACCGGGGTGACCGCGCGCCTTCGCGGCCTGTCCCCCGTCAGCCGCGACGTGGCCTGGGCCTCCGGCTCGGAGGGCACGGTGCTGCGGACCACGGACGGCGGCCGGAGCTGGCAGAACGTCCCCCCGCCCGGCACGACCGGGCTGCAGTTCCGCGACATCGAGGCGTTCGACGCGCGCCAGGCGGTGGCGCTGTCCATCGGCGAGGGCACGGACTCGCGCGTCTACCGCACCGAGGACGGCGGCCGTACGTGGGCGGAGACGTTCAGGAACGACGAGCCGCGCGCCTTCTACGACTGCCTGGCCTTCTTCGACCACCGGCACGGCCTGGCGATGAGCGACCCGGTGGACGGCAGGTTCCGCATCCTGGCCACCGAGGACGGCGGCCGGAGCTGGCGGGTGCTGCCGTCCGAGGGCATGCCGGAGGCGCTGCCGGGCGAGGCCGGGTTCGCGGCGAGCGGGCAGTGCCTGGTGACGGCGGGCGGCCGGGACGTCTGGCTGGCCACCGGCGGGGCCGGGCGGGCGCGGGTGTTCCACTCGGCCGACCGCGGCCGGACGTGGACCGTCGCCGACACGCCGGTGCCGGCCGGGGATCCGGCGCGGGGCGTGTTCGGGCTCGCCTTCCGTGACCCGCGGCACGGCCTCGCGGTCGGCGGCGACTACCGGCCGGACCAGCAGTCGCCCAGCGCCGCGGCCGTCACCGGGGACGGCGGCGCCACCTGGCGGCCGGCCGCGACGCCGCCGCCGGCCTACCGGTCCGGGGTGACGTGGCTGCCGTTCCCGCCGTTCGCTGCGGTCGCGGTGGGGCCGGCCGGCAGCGACGTGACGTGGAACGGCGGGCGGACATGGCGGACGTTCGACGGCGGCTCGTTCGACACGGTGTCGTGCGCGCGGGACGGCTCCTGCTGGGCCTCCGGCGAGCAGGGCCGCCTCGCCCGCCTGCGCCTGGGGTGAGAGCGGGTCAGCGGACGCCGCGCGGGCGGAACTGGACGCTGATGCGCGGCCCCGCCGGCCGGGCCGTCTTGGGGATGGCGTGCTCCCAGGTGCGCTGGCAGCTCCCGCCCATCACGATGAGGTCGCCGTGCCCGAGCTCGTGGCGGATCGACGGGCCGCCGCCCCGGGGACGGAGCAGCAGCGGGCGCGGGTCGCCGACCGAGACGATGGCGACCATGGTGTCCTCGGCGCCGCCCCGGCCGATCGTGTCGCCGTGCCAGGCCACGCTGTCGCGCCCGTCGCGGTAGAAGCAGAGCCCCACCGTGCGGAACGGCTCGCCCAGCTCGGCACCGTAGTGGGCGTCGAGCGCGCGCCTCGCGTCGTCGAGGATCGGGTCGGGCAGCGGCTCGTCCTCGCCGTAGAACCTCAGCAGGCGGGGGACGTCCACGAACCGGTCGTACATGCGCCGCCGCTCGGCCTGCCAGGGCACCACGGCGGCCAGGCGCTCGAACAGCGTGTCGGCGCCGGACAGCCAGCCCGGGCGCAGGTCGATCCAGGCGCCGTGGGCGAGGTGCGTGCGGCGCACCGACCCGCCGAGCGGCCCCAGCCCCAGCTCCTCGTCGAGACCCAGCAGAGATGCTTGGAACGCGACTCTCATGCCGCCCATCCTACGTGATCCTTCAAACACGTTTTCGATTGATCTTTGGCTCTTGCGGCTTTCGATCTAACGTCTCGCTCGTGTGGGCTGCCCCCGCCGAGGTCGAGGTAAGGCCGCCGGCAGCGCGCGTCGTCGGCGTCGTCGGCGTCGTCCACGTGCACGTGCCGCGCGGGCGCCGGCCGGCGGCAGGTTCGTCATGGATCGGTCACGGCAGGGCGGGTCAGTGAAGCGTGGACAGCAGCTCGGCGAGGCGGTCCATGGACTCGCCGCCGCCGCGCGCGGCGTCGGCGCGTACGAGGGCGTCGCGGGCCTCGACGGACCGGTGCACGGACTGGGCGACGTAGCGGGTGCCGCCGTCCGCCTCCGTGAGCGTGACCGTCTCCAGGGCGACGTCCTCGGGGGTGCCCTCGTACTGCCAGGTCCGTACGTACCGCTCGGGGGCCACCACGTCGTGGTAGAAGCCGCGGAAGGCGTACTCGCGGCCCTCGGCGTCGATGTTGACGTAGCGCCAGTGGCCGCCGGGGCGGGCGTCCAGGTGCTCCACCCGCGTGGCCAGGTGGCGCGGCCCCCACCACCGGGGCACCAGCTCCGGATCGACGACGGCACGGAAGACGGCCTCCCGCGGCGCGGCGAAGTGCCGGATCATGACGATGTCCTGCCGTCCCGGCTCGATGACGAACTCGGTCTCACCCATCGGTGTCACTCCCTGGTCGCAGGCGCCGGATCTCCTGGTCGAGGCGGTCGAAGCGATCGTCCCACCGGTCGCGGTAGCGGCGGATCCACTCCGATGCGCCGTCCAGCGGCGCGGTCTCCAGCCGGCACGGACGCCACTGCGCGTCGCGGCCCCGGCTGATCAGCCCGGCCCGCTCCAGCACCTTGAGGTGCTTGGAGACGGCCTGGAGGCTCATGTCGAACGGCTCGGCCAGCTCGTTGACCGTCGCCTCCCCCTCGGCCAGGCGGGCGAGGATGGCGCGTCTGGTCGGGTCGGCCAGGGCGGCGAAGGTCAGGCTGAGCGGATCGTCGGGCACGAGGTCAATGATCCACGGTGTTCACGGGGTCGCTCGCCGGCCCCGTCAGTGGTCCACGATCGCGCCGCAGGAGATGTTCACGGTGGCCGAGGTCATCGTCCTCGCCCGGTCGGAGGCGACGAACGCGGCCACGTCGCCCACGTCGGCGAGCGTCGCGGCCCGGCCGAGCAGGGTGGCCCCGGTGATGGCCGCGTCGATCTCCTCCTTGCCGTCGTAGCCGTCCGGGATGCTCTCGACCACGCCGCCGGTCACCATGGTGACGACGCGGACCCCGTGGCGGCCGGCTTCGCACGCCCACTGCCGCCGTACGCCCTCCACGGCGTCGAGCGCGACCTTGAACCCGCCGAGTCCCGGCTGCGTCTGCGGCCCGCCGCCGCCGAACATGAGGATCACCCCGGACCTCCGCGGGATCATGTGCCGGACGGCCGCCCTGGTGGTGAGGAACTGCGTGCGTACGGCGGTGGCGACCGGGTGGACGAAGTCCTCGGGGCTGATCTCCAGCAGCGGCTTCTGCACGTCCCCGACGCCGATGGCGTTGAAGGAGACGTCGACGCGGCCGTGCCGCGCGGCGACCCCGGCGGCGAGGGCGTCGACGGCGGCCTCGTCGAGCGCGTCCACCTCGGCGACCTCGGCCGTGCCGCCGGCGGCGCCGATGGCGGCGGCCACGGCGTCGAGCGAGGCCCGGGTGCGGCCGGCGAGCACGACCCTGGCGCCCTCGCGGGCGAAGGCGCGGGCGGCGGCGCCGCCGATGGGCCCGCCGGCGCCGTACACGATCGCGGTCCTGTCCTGAAGGAGCATGGTATTCAACCTTTCGGTTTATCAACCTACTGGTTGAATATAGGCACGCGCGGAGCGCCGCCGTCAAGAGGGCAAGGGGATCAGAGCGGGCGGCGGCCGGCGAACCCGAGGTCGGTGCGGTGGTACCAGGCCAGCTCCGGCTCGCCCTCGATCCAGCAGAGCCGCACGGACACGCCGTCGAGCATCGCGGGGAAGTCCACCAGCACGGGCGCGACGCCCTTCACCTCGATGCCCCGCTCGGCCCATCCGCCGAGGATCTCCTCGATCCGGGCCTCCAGCGCCTTGATCTCGGGGAGGCCGCCGAGCTCCGAGGAGCCGCGCGTCCGCCGGTCGTGGGCGATCTCGGCGAGGTCGGCGCGGGCGGCGACGACCAGCCCGGCGTCGTCGATGATCTCCGGCAGCAGGGCGCGGGCCTCGTCGACGGTGAACAGGCGGTTCATCCCGCCCACGTTAGCGGTTCGGCTCGTAGGCGTGGACGAGCAGTTTCTCGGCGTGGTCGAGGTAGTCGTCGAGATAGGCGGCGGCCTCCTCCCGCCGGCCGGACTCGACGAGCCCGAGCAGCACCCGGTTGCGCTCGACGAACGGCTCGTGGAAGGCGCGCGGGTTGTCCATCACGTGGAAGACCAGCCGCAGCTCGGCGAGGAGCTGGCGCATGAGCTCGTCGATCCTGGGGCTGCCGTTGAGCGAGACGAGGGCCTGGTGGAAGCGGATGTTGGCGGTGCCGACCCGCTGCCAGTCGTCCTCGGCGGCGGCCCGCTCGGCGTCGCGCATGGCCTCCCTGACCAGCGCGAGGATTTCCCGCGACGGCGGGCGGCGCACGGCCGAGCCCTCCAGGACGCGCCGCACCCGGTAGAGGTCGACCACGTCCTCGACGGATGGGAGGCGGACGAACACGCCGCGGTTGAGCTGGTGGTCGAGCAGCCGCTCGTGCCCGAGCAGCCGGAACGCCTCGCGCAGCGTGTTGCGCGAGACGCGCAGGGCCTCGGAGATGGCCTCCTCGGAGAGCCGCCTGCCAGGCGGGAAGAAGCCCTCGCTGATGCGCTCGCGCAGGATGTCGGCCACGCGCTCGGCCGTGCTGCTGCGCCCCAGGCGCGGCCGGTCCTGGGAGAGATCGGCGACGAGGTCCTCCACCGTCACAGGAAATCATGGAGCAAATCCCTTGTCGAATTGTTGAACGATCCTTACGTTGAATTCAGCCCCCTCAACGATTCCCCCCACGATGAAGGAGCAATCGGATGGCAGGCTCCGCTCGACAGACCCGGCGGGTGATCCTCGCCGGCCTGATCGGCACCTCGCTGGAGTGGTACGACTTCTTCCTCTACACCACGGCCGCGACGCTGGTCTTCCCGAAGCTGTTCTTCCCGTCCCTCGACCCCTTCAACGCGACGCTCGCCTCGCTGACCACCAACGCGGTGGCGTTCGTCGCCCGGCCGCTCGGCGGGGTGGTGTTCGGCCACTTCGGCGACCGGGCGGGCCGCAAGACCGTGCTGGTGGTGACGTTGCTGGTGATGGGGATCGCGACGTTCCTCATCGGCGTGCTCCCCGGGTACGCGAGCGTGGGGATCGCGGCGCCGGTCCTGCTGGCGCTGCTGCGCTTCGTCCAGGGGCTCGGGCTCGGCGGCGAGTGGGGCGGCGCGGTCATCATGTCGCTGGAGCACGGCGACGGGCGGCGGCGCGGCTTCAACGCGAGCTGGCCGCAGGTCGGCGTGCCCGCCGGGTACGTCCTCGCCACCGGCCTGCTGACGCTGCTGTCCCTCGTCCAGTCGGACGCGGCGTTCCTGTCCTGGGGTTGGCGGGTGCCGTTCCTGCTGTCGGGGGCGCTGGTGTTCGTCGGCCTGTGGGTGCGGCTGAGGATCACCGAGTCGCCGCTGTTCGCCGAGGTCGAGCAGAGCGGGGCCAAGGCGAGGATGCCGCTGGTCGAGGTGCTGCGCACGCACCCGCGCGCCCTGCTGTCGGCCTTCACCGCCCGCATCGGGGTGGACGTGGCGTTCTACACCTTCACCGTCTACATCATCGTCTACCTGACCGGGTCGCTCGGCCTGCCGCGTTCGTACGCGCTGAACGCCGTGCTCATCGGCTCGGCGCTGCAGCTCGCGCTGATCCCGCTGTTCGGCGCGCTGTCGGACCGGCTGGGGCGGCGGCCGGTGTACCTCGCGGGGGTCGTCGGGGCCGCGGTGTGGGTGTTCGCGTTCTTCCCGCTGCTGGACACGAGGTCGTTCCCGCTGATCGCGCTGGCCGCGGTGGTGGCACTGGTGACGCACGCCGCCATGTACGGGCCGCAGGCCGCCTTCATCGCCGAGCTGTTCACCACCCGGCTGCGCTACAGCGGCGCGTCCATGGGCTACCAGGTGGCCGGCATCGTGGGCGGCGCGCTGGCGCCGATCATCGCGCTGCAGCTCTTCGAGGCGTACGGGAGCACGGTGGCGGTGTCGGCGTACGTGGTCGCCGCCCTGGCGGTCACCGCCGTGGGCCTGGCCATCGCCCCGGAGACCCGCGACATGGACCTCGCTCCGGCGGCGGAGCCCGCCTCCCGCCCGGTGGAGCCGCTCGCCTGAGACGTGACCGTTCCCTTCCGTCTGCCGCGAATGCGCGGGCGGCGGCTGCCACCGCCGCCCGCGTGGAAAGGGGGTCATCGATGAGGACCGTCCTGGCCGTCGTCGCCGCGCTGATCGCCGTCCCCCTGCCCATCGGGGGCGTGGGGGGGCCTGGAGAGCTCGGACCTGAGGGCGTCCGGCAGCAACGCCGTCACCGCGAGGGTGCAGAACGCGGTCAACGCCTCCCTGGCCCGCGACCTGCCGGCCACGCTTCAGTACGGCTACGACAAGTGCCCGGCCTGCGCCGAGATCGAGAAGCTGCGCTCGCTGCCGCAGGGCGTCACGGTCTACGCCCCGGGCAGCCCGCGGTCGGTGGTCGTGCCCTCACGCTGACGGGGCGGCGGGCACGTCCGCCGGCCGGCGGGCACGCCACCGCCCCTTGAACGCCGCCATCGACACGAGGAACAGGACCTGCCCGGCGAGCGCCACCCCGAGCCAGGTCTGCCAGCCGGACGCCTCGACCACCATCGGCGAGACGACCAGCAGCGCCACGATCATGACGCGGACGACCATGCCCCAGATGCCGAGGGCGGAGCCCTGCAGCCGGGAATCGACGTCCTCGGCGTTCTCGGAGAAGCTGGCCATCCACGGCACGTACGCGACGCCCATGAACAGGTAGAGCAGCGCGTAGACGACGGTGACCCGGCCGGCGGGGACGCCGGGCCCGATCAGCGCGATGAAGTAGCCGAGCGTCGCCACGGTCAGCACGGTCCCGGCGGCGATGAACGGCTTGCGGAGCTGCAGCCGGTCGGACAGCCGGCCGACGACGACCACCGCGACCGCGTTGAGCACGATGCCGAGCGCGACGACGCGGTTGGCGGCGGCCGGGTCCATGCCGAACCCGCCGCTGAGTATGGTCTGCCCGAAGATCGCGAACGTCCAGTAGAGGACCTGCCAGCCGGTGTTGCCGAGGACGTGCGCCCACAGGTGCGGATGGCGGAAGAGCTCGGCGAGGCGGGCATGGTAGGCGTGGCCCTCGGCCGCGGCTTCGACCTCGGCCTCGTGGTGCATCACCTCGGCCCGCAGCGCCGCCGACGGCTCGGCGATCTTCCAGATGATGACCGCGCACAGGCTCAGCGAGACGACGCCCATGATGATCGCCTGCGAGCGCCAGGAGTTGCCGAACAGCGGGAGCGTGAAACCCGCGATGGCGGAGGCCAGGAACGATGCCCCGACCGGCCCCCACGTCCAGAACGCGAACGCCTGCGCCCGTCCCATGCGGGGCGAGAAGTCGCGTACCAGCGAGGCGGTGATCGTGATGCCGGCGCCCTCGATGAACAGCATGAGGCAGCGCACCCAGAAGAGCCCGGCGACGCTGTCCACGGTGGCGAGCAGGAAGTTGCAGGCGGCCGTGATCGTCAGGGTGGGCACCAGGATGGTGACCCGGCCCCACCGGTCGGACAGGATCCCGCCGAACCCCGCCGACAGGCCGCCCACCAGCACCGACAGCGCGGCGATCTGGCCGTAGACGGTCAGCGACATGTCGAGGTCCTGCATGAGCAGCGGCAGGATGGTGGCGATCGTGGTCTCGAAGTTGGCGACCAGGCTCGCCAGCACGGCGATGGACAGCAGGAAGATCCTGCGGCGGCCCACCGGATAGACGCTCAGCTCACGGACATAGAACGGCTTCATTCCCCGCCTCCGGGCCGACCGCCTTGGGACGTCACTCCAGAACCGGCTTCTAGTTGCTCCCAAGCTCGGCTTTCCGCGCGTCCAAGTCAACGAGCGGCGCGATCACGATGTGATCTCGATCACCGCTCGGTCGTCGTGACGGAATCGCCATCAATTCCCGGAACAAGCCTCATGGAATGGGCATAAACTGCGCGCCTGTGAGCCTGCCTGTACGTGAACGTTCCCCGCGCCCGGGCGGCGGTCGTCACCGCCGTCCCGTGCCCACGTCCCTGCCGCCGGACGCTCCCATGCTCGTGCTCGCCACCCCCGGCGACACCTCCGGAGTGGCGGAGGAGATCGCAGCCGTCGTGCGCGTCGACAATCCGCAGATCGAGGTACGGCTGACGAGCGTTACCGACCTGGCGGGCGCGCTGCCCGGCGGGCGCGAGGCCGTGGTGGTGCCGCTGCTCACCTGGGAAGACCCCGTCGTCATGGCCGAGATCGGCAAGGCCGTGGCCGCCACCGGCAGCGGCGCCGTGGTCACCGACGCGCTCGGCCCCCACCCGCTGCTGGCCGAGGCTCTGCACATCCGGCTGGCCGAGCGCGGCCTCGCCCGCGCCGACCGGGTGCGGCTGCTCAACGTCTCCAGTCCCGTCGACGCCGTCATCCTCGGCACCGTCGGCGGCGAGCGCGCGGTGCGGGCCGTGCAGGCCACCGCCGTGCTGCTGGCCTCCCGGCTCACCCTCCCGGTCGTCGCCGCCTCGCTCGACACCGAGCCGGGCGTGAGCGTGGCCGCCCAGCGGCTGCGGGCGGCCGGGGCGGAGCGGCTGGCCATCGCCCCCTGCATGATCGGCCACGAGGCGCCCGCCGGGACGGTCGAGCGCGCCGCCGAGCAGATCGACGCCGGCCACGCCGAGCCGCTCGGCGCGCACGGCGCCGTAGCCGAACTTGTAGCCCGAGCTTACGGTAGTCAACTCGCCACTTGACAAGGGCTTGTGAAGATCGCGGGAATCGCGTTACCGTCTGCGCATGCGGCGCGTGGTATGCAACGGTTTGCGACTCGGCCTTCGTGATGTCACGGAGGCCGACGTCCCCGCCTTGCACGCCGTCTACGGCGACGCCGCCGCCACCCAGCACATGCCGTTCGCGCCCCGCTCGCCACGGGAGGTCGCCGATCTCGTCGGGCAGGCCATGGAGGCCGCCCGCGCCGAGCCGCGCCTGCTGTACGTGCTCGCCGTGGTGGACGCCGAGCACCGCGACGTCATCGGCGTGGCCCGGCTGCGCATCGAGCCGGAGCACCCGCACAGCGCCGAGATCGGCTTCGGCCTCCATCCCCACCAGTGGGGGCGCGGCATCGGCACCGACCTGGTGCGGCTGCTGCTGTCGTTCGGGTTCAAGCAGCTCGGGCTGCACCGCATCTGGGGCGCCCGCTCCCCCTCCAACCTGCCCGCCCAGCTCGCCATGCTGACCGCCGGCATGGTCGAGGAGGGCCGCATCCGGCACCACCTGCGCACGCCCGCCGGCTGGCGGGACTCCGTCGTGCACTCGGTGCTCGAAGACGAATGGACCGAACGCTAGCGCCGCGCGGACGACTTCTCCCAGCGCCACCATTCTTTCGCGCCCTGTCAAGGAAGCTCCGCCAATTCCCCGGCCATTACCTCGCCCCGGTCAAGTGCGCCGGGAATTGTCGGTGCGGCACCCTACGATGAGCCTCCTCACGGAGGGATGGCCTGATGCTCGACTCGCTGATCGTGCCGTTGTTCGTCACCACGGACCTGCCGCCCGACGCCGACCTGGCCGGGTTCGGCGAGCTGCTCGCCGAAACGGTGCGCGAGCTGGGCGGCGGCTACCCGGGGTCCCTCGCCGGGCGGGTGTTCTGGCTCGACCGTCCCGTGCCGGCCGGGCAGCGGCCCGCCGCCGAGGGCGAGCTGCGCTTCGCCGGCATGCTCGGCCACCTCACCGCCACCGGGCCCGGCCACACCGTACGCGCGGTCGTCGGCGACGTGCGGCGCGCGGTCGGCGCCGCCGTGGCGGAGCGCTACGGCGACGTGGGCGTGACCCCGGCCGTCTTCGCCATCCGCGACCAGGACGTCCGCGACCGCACCCCCGACACCGCCCTCCCCCTCCCGATTCGCCACACGACGGCAGTGCTGTCCCACCTTTAGCCCGGCGCTCTCCACCTGTAGCCCGCGCGACAGACCGGGGCTCCGCAGGCCGAGCGGCGCGTCCACGTCAACGCGGCAGGCCGAGCAGCGCGTACGGTGCCCACAGTTCGGGCTCGGCGGCTCCGTACAGTTCGCGCAGCGCCAGCACGGCCTCGCGCAGCGCCTGCGCCGGGTCCGCGCCCGCGCGCATCCGGCCGTACAGGTCCCGTAGGAGCGCCCGTGTGATCTCGGGGGCGGGCGGCCACAGGGGGAGGAGCACGGCACGGGCACCCGCGTGCAGGAACGCCTGCCCGAGCGCGGCGGGGCCGTCGCCGGTGCGAGGGTCGCGCGCGCAGCCGGCCAGGACGACGAGGCGGGCTCTCACGCGCAGGCTCATGAGCCGCCTCGCGCTCAGCACGCCGTCAGCCAGCCGCAGACCCACACCCAGCGGGTCGCCCAGGCCACGCAGGCGGCCCGGGCGACCCGGGTCGCCCAGGCCACGCAGGCGGCCCGGGTCGCCGGGGTGGGCGGGATCGTCGGGGTCGCGTACCACGTAGGCGGACAGGTCCACGACCTCCCAGCTCCCTGCCAGGCGGCCGGAGGTGGCGGCGGAGCCGGTGCAGGGGTCGGCTCCGAGCAGGGCGGCGGCGGTCCCGGCATCCGCGTCCGTGCCATGGGCCATCACCAGCGACCGCCCTCCGGCGCGGACCGGGGCCTCACGGGCCAGCCGGGCCAGGACGGCGGCCGAAGGCGCGTACGTCACCGGGCAGCGCTCGATCAGCGGCGGCCCGCCCCCGGGGGCGAGGGCGTGCAGCGGCACGCGGCACAGCTCGCGGTGCGGCAGCAGGTGGAGCATCGCCAGGTCGTCGCCGAGCTCCCGCAGGGCGTCCGCCAGCAGCAGGTCCGCCAGGCGGCGCCACAGGTCGAGCCGGCGTCTGCGGGCGGCGAGGTCGAGCAGGCCAGGACGTTCGCCGTCGATCCCCGCCACGAACTCGGCCAGCAGCGCGGCATCGGCGGCCGACCTGAACGCGCGCGGCTCGGCCCAGCCGGTGCGGTGCGCGAGCACGGTGACGCCGCCCTCCCCCACGTGGAACCCGAGGAGCCCGGCCGGCTCGTCCCGCGCGACCAGCGCGTCCAGCTCCGCCCCCGTCAGCGGGGCGGCCCGCCGGGCGGCCACGTGCCAGGGAGCGAGGGGCTCCAGGTGCCGCCACAACGTCTCCAGCTCGTCCCGTACGGCGTGGGCGCGACGCACGAGCGCGACGGCTCGCACGGGGTCCCGGGCGCGCCCGGCCGCCGCCATCAGGGTGCGGGCCCGGGCGAGGTCGCGTTCCTCGCGTTCCAGCAGCTCCGGGGGGACGCCGGGCGGCGCGGGCCGGCTCCCGTCGCCCAGGTCCGCGGCCGGCGACCGAGCCTTGGCCTGCTCGGCCCGCGCCCACGCGACCCTGCCCCGGCTCAGGCGCACCGCGAGGGACACGACACGATCCAGCACGCTCCCCTCCCCATCCGGTGAGACGGAGGACCCCGGCCCGGCGAAGGGGGTGGGGCGGCCCGAAGCAGGCCCCGAGCCGGTGGAGTGGGCGGGGCGGTCCGCGGCAGGCCCCCGGCTGGTGAAGAAGGCGGGGGGACCCAGGGCAGGAGCCGGGCTGGGGAGGTCGCAGGCTCGGTCGGCGTCGGCCAAGGCGGCGGTGAGGTCGCCGAGCTGGGCCGCCGCGTCCGCGCGGCGTTCGAGGGCGAGTCTCAGCGCCGGCTCGTGTCCCAGGTCGGCCAGCACCTCGACGGCGCGGGACAGCCGGTCATGCGCTCGTCCCGGGTCGCCGGCGGCCAGGTCCAAGGCGCCGAGAGCGGCCAGCGCGAGCCCTTCCCCACCGGTGAAGCCGATCCGCCGCGCCAGACCGGCCGCCTCCTCCAGATGGTCGGCGGCGGCCGGCGCCACAGGACCGGAGGGCGACGCGACCGGGCCTGAGGCGGGGGTGTGGGTGCCGAGGGCGATCAGGGTCAGGACCGTGGCGCGGTCGTCGCCGGTCTCGCGGTGGACGGTCAGTGCGCGTTCCAGGAGCGGCCCGGCCTGGGCCGGCTCGCCGCACAGCACATGGACGAGGGCCAGGTCGGCGCAGTCGTCCCCGAGCCCCGCCCGCTCGGCCAGCTCCTCGCGGAGCGCGATGGCGTACCGGTAGAGGGCGGCGGCGGCGTCCAGCTCGCCGAGTTCGAGGTGGAGGGAGGCGCGGCCGGACAGCAGGGGCGCGCGAAGGGCGCGCCACACGGGGGCCGTCGTCAGGGTCAGGCCCTCGTCGTACGCGCGGGCGGCGTCCGTCCAGCGGCCCTGGTCGGCGAGGGCCCGGGCCAGCGCGGTCAGGGCGTGGACCAGGGACGTGGGAAGGGCAGGACCGGCGTTGTCGCGGGCCAGTTGCACGGCGCGGGTGAGGTGGCCGATGGCCTCGTCGGGCCGGCCGAGTGCGTGCGCGGCGGCCCCCAGGTTGCGCAGGTGCTCGACCGTACGGGCGTCGCGCAGCTCGAAGCCCTCGGCGGCGTAGCTGTAGGCGGCGGTGAGGTCGCCCAGGGCCAGGCAGTACGAGGACAGCTTGGCGAGAAGGTGGGAACGGTCCTGCGGGAGGAGCGGGACGGCGGCGCCGGGGTCGTCGTCGCCCCAGCCGGGCGGGCCGCCGAATGCGCCGCCGTCCTGGAGGCCGTACGGGGGACCGTCCTGGGGGCGGCCGGCGGGTGCGTCGGGGCGGGCCTGGGCCAGGGTCTGCTCGGCCATGGCGCGGGCCAGCGGAAGATCGCCCGCGGACTCGGCCTCCTCCAGGCGCAGCCACGTCTCCAGGCGTTCCGCGGCGGCCGGACCGATCTCCTCCACGCGGTCGCGCGCGCCCCGGAGGGTGGAGACGGCCTCGGCCAGGGTGGCCCGGCCGCGCGTGAGGTCGCCGAGCGCGAGCTGGACGGCGGCCACCCGGGACAGGACGTCCGCGTCCAGCCCGCCCGACAGGGCCATGGCCGCCACGATCTCGAACGGCGCCGCCGCCCACCGCCCACCGCTCCCCTCCCCCGCGTCATCGCTCTGGTCCTGGGAACCGCTCACCCGGTCAGGGGCGGACTCCCGGCCGGGCCGAGGTGACCCGGCCGAGTCGGGCGGCTGGTGAGCTGGGGTGAGGGTGATGAGGCCGGACTCCAGGGCGGCGCGGGCGCGGCGGTGTTCGCCGCGTTCCTCCAGGGCGAACCCGAGCCGGAGCGAGGTCAGGGCGGCCAGGCGGGGCTGGGCGGCGGCGCGGAAGGCGGTGACCGCCTGCTCCAGGGCGTCGATCCGGGCGGGCAGGTCGCCGAGGCGGGCGGCGAGCGAGGCCAGGCGGTCGCGGACGACGGCTTCCCTCAGCGGGTCGGCGGCGGCCAGTCCGAGGGCGGCACGCAGGCGCTCCCCGGCGACCGCGAACTCCCCCAGGCGTTCGTCCAGCACCGCCCGGTGCAGCGTGGCGAGGAAGAGCGCGTCCAGGTCGCCGCCGGCGGCGGCCAGGTCCAGGGCGCGGTCCAGCTCCGTGGCCGCGTCGTCCGGCAGGTCGAGGGCGGACAGGGCGGCGGCGCGCATGGTCAGGGCCGTCGCCTCCTTGCCGGGCACGCGCAGCCGGGCGAACGCCTCGGCCGCCGCCCCGAACTCCTCCAGCGCCCGCCCCGGCTCCCCCTCCGCGTAGGCGAGCGCGCCGAGGTTGTAGCGGACGGCGGCCGCGCCGTCCAGGTGCCCGATCGCCTGGTATTCGTGCTCGGCCAGCTCGAAGGCCGCCCGTGCCCCGGCCGGGTCTTCGGTGGCGCGCCGGCGCTGGGCGATGCGGTACCACTCGTCGGCGGGCTCGCGCCGGCCGCCGTGGCGGCGTACGACCTCGACCAGGCGGGCCTCGCAGGCGGCGGCCTGCGCGTGGTGGCCGCGTACGGACAGGAGGACGGCGTGCGCGTCCAGGGCGCGGCAGGCGTCCTCCCAGGCTCCGGCGGCCTCCAGCTCGATCGCGCAGGCGGCGATGCGTTCCCCGGCGGCGGTGAGGTCGCCCTGGTCGACGGCGGCGCGGGCGGCCGGGACCAGCACCAGCGCCGCCTCCCTCGCCTCCCCGAGCGCCAGGTACAGCTCGCGGGCCCGGCCCGCGCAGGCGAGGGCGGCGGCGGGGTCGGCGGCCGACAGGTACGCGGCCGCCGCCTTCATCTGGTGGACCGCCTCGCCCGCGGTCAGCCCGGCCCCCGCGCACAGGGCGATCGCCCGCAGGTGCTGCTCCACGGCCCCCGCAGGATCGCCCGCGCGCAGCAGGACGTCGCCCAGGTGGCCCAGCTGCTCCGCCTCGGCCGGGGCGTCGCCGAGCGTGCGGTGGACGGCGGCCGCGCGTTCGAACGCCTCGGCGGCGCGGGCCGGGTCGTTCAGGTGGTCGTGGTTGACGCCCTGGAGGGAGAGGACGTGCGCGGTGCGGGCCCGGTCGCCCTCCTCGTCGAAGGCGGCGGCGGCGCGGTCGAGAACGGTGCCGGCGGTACGGCGCCGCCCCGCGCGGGCCAGCCGGAGCGCGGTCTCCAGGAGGAACGCGCCGCGGCCGAGGTCCCGGCGCGGGGCGGCGTTCCGCTCGGCGTACGCGAGGAGTTTGAGCGTCAGGGACTCGTCGGACGTCTGGAGGGCCAGGTCGGCGGCGGCCCTGGCGAGGTGTTCGTCGGCGGGAAGCCGGGTGGGGTCGCTGAGCAGGACGTCGAGCTGCGCCAGCAGGTCGGGGTCGCCGTCCCTCGCGAGGGCCAGGGCCTCGCCGAGGTCGCGCGGGTCGCCGACGTGGGAGAAGCGGGCGAGCAGGGCGCGGGAGAGCAGGCGGTGGGCGGGGGCCTGGTCACGGGAGCTCTTCACGGCCAGCTCGGCGGCCTGGCGGGCGGCCAGCACCGCGCCGTCGAGGTCCTCCTCGCGGTGCGGCACGCCGTCCTGGTGGGTGGCGCGCCGGCGGAGCAGCTCGGAGAGCAGCGTGTACGCCTCCAGCCGCGGCGCCGGCCGGTCGCCGGTGGCCAGGGCCTCGCGCAGGGCGGCCACCGCCTCGGCGGCGGTGGTCGGGGTGAGCCGGACGCGCAGGGCGCGGGCGAGGAGGAGCAGCGCGCCAGGGCGGGCCGGGTCGTCCGGGGCGTGGGCGGCCAGGGCGGTGCGGGCGGCGGCGACGGGGGCCGCGGGGTTGCCGCCTGTGGTCAGGGTGCGTTCGAGGAGGGTGGCGGCGAGGTCCGTGAGGAGTCCGGGGCGGTCGGGGTGGCTGGGCGGGACGGCCCGGGTGGCCTCCCGGAGGGTTTCGACGGCCACGTCGAGGTCCTGTTGCGCGCCGGTCGCCTCGTAGCGCCGCCGGCGCCGCTCGCCGAGCATGGCCAGGCGGGCGAGCGGGTCCCCGGAGAGCCGCCGCGCCAGCTCGAAGGTCGCACCGTACGCGACCCGCTCCACCCCAGGACCCCGCGTAGCGACGGAACCCTCGGGAGGGGCGGAACCACGCGGATCAGCTGGGTCGCCCGAATGGGCGGAACCACCAGGAAGGGCTGGAGCACCCGGATCGGCGGGGTCGCCCGGAGCAGCGGGGTCGTCGGTGATGTCGGGGGCGTCCGGACGGTCGGGGCTGTCCCACGTGGCCGGGCCGGCCGGGAAGGCGGGAGCAGGGAGTTGAGCGGGGGTGGGCTCTCGCGCGGAGGTGGGGTGGTGGTGGCCGGGGGTGGGGAGGCCGAGGGCCTGGAGCATTTCGTGGGCGGCCTCCAACGACCGTTCGTCGCCCGTCACCACGTACCACTCGACCAGTCCCGCCGCGTACGGCCCCAGCACCCCCGGATGCGCCCACCGTTCGTGCCAGAAGTCGAGCGCGCACTGCCCCACGCGGATGAAGGCGAGCAGGTCGTCGTCCAGGCAGGAGCGGGCGGCGCGGGCCTGGGCGAGGCCGACGAGGCTGAGCAGGGCGCGGGAGCGTTCGCGGGAGCCGGGCTCGGACTCGGCCGCCGACAGGTACGCCCGCACCAGGTCCTCGTCGTCGGGCACGGCCAGGGCGAGCGCGGCGGCGAGCTCCGCCAGGTGGGCGGCCTCGCCGGGGGCCGCGAGCGCGGCGCGGAACAGCACGTGCACGGCGTCGTCGAGGAGCTCCCGCTCCCCGGTCCGCCTGTACAGCCGGACGAGCCCGCCGCCGAGCAGGGCCAGCGCGCCGGGCGCCCAGGACGGGTCGGCGGTGCGCATGGCCTGGTGCAGCAGCAGCTCGCCGAGCCGGTCGGCGGCGTCGGCGGTGAGGTGGGCCGCGGCGCGCCGGACGAGGGCGTGCACGAGCAGCCCCACGTGCCGGTACGCCGCCGGGTCCACGTGCCGGAACACCTCCTCGACCAGCCCGGCCCAGGTGCCGGCCGCGTCGGCGGAGGGCGCGGCGGCCCCGCGCAGCTTCTCCGGCAGCCGCCCGGGGTCGAGCACGGCAACGGCGGCGAAGAAGGCGCCCGCGACGGCGGCGTCCTGACCGGTGCCCGTGTCAAGGCGGTCCGTGTCAACTCGGTCCGGGTCGAGGCGGTCCGGGTCGAGGCGGTAGCGGGCCAGGTGGAGCACGCCGATCAGCCGCCAGGTGGCGGCGTCGGAGCGGTCGCCGGCGCACGCCCGCATCGCCTGCTCGGCCTCGACCAGCGCCGCGGGATCCCAGATCAGCTCGGGATCGGCGGCCTGCTCGAACCGCTCGATGCGGGCGGCCAGCGCCTCGGCCGGATCGGTCATGGGCACAGGCTCTCACCGGCGCGCCCGTGCGTACAGGTGGGGGGCCGGGCGGCGGCGCGGCCGGCGGCGGCCAACTCTTCGTACAGACCAGGTGGGCGGCGGTGCGGGGCTCGTCCCGCTGGGTAGGGTCGCGGCATGCTCTATGGCAAGGAACATGTCCGGCGTTATCAGGAGACCGACGGGGCGGAGGGGCACGACTGGAACAACACCACCGTCCTCCTGCTGACCACGAAGGGCCGCAACTCGGGCCGACCGTACACCACACCACTGATCTACCAGCGTCACGGCGACGTCTACCTGATCGTGGCCTCGTACGGCGGCGCGCCCGACGACCCGCAGTGGTACAAGAACCTGAGGGCGGACCCCGAGGTCGAGGTGCAGGTGAAGGGCGAGAAGTTCGCGGCGCGGGCCCGCCCTGCCCGGCCCGAGGAGAAGCCGGAGATGTGGCGGGTCATGACGGCGACCTGGCCGCAGTACGACGAGTACCAGCAGAAGACCGACCGGGAGATTCCGATCGTCGTCCTGGAACGCACGTGAGGTGACCCTCGCGGGCGGACCGGCTCCCGGCTCCCGCCCGCGGGCGCCTCACAGGGCGGCGTAGAGCTCCATGGTGCGGTGGGCGATGCGCTCCCACGAGAAGTGCTCGACCGCCCGGGCCCGCCCCGCGAGGCCCATGGCGCGGGCCCGCCCTGGGTCGCGCAGCAGCGTGTTGACCCGCTCGGCCAGGTCGGCGGCGAAGCGGCCGGGGTCGTGCGGGGTGCCGTCGCGCTCCTGGGAGACGGGCACGAGCAGGCCGGTCTCGCCGTCGGCCACGACCTCGGGGATGCCGCCGGTGGCGGTCGCGACGACGGCCGTCTCGCAGGCCATCGCCTCCAGGTTGACGATGCCCATGGGCTCGTAGACCGACGGGCACACGAAGACCGTCGCGTGCGTGAGGAGCTGGATGACCTCGGGCTTCGGCAGCATCTCCCGGATCCAGTGGACGCCGTCGCGGTCGAGGTCGCGCACGAGCCCGCTCACCTCGGCGGCGATCTCGGGGGTGTCGGGCGCGCCCGCGCAGAGCACGAGCTGGGCGTCGGGGTCGAACGAGCGCGCCGCGTGCAGCAGGGGGACGAGGCCCTTCTGGCGGGTGATGCGGCCGACGAAGATCACGTACGGGCGGCCGGGGTCGATGCCGTGCCGGGCGAGGACGTCGGCGCCGGGGTCGGGGGCGTACTCGGCGGTGTCGATGCCGTTGTGGATGACGGTGACCTTCTCCGGCGCGATCTCGGGGTAGGCGGCCAGCACGTCGCGGCGCATGCCCGCCGAGACCGCGATGACGGCGTCGGCGGCGGCGAGGGCGGTGCGCTCGGACCAGGAGGAGATCGCGTAGCCGCCGCCGAGCTGCTCGGCCTTCCACGGACGCAGCGGCTCCAGGCTGTGCGTGGTGATCACGTGCGGGACGCCGTGCAGGAGCTTGGCGACATGCCCGGCGAAGTTGGCGTACCAGGTATGGGAGTGCACGACGTCGGCGCCCTCGCAGGCGGCGGCCATCTCCAGGTCGACACCGAGCACCTGGAGGGCGGCGTTGGCCTTCTCCAGCCCGCCCGGCACCCGGTAGGCGGAGACGCCCGGCTCGGCGCGGTCGGCGCCGAAGCAGCGGACCCGTACGTCGGCCAGCGGGCGCAGTTCCCGTGCGAGGTATTCCATGTGGACCCCGGCGCCGCCGTACACCTCGGGTGGATACTCCCGGCTGAGCAGATCAACACGCATAGGGACGACCTTACGATCAACGCGAGCATGGGACACGATCGACAAGCTCAGGGTCGGTGACCCGCGCCCGGCCGCCAGGCGGCAAATCGGGACACGAGGGAAGTTAACCGCGCCGCGATTCGTCGATAGAACGGCCATTTGAGGGTAGCGTCTCGGGCATGAGGTCCCGGAGGGTGCTTGCGGTCGTGCTGGCAGGTGGAGAGGGTAAGAGGCTCATGCCGCTCACGGCGGATCGGGCCAAACCAGCGGTGCCGTTCGGGGGGATATATCGGCTCATAGACTTCGTGCTGTCCAATCTGGCGAACGGCGGCTTCCTCAAGATCGTTGTGCTGACGCAGTACAAGAACCACAGCCTCGACCGGCACGTCTCACGCACCTGGCGGCTGTCGGCGATGCTCGGCAACTATGTGACGCCCGTGCCCGCGCAGCAGCGGCTCGGCCCGCGGTGGTTCTCCGGCTCGGCCGACGCGCTGTTCCAGAACCTCAACCTCATCTACGACGAGATGCCCGAGCACGTGATCGTGTTCGGCGCGGACCACATCTACCGGATGGATCCGCGGCAGATGGTCGAGCAGCACGAGGACTCCGGCGCGGACGTCACCGTCGCCGCGATCCGGCAGCCGCTGGCGCTGGCCGACCAGTTCGGCGTCATCGAGACCGACCCCGAGGGCCGCAGGATCGTCGCGTTCAGGGAGAAGCCGAAGGACGCGGTGGGGCTCGCCGACTCCCCCGACGAGGTCTACGCCTCCATGGGCAACTACGTGTTCAAGACCCAGTCGATGATCGACGCGCTGCGCGAGGACGCCCTCGACCCGACCAGCAAGCACGACCTGGGCGGCAACATCATCCCGATGCTGGTCAAGTCGGGCGGCGCCGACGTCTACGACTTCAAGAACAACATCGTGCCCGGCTCCAGCGAGCGCGACCGCGGCTACTGGCGCGACGTGGGAACGCTGGACGCCTACTACGAGGCGCACATGGACCTCATCTCGGCGCATCCGATCTTCAACCTCTACAACGACAAGTGGCCGATCTTCACCGGTCACGACCCGCTGCCGCCGGCGAAGTTCGTCCACAACGACGGCGACCGGGTGGGGCGGGCCATCGACTCGCTGGTCTCGCCCGGCGTGATCGTCTCGGGCGGCACGGCGCTCCGCTCGGTCCTGTCGCCGAAGGTGGTGATCCACTCGCACGCGCTGGTCGAGGACTCCGTGCTGATGGAGAACGTCAAGATCGGGCGGGGCGCGATCGTGCGCAAGGCGATCATCGACAAGAACGTCGTGATCCCCGACGGCGCGCGGATCGGGTTCGACCTGGACTACGACCGCACGCGCTTCGCCCTCACGCGCGGCGGCGTCGTGGTCATCGGCAAGAACGAGATCGTGGACCGCTGAACGCCGGAAGGCCCGCGCGGCGGCCGCGGGCCCCGGAGGGGGAGGAGGGGCGCGTCGTCATCAAGGGTGTGCCACAGGGAGGCGTCCCGGGGCGCTCGCGCGGCCCCGGGACCGGTCCGCTCTAGAGGTCTCTAGTAACGGCCGTGCATGGCGACCGGGTAGCGGTAACCATGGGCGCCCCAGTTGCGCCAGTCCTCGTCGGGCTGTGCCCAGCCCCATCGCCGGTCCCAGCCTCGGCCGGGATGGTCGTCCCAGTGGAACCTGCCGTGGAACCCGGGGCGGAACCTGGGGTGGAACCTGTCATCGGCCTCGTCGTGGAAGCCGCGATCGAAGCCGCGCTCGTACCTGTCGTCGTATCCGCGCTCGAACCTGCCGTCGAAGCCGTCGTCGTACCGGCCGTCGTACCGGCCGTCGAAGCCGCCGTCGAAGCCGCCGTCGAAGCCGTCATCGGACCTGTCGTCGTACCCGCCGTCGAACTCGTCGTCGTACCCGCCGTCGAACTCGTCGCCGAAGCCGTCATCGGACTCGTCGCCGTCGAAGTCGTCGTCGAAGTCGCCGTCGAAGCCGTCGTCGTCGAAGCCGTCGTCGAAGCCGCGCCAGCCGTAGTGGCGGTGCCGGTCGGGGTTCTTGCAGGCCTTGGCGTCGCGACGCCCGACCCAGACGCCCTCGGCGTCGATGCCGAACGAGTGCCTGCTGTCGCTGATGCCGATCTCGCAGCGCGAGATGGCGTTCGCCGGACCGGCCAGGCCGACGACCGCGACAGCCGCGGCGAGCACGCCGCCTGCGGCTATGAGGTTACCTTTCACCATTTCTCCCTGTGGTCACGATGTGACAACGCTCACTAACTGTAAGTAGCCACGGGCGATACGACGGGTAACGCCACGCACCGACCTGTCACCACGGATTTGGGCCTTGATGCCGCACCTGTACGGGATCACCCTGAACGTCAGGAGGCATTGACATGACGCATCCACTGGGAGTCAGCCGCCCCGATCTCGAGGTCACCGATCTACCCACACCCGAAGAGGTCTTCAAGGTCTCCAGAATCGGGTTCAAGGAGATCGTGAAGTACGCCGTCGGGCCCAGCCTGATCGCGCTCGGCATCTCGATCGGCAGCGGCGAATGGCTGCTCGGCCCGCTGAACGTGGGCCAGTACGGCTTCGTCGGCGTCGGCTGGGTGATCGTGGTCTCGGCGCTGCTGCAGACGTTCTACAACGTCGAGTGCTCGCGGTACGTCATCGCGACCGGCGAGTCGCCGGTGGTCGGCTGGGGCCGGGTGCCGCCGGGCTGGCCGCTGTGGGTACCGCTGTCCGTCCTCATCGTGATCTTCGCCTTCATCGCGGGCGGCTGGGCCGCCTCGGCGGGGCAGGGCGTGTACGCGCTGGTCCACGGCGTGCCCCCGGCCGCGACGGACGCCGAACCCCGCTGGTGGGCGGTCGGCCTGCTGGTGCTGGTGTTCCTCATCACCGCCTTCGCCCGCCGCATCAGCCGGGCGCTGGAGCTGGCCAACTGGGTGATGGTCGGCTCGATCCTGCTCGCGCTGATCGCGGTGGACCTGCTCGTGGTGCCGTTCGACCTGTGGTGGGAGGGCATCCGCGGCTTCCTCACCCCGGCCGCGCCGCCCGCGGGGATCACGGCCACCCAGCTCGGCGCGCTGGCCGGGTTCACGGCCCTGGCCTCGGGCCTCAACTGGTACGTGATGGGCCACTACCGCGACAAGGGCTACGGCATGGGCCACCGCGTCGGCTACCTCTCCGGGCTGCGCGGCGGCCGTAACCGCCTGCTGTCCAGCGGTGTCACCTTCCCCGACGACGACAGGAACCGGGGCCTGTGGCGCCGCTGGTACCGGCTGCTCATGATCGACATGTGGGGCGTGTTCTTCGTCGGCGCCATTCTCGGCATGCTGCTGCCGACGATCCTCATGGCGCAGGCGGTCGCGCTGAGCGGCGAGAAGCCGACGCGGGCCAACGTGCCGACGTTCGTGGCGAGCGCGCTCGGCGGAGAGTACGGCCGGGTGGTGTTCTACGTGGCGCTGGCGGTCGGGGTGCTGATCCTGTTCTCCACGCAGCTCGGCATCTTCGAGGCGATGGTCCGGGTGACGACCGACGCCGCCAACGCCTCCAGCCCCCGCCTGCGCGCGCTCGTCGAGGGCGACCCGCGGCGCTTCTACTACCCCTTCATGCTCGTGCTGCTGGTGGTCATCTCCATCGTCATCTTCCAGTCGCTGCCGGTGGGGCTGGTGGAGTGGTCGGCGAACATGTCGAACCTGGGCGCGCTGATCTACCCGTTCCTGCTGATGTACCTGAACAGCAGGCTGCCCCGGCCGGCCCGGCCCCGGCCGTGGCACTACGTCATCCTGGTGCTCAACTTCCTGTTCTTCGGCTTCTTCTTCGTCAACTTCATCGCCGACTTCGTGGGCGACCCGCTGGTGACGTTCTAGGGGCGATCAGGAGGCGGCGGCGGGCACCGGGAGCACCGGTCCGTTCGTTGTCGGGATGGCGGTCCAACGTCGTCTCTCCGGGAGTCGCACCATGGAAATCACCGGCATCATCTCCGGCATCGTCATCGGCGTCGTCGTCGGCGCTCTCGGGCGGCTCGTCGTGCCCGGACGCCAGCGCATCCCGATCTGGCTCACCATCCTCATCGGCGTGGTCGCGGCCCTCATCGGGACCGCGCTCGCCGCTGCGCTCGGCGTGGCCGACACCGGCGGCATCGACTGGATCGAGCTGCTGATCCAGGTGGCGCTGGCGGCGCTCGGCGTCTCGCTGACCGCCGGTCTGTACGTCAAGCGCCGCCGCGAGTGAGCGCCGGCGGGCGGCCACGGGGCACATCCCCGCGGCCGCCCGCCACAACCCGCTCGAAGCTCCCCTTTTCAGGCCCCGCTCCGCTCAGCGCGCGGGGTCACCACTCGTCGTCGCCGCCGCCGTCGTCGTCGCCCTCGAAGATCTCCTCGACGATCTCGCCGGCCACCAGTCCGCCCACGACGCCGGCGGCGCCCGCGGCGACCACCGCGCCGACGCCCGGCCCGCCACCGTGATGGTGCCCGTGGTGGTGCGGGTCGTGGTGCCCGTGGTGGTGGGGGTCGTGGTGCGGATCGTGGTAGCCGTGCGGGGCGCCGTGGTGGCCGCCGTACTCGGCCAGGCGCTGGAGCCAGCGCCCGATCTCGCCGGTCCAGTCGGTGCGCAGCGCGTCGTCGTGGCTGACGGTGAAGTGGTCGATGGCGTCGCCGGAAGAGTAGCGGCCGGCCCGCTTGTCGGCCTCCAGGACGACGGTCAGCCCGTCAGGTGAGGCGACGAAGGTCACCTCGACCTCGTTGACCAGGCCCTGGTGCTGCGGCGGCGGATAGAACTCGATCTCCTGGTAGAACGGCAGCCGCTGGTCCACGCCGACCAGCCGCCCCATCTCCAGGTCGGCCGACTTGAACGAGAAGCCGAGGGCGAGGAACGCCTCCAGGATGCGCAGTTGCGACGGCATCGGCTCGACCGCGAACAGGTCGAGGTCGCCCTTGTCCACGGCCTTGGCGATGGCCAGTTCGGTGCGCACGCCGAGGACCATGCCGCGCAGCGGCTGCCCGCCGATCTCGCTGACGGGCGCCTCCCACGGCACGGGCATGGTGAAGCCGAGCGTGCGGTCCTCGCCCTTGCGCAGCGTGAACGGCCCGGAGACGTCGAGGCGGGCGAACTCGTTGACGCCGGCGCCCTCCGAGTCGCCGTACTCGACCTCCACGCGGGCCACCAGGCCGAGCGTGACGTGCTCGATCTCGGCGTCGAAGTCGCCGCCCTTGAGCCGGACCTCGCCCTCCAGCGTGCCGCCCGGCCGCGTGCGGGACGTGGTGAGGACGGTGTCCACCGAGGGCGCGCCGACGCCGAACGCGCCCAGCATGCGTTTGAAGACCACGACTTTTGCTCTCCCTGTCGATGATCGGGTGGGTGATCAGGTGATGATCACTTCTTGCGCCCGTGCAACGAGCGGCGTCGCGGCCGAGTTCCTGAAACCCCAGCGTGCAGGGGGTTTTTGGGGGTATGGGGTGGTTCAGGCCGCGGGAGAGGGCGAAGGTCCCCTGGGGGTGAGGCTTATGGCACTCCTCGTACGGGCAGGTGGAGCGCACCTTTGTGGGTGTCGAGGAGGTGCGCGGTGAGAGCTGCTCTGGATTCCCTGAAGAGGGTGACGCGCGGGTACCGATGGGACCGCAACCCGCTGCGCCGCCGTACCGATCGTCTGGAGTCCGCGCTGCTGGTGGCCGCGGTCCTGCTGGTCCTGGCGAGCGTCTGGCCGGCGGTGCTGGCGGGAAGGGCGGTGTACGAGACCGGGATGGCCGAGACCCGGGTCGGGCCGGGCGGGCGGCAGCAGGTGACGGCGACCCTGCTGCAGGACGCGCCGCCGCCGAGGGCGGCGTTCGGCGAGGCGTCGCCGCAGTTGCCGCGCGCGCAGGCGCGATGGACGGGCCCGGACGGCGCGGCGCGCACCGGTGACGTGCCGGCTCCGGGGCTGGCGAGGAGCGGCACGGCGGTGCGGATCTGGATCGACGCCGAGGGGCGGCCGGCGACCGCGCCGAAGAAGCCGGTGGAGATCGGCTTCCGCGGGGCGGGCATGGCGGTCTTCACGGTGCTGGCGTCCGTGCTGCTGGCCGTCATCGGCTTCACGGCCGGGCGCTGGGTCCTCGACCGCCGCCGCTACCGCTCGTGGGACGCCGCCTGGGCCGTCGCCGACAAGCGCGGCCACGGCCGCCGGCGCGGCTGAGTCCCGGCCGGCGGGCCCGCGACGGGTCAGCGGCCGAGGTGGACCACTTGGCGCAGGTCGCCGTTCCAGGCCGGGCCGTGCACGTACGCGAGGTCGGCCGCCATCCGCGCGGCGGCCTCCCGCAGCTCCGGCAGGACCTCGCGCACCAGGTCGCCGGGCGTGGCGCGGCTGGCGTGCGTGGCGACGTTGACGGCGGCGACCACCCGGCCTGAGCCGTCCCTGATGGGCACCGCCAGCGACCGCACCCCCTCCTCCAGTTCCTGGTCCACCAGGGCGTACCCGTCGGCGGCGACCTGGCGCACGACCGCCTTCAGCTCGGCGGTGGTCGCGATGGTGCGGCTGGACAGCGGCTTGACCGCGATGGCGTCCAGCCGCTCCTCGGGCAGGTCGGCGAGCAGGACCCGGCCCATGGACGTGGCGTAGGCGGGGAAGCGGGTGCCGACCGTGATGTCCACGCTCATGATCCGCCGGGTCGGGCGGCGGGCCAGGTAGACGATGTCCTCGCCGGACAGCACGGCGACCGACGCCGACTCGTGCACCCGGGCGACCAGGTCGGCGAGGTGCGGCTGCACGACGGCGCGGAAGGGCAGGCCGGACAGGTGCGCGTAGCCCAGCTCCAGCACCTTCGGCAGCAGGACGAAGCGGGTGCCGCGGGCGGCGGCGTAGCCGAGCCGTTCCAGGGTCTGCACCGCGCGGCGTACGGTCGCCCGGGGCTGGCCGGTCGCGCGGGAGGCGTCGGCGAGGGTGGCGCCGCCGGGCCGGCCGAGCGCCACCATGACGGCCAGGCCCCTGGCCAGCGACTGGAGGTAGCCGGCGCCGAGCTCCTGCTTGGCCGTTCGCGACCCGTCCACGGCGTCCCCCGGCTCCCTGCCCCGGTCCTCGTCCAGGGGCGGGCGGGCGAGTGCGGCCTCCATCTCGGTCACCGTCGCCCGCAGCCGGGGCAGGGCGTACGCGCGCAGCCCGTCGGCGGTGTGCCTGCTGGTGTGGCTGACCACGCTGGCCGCGCCCACGACCCGCCCTGCCGGGTCGCGCACCGGCACCGCGACCGCCACCAGCCCCGGCTCGACGAGCTGGTCGTCCACGGCCCACGGCGCGGCCGGGTCGAGCAGCGCGAGCCCGGCCGCGCACCGGCCGGCGGGCAGCAGGTCGCCGACCCTGAAGGCGACGGACATGGTGCGCCGCCGGGTGAACTGCGCGACGAAGCGCACCCCGTCCCCGTCCGGCACGGCCAGCGACACCGACTCGTCGAGCTCCTCGGCCAGCCGCCCGGCCGGCGGCGACAGGGCGTCGCGGAGCCCGCCGCCCGCGAGGTACGCCTCCCCCAGCTCCATCAGCCGCGGCGCGAGCCGCACCTCCCGGCCGTCGAGCCGCAGGTAGCCGAGGTGGGTGAGGGTGGCGAGCACCCGGTCCACGGCGCTTCTCGCGAGCCCGGTCGCCCGGACGAGGTCGGTCGCGGCCATGGGCCGGCCCGGGTCGCCGGCGAGCACGCGCAGCACGGCGAGGCCGCGTTCGAGCGTCCCGGGGGCCGGGGGTCCGGCTTCGGGGGTTTCGGCCGCTTCCATCCGCCACTCCTCCGGTCGAGGGGGCTCCTTTGACAGGTCACCCCTCTGTACGGATACTCGATACCACAATAGTGGACAAAAGTTCACTATGCGAACACTCCCGGTGAATTGGAGCGTCGTGCGGAGAGACAAGGTGGTGGCCTCGGCCGAGGAGGCGCTGGCCGGCGTGCGGGACGGCGCGTCGTTCGCGGTCGGCGGGTTCGGGCTGAGCGGCATCCCGAACGTGCTGATCCAGGCCCTCTACAACACCGGCGTCACCGGCATATCCGTCGTGTCGAACAACTGCGGCGTGGACGGCGGCGGCCTCGGCGTGCTGCTGGCCGCCGGCCGCATCGCGCGGGTGACGGCCTCGTACATCGGCGACAACAAGGAGTTCGCCCGCCAGTACCTCAGCGGCGAGCTGGAGGTCGAGCTGACCCCCCAGGGCAGCCTCGCCGAGCGGCTGCGCGCGGGCGGCGCGGGCATCCCCGCCTTCTACACCCCCGCCGGGGTCGGCACGCCGGTGGCCGACGGCGGGCTGCCGCTGCGCCACAACCCGGACGGCTCCGTCGCCGTCGCCTCGTCTCCCAAGGAGGTGCGCGAGTTCGACGGCCGCCCGTACGTGCTGGAGCACGGCATCACGACGGACTTCGCGCTGGTGCGCGCCGCCAAGGGCGACCGCCACGGCAACCTCGTCTTCAACAAGTCCGCGCGCAACTTCAACCCGCTGGCCGCGATGGCCGGGCGCGTCACCGTCGCCGAGGTCGAGGAGCTGACCGAGCTGGACCCGGACGAGGTCCACCTGCCCGGCGTCTTCGTCCAGCGCGTCGTCGTGCTGACCCCCGAGCAGGCCGCCGACAAGGGCATCGAGAAGAGGACCACCCGATCATGAGCTGGACGCGGGACGAGATGGTGGCGCGCGCGGCGGCCGAACTGCGCGACGGCGACTACGTCAACCTGGGCATCGGCCTGCCGACCCGCATCCCGTCGTTCCTGCCTGACGACGTGGACGTGATCCTCCACTCGGAGAACGGCCTGCTCGGCGTCGGGCCCTACCCGTACGAGCACGAGGTCGACCCCGACCTGATCAACGCGGGCAAGGAGACGGTGACCGTGCGCGAGGGGGCGTCGTTCTTCGACTCCTCGCTGTCGTTCGGGATGATCCGCGGCGGGCACATCGACGTGGCGGTGCTGGGCGCGATGCAGGTGTCGGCCACGGGCGACCTGGCCAACTGGATGGTGCCCGGCAAGCTGGTCAAGGGCATGGGCGGGGCGATGGACCTCGTGCACGGCGCCCGCAAGGTCATCGTGATCATGGATCACACGGCCAAGGACGGCTCTCCCAAGATCGTCAGGAAGTGTTCGCTGCCGCTCACCGGGCAGGCGTGCGTGCACCGCGTCATCACCGACCTCGGCGTGCTCGACGTCACCGGGGACGGGCTGCGGCTGGTGGAGACCGCGCCGGGAGTGAGCGTCGAGGAGCTGCGCGAGCGTACGGAAGCCGAGGTCCTGGCATGAAGACCGTGTACATCGTGGACGCCGTCCGCACCCCGTTCGGCCGCCACAACGGCGCGCTGGCCGGGATCCGCCCCGACGACCTGGCCGCGCACGTGGTCAGGGCCGTCGCCGAGCGCAACGGCGTCGAGGCCCCCGACGAGGTGATCCTCGGCAACGCCAACGGGGCCGGCGAGGAGAACCGCAACGTCGCCCGCATGGCCGCGCTGCTCGCCGGGCTGCCGGTGAGCACGCCGGGCGCGACCGTGAACCGGCTGTGCGGCTCCGGCATGGAGGCGGTCATCCAGGCGTACCGGATGATCGCGCTCGGCGACGCCTCCACCGTGATCGCGGGCGGCGTCGAGTCGATGACCCGCGCCCCCTGGGTGCTGCCCAAGCCCGACCGGGCCTTCCCCGCGGGCGGCGCGGAGCTGGTCTCCACGACGCTCGGCTGGCGGCTGGTCAACCCGAGGATGCCCGCCGAGCACACGGTGCCGCTCGGCGAGGGCGCCGAGCTGATCGCCGGCAAGCACGGCATCACCCGCGAGGAGCAGGACGCCTACGCCCTGGCCAGCCACCAGAAGGCGGCCAAGGCGTCCTTCGAGCGCGAGATCGTCCCCGTCGGGGACGTCACCCGGGACGAGGGCATCCGCGAGGACAGCTCGCTGGACAAGCTCGCCCGGCTCAAGCCGGTCTTCCGCAAGGAGGGCACGGTCACCGCGGGGAACTCCTCCCCGCTCAACGACGGCGCGGCGGCGCTGCTGCTCACCGACGAGGACGGGCTGGGCGGCCGCGAACCCCTGGCGCGGATCACCGCCGGCGCCGCGAGCGCTCTCGAACCCCGCTACTTCGGACTCGGCCCGGTCGAGGCCGCGACCCGGGCGCTCGCCAAGGCCGGCCGCGGCTTCGCCGACCTCACCACCGCCGAGCTGAACGAGGCGTTCGCCGCCCAGACGCTCGGCTGCCTGGCCGAGCTGCCGGATCTCGACCCCGCCCTGGTCAACCCGGAGGGCGGCGCGATCGCGCTCGGGCATCCGCTCGGCGCGTCCGGCGCCCGCGTCACCGGCGCCGTGGCGCACCGCCTCGCGGCGGCCGGCTCCGGCGTCGGACTGGCCACTCTCTGCATCGGTGTCGGCCAGGGGCTGGCCGTCGTACTGGAAAGGTAGCCGCTCCATGATCCCACCCCCCTCGCAAGCCGACATCGACCGCGAGACCGCCGAGGTGCACGCGGCGCACGCCGGCGAGGAGGCGAACCATCCGCTGCGCGACTTCCCCCCTTACCGCAGCAGCATCCTCCGCCACCCGAAGCTGCCGGCGCTCGCGGTCAAGGACCCGGAGGCGGCCGAGCTGGCCGGGCCGGTGTTCGGCGTCTCCGACGTGACCGCGCTCGACTCCGACCTGACCAAGCAGCACCTCGGCGAACCGCTCGGCGAGCGGATCACCGTGCGGGGCCGGGTGCTCGACCGCGACGGCCGGCCGGTACGCGGCCAGCTCGTCGAGGTGTGGCAGGCCAACTCCGCCGGCCGCTACCGGCACCAGCGGGACGACCACCCCGCCCCGCTCGACCCCAACTTCTCCGGGGTCGGGCGCTGCCTGACCGACGACGAGGGCCATTACCTCTTCACCACGATCAAGCCGGGGCCGTACCCGTGGCGCAACCACGTCAACGCCTGGCGGCCGGCGCACATCCACTTCTCGGTGTTCGGCACGGCGTTCACGCAGCGGCTGGTCACCCAGATGTACTTCCCGGGCGATCCGCTGTTCCCGTTCGACCCGGTCCTGCAGTCGGTGACGGACGAGCGGGCCAGGCAGCGGCTCGTGTCCGCCTACGACCACGACCTGTCCGTGCCCGAGTTCTCGCTGGGCTACCGCTGGGACATCGTCCTCGACGGCCCGGCCGCCACCTGGATGGAGGAGGGCCGTTGAAGCCGACCCCTTCGCAGACGATCGGCCCGTTCTACGGTTTCGCGCTGCCGTTCCCCGGCGGCGGCGACCTCGCCACCGGCGGGATCACCGTCCAGGGGTACGTCTACGACGGCGACGGCGTGCCGGTGCCTGACGCGCTGCTGGAGTTCTGGCAGGCCGGCCCGTCGGGCGACCTGCGCGGCCGGCCGGGCTCGCTGCGCCGCGACCCGGTCACCGGGGCCGTGATCGGGCGGCACGGGCTCGACTTCACCGGCTTCGGCCGGGTGCCGACCGACGCCGACGGCCGCTACGGGTTGCGCACGCTCATGCCGGGGAACGGCTACATCAGCGTGTGCGTCTTCGCCCGCGGCCTGCTGCACCACCTGTTCACCCGCGTCTACTTCGACCGGGACGCGGCCTTCCTGGACACGGTGCCGCCGGAGCGGCGGGAGACGCTGCTGGCCGTGCCGGAGCGTGAGGACTTCTACCGCTTCGACATCCACCTGCAGGGCGAGAAGGAGACGGTCTTCCTTGACTTCGGCTGACCCGGGAGCTTCGGCCGGCCCCGGAGCCGATCTCGGGCTGCTGTCCCCCATGCGGGGCGCGGCCGGGGAGACCGGCGACGCCGCCGTCCTGCGGGCCCTGCTGGACGCCGAGGTCGCGCTGGTCCGCGCCCAGGCCGCGATCGGCGCGGCCCCGCGGGAGGCGGCCGAGGCGGTGGCCGGGGCGGCGCGGGAGGCGGCGTTCGACCTGCCGGGGCTCGTCACGCGGGCGCGCTCCGGCGGCAACCCGGTGATCCCGCTCGTGGAGGACCTGCGCGCGGCGGCCGGGCCGCACGGCGCGTACGTCCACCGGGGCGCGACCAGCCAGGACATCATGGACACCGCGCTCATGCTGGTGGCGCACCGGACGCTGGGCCCGGTGCTGGCGGACCTCGGCCGGGTCGCCGGCGACCTCGCCGGGCTGGCCGCCGCGCACCGCGACACCGTGATGGCCGCGCGGACGCTCACCCAGCAGGCGGTGCCGACGACGTTCGGGCTGAAGGCGGCGGGCTGGCGCAAGCTGGTCCTGGACGCCCGCGACCGGCTGCGCGCCGCCCGCGACTCCCTGCCGGCCCAGCTCGGCGGGGCCGCGGGCACCCTCGCCGCCTTCCACCCCGAGCCTCCGGAGCCCGGCCCCGACGTGGTCGGGCTGGGTGAGGCTCCCGAGCGCCCGGAGCCCGGCCCTGACGAGGTGGGGGCGGGCGGGGATCCCGGGCTGCGGCTCGTGGCCCGGTTCGCCGCCGAGCTGGGGCTGGCCGAGCCGGTGCTGCCGTGGCACGTGCTGCGCACGCCGGTGGCCGACCTCGGCGGGGCGCTGGCGTTCGCGTCGGGCGCGCTCGGCAAGGTGGCGGCCGACGTGCTCGTGCTCTCGCGCACCGAGGTGGGCGAGCTGTCCGAAGGCGTCGGCGGCGGCTCGTCGTCCATGCCCCACAAGCGCAACCCGGTCCGCGCCACCATGATCGCCGCGGCGGCGCGGCAGGTCCCGGCGCTGGCCGCCGTCCTGTACGCCGCGCTCGCCGCCGAGGACGAACGCCCCTCCGGCGCCTGGCACGCCGAGTGGCAGCCGCTGCGCGAGTGCCTGCGCCTGGTCGCCGGGGCCGCCCGCGACGCGGCCGAGCTGGCCGGAGGGCTGCGGGTGCACCCCGAGCGCATGCGCGCCAACCTGACCCTGTCCGGCTCCACGGGCTCCGCCCGCGCCCTGGTGGAGCGGGCTCTCAAGGAGGACTGACGATGGTGCACCACCGGCTGGACGGCCCTGCGGACGGCGAGCCGCTGATCCTCGGACCGTCGCTCGGCACGTCCCTGCGCCTGTGGGAGCCGCAGGTCGCCGCGCTGGCGCGGACGTTCCGGGTGCTGAGGTTCGACCTGCCGGGCCACGGCGGCTCCCCGGCGGCCCCGGTGGCCACGGTCGAGGACCTGGCCGCCCTGGTGCTGGAGACCGCCGACGCGGCGGGCTTCGGCTCCTTTCACTACGCGGGCGTGTCGATCGGCGGCGCGATCGGCGCGACCCTGGCGCTGCGCCACCCCGGCCGGGTGCGCTCGCTCGCCATGGTCTGCTCCTCCGCCCGCTTCGGCGAGCCCGCGGCCTGGCACGACCGGGCCCGGCTGGTGCGCGCCGAGGGCACCGGCCCGCTGCTGGAGAGCACGGCCGCCCGCTGGTTCGCCGGCCCGCCGCGGCAGGCGCTGCTCGACGACCTGGCCGCCGCCGACCCCGAGGGGTACGCGGCCTGCTGCGACGCCCTGGCCGGCTACGACGTGCGCGCCGAGCTGTCCGCGATCAAGGCCCCCACCCTGGTCGTGGCGGGCAGGGACGATCCCGCGACGCCGCCCGCGCACGCCAGGGAGCTCGCCGACGGCATCCCCGGCGCGACGCTCGTGGAGCTGGCGGGCGCCGCCCATCTGGCCCCCGCCGACCAGCCGGAACGCCTGACCGCCGCGCTGCTCGCCCACCTCCCCTCGACGCCTGGCATGCGGGTGCGGCGCGAGGTGCTGGGCGACGCGCACGTGGACCGGGCGGTGGCCCGTACGACGCCGTTCACCAGGGACTTCCAGGACTTCATCACCCGTTACGCCTGGGGGGAGATCTGGACCAGGCCCGGCCTCGACCGGCGGACCCGCAGCTGCGTCACGCTGACCGCGCTCGTCGCCCACGGCCACCTGGAGGAGCTGGCCATGCACGTGCGGGCGGCGCTGCGCAACGGGCTGACCCCGGACGAGATCGGCGAGGTGCTGCTGCAGAGCGCCGTCTACTGCGGCGTCCCGGCCGCCAACGCCGCCTTCGCCGTCGCCCAGCGCGTCCTGTCGGAGGAGTGACCCCAAGCCCTTTGTGCGACATCCCGTGACGCGGGGGTCACGCGGCGACCATACTGCTGTGCGTATTCAGGCGTGGTCCGCACCCCACCCTTACTGATTGCCTCGGCGGAAACGCGAGCGACTGCGAAGGGGTTACGCATGTCAGAACGCACCTTGCTCGACGGGAGCTGGTTAGGCGGCGCTCCCGGGGAGTGGCCCGAGCTCAGGAACAAGGTCACCTATCCGTCCCGGGCCCAGGTCCTGGAGCTGTCCGTGCAGCTGTCCCGGCCGGTGCCCGGCCACATCGTGGAGTTCGGCGTCTGGAAGGGCTACTCCACCCGGGTCATCAGGGACGAGTTGTGGCGGGCCCGGCTGTGGGAGCGCCGGCAGCGCCGCAAGCGCATCTACGCCTGCGACTCCTTCGAGGGGCTGCCCGAGGGCTACGAGAACCTGCCGGCCGGCACGTTCGCGACGCCGGTGCCGCGGCTGAACGGGGTGCGGGTCGTCAAGGGGTTCTTCGCCGAGTCGCTGACGCCCGCCCTCGCCGCCGAGGTGGGCCTGGTCAGCCTGGCGCACCTGGACGCCGACCTCGAGTCGGCCACCGCGTGCGCGCTGGACTGGCTGACGCCGCTGCTCGCCGACGGCGCCCTGCTGCTGTTCGACGAGTTCTACGGCGAGGACCCGGCCGAGTGCCGGGCCTTCGTGGACTGGAGCACGCGCTCCGGCGTCCGGACGACGCTGCTCGCGCTGTTCGGCAGGGAGCCGAGCGGCAAGGGCGGCATGACCGACCGGCGGGCGTTGTTCCAGGTGATCGGCAGGAGGCACCTCAGGAAGGCTCCGCCGCTGCCGCCGGTCCGGCTGCGGCGTCGTCTGGCCTCCCGCTGGTGAGCCAGCCGGCGTAACGGGAGGCGAGCAGGCCGGGCAGTCCTCCGGTGTGCACGAACACCACCCGCGTGCCCCTGGGCGCCTCGCGCGCGGCGGCGAACAGGCCCGCCATGGCCTTGGCCGTGTAGACGGGGTCGAGCAGCAGGGACTCCGTCCGCGCCGCCGCCCGCAGCGCGTCCAGGGCCGGGCCGGTCGGCTCGCCGTACGCCGCCCCGGCCTGCCCGGTGTCCAGGCGGCAGCGGCCGCGCGGCGCGGGCAGCCCGGCGAGGGCGGCGGCCTCGGCGGCCAGCTCCTGGACCGCCTCGGCCAGGCCGGGCCGGGCGCCGACGTCCACGCCGAGCACCTTGCCGTGGTCGCCGAGCCCGGCCGCCAGCCCGGCCTGCGTGCCGCCCGAGCCCGCGGCGACCACGACCAGGCCGGGGTCGAGGCGTGCGGCGAGCTCGCGGCCCACGTCGGCGTACGCGGAGGCGCCGAGCGGCGACGAGCCGCCGATCGGGATGGCGTAGGGGCGCCGGCCCCGCGCGGCCAGCTCCCTGGCGTGCTCCTGGATGGCGGCCTCGGTCTCGGCGTACGGCAGCGGCCCGCCGTCCAGCCAGTGGATGCGGGCGCCGAGCACGCGGTCCAGCAGCAGGTTGCCGCTGTCGTCGCCGGGCGTGAGCAGCAGGTCGCAGCCGAGCCCGGCGAGGTTGGCGGCGGCGGCCGTCATGCGGGCGTGGTTGCTCTGCGCTCCCCCGCCGGTCACCAGGTGGTCGCAGCCCTTGGCCAGGGCGTCGGCGACGATGGCGGCGAGCTTGCGCGCCTTGTTGCCGCCGCCCGCCAGGCCGGTCAGGTCGTCCCGTTTGACCCACAGGTCCTCGGGGCCGAGGCCGAGGCGGCGGGCCAGGCGGGGCAGCGGGTGCAGCGGGGTCGCGGGAACCGGAAGGATCACCGGCCCATCGTGTCCGGGAGGGGCGGGGCGGGCAAGCGGATGTCCGATGTTGAGCGGAAGGTGAGCGGCCCGCCATCGACCTGCGGGGTATCCTGCCCGTATGGGGGGTTTCATACTGCTTTTGTGGTCTCCGTGCGTGAATGGGGAGACGGACGGCTGAGCCGGTGCGGGAGCACGCCGCGCACCGGCCGGGCCGGGCCGGCCTGGACGACCTGCTGATCCGGGCCATCACCGACGCGGGGGCGCACATCGGCATCGTCTACCTCCTGGCCGACGACGGCCGGGGGCTGGTGATGGACGTCCAGCTCGGCATGCCCGAGCCGATCGCCATGTCCTGGGCCCGGCTCAGGGTCGGCGACCCCGTGCCGGCCGCCAGGGCCGTACGCGAGGACCGCCTGGTCTGGATCTCGGGCCGCGAGGACCTCGCGCGGCAGTTCCCCTCGGCGGCGCTCTCGCTGCCCTACCACTTCGCGGTGGCCGTCCGCCCCATCCGCGGCGGCGGGCGCGTCTGGGGCGCGCTGATGCTGGTCTGGCCCGCGGGGTACTCGCACGCGCTGTCACGGGAGCAGCTCGACGCGATCGACGCGAGCTGCTCCGCCCTCGCGGGCCTGCTCCAGCGGGAGGCCGACCGGGGCGAGCCGATCACGCCGGGGCCGCGCCCGCGCATACTCAACCCGCGCCCCGCCCGCGCCGCCGACACCGCCTCGCAGCTCGTCGCGCTCCAGGCGCTCAACAGGCTGCCGGAGGGCTACTGCTCGCTCGACGTCGAGGGCCGCATCGCGCTGATCACCGCGCCGGCCGCCGACCTGCTGTCCGTCTACGCCTCCGAGCTGCAGGGCGAACGCCTGGGCGAGGCGCTGCCCTGGCTCGACGACCCGCTCTACGAGGACCTCTACCGGTCGGCGGTGCTGAGCGGCCGGGTCACCGCGTTCACCGCCCGCCACCCGTCGGGGCGGCTGGTCACCTTCCGGCTCTTCCCCGGCCTGACCGGCGTCACCGTGCGCGTCACGCCCGGCGCGCTGGACCACGACCCCGCGGAACGGCCGCCGCCCCACGAGATCGGGCGGCCGACCCGCATCATCGCCCTGCACGAGATGCTGCACCTCGCGACGACGCTCGCCAGGGCCGTCACCGCGCAGGAGGTGATCGACCTCGTCGCCGACCACGTCATGCCGGTCTACGACGTCCAGGCGCTGGCCATCCTCACCACCGAGGGCGGGCGGATGCGGGTGGCCGCCTCGCGCGGCTACAGCCGGCAGGCCGTCGCCGAGCTCGACGGGCAGCCGGTGATCCCGCCGGCGCCGGAGCTGCTGCCGTACGACGCCGCCCGGCCGGCCTTCTTCGAGAGCTGGGCCGACCTGCGGGAGACGTACCCGGAGGCCCTGGCCTCCGACGACATGAAGGCGTGGGCGTTCCTGCCGCTGGTGACCTCGGGGCGGCCCATCGGCACCTGCATCCTCGCCTATGACCGGCCGCACCACTTCGAGCCCGACGAGCGCGCCACGCTGACCGCGCTCGCCGGGCTGATCGCGCAGGCGTTCGAGCGGGCCCGGCTCTACGACGTCAAGCACCAGCTCGCCCAGTGCCTGCAGTCGAGCCTGCTGCCGCACACGCTGCCGGAGATCCCGGGGCTCGAACTCGCCGCCCGGTACGTCCCGGCCACCCCCGGCATGGACATCGGCGGCGACTTCTACGACCTGGTCCGGCTCAGCGACACCCAGGCCGCGGCGGTCATCGGCGACGTCCAGGGGCACGACGTGACCGCCGCCGCCCTCATGGGCCAGGTGCGCACCGCCATCCGCGCGCACGCCACCGCCGGCGCCTCCCCCGGCGAGGTGCTGGCGCACACCAACCGGCTGCTCATCGAGCTCGCCCCCGACCGCTTCACGAGCTGCCTGTACGTGAGCATCGACCTGGAGCGGCACACCGCCTGCCTGGCCAGCGCCGGCCATCTGCCGCCGCTGCTCGGCCGGCCCGGCGAGCCCACGCGCGTCCTCGACAGCGCCACGGGCCTGCTGCTGGGCATCGACCCGGAGGCCGAGTACCCCACCCTCGACCTGGACCTGCCGCCCGGCAGCGTGCTGACCCTCTACACCGACGGCCTCATCGAGCAGCCGGGCGTGGACCTCGGCGACGCCATCCGCGACCTCGCCGCCCGCTTCAACCCCACCCCGGACGGGTCGCTGCGGGACCTGGCGGAGTCGCTCATCGAGCCGGCGGCGCTGGAGCAGCGCGCCGACGACCTCGCCATCCTGCTGCTCCGCTGCGCCCCCACCGGCCCCTGACCTGGAGCCGGCCGCATGAGGGCGGCCAGGGGCGGGAATGCCTGTCTACGCCCCTGCACCCGCCTGCCGCCGGGAGGCTGACCCGTGGCCACGACCCTGACGTCCGCGGAGGAGGCGGGGCGCTGCCTCGCCACGCCCGCCGCGTACACCGACGAGGCCCGTCTGCACGAAGCCCTGGCGCTACTGCGCCGCGAGTCGCCCGTGCGGCGGGTGGAGGCCGACGGCTACCGGCCCTTCTGGGCGGTGACGCGGCACGCCGACGTGCTGGAGATCGAGCGGGACAACACGCTGTGGCTGAGCGCGCCCCGGCCGGTGCTGCGGCGGGCCGACGTGGACGCCGCCCTGGAGGAGCAGCGGGCGCGCGGCGGCGCGCTGAGGACCCTCGTCCACATCGACGACCCCGAGCACCGGGCGCTGCGCGCGGTCGGCGCGGACTGGTTCAGCCCGAAGGCGATGCGCGAGCTCCGGGCGCGGGTGCGGGAGCTGGCCAGGCGGTACGTCGACCTGCTGGCCGAGCACGACGGCCGGTGCGACTTCGTCCGTGAGGTCGCCGCGCACTATCCGCTGCGCGTCATCCTGTCCCTGCTGGGGCTGCCGGAGTCGGACTTCCCGCTGATGCTGCGGCTGACGCGGGACCTGTTCGGCCAGGACGACGCCGGCCGGCGGCGCGGCGAGGGGGCGGCGGCCCACACCTCGGTGCTGGCGGACCTGCTCGGCTACTTCCGCGAGCTGACCGCGGCCCGCCGCGCCCGCCCGACCGGCGACCTGGCCTCGGCCATCGCCAACGCCCGGGTGGACGGCCGGCCGCTGAGCGACGCCGACGCGGCCTCGTACTACGTCATCATCGCCACGGCCGGGCACGACACGACCACCTCCACCATCGCGGGCGGGCTGGAGGCGCTCGTCCGGCATCCGGGGGAGCTGCGGCGGCTGCGCGAGGACCCCGGGCTGCTGGGCACGGCCGCCGAGGAGATGATCCGCTGGGTAAGCCCGGTGAAGGCGTTCATGCGGACGGCGGCGGCCGACACGGCGGTGCGGGGGACGCCGGTGGCGGCGGGCGAGTCGGTGCTGCTGTCGTACCCGTCGGCGAACCGGGACGAGGAGGTGTTCGACGAGCCGTTCCGGTTCGACGTGGGCCGGACGCCGAACCGGCATCTGGCGTTCGGGGCGGGGGTGCACCACTGCCTGGGGGCGGGGCTGGCGCGGATGGAGATCCAGGCGCTGTTCGCCGAGCTCGTGCCCCGGCTGGCGGAGGTCGGGCTGGACGGCGAGCCGGCCTGGCTGGCGACGACGTTCGTGGGCGGGCTGAGGAGCCTGCCCATCCGCTACGCGCTGCGCTGACGGCCCGGCGCCCTAGCGGGTGTCGCGGCGCAGCGGATGGTCGGGCGGCACCTCCACCAGGACGATCCGGTGGCCGTCGGGGTCGGCGATCCACAGCTCGACCAGCCCCCACGGCTCGCGGCGGGCCCCGCGCAGCACCTCCACGCCGGCCTGGCGGAGCCGGGCCTCCTCGGCGGTCACGTCGCGCACCTGGAGCCAGAGCGACACCGCGCCGCCGTCCCCGCCGCCGTCCCCGCCGCCGTCCCCGGCCCCGTCCCATGCGCCGGACAGCTCCAGGAGGCCCTGCCCGAGGAAGAACACCGTGCCGGGATGCTCCGGCGGGCCGAACTCGCGGAAGACGGCCAGGCCCAGGGTCTCGGCGTAGAAGCGGCGGCTGCGCCCGGGGTCCCGTGGGCGCAGCAGCACCCGGCTGCTCAGCACGTCCATGCCGCACCTCTTCCCGCCGGGCGGGAGCCCCAAGCCCCCGCCCCGGGCCGATCGCGCAGCGCCAGAAGCCTAGGACGGCTCGACCTTATTGTTTGCCCATAGCGTTGCCGCCGTCCTCGTCCTGGGAGCCGCCATGCCGAAGCTCGACCGCCACCCGCTGCCCGTCGTCGTCGAGCACGACACGCCCATGCCGATGCGCGACGGGACCATCCTGCGCGGCTCCGTCCACCGTCCCGCCGAGGGCGGGCCGTTCCCGGCGTTGCTGGTGCGCACGCCGTACGGGGAGCCGACGTTCCGGTCGGTGCCGGTGATCCCGGCACTCCAGGCGGGCTTCGCGGTGGTGCTGCAGCACTGCCGGGGGCGCGGCGCCAGCGACGGCGAGTTCCGGCCGTGGCGGGACGAGGGCGCGGACGGCCACGACACCGTCGCCTGGATCACCAGCCGGCCGTGGTCGAACGGCGAGGTGGTGATGAGCGGGATGTCGTACCTGGCGGGCTGCGCGCTCCAGGCCGCCGCCACCCGGCCGCCGGGGCTGAAGGCGGTCGTCGCGCAGATGACGCCGCACGACTTCCACGACGGGCTGAAGTACCACGGCGGCGCGTTCGCGCTCGGCTCGGCCCTGAACTGGGGGGCGCTGCAGGCGATGCTCGGGCTGCTGCACGCGATGGAGGCGGGAGAGGACGCCGGCCCCGGGTTCGCCGCGCTGCTGCCGGTGCTGCGCGACCAGGCGGCGGCGGCGCGGACGCTGCCGCTGCGCGACGTCCCGGGCATCCCGTGGTGGCGGGACTGGACCGGGCATCCGGAGCGGGACGCCTACTGGGAGGAACTGGCCGAGACCCTGCGGCACGACCGGATCGAGGTGCCGGTGATGCACGTGGCGGGCTGGTTCGACCTGTTCCTGGCCGGGACGCTGGAGAACCACCGCCGCCTCGGCGGGCCGCTGGTCATCGGGCCGTGGACGCACCTGTCGCCCGGCGCGTCGGGGGCCGGGCGGCTGGACTTCGGGTTCGGGGCGCAGGCCGCGACCATCCGGCTCGAACAGCGGCAGCTCGCCTTCCTCAAGGGCGAGGACACCGGCCCGGCGGTGCACCTCTTCGTGATGGGCGACGACGTGTGGCGGGAGGAGGAGTCATGGCCACTGGCCCGCGCCGTGGAGACCCGCTACCACCTGCACGCCGACGGCCTGCTGTCGCCCGCGCCTCCCGCGTCGGGCGAGCCGCGCACGTTCGCCTTCGACCCGCGCGACCCGGTGCCGACGACCGGCGGGCCCCTGCTGCTGCCCGACCCCACCAACGTCGGCCCCCAGGACCAGCGGGACGTGGAACGCCGGCCCGACGTGCTCTGCTACACCACGGAGGAGCTGACGGCCGACGTCGAGGTGACCGGGCCGGTCACGGTGACCCTGCGCGCCGCCACCTCGGGGGCCGGCACCGACTGGACGGCCAAGCTGGTGGACGTGCATCCGGACGGGCGGGCGATGAGCGTCGTCGACGGCATCACGCGCACCTCCTCCTCGTCGGGGACGTACGTGATCGACCTGGTGGCGACCAGCCAGGTCTTCAAGGCCGGGCACCGGATCCGGGTGGAGATCTCCAGCTCGAACTTCCCGCGCTTCGACCGCAACCCGGGCACCGGGCGGCCCGCCGCCGAGGCCGCGGAGTCCGACCTGGTGGTGCAGCACCAGCGGGTGTTCCCGGACTCCTTCCTCACCCTGCCGATCGTCCCCAGGCCGTGACAGCGGTCGGGGCGGGCCCGTCACCGCGGGCCCGCCCCGACGGGCGTCACTTCTTGAACGCGTCCTTGACCTTCTTGCCCGCGTCCTTGACCTTCTCGCCCGCCTGCTTGAGGCCGCCCTCGGTCTGGTCGGCGCGGCCCTCGGCGCGCAGCTCCTCGTCGCCGGTGGCGTCCCCCAGGTTCTCCTTGGCGCGGCCCTTGAGCTCCTGGGCCTTGTTCGAGATCTTGTTCTCGGCGCTCATATGTGTGCCTCCCTTTGTGGTGCTCGGCTGTGGTGCTCGGCTGTCATCCCCAGCGAGCATCTCCCCTTACCCGGCAGCGCGGGAGGAAACTCCGCGGCCCGCGCTCCCGCTCAGTCCACGTCCGGGTCCACCTCGTCGAGGAGGCGGAGCAGGCGGGAGAGCACGCGCAGGCAGGCGGCGATGTCGGCGTCGGACAGGTCGCCGCCGACGCGGCCGAGCACCTCCCGCTCGCGGGCGAGGACGGCGTCGATGGCGGCGCGGCCCTCCTCGGTGAGCCGGACGAGGGAGGACTTCCGGTGGGCCGGGTTGGGGGCGAACACGACCAGGCCGCGCGCCGCCGCGTCGTTGGCCATGCGCTGCACGAACTGCCGGCTCAGCGCCTGCTCCCGCCCCATCCCCGGCACGGTCATGGGCCCGTGCTCGCGCAGCAGGTGGAGCACGGCGCGTACGCCGACCGACAGGCCCTCGATGGGGGCGTCCTGCTCGACCTTGCGCTGGGCCCGCCGGTACAGCGGCCCGACCAGGTCGAACACCTCGGTCAGCCGGTCGGTGGGCCGTGCGGGATCTGTTCCGTTCACCCCTCCATCATGACACCTGAGTTGTCATTCTGCCGAGAAAGTGACACCTTGGTTGTCATGAACGACCTCTTCTGGCTCGACACCGGAGGCTCCGGCCCGCCTCTCGTCCTGCTGCACGGCGGCTTCCTCGACCACGGCATGTGGGCCGGCCAGATCCCGCACTTCGCCGCGCGGCACCGCGTGATCGCGCCCGACGCCCGCGGCCACGGCCGCTCGGCCAACGCCACGGGTCCGTACCGGCTCGCCGACGACCTCGCCGGCCTGCTGCGCCACCTGGACGCCGGCCCCGCCGTCCTGGCCGGCGTCTCGATGGGCGCGAGCGTCGCCGTGGACACCGCGCTGGAGCATCCCGACCTGGTCAGGGCCGTGGTCGTCACCGGGGCCGGCACCTCCGAGCCGTACTTCACCGACCCCTGGACCGTCCAGGCCATGTCCTCCTGGCACGCGGCGATGGCGGGCGGCGACCTGGAGGGCTCGATCGACGGGTTCATGGCCTTCGCCGCGGGCCCGCACCGCGCCGAGGCCGACGTCGATCCGCGGGTCACGGCCCGGCTGCGCGCCATGGCCAGGACCACCATGGCCAAGCACGCCGCGGGCGAGCCGGCGCACCTCGTCCAGGTCCGCGACACCTGGGAGCGCGTCCCCAAGATCGGCGTCCCGGTGCTGGCCGTGCACGGCGCGCTCGACTCCCCCGACCACCTCGCCATGGCCGCGCGCCTGGCCGCCGAGGTCCCCGACGGCCGCGAGGCCACCGTCGAGGGCGCGGCGCACTACCCCAACATGGAACGCCCCGGCGTCTACAACGAGATCGTCGGGGCGTTCCTGGACGGCTTGTGACGGGTCACGCCGGTGACGCGGCGGGCTCGTTCCTGATCGTGTAGGCCGCGCCGGCGCGGGCGGTCCAGGTCAGCGTGTCGCCGTCGCGGCGCGCGCCGGCCTCGCGGCCCTGCTCGTCGTGGACGCGGCAGCCGCCGGCGACGAAGGAGGAGCGGACCCTGACCGGGCCGGTCCTCCCCGTGCGGACGGTGACGGTGCCGGGGACGCCGTCCCGCCAGGTGGCGTCCACGGTGACGTCGCCGTGGGCGCGCAGCCCGCGCACGGAGCCGTCCCGCCACGCCCGCGGCAGCGCGGGCAGCACGTGCACCACGCCGTCCCGGCTCTGCACCAGCATCTCCGCGATGCCGGAGGTCGCGCCGAAGTTGCCGTCGATCTGGAACGGCGGGTGGGTGTCCCACAGGTTGTCCAGCGTGCTGCCCCTGAGCTGCTCGGCGAGCATCCTGTGGGCGTGGTCGCCGTCCAGCAGCCGCGCCCAGAAGTTGATCTTCCAGGCTTTGGACCAGCCGGTGCCGCCGTCGCCGCGCGCGGCCAGCGACACCTCGGCCGCCTCCGCCTCGGGCGTGCCGGGCCGGATCCGGTCGCCCGGGTGCAGGGCGTACAGGTGGGAGACGTGCCGGTGGGTGTCGTCCCTCGCGTCCCAGTCGCTCTTCCACTCCTGGAGCTGGCCCCAGGAGCCGACGCGCAGTCCCGGGTCCAGCCTGGCCAGCACCGCGCCCGCCTCGGCCTGGAAACCGGCGTCGACGCCGAGCGTCCTGGCCGCGGCCAGGGCGTTGGCCAGGACCTCCCCGACGATCTGCTGCGACATCGCCGCGCCCGCCGAGAAGTCGCCGTGCTCGGGCGAGTAGCTGGGGCTGACGACGAGGGTGCCGTCGCGCGGATCGGTGTGCAGGAAGTCCAGCCAGAACTCCGCCGCGCCCTTGATCACCGGGTACGCGGTCTCCCGCAGGTACGCCTCGTCGCCGGTGAAGCGGTAGGTGTCGTACAGGTGCTGGGTGATCCAGGCGGCGGCCTCGGGGAACCAGAAGGCGGTCGGCCAGTCGTGCACGCCGGTGAAGCCGAACGGGGTGGTCTCGTTGTTGACGACCCAGCCGCGGGCGCCGTACATGTCCCTGGCGGTCCTGCGGCCCGGCTCGGCCAGGGCCGCGACGTACCGGACGTACGGCTTCGCGCTCTCGTGCAGGTTGGTCCGCTCGGCGAGCCAGTAGTTCATCTGCAGGTTGATGTTGACGTGGTAGTCGGCCGACCAGGGCGGGGCGGTGGAGGCGTTCCACACGCCCTGGAGGTTGGCCGGGAGCAGGTCGTTCTCCCGGGAGGAGGCGATGAGCAGGTAGCGGCCGTAGGCGAAGAACAGCGCCTCCAGGGCGCGGTCGGCGGCCGAGGGGCCGCCGGTGTAGCTCCCGCGCAGCCGGTCGGTGGGGACGGGCGGGACGACGCCGCCGAGGTCGAGCGCCACCCGGTCGAACAGCTCGCGGTGGTCGGCGACGTGCGCCCGCCTGAGCTCGTCGTACGGCGTGGCGGCGGCGGCGTCCACGGCGGCGGTGACCCTGGCGTGCGGGTCCTCGCCGCGGTAGGCCGGGTAGGTGTCGGCGTAGTCGGTGCCCGCCGACAGCACGAGCACGGCGCTGTCGGCGCCGGTGACGATGATCCGGTCCCCCGCGTCCGTACGGGTGCCGCCCCGCGCGACCACCTGCACCTGCGCCTCGAAGACCAGCCCGTTGTCACGCAGCCGGCCACGGACGGTGAGCCTGCCGCCGGCCGCCGTGACCGTCTTGTCGTCGCGCGGCGAGGTGTGGGAGAGCGTGAAGGAGACCTGGCCGGGCCGGTCGGCGGTCAGACGGCCGGCGATGACGCCGCCGGGGTTGCCGGCGAAGTACTCGCGCGAGTGCCGGACGCCGCCCGCGCGGTAGCCGACGCGGGCGACGGCCTCGCGCAGGCTCAGCTCGCGGCGGTAGCCCTCCGGGGCGGCGGGCGCGCCGGGGAAGTCGAGGAACAGGTCGCCGAACGTCTGGTACGCCCCGTAGCCGGACCTGGCCTGGCCCAGCTCGGCGGCGACCGCGTCCGGGGGCATCCTGCCGTCGCGGTCGATCCGCCGCCGGACCTCGGCGATCGCGCCCGGACGCGGGCTCCTCCAGTTGCCTGAGTCGTAGCCGGGGGAGCCGGGGCCGCCGGTCCAGAGCGTCTTCTCGTTGAACTGGATCCGCTCGCGGTCCACGCCGCCGAACACCATCGCGCCCAGGGGACCGTTGCCGATGGGCAGGGCCTGGGTCTCCCAGTCGGTGGCGGGCTCGTCGTACCAGAGGGTCAAGTCATCGGGTGTGTCGGAGGCGTCCGCAGGACACATGAGGGCGATGATAGGGCGCACCGGGTCATCTACCTAGCCTGGAGATCGGATGACTGGTCGCCGATGCCGGCGAAGAGAGTCTTCCGGGCCAGGACGCCGATGACCATGGCCGCCGCCACCAGGACGGCGCCCACCCACGCGGGCGAGCGGTAGCCGAGGCCGGCGGCGAGGGCCAGGCCCCCCAGGGCGGGCCCCGCGGCGGCGCCCACGTTGAGCGCGGCCGTGGCGAACGAGCCGCCGAGCGACGGCGCGCCGGACGCCGCGTACAACGCCCGCGCGATGAGGGCCGAGCCGACGGCGAACGCGAGCGCCCCCTGGACGAGCGCGAGCAGGACGGCGGCGACCGGGCTGCCGGCCGTGGCGGCGAGCAGCGCCCACCCGGCGAGCAGCGCGATCCCGCCCCAGGCGAGCAGCGGCGCCGGCCTCGTGTCCGACAGCCGGCCCGCGACGCTCACCCCCGCGAACGAGCCGAGCCCGAACAGCGCCAGCACCGCCGGCACCCAGCCCGCCGCCAGCCCGGCGACCTCCGTCACCAGCGGGGCGAGGTAGGTGAAGGCGCAGAAGGTGGCCGCGTTCACCAGCGCGGCCAGGACCAGCACCACGACCACTCGCTTCTCCCCCAGCACCCGCGCCTCCGCCAGGACGCCACCCGCCGCCGCGCCATCCGCCACATCCTCCTCCTGGGCCGAGGGGACCCCGCGGAGGACGGCGTACAGCGCCGGGAGGCAGGCGACGGCCACCGCCCAGAAGGTCGCGCGCCAGCCGAACGCCTGCCCGAGCACCGCCCCTCCCGGCACCCCCGCGACACACGCCAGCGTGACCCCGCCGAGCAGGACCGACGTGGCCCGCCCCTTGGCGTCCTGCGGCACCATGGCGACGGCCGCCGCCAGCCCCACCGCGAGGAACCCCGCGTTGGCGACCGCGGCGAGGACCCGCGTCACCAGCAGCACGCCGAAGTCGGCGGTGACCGCGCCGGCGACGTGCGCGAGCACGAACACGGCCAGGAACGCCGTCAGCGCCCACCGGCGCGGCCACCGCATGCCCGCGATCGCCATCAGCGGCGCCCCGACGATCATTCCGGCGGCGAAGGCCGAGGTCAGCGCGCCCGCGGCGGAGACGGAGACGCCGAGGTCGCGGGCGAGGTCCGGGAGAAGGCCGGACAGCATGAATTCTGAGGTCCCCTGCGCGAAGACGGCCAGCGCGAGGACATAAAGGGCCAAAGGCATGAGTTGCAACTCCACAGCCACGTCGAAGAACGACCCCGGCAGCTCGGCTCGGGGTTCCGGTCCGTACGACGGCGATCCGGTGGCGGTGAAAGGCGCAGCCCACGACGGCCGTACGACGGCCCGGACGGCGGGACGCGGACGCGGGCGCGACGACATGGCTGCGGGACGCCACCGGATGACCGGTGGCTAGAGTCTTGACGCCTCAGGGCCGGACGACATGATCACACCCTAGTGAGCGGCCCGGCGGACCGTCCACCTGGTTTCGCCCGCCGCGCCCGTGGCTCACGGGTAGTCCTTGGTCGCGTGCGAGGAGCCGTAGCGCACCAGGGGCACGTCGTTGCCGCTGTCGCCGGCGAACGGCGAGCGCCCGCTGGCCGCGTACAGCAGCACCGCTCCCCACGCCCACACGTCCACGCCGGTTCCGCCGCGCTGGCCGGCGAGCCGTTCCGGGGCCATGTACGCGGGCGTCCCGGCGGCGGCGCGGCCCTCGTTCGTGAGCGTCATGCCTACGGCGTGGGCGATGCCGAAGTCGATCAGGCGCGGCCCGTCGGGCCCGAGCAGCACGTTGTCCGGTTTGAGGTCGCGGTGCACAATGCCGGCCCGGTGGATGCAGGCGAGCGCGGTGGCCATGCCGACCGCCAGCCGGTGCAGCGAGTCGTCGTCGAGCGGCCCGCCGGCCTCGACCGCCCGCCGCAGGTGGGGGCCGTCGACGTACTCGCTGACGATGTACGGCGGCAGCGCGTCCAGGTCGGCCTCCAGGACGCGCGCCGTGCAGAACGACTCCGCCCGCCGCGCCGCCATGACCTCCTTGGCGAAGCGGGAGCGCATGTCGCCCTGGTCGAGGTACTCCTCCCGGAGCGCCTTGATCGCGACCCGCCTCCCGGTGCGGTCGTACCCCTCGTAGACAACCCCCTGCCCGCCCGCTCCGAGATGTCTGACCAGCCAGTAGTCCCCGAGCTGTCGCGGGTCTCCCGGGAGAAGGAGCCCCATGTCCCCTGCAGAGGGCGCGACGGGCCCCGGTGATACCGATCCAGGCCGGGGGAAAGAACGCCGGAGGGGTCGTTACGAGTAGAAGTGCATGACGACCGCCAGGCCGACGAAGTGCATGAGCACCACGGAGACGATGAGCGCGACGAACACGAACTTCGCCGGGCCGTGCTCGAAGTGCTTGCCCTCCTTCAGCGGAGGCAGCTTGGCCTGGCGCTCGGCGATGCGCTCCTCCAGCGGCTTGCGGTGAAACACGGCGGTCCTTCCCGGCGGTTGGTTTGCGTACTCACGTTTGGGACGCTAATAGTTGGTACACAAAGAATCTACCAGAGGCCACCGGAGGCCCCCTCATGGAGTCCGCGACAGAGGCGACCGATGTGACAGACATCACGGACCCGCTGGCGCTGGAGCGGCAGGTGTGCTTCGCCCTCAGCATCGCCTCGCGCAGCGTGATCGGCCTCTACCGGCCGCTGCTGCAGCCGATGGGTCTCACCCATCCGCAGTATCTCGCGATGCTCGCGCTCTGGCAGCACGAGCCGCTGTCGGTGAAGGAGCTCGGCGAGCTGCTCCAGCTCGACCCCGGAACCATGTCGCCGCTGCTGAAGCGGCTGGAAGCCCTCGGTTACGTACGCCGCGAGCGCAACAGCAAGGACGAGCGCGCCCTGTCGGTCACCCTCACGCCCGAGGGCAGGGGGCTGCGGGCGGAGGCGGAGAAGATCCCTCCCGCCATCGTCTCCCGGCTCGGCATGGGGCTCGACGAGCTGCAGGACCTGCACCGGGCGCTGACCCGCCTCACGGCCGCCGCCCGGCGCCCGCCGCCGGCGTGAACGAACACTGATCCACTTATCCAGTGATCCGCGAATAACGGCCCTTGTGGAGGCGAACGCCACGATCGGCATCGGCGCCCTGGCGGGGCGGTTCGGGCCGGCCACGCACGTGCCGCGGCATTGGGAGACGATGGGCCTGCCGCACCACACGTCCGGGCCGTGGTGGCGGCCCGGACGCCCCCCGCGTGAGACGTGGATACCCCCTCCCCGTATGCTTCCTGAAGCCACCCCCGAGGAGCCTCATGGAACACAGCGATCACCACCCCCCTGCCGCCGAACCGCCCGCCGCCGCCACCTGGGCCATGGCGGCGCAGGCCACCCTGCACTGCCTGACCGGCTGCGCCATCGGCGAGGTGCTCGGCATGGTCATCGGCACCTGGCGCGGCCTGCCCGACCTGGCCACCGTCGTGCTGTCCGTGGCGCTCGCCTTCCTCTTCGGCTACGCGCTCACCATGCGCGGCGTGCTGCGGGCCGGCGTGGACTTCCGTACCGCGTTGAAGGTCGCGCTGGCCGCCGACACCGTCTCCATCGCGGTGATGGAGGTCCTGGACAACGCGGTCATGCTGCTCGTGCCGGGCGCGATGGACGCGGGCCTGGGCAGCGTCCTGTTCTGGGCGGCGCTGGCGGGCTCGCTGGTGACCGCCTTCGTGCTGACCACGCCGGTGAACAAGTGGCTGATCGGGCGCGGCAAGGGCCACGCGGTCGTCCACCGCTACCATCACTGACCTCCTCGTTGAACGCGCCCGCCGCCACGGGCGTACCTCCCTAGGGGCCGCCCACCGGAGAGGGACACCACGAGGAGGCTGAGTGGGAGTGCCGACAAGGCTCGCGCGCGTGGCGGCGCTCGCGGCGGCGCTGGCCGTCGCCGCGACGGCCGTCCACCCCGGCGCCGCGCTCGCCGAGCCGACCCCCGCCCAGGCCAGGGCGAAGCTGGTGAAGCTCAACGAGCGGGCGGACCAGCTCGTCGAGCAGTACAACCAGGTGAACGAGACCTACCGCGAGTCCCGCGCGAGGTACGCGGCCCTCGACGCCGAGATCGGCCGCAAGGACGCCGCTGCCGCCGCCCTGCGCCGCGACCTCATGGCGGCCGTGGTCAGCGACTACCAGATCGGCTCCGTCGACGGCTGGGCCAGGCTGGTGGGGCAGGGCAGCCCGGAGGCGCTGCTCGGCGGCGTGGCCTCGCTCGACGAGATCGCGCGGGCGCGGGCCGCGAAGCTGCGCGCGTACGAGGCCGCGGGCGCCGACCTGCGCCGGCGGCACGCCCAGGCCAGGGCCGTCCTGGCGGAGGCGGAGGAGGCCCGCGAGAAAGTACGCGGCCGGCGGGACAAGGTGGACAGGATGGTCGCCGAGCAGACCCGGCTGCTGCGCCGGCTGGGCGCCTTCCGCACCGGGAACCCGGCGAGTCCCGGCATCCCGTACACGGGTCCGGCCTCCGGCAGCGCCCGCGCGGCGCTCCGGTTCGCCTTCGCCCAGGTCGGCAAGCCCTACCGGTACGGCGGCACGGGGCCGGGCTCCTACGACTGCTCGGGCCTCACCCAGGCGGCGTGGCGGTCGGCCGGCGTCGAGCTGCCGCGTACGACGTACACGCAGTGGAGCTGGGGCGCCTCGCGCCGCGTCCCCCTGACCGCCCTACAGCCCGGTGACCTGCTGTTCAGCAAGGGGCTCGGCCACATGGGCATGTACGCGGGCGACGGGAAGATGGTGCACGCCCCGCAGACCGGCGACGTCGTCAAGGTGGTCGACCTCAACGACTACTGGCGCAACCGCCTCGCCGGCGCCGTCCGCCCCTGACCGGCGCGGGTGCTCGCCCCCTCCGGAGCCCGGGCCGGAACCGGCCTGGGCGCTAGGCTGATGATCATGAAGAGAGAGCGATGGGCGCTGGGCGGCGATCTGAGCGTCGCGAGGATCGGGTACGGCGCGATGAAGCTGACCGGCTGGCCGAGGGGCGAGCGGCCCAGCAGGGACACGGCCCTGGCCGTCCTGCGCCGGGCCGTGGAACTCGGCGTGAACCACATCGACACCTCGTACTACTACGAGCGGGACGGGGTGTCGGCCAACGAGCTGATCAGGGAGGCATTGCACCCCTACCCGGACGACCTGGTGATCGTCACCAAGGTGGGCGCGCTGGTGGAGGGCTCCGATCTCGCTCGGCCCGCGGCGGAGAACACCGGCCTCACCCCGGGCAACCTGCGGCGTGCCGTCGAGGCGAACCTGCGGTCGCTGGGAGTGGACCGCCTGGACGTGGTGAATCTGCGGATGGGCGACCTCGACCGGGCCGGCACGCCGTTGACCGCGCCTCTGGAGACCCTGCTCGCGCTGCGCGAGGAGGGCCTGATCCGCCATCTGGGCGTCTCCAACGTCACGGCGGCCGAGTTCGCCGAGGCCCGCGAGATCGCGCCGATCGCCTGTGTCCAGAACCTGTACAACCTGGCCCGGCGCGACGACGACGCCCTCGTCGACGCCTGCGCGGAGGCGGGCATCGCCTATGTCCCGTTCTTTCCCGTGGGCGGCTTCCAGCCGATCACGGCCGAGCGGCTGGACGCCGTCGCCGCCCGCCACGGCGTGCCGGCGCCGCAGGTGGCCCTGGCCTGGCTGCTGGCCCGATCGCCGAACATCCTGCCCATCCCCGGCACAGGCTCACTCGGCCACCTGGAGGAGAACGTCGCCGCCGGCGAGCTGGAACTGAGCGCGCGGGACATCGCGGAGCTCGGGTCCCCGGAGGCGATGGTCTAGCGTTCGGGGCGTGCGCGCACTGATCTTCACCGCCCCCGGCCAGGCCGAGGTCCAGGACGTCGAACCGCCGGAGGCGGCACCCGGCGAGGTGGTGGTGGACGTGGAGCGCGCCGGGGTGTGCGGCACCGACGTGGAGCTGTTCACCGGCGCCATGAGCTACTTCGCCACCGGCCGCGCCCGGCACCCGTTACGGCCGGGCCACGAGTGGTGCGGGCGGGTGAGCGCGGTCGGGGCGGGGGTCGAGCGTGCCTGGCTGGGCCGCCGGGTCACCGGCGACACGATGCTCGGCTGCGGCCGGTGCGCCCGCTGCCGGGCGGGCCGGCACCACGTCTGCGCCGACCTGGCGGAGATCGGGATCAGCCGCGGCCGGGCCGGCGCGCTGGCCGAGCAGGTGGCCGTGCCGGCGCGGGCGCTGCACGCGCTGCCCGAGGACGTGGACGAGACGCTGGGCGCGCTGGTGGAGCCGGGAGGCAACGCGCTGCGCGCCGTCCGCGCCACCGGCCTGGAGCCTGGCGGGCGGCTGCTGATCTTCGGGACGGGCACGATCGGCCTGCTGACGGCGCTGTTCGCGCGGGCCAGGGGCATCGAGGCGCACCTGCTCGGCCGCGATCCCGGCGAGCTGGACCTGGCCCGCGCCCTCGGCTTCGCCGGCGTGTGGACCCGCTCGACGCTGCCCGGCCTGGCCTGGCACGCCGTCGTGGACGCGGCCAACGCCGCCGAGCTGCCCGCGCTCGCGCTCGACCTGGTCGAACCCGCGGGGCGGGTGGTCTTCATCGGCCTGGCCGCCGCCCCGTCCATGCTCGACAGCCGGAGCCTGGTGCTCAGGGACGTCACGGCGGTCGGCGTCCTGGGCGGCTCGGCGGGGTTGGCCGGAGCGATCTCCGCGTACGCGGCCGGCGACGTGGACGCCCGTCCCCTGGTGGCCGCCACGGTGGGACTGGCCGGGACCGTGGACGTCCTGGCCGGCCGCCGTCCCCCGGGCGCCGGCCCCGGCCCGAAGATCCACATCGACCCCCGCCGCTGAACACCGGACGGGGTCAGGGGCTCGGGGAACGCCGGACGCGATCAGACAGCCGACGCGCGTCAGGGGCTCGAGCGACGCCGGACGCGATCAGGCAGCCGACGCGCGTCAGGGGCTCAGGGAGCGCCAGACGCGGTCGGGGAGGACGCGCGCCGCCTCGGCCAGGTCGATGCCCGGTGCGCCGGCCAGCCACCGCCTGGTCACCTCGGCGACCGGCCCGATGAGCAGCATCTCCACCTGCGCCGGCGGCAGCGGCGCGACCGTGCCCGCCGCCATGTGGCGGCCGATCCAGTCGTTCAGCCGCGCCAGCCGCTCCGCCTTGCCGGCCGCGATGCGCTCGGCGTGCGGCCCGAGGTCGACCGCGTACGGCCCCGCGTGGATGAAGCGCGCCTTGTCCGGATGGTCACCGGTGAAGCCGAGGTAGGCCCTGACCGCCCGGCACACGCCGTCACGGGCGTCCGCCGCGCTCTCCACGGCGGCGATCAGCGCGTCGAGCAGTTCGGCCATGCACCGGCTGTACAGCGCGGCGGCCAGCCCTTCCAGGCTGCCGAAGTGGTGGTAGAGGCTGCCCATGCTGACCCCGCTGCGCTCGGTCACGGCCCGCAGGGTGAAGTCGCCGGGGTGGATCTCCAGGGCGGTGTCGAGGAGCTTCGTGATCGTCTCGGCGCCGCGCCTGTGCGGGGTCATCGGGCCGCCGTCAGTTCCTCGGCCTCGTCCCAGATGCGCCGGGCGAGGTCGCGGTCGCGGGCCGGCCCCTCCAGCGGGACCTCCCTGTCCTGGTCGAAGTACCGTCCGGTTCCGGTGCCGCGGGCGAGGGCGGCGACGGGGGCGGCGCCCTCCTCGGGCGTGGCCCACCTGCGCTTGGCGACCTTGAGCAGCCGGCCGAGCACGCCACCGCGGTCGCCCAGCCCGGTGCGGATCACGCCTGGGTGCACGGCGTCGATTGTGATCCCGCGCTCGCGCCAGCGCTCGGCGAACAGCGGCACGGTCAGCAGGTTGCACAGCTTGGTGTCCGCGTAGGTGCGGAGGGAGGAGAAGCCGGCGCCGACGGCGGTGCGGCCGGGCTCCGCCCGGCCCTTGACGTAGATGCCGGCGCTGACCTGTACCACCCGTCCGAGCCGGTCCTCCAGCAGGTGGTTGAGCAGGAACGGCGCCAGGTGGTTGACCGCGAACGACTCCTCCAGCCCGTCGCCGGTCAGGACGCGGCGACTGGGCCAGAGCCCGGCGTTGTGCACGAACACCTCGACGCGCGGGCACCGGTCCCGCAGGTCCTCGGCCAGCCGGCGGACGGACGCCAGGGTGGTGAGGTCGCCGGGCACGTACGTGACGTCGCCCGCGAGCGCCGCGGCGGCCCGCCGGCCCCGTTCGGGATCGCGGGCGACCAGGAGCACCTTGTATCCGTCGGCCGCCAGCCGGGCGCACACCGCGTGCCCGATGCCGCGGTTGCCACCGGTCACCACCGCGAGAGAGGTCATGGCAGAGCATTTTTCTGGAGAATTGCTCTAATTTCAACTGGACGCGTGTGATGGGGGATCATGGAGGGGTGGCCGGGGGAAGTCGCAGCCGGCCGTCAGGACGAGCCGTTGCCGAGGGGTCCCCCGTGACGAGAGTTTCCCTGATCGTGCCGTGCTACAACGCCGCCAGGACCCTGCGCCTGTGCCTGGAGTCGGTGCTGGCGCAGACCCGCGTCCCCGACGAGATCGTGGTGGTGGACGACGCCAGCTCGGACGGCTCCGCCGCCCTGGCCGAGGAGCTGGGCTGCCGGGTGGTACGCCTGCCGGACAACCGCGGCGTGTCCGCGGCCAGGAACGCCGGCGTCGCGGCCACCTCAGGCGAGGTGATCTTCTTCCTGGACAGCGACGTGGCGCTGCGCCCCGACGCCGTGGCCAGTGCCCTGGCGATCCTGGAGGAGGATCCGGGCGTGGGCTGCGTGCACGGCGTGTACGACACGCAGCCGCTCATCGACGACGGCCCCGTCGAGTGGTACCGCCTGCTGCACCAGGTGCACTGGCGGAGCCGGCACGTGGGCGAGGTCAACAGCGTGGTGTTCGCGCTGGCCGCGGTGCGGCGCGAGGTCCTGGAGGCGGCGGGCGCGCTGGACGAGGGCCTGCGCGACTGCGAGGACGTCGAGTACAGCAGCCGCCTCGCGGTCGTCACCAGGATCGTGCTGTCGGACGCCGTGGTGGGCCGGCACGACGAGGGGCACCGGCTGCTGCCGGTCCTCGGCGAGCAGTGGCGGCGGGCGCTGCCGCTGATCCCGCTGGCGCTGGCCACCGCCAGGCGCGGCGCGGCCAAGCCGGAGAACGCCAACAGCAGGGCCGGGATCCTCGCCTGCGCGCTCGCCCTGGCCTGCCTGCCGCTGGCGCTGCTGTCCCCGGCGCTGCTGGCCGTGCCGGCGGCGCTCGTGGGGTGGTTCGTGGTGGCGGATCCGGGGTTGCTGCGGTTCGTACGCCGGGAGCGGGGCACGGCGTTCACCGCCTACTTCATGGCCGTGCACCTGGCCGTGCACGTGGTGCTCGTGGCCGGGCTCGCGGTGGGCTCCCTGCGCGTGCTCCGCCCGGCCCGAGGCTGAGGGCGATCGGCCCGGGCGTCAGGGCTTGAGCGAGGCGCGGTAGACGGCGACCGTCTCGGCGGCGGCGCGTTCCCAGCTCAGCTCCTCCCTGACGAACCGCTCCCCGCGCCGGGCCAGCGTCCGCCGCAGCGCCGCGTCCGACATGACCTCGACGACGCCGCGGGCGATGTCGGCGGGCTCGCTCGCCCGGACGAACCGGACGGCGGGCCGCGCCGGGTCCGGCCCGAGGAAGATCCGCGAGAAGCCGTCGCCGAGCACCGCGGCCCGCCCGAGCGCCATCGCCTCGGTCGCCACCAGCCCGAACGGCTCGAACAGCGACGGGAACACGCACACCTCGGCCAGCTCGTAGTACGCCATCAGCTCCCGCGCGGGGACGAACCGCCCGGAGCACACCACCTTCCCGCGCAGCCCGGTCGCCGCCGCGATGCGCCGCACGCCGGCCTCGTCGCCCTCGCCGGCGATCACCAGCCGCACCCCCGGCACCGCCTCCGCGACCGCGCGCATCGCCTCCAGGAGCTGGTAGACGCCCTTCTGCCGTTCGATCCTGCCGACGAACAGCAGCACCCGGTCCCGCTCGGCGAGCCCCAGCGTCCGGCGCAGCTCCGCCGCCTCCTCCCGCAGCGCCGCCCGGTCGAAGGCGGGGTCGGCCAGCGCCGGCTCGTACGTCCCGCCGAGCGGCACCACGTCGATCGGCGTGCGCCGCCACCCGGCGGCGAGCAGCTGCTCGCGCACCTCGGGCGTGGCGACCACCACGCGCCGCGAGACCCGCGCCAGCCACCGCTCCAGAGCGGCGAACAGGTTGAACGGGTCGGTGATGCTGCGCTGCGGCGCGACGCCGTACTCGGTGGTGTGGACGTGGAAGACGACCGGCAGCCGCAGCAGGTAGTGGCAGAGCAGGCCGGCCAGGAAGTTCGTGGAGTCGTGCACGGCGACCAGGTCCGGCCGCGGGCCGCGGCGCAGCCGCCGCACGTAGCGCCAGTTGCTGGCCACCACGCGCAGCGCGAGCAGCAGGAACTCCGCCCGCCTGGTGCGGTTGAGCCGCCTGCCGCGGCCGAGCAGGCGCACCCGCGGGCGGTGCACGGCGACCCCGCCGGCCCGCTCGTCCACGGGCAGGGTGCCGTCGTTCGGCGTGTGGACGGTCAGGTCGTGGTCGCGGGCCAGGTACGGAGTGATCAGCTCGACGTACCGGCCGAGCCCCGCCGTCACGTTGGGCGGGAACTGGTTGACGATGCAGGCGATCCTCATGACGTCCCTCACGAGCGGTATCTCCGGGCGGCGGCCGTTCCCACGACCGCCAGCAGGACCAGGTTGACCAGCGCGAAGCCTGCCAGCCCGCCGGTGAGCCCCTGCCCGCGCACGCAGACGGCGAGGACGGCGAGCGCGGGCGGCGCGCTCACCAGCAGGCAGCCGGCCAGCACCTTCGCGCCGCGCACCCCGTCCATGGACAGCGCCACCGAGTACAGGTTGAAGGCGGTGTGCAGGCCGATGCCGAGCGCGGACAGCGCCATCAGCTCCGGCGCGTACGGATAGGCGCCGCGCATCACCAGGAAGAACACCAGGCTCGCGGCGAAGGAGAAGACGGCCGTCACGGCGGCCACGGCGGGCGCCAGCCGGGCGATCCGCCGCATCAGCAGGGGTTTGTCGGTGGTGGCCATGAGCGGCAGCAGCGCCAGCCCGACCCCGTCGGTGAACACCACGCCCATGAGCCGCTTGGGGAAGCCGTTGTAGACGGAGTAGACGCCCACGTCGGCCGCCGTCGCCCAGTGGTTGAGGAAGATCACGTCCACCCCGAACAGCACGCCGCTCAGCGCGGCGATCGCCGTCACCCAGCCGCCGTGCCGGTACAGCCTCCCGGCGAGCCGCGCCGACCAGGCCCCGAGCCGCGGCCTGGCCGCCGCGACCGCCACCACGGCGAACGCCGCGTTCGTGACGACGAGCGCCGCCAGGTACGGCTCCGCCTCCCGCACGCCCAGCACCAGCAGGCAGTAGCAGGCGGCCCCCAGGTAGCTGAGCGCGACGGCCAGCTTCAGCCACGCCACGAACGCGAAGCGCTTCAACCCCCGCAGGAAGCTCTCCGCGAGCTGGTTGACCGTCATCGACGCGGCCAGCGCCAGCCCGGCGGCCAGCGTCCCGGTGTCCACGTTGAGCGCGGCGGTGAGCAGCGGCGCGGCCAGCAGGGCGAGCCCGGCCAGCGCCGCGCTCACGGCCAGGGTGGCGAGCAGCGCCGTCGTCAGCAGCGCCGGCCGCTGCTCGGGCGCGGCGCGCGGCAGCTCCTGCAGCATGACGTAGTGGAGGCTGGTGAGCATGCCGACGGTGACGATGAGCGCGATCGACAGCACCACCGTGAACTGGCCGAACGCCGCCGCCCCCGCTCCGCGCGCGATGACCAGCGTGGTGGCGGCGGCGATCCCGCTGGCCAGCGTGCTGACGAGGGTCGGCCCTGCCGCCCACCGGTGGGCGGCCAGCCAGTCCCGCACCCGGTCCGCGGCGCGCGTGCTCCGGCGCTCCGGGGCGCTCAGTCCGGGCACCGCAGGTACGTCCGGCGGGCGAACTCCAGGTCCTCGGCCGTGTTCACGCCGCGCGCCTCGGCCGGGTCGGCGACCGGCACGACGGTCACCGGCCGGCCCTCCACGCGGGACAGGTACGCCAGGAACGGCAGGAAGTTGACCTCTCCGGTGGCCGCGCCCCGGCCGGCCCCGGCCGCGTACCTGGCCCAGGCGTCCGCCAGCCCGTCGGTGGCCAGGCAGAACACGCCCACGTCGCTGAGCCCGCCGGGCCGGCACTCCTCGCCCTCCCTGGACTGACGGACGCGGACGAGCCCGCCGCCGGCCAGCTCGTACTCCACGTACGGGTCGGCCATCGCGACCAGCGGCAGCGTGACGCCCTTGCCGGGGTGCGCGGCGAGCACCGCGCGCACGGTCGCCGCCGACAGGTTCGCCTGGTCGCCCCAGACCACGAGGATCGTGTCGTACGCCGCCCAGTGGCGGGCCGCCGCCCCGAAGATCGCGTCCCCCATGCCGGTGGGCCGCTCCTGGACGCTCACCGACACGCCGCCGTCCTCGACGTCCGCCGCGGCCAGCGCCAGGAACGGGCCCTCCCCTTCGGGGGAGACGACGACGTGGACGTGCCGGGCGGCCGGCCGCAGCCGCCGGCGCAGCAGGTGCCAGAGCGTCACACCGTCCGCGATCTCGATCATGATCTTCGGGACGCCGGAGCCCAGCCGGGTCCCTCGTCCCGCCGCCGGGACGACGGCGCACACCCCGCGCTCACTCACTGCCGTACACCTCTTCTCCTACCAGGGACACCACGTCGTGCAGGCCGGCCGCCCCGATCGCGCCGGGCAGCGGCGCGGCGGTGTGGACGTGCAGCGTCGCGAGGCCCGCGCCGAGCGCCGCGGTCACCCCGTGCGCGGAGTCCTCCAGCGCGACCGTCTCCGCCGGGTCCACGTCCCAGCGGCGGCAGGCCAGGCGGTAGACGGCGGGGTCGGGTTTGCTGACCGGGACGTCGTCGGCGGTCAGCACGTCGCGGAAGGCGCCGGCCAGCCCGGCGGCGGCGAGCGCCCGCGCGACGGACGCGCGGCTGCCTCCGGTCACCAGGTACGCCGTCCGCCCCCCGGAGGCGAGCCGGTCGAGCAGGAGGCGCGCGCCGGGGAAGGGCCGGACCCGGCCGGCCCGCACGTGCTCGCGGTAGAGCTCCTGCTTGCGCCGGGCCAGCCGGTCGGCCACGCCGGGGTCCTCGGTCAGGCGGGCGGCGACGGCGGCGGTGCTCGCCCCGGCGTGGTCGGCGTACCGGAACCCCGCCAGCCTGGACGGGGCCAGCTCGGCGATCGCCTGGCGGAAGGCGGCCTCGTGCGCGGGGAAGGAGTCGAGGAGCGTCCCGTCGAGATCGCACAGCCACACCCGCCACGGCGCCCGTGACCGCTGCCGGGCGGCGCTCATCCGGCTCGCGCCAGGGGCGTCTCGCCGAGCAGCGCGCGCAGCGCCGCCACGGTGCGGGGGCCGTGGTGGGCGCCGGGGCGGCACGGGTCCTCCAGGTCGGCGGCGATCCAGCGGGCGCCGGCCCACGTCCCCCGCTCGGCGACGGCGCGCGGCACGGCCGGTCCGCTCGCGGGGCCGTCATGGCTGAGGACGTGGGTGATCAGCCGGCGCTCGTTGCCCGGGTCGCCCAGGTACGCCAGCGCCCGGTCCACAAGGTCGGTCGCGCTCAGCCCCTGGACGTCGTGGTCGCTCCCGACGTTGACCACGAACACCCGCGCCGTGGACCGGCCCCCGGCGATGGCCTCGGCCACCCCCTGGGTGAGGTAGCTGGGCAGCAGGGAGGAGTGCGGCGTCCCGGGACCGTAGACGACGAGGTCGCTGTCGGCGAGCGCCCGCAGCGCCTCCGGGTTCGGCGCGGCCGGGACGGCGCGGCCGGCCAGCAGCTCGCGCACCCGCTCGGCGGGCAGCCCGGCGAGCCCGGCCAGCTCGGGCCCGGTGAGCGGCGCGGGCAGCAGGAACAGCCCGGTGATCGCGGCGGCGTCCTGCGGCCCGACGATGTCGGCCTCGTCGGCCAGCACCCGCCCGTCCTGCTTGAGGGCGACGAGGTAGGCGTTCGCGCCGTCGGTGACGTTCAGCAGCCGCGCCGGGGAGGCGAACGCGCGGGCGCAGGACCGTACGGCGGCGTTGAAGTCCCCGCCCAGCCGCAGGTACGCCCCGGCGAACACGAGGTTGCCGAGCGCGCAGTCCGCCAGGTCGAGCGCGCCAGGGCCGGCGGCGAGCCGCGCGGCGAAGGTCCGCAGGTCGCGCACGACGGGCTCGCCCACCGTCCCGGAGGCGGCCAGGCTCTCGGCGATCCGGTCGAGGTCGGCGAGGGTGCTGCCGGGCGGCAGGCGGTGTTCGAGCAGCGCCCGGCGCGGGTCGTCGCGGCCGAGGTGCAGCAGGAGGTTCTTGCGGAAGTCGGACGGGCCGAGCATGCCGGGCAGGTAGCGGCGCAGCGCGCCGGTGGACAGGCCGTTGTCGTAGCCGTTGACGAGCAGGGCGAGGTCGAGGCCCGGCGTGCGCAGCAGGGCCCGCGCGATGCCGGCCGCGCCCCGGCCGCCGCTGAACAGCGCCACCCTCATCGGGCCTCCCGCAGGGGCGCGCCGTGGGCCGCCGGCGCGCCGGAGTGCTCCCGTGACTCCGGCGGGCGCAGCACGCCGCGGCGCAGCAGCCAGTGCCGCAGCCCGAGGTAGCCGACGAACAGCGCCCGGTCGCGCGCGCCGCGCCAGAAGCGCCAGCCGCGGCTGCCGCCGCCCCGCTCGCGGTGCTCGATGGGCAGCTCCGTCCAGGTGTGGCCGAGCTCGGCGACGCGGGCGGTGATCTCGGTGGAGCAGTTCATGCCCGCCGACTCCAGCGGCAGCGCGCGGAACAGCGGCCCGTGCACGACCTTGAAGATGGAGTTGAAGTCGCGGTAGCGGGTGCGGTGCAGCAGGTTGCTGACCGCGCCGCTGGCGGCCGACCCCCACCGGTACGGCAGGCGGTCGGCCTTCCTGATCCGCGCCCCGGACAGCGCGAGCACGCCGCCGGCCTGGATGCGACGGACGAAGGCGTCGAGGTTGGCGATCGGGAACTGGCCGTCGGAGTCGAGCAGCGCCACCCATTCCAGGCGGGTGGCCGCGATGGCGGCGGCGATGGCCGCGCCGGCGCCCCGGTTGCGGTCCAAGGTGACGACGGTGAGCCGCGGGCAGCCGGCCTGGAGCTCGCGCAGGATCCGGCCGGTGCCGTCGAAGCTGCCGTCGTCGCAGACGACGATCTCCCACGCGCCGATCTCAGGATGGCGCTCCAGGTAGTCGCGCCATTCGGTGACGGCGGCCGCGATGTTGTCCGCCTCGTTGTAGGCGGGGGCCGCGACGGAGATCTCGACGGGCATCGGTCACCTCCCCGGGGCGGCGCCGGTCAGGCGCTCGATCCAGCGGTCGAGGGGCAGCAGGTTGATCCCGGCGATGACCGGGACGTGGGCGAGCGTGAACCAGATCGCCGCGCCGAACGAGATCGGCCCGCCGGTGAAGAGGTTGATGTGCGGGGCGTCGATGGTGTCGGGGATCGCGACCGGGTTGACCACCTGCCACATGACGTCGAGGAAGCCCGAGAAGACGATCAGCACGCCGGTCGCCATGATCTTCAGGCAGCGTCCAGGCGAGCCGCCGCCAATGCGGTAGGCGGCGGCGACGGAGAGCACGATGCCCGGATAGAGCAGCAGGTAGAGGTGGGTGTAGAAGCTGTCGCCGTGGGCGCGGGCGCCGTCGCCGTAGTAGAACCAGCTGATGCGCGGGACGAGGTAGCCGGTCAGGACGACGAACGGGGCGTACAGCAGCCAGTGCAGCCGCGGCGACACCCACGGGAAGAACGCGATCGCGCAGCACAGGCAGGCGAAGGCGAGCAGTTTGGCGGCCAGTTGCCAGGCGGCCTCGATGTCGCGGGTGTGCGGGGTGGCCAGCCAGACGAAGGCGAAGCCGGCGGCGCCGGCGGCCAGGGCGATCCACCAGATGTGCGCGGCCCACGGGCGGCGGGCGCCGAGCGGGGGGTCGGGAAGATTCACGTACCGGGGTCCTCGGAGGTCGCGAACGGGTCGTCGGGAGCGCTCCCAGCGCAGTATGACATCCCTGACCACAGAGCCGGTCTCAATATGAAATTAGGGACTCACCGGAACTTGCAGCAATACTGACTGATTGTGATGACACGGCAAAAGTGCAGCTCAGCCCATATTTCACGGCATGCCCGAAAGAATGGAACGGTCTAGTCAAACGTTTGAGCAAATCTCCTGCCTGCGCTGTCAAGACCCGCCCCGGAAAAGCAGCGGACGGGCGGGCACCGCCCGCCCGTCGCCCTACCGGGGGCCGAGGATTCCGTAAGCGCAGGCAGAGCAGGGTCCAAGCTCTGTGGGAGCGCTCCCGAAATCTTCAGCGAGTCGAACCCGAAACCGCCGTTACGGCGGACCATTATCAGGCCAGGACGGGCTCGCCGTCGTACCCGGAGAACATCGGCGGCAGCTCTCCAGGGGTGAGCGCCGTCGGCCCGAAGAGCCAGTCCACGTACGTGTAGTCGTGGACGTCGCGCGCGCGGAGCACCGCGTTGCGCCACTCCCGCTTCTCCCCGTCGTGATGCCAGAGCTTCCCCCAGGCGCGGGCCGTGGTCAGCACCCGGCGGCAGTGCAGGGGGCGGACCGCGTTGTACGCCGCCAGAGCGCCGTCCCAGTCCACGCCGGCCGCGCCCGTCAACCGGGCCACGTGCTCGGACAGCACCCAGGCGTCCTCGATGGCCATGACCGCGCCCTGCGCGAGATACTGCAGCGGCGGGTGCGCGGCGTCGCCCGTGAGGGCGATCCGGCCCCGCACCCAGTCGTCGATCGGGTCGCGGTCGAACATCCGCCACCAGCGGTCGCGCCACATCAGCGGCAGCCCCGCCCGCACCTGCTCGCTGGTCGCCGTGAACGCCGCGTCCAGCTCGTCGGGCGTGCCCCACTCCTCCTCGCCGGCCAGCGCCTTCGGCGACTCGAAGACGGCGACCTGGTTGAACATCTCGCCGTGGCGCAGCGCGTACTGCACGAAGTGGCAGCGCGGGCCGACGTGCACGACCACGTCCTTGGGCTGCACGTCGAGCCGGGCCACCTGCTCGAACGGCACCGCGCCCCGGTAGGCGACGTAGGCGGAGCTGACCGGCTCGTCGTCGCTCAGGAGGCGGCGGGCCACCGAGCGGAGCCCGTCGGCGGCCATGACGACCGCGCCCCGCTCCCGGCCTCCCGCGTGCACGGCGACGGCGCCGTCCGCGGCCTGCTCGTACCCAGTGACCGCGACGTCGTTGACGAGGTCCACCCCGGCCCCGCGGCAGGCGCGCAGCAGCGTGCCGTGCAGGTCGCTGCGGTGGATCACCATGTAGGGGAAGCCGTAGCGCCGCTCCACGTCCCGCAGGTCGAGCCGGGTGAGGACCTCGCCGTCGATCGCGTCGCGCATGACGATGCTCTCCGGGAGCACGCCGAGCGACGTGACCTCGTCGAGCAGGCCCCACCGGTCGAGGATGCGCGTGCAGTTGGGGGCGATCTGCAGGCCCGCGCCCACCTCGCCGAACTCGTGAGCCTGTTCGAGCACCCGGACCCGCAGGCCCTTCAGCGTGAGCGCCAGGGCGTTGGCCAGGCCGCCGATGCCTCCGCCCACCACGACGACGTCGACGTCGCGGCCGTGTCCGACCATGTCCGTTCCTTTCCTGAGTTGCGAGTGAGCGGCTAGAGCCAGCGCGGGAGTTCGGGCGGCGGGCCGCCCGTCTCGCCGGTGACGCCGTCGAAGGGGCGGCCGGAGAGGTAGGCGGCCAGGCCCGCGAGGGTCCCGGTGACCGCGACGGCGGGTCCGGCGCCGGGGATCCGCCACGTGCCGCCGCCGCCGGTGGCCGTGAGGGTGAGCGCCGGGCCGGGGCCGGCGGCGCGCTTGGCGGCGATGTCGCCGGCCAGCGCCGCGAGGAAGTCCGCGGGCAGGCCGCCGAACGTCACCCCCGCGCCGAGGTCCACGGCGTGCACCATGACCTCGCGGGCGCGCATCCAGGGGATCTCCTCGGCGGTGACCGTACGGCCCTGCGCGGTGCGGACGTGCTCCTTCCACTGCCGCTCGTCCAGCTCGGCGAGGCGCGCGCCGAGGTCGCCCGCGGTCCGCGCCGCCCAGGCCCGCAGCTCGGCGGCGGGCCTGGCGGCGCCCGCGGCGATGTCGGCGTCGCGCTGCTCCGGCGAGGAGTACATGGGCCGCTCCTCGCCGGTGCGCGCCCAGTGCACCAGGTTGGCCAGCGCGTCGGCGTTCGCGGCCACGTGCGCGAGCAGGTGCCTGCCGCTCCAGCCCGGCAGGGCGGTCGGCTCGTCCAGGCGCTCGTCCGGCAGCCCGGCCAGGGCGTCGAAGAAGATCGTGGTGCCCTCGGCCGCCCAGCGCAGGCTGTCGGCGCGGCTGCGGTCGCCGGCCATCGGGCCGCCGCTCATCGGATCGCCGCTCATCAGGCCGCCGCTCATCGCGCGGCCGGCTCGGCGACGGCCTTGACCTCCGAGCGGCCGAGGCCGGTGATCTCGGTGGCGAGGACGCTGCCGTCGGCGAGGTAGCGGGCGGGCTTGCGGGCGTGGCCGACGCCGCCCGGCGTGCCGGAGGCGATGACGTCCCCGGGGTTGAGCGTGAGGATCGTGGAGACGTAGCGGACCAGGTCCACCGGGTCGAACACGAGGTCGGCGGTGTCGGCCTGCTGCACCTGCTCGCCGTCCACCCAGCCGGTCAGCGTGAGCGAGGGCCGCACACCGCCCTCCAGCTCGTCCGGCGTCACCAGGTAAGGACCGAACGGCGTGCTGGCCTCCCAGGTCTTGCCCTGCAGCCACATCGGCGAGCGGTACTGCCAGTCGCGCATGGTGACGTCGTTGAGCACGGCGAACCCGGCGATGGCGGCGGCGGCCTCCGCCTCGTCCGCGCGCCGCACCCGCGTCCCGATGACGACCGCCAGCTCGGCCTCCCAGTCCACCTGGCCGGACTCCGGCGGGAGCCGGATCTCGTCGTACGCGCCGACCAGCGCCTCGGGATACTTGGCGAACAGCGTCGGGTACCGCGGCAGCTCCCTGCCCATCTCCAGGATGTGGTTGCGGTAGTTGAGCCCCACGCAGACGATCTTGCCGGGGTTCGGCACGACGGGCGCGAACCCGGACCCGGCCACCGGCTCGCCCGCGCGGGCGGCGCGCTCGGCCCGGTCGGGCCGGGCCAGCAGCTCGCCGACGTCGGCGAGGCCCAGGTCGATCAGGGTCTCCCCCTCCACGCGGACGGCGCGGGTGTCCCCCTGGGAGGTACGGATGGTGGCGAGCCTCATGCCTGCGGCCTTTCCACGTCGGAGCGGTCGAGGCGCAGCGCCTCGAAGATCGGGCTGTCGCTGAACCGGAAGAGGTCGAGCGCACCGGAGTCGGAGTCGGACGCCGACGCCTCTGAGCGCGCCGAGAACGGCGTCCAGGAGGGCACGACGAACAGGTCGCCGCGGGTCACCGACCACGACCGGTCGCCGACGGTGATCCGGCCGCTGCCGTCGAAGACCTGGTAGACCGAGGACCCGGTCTCCCTGCACGGCGCGGTCTCGGCGCCCGCGCGCACGCGGTGCATCTCGACCCGGATGGTGGGCAGCACGTCGCCGCCGGTGGTCGGGTTGGTGTAGCGGACGGCGGCGTGACCCGGCTCGACGGTGCCGGCGTGCCCCTCGGCCTCCAGGGCGAGCTGGTCGGCGAGGGCGCGGTCGGTGTCGGCCCACCGGTAGGCCAGCAGCGGGGACGAGGTCCGCGCGCCGGGCGCGGACACCGGCCGCAGGCCGGGGTGCCCCCACAGCCGCTCGGAGCGGGACCGCTCGGGCGTGCTGCGCTCGGCGTCGCTGATCCGGTCGCGGCCGAACTCGAAGAACTGGGACTCGGTGACGTACTGGAACGGGATGTCCAGGCCGTCGATCCAGGCCATCGGCCGGTCGGCGGCGTTGTGGTGGGCGTGCCAGTTCCAGCCGCCCTGGGGCAGGAAGTCGCCGCGGCGCATCGGCACCGGGTCGCCGCCGACGACCGTCCAGACGCCCTCGCCCTCGACGACGAAGCGGAAGGCGTGCTGGGTGTGGCGGTGCTCGGGCGCGTCCTCGCCCGGCATCAGGTACTGGATCGCCGCCCACAGCGTCGGCGTCGCGAACGGCCGGCCGCCGAGCGACGGGTTGGCCAGCGCGATCGCGCGCCGCTCCCCTCCCCTGCCGACCGGCACCAGGCGCCCGGCCTCGCCGGCCAGGGCCACCAGGTTCTCCCACCGCCACAGGTGCGGGACCGCCTTGCTCCTCGGGTGCAGCGGCATCAGGTCGCCGATCTCGGTCCACAGCGGGACCAGCAGCTCCTTCTCGAAGCCGCGGTACAGCTCCTCCAGGGCCGCCGACGGGGTCGGCTGACCCGGCGAGTCGACCGCGGTGAGGCGAACCGGGGAGTTCGCGATCTCGGTCATGTCCACTCCTAGCTTCCTCTGGCGCGGGACGGCGCGACGGCACGCCGCCGTTCCCGCGGACTTCCAGCTTGTAGGGTGGAGGCCGGAAAAGAATAGGAGATTCTGCTGTGAAGAATCCTCCCAACTATCTCGTCCGCAGTGTCGACCACGCGCTGCAGCTCGCGGTCATGCTCCAGGTCGAGGGCCCGTTCGGGGTGGGCGAGGCGGCGCGGCGGCTCGGGGTGGCGCCCTCCACCGCGCACCGGCTGCTCGCCATGCTCGTCTACCGCGACTTCGCGGTGCGCCGCGAGGACCACCAGTACGCCGCCGGGCCCGTGCTCTCGCTGGGCGGCCGGTCGCAGTCGCACACCGCGCTGCTCCGCGCGGTCGCCATGCCGCACCTCGCCGCCCTGGTCGAGCGGGTCCAGGAGAGCGCGAACCTGCAGATACTCTCCGGCGACCACGTCCGCTTCATCGGCTCCGTCGAGTGCACGCAGGCGCTGCGCGTCGGCAACCGCGAGGGCATGGTCTTCCCCGCCCACCTGGCCTCGGGCGGCAAGGTCCTGCTCGCCGACCTGCCGCAGGAGCGGCTCGACGGGCTCTACGGCGAGGACAAGTGGGCCGACCGGCTCGACCAGCGGCCCAACCTGACGGCGCTCCGCCGCGAGCTGCGCAACGTCCGCGAGCGGGGCTTCGCCATCAACGCCGGCAGGACGGAGTCGGGCGTCACCGCCGTCGGCCGGGCCGTGCGCGGTCCCGACGGCCGCGCCCAGGCGGCCGTGTCGGTGTCGATGCCCACCAGCCGCTTCTCCCGCAACCGGCTTCCTGAGCTGGTGGGCGCGCTGTCGGTGACCGCCCGCGACATCGAGCACGAGATGCGCGCGAGCCACCCCGGCTGACCCGAGCCACCCCGGCTGACCCGAGGCGGCCCGCGCCCGGCCGGGGCGGGCCGCGTGCTCAGGCGGCGGACCGGCCGCCCGCGCGCGCCTTTCCGGCGAGCAGCGTGATCAGGTAGCAGCCGCCGATCACCGTCGTCACCACGCCCACGGGCAGGGCGACCGGGGCGAGCAGGACCTGCGCGACCACGTCGGCGGCGGACAGCAGCACCGCGCCCACCAGCGCCGCCGGGGCGAGCGCGACGCCGGCCGTGCCCGCCAGCAGCCGGCCGATCTGCGGCGCGGCCAGCGCGATGAACATGATCGGCCCGGCCGCTGCGGTCACCGTCGCCGTGCAGCCGACGCCGGCCAGCACGAGCAGCAGCCGCAACGGGTTCAGCCGCACGCCGGAGGCGACCGCCTGCTCGTCGCCGAGCGCCGTCTGCCGCATGGCGGGCGAGAGCGCCGCCGGCAGCAGGGCGAGGGCGGCGATGACGGCGATCGGCACGGCGATCTCGTCCCAGTCCAGCCCGTTCAGCGAGCCGGAGCTCCATCCGGTGGCGGCGATGGCCACGTCCAGGTCGGCGCGGAGCACGATCCAGGAGTTGAGCGCCGTCAGCATGGCGTTCACCGCGATCCCGACGACGATCAGGCGCAGGCCGCTCAGCCGCGACCCGAGCGACAGGACGTAGACGGCCGCCGCCGCCAGCAGGCCGCCCACGACGGAGCTGCCCGCGAGCGTCGCGGCGCCGCCGCCCAGCACGGTGATCGCGACCAGCGCGCCGGTGTACGCGCCCGCGTCGAGGCCGACGACGTCGGGGCTGCCGAGCGGGTTGCGCGTGAGGCTCTGGAAGACCGCACCGGACAGGCCGAGCGCCGCGCCGAACACCAGCCCGGCGACGACCCTGGGCAGGCGCCACTCGCGTACCACGACGACCGAGTCGCCCTGGCCGGCCAGCGCGGCCAGCACCTCGCCGGGGGCGGTCCACGAGCCGCCGCCCAGACAGAGGCCGAGCAGGCCCACGCCCATGGCCGCGACCAGCAGCGCGCCGGACACCACCAGCGTCCGGCGGCCGGCACGGAACGACCACGAGCCCATCCGCAGCACGACGGACCGGGTCAGGACGGGAGGCGCGGCGGCGGGCCGGCTCATGCCGCCACCCGCCCGCGCCTGCGTACCGCCCAGATGAGCGCGGGCGCGCCCGCGAAGGCCGTGACCACGGCCACCGGCACCTCGCCGGTCGGCAGCAGCACCCGCGCGACGACGTCCGAGGCCAGCAGCAGCACCGGCCCCAGCACCATCGTGTACGCCATCAGCCACGGGATCGACCCGCCGGCCGGCCGCCTGGCCAGGTGCGGCACCATGAGCCCGAGGAAGGCGATCGGCCCGGCGACCGCGGTGGCCGCCCCGGCGAGCACGGTGACCAGCACCAGCACCGCCACCCGGGTGCGCACGACGTTCCCGCCGAGCGAGCGCGCGGCCTCGTCCCCCAGGACGAGCGCGTTGAGCGGCCGGGTCACCAGGACCGCGCCGACGAGGGCGAGCACGATCGTCGCGGCGGGGAGGGCGAGCGGCGCGTGCTCGTGCCCGGCCAGCGAGCCGATCGACCAGAACCGGTACCGGTCGAACACGTCCGGCAGCGTCAGGCGCAGGCCGAGCGAGATCCCGGAGAGCACCGCGCTGAGCGCGACGCCGGTCAGCACCAGGCGCAGCGGCTCGGCCGAGCCGAGCGTGTACACGAGGACGGCGGTCAGCGCCGCGCCGAGCGAGGCCAGCGCGAGCTGTCCCACCTGCCCGCCGGCCAGCCCCAGCAGGCCGCCGACGTTGATCGCGAAGCCGGCCCCCGAGGTGACCCCCAGCAGGCCGGGCTCGGCGAGCGGGTTGCGCGTGAGCGTCTGGACCAGCGTGCCCGCGACGCCGAGCGCCGCGCCGACGCAGACGGCGAGCAGCGTCCGCGGCCCGCGCACGTCGTGCACGATCAGGTACGCCTCTCCGCCGCCGTCCGCGCCGGCGAGCGCCCGCCAGACGTCGGCGGGCGCGATCGCCCGCGCCCCCACGCAGACGCTCGCGACCAGCGCGGCGAGCAGCAGCAGGACGAAAGCGGCGAGGACGACGGGCCGGCGCCGCGCCGCGGGCACGGTCCGGCGTCCGGAAGGGTCAGTCCTCAAGCCCCGCGACTCCACGCTTCCAGTAGCCGGTGAACAGCGCGTCCAGCCGCCCGGCGCTCCAGACGCGCAGCGGCTTGATGTCGCCCGCCTCCCCCGCCGCGAACAGGAACGCCGGCCCCTCCGGCAGCCGCAGCCCGCGCACGGTCTCGGCCAGCAGCGACCGGCCGCCCTCGCGGACGAGCCAGGTCACCTCCACGCCGGCGCGCTCCGCCAGCGGGTACGCGTGCTCGGCCGGGTCGTCGGTCTCGATCACCAGGTGCGCGGAGACGCCGGACGGTGACTCCTCCAGCCAGCGGGCGGCCGCGGGCAGCGCGGTGGCGTCCACGGCGAACACGTAGTGCGGGTAGTGGTGCGGGAACGCCTTGGCCCCGGGCGGGCCGGCGATCGTCACCGGGTCGCCGGGCGCGACGCGGGCCGCCCACGCGGAGGCGACGCCGCCCTCGTGCAGGACGATGTCCAGGTCCAGCTCGCGCGCCGCCGCGTCGTAGCGGCGCACGGTGTACTTGCGGGTGGGGGACCACGGCTTGGGCCAGTCGAGCTCCAGGCGCTCGTTCGGCACCGGCGCGCGGACGGTGCCGTCGGGGTCCGGGAAGACGATCTTCACGTGGTCGTCGGCCTGGTAGGTGTGGAAGCCGTCCAGCTCGGGGCCCGCCAGCGTGAGCCGGAGCATGCGCGGGGTGACGAGCTCGCGCCGGGCGACCGGCACCGTGCGGACGCCGATCGGGTAGCCGATCCTGGTCACGCCGGAGCCGGTCGCGTGGTGGGCGGCGACCCGGCCGCGCGGGTCGTGGCGCTCGATCTCCACGTGCCGGCTCACTGGGCGAGCAGCGGCGCGAGCGCCTGGTCGATGGCGTCCAGGGTCTTCATGGCCGAGGCGTACGTGGCCGCCTCGGTGTAGCGGATCGGGAACGCCTTGCCCGCCTTGACCGCGGGCAGGCTCTTCCACAGCTTGGAGTCGAGCACGTACTGGACGGCCTCGTTCGGCTTGCCGTCGGCCTGCACCGTGTACGTGATCGCGTCCGCCTCGCCGAGGCTCTCGTTCAGCTCCTCGATCGAGGGGTACTCGGTGACGTCCGCGGCGTTGCCGCCCTTCTTCTTGACCTCGCCGTAGTAGCTGACGCCGATGTCCGTGGCGATGTTGGTGCCCCAGGAGCCGGCGAACTCGCGCTGGAACGTTCCGCCCGCGATCTCGCCGTACGCGCCGACGTGGCCGAACTTCAGGCTCGACAGCGCGTCCTTGTACTTGGCGGCCAGCTCGCCGGCCTTCTTCTCGTAGGCGGCCTTGGCCTCCCCGAAGTTCACGGAGCGGCCGGCGGCGTCGCTCTGGCGCTGGGACAGCTCGCGCCACGCCGACGGGACGGTGGGGCCGATGGCGACGACGGGCGCGATGGACTTCAGCCGATCCATGTCCAGGTCGGCCATGGCGGGGGCGGGGACGCCGATGACGATGAGGTCGGGCTTGGCCTTGGCGATGGCCTCGTAGTTGGTCTCCGCCGCGGTCTCTCCGGCGATCTTCTCCAGCCGGTCGTAGGTGGCCCGGTCCTCGTCCGACATCATGGGCAGGCCGCGCCGCCAGGAGGAGATGCCGACCAGCGCGGCGTCGGCCTCGATGAGGGAGGGCACCGCGTAGCCCGTGGCGACGACCCGCTTGGGGTCGGCCGGGATGGTGACCTCGCCGTTGTCGGCGGCGAACACGCGCGTGGCCGCGGCGCTCTGGTCGGCGCCGGCGCCGGTGGACGCCTGCTGCCCGGCGGAGCCGGTCGAGCCGCAGCCGGCCGTCATCGCGAGCGTGAGTACGAGAGCTCCGGCGGCGCGCCGGAGGTGGACGTGGTGCATGGGGTTCCTTCACCTACTAGAGATGAGGTTAGGCTACCCTTACTCCCGTTCCCCTTGATGTCTCTGAGAGGCCAACCGATGTCGCCGAGACGCCAATCCGTGACCCTCGCCGACCCCGTGGGCACGGACCCGCTGTGGTGCGAGGAGTACGGCTACGGCCTCGGCCGGCCGGACGGCATCCTCGTGCTCAAGTACCGCTCCGCGGCCGTGCTGGAGTTCAGCGAGGGCCGCCAGGACTTCCTGCACCAGCTCTACTGGTCCTCCGACGGCATGCTGGCGACCAGGTACGGGTCCCGCACGCAGTTCGTCGGGCCGCGCGAGGCGTTCTGGGCGCACCGGGCCGTCACCCACGAGGTACGCGCCGCCGACCGCCAGAGCGTCTACCGGATCTGCCTCCGGGAGGTCCCGGAAGGGCTCGTGGGCCTGCGGGCCGGCGCGGTCTCCGTGGACCCGGAGGCGGCGCGGCTCATCGAGGCCGTCTGCCGGCCGGGACACGACGAGGACGCGGCGCTCGCCGCCCGCACCCGCATCATGGCCGGGCTCGGCCCGGGCGCCGCCGACTTCGTCGGCCACCACGCCACCGGCACGGGCTTCGCGCTCGCCGTGGCGCGGGCGCTCTCCCACGACCCCGGTGACGAGGCCGGGCTCGCCGAGTGGGCCGAACGGCTGCACATCAGCGTGAAGACGCTGCAGCGGGACTTCGAGCGGGAGTTCGGGATGCCGTACTCGAAGGTGCGCACCAAGCTGCGGCTCAGCACCTCGCGGGTGCTGCTGGAGACCCGGCCGGTCGCCGAGGTGGCGCACCGCGTGGGCTACTCCAGCCCGTCGGCGTTCATCTCGGCCTTCACCAAGGAGTACGGCTGCACGCCTGGCCGCTACGCGGACCGCCGCGCCGCCGCGGACGCCTGACCCCGCATCGTGAAATCCCCGTCAAACGACCGCGAAATAGCGACATATGCGACATTTTGCCCCGTTATGCGAGCTAGCGTCGTAATGAGCGGATCACACCGGCGGAGGGAGGAACCATGTCCAGGTACGGGTTCCGCGAAGGCGGAGGCTGCTGCCGGCGCCGTTGGTGCCGCCGTCGCTGCCGTCATCGCAGACGGTGGTGGGGCGGCCCCTGGGGAGACGACTGGGATTGGTGGTGGTGAGCCAGTCCTCCGGCGAGAGCAGCCGGTGAAGACGGCGGATCACGACGGCATCGCGACGATCGCGCCCGTATCGGCATCCGGTATCGGCTCCGGTCGTCGCCCGGCATCACGGCCGATTTCCGTCCACACTCGGCCGTGGTCCGGCCAGGCCGCCGTGATCCGTCCCTCCTGACCATGCCCGATCGGTCCGTACGGCTGCGCCTGATCTCCGTGGACCGTCAAGGTGGGGGTCATGCACGACGACCCTCCGCCGTCCACCGGCGACATCCCTCCCGGGCCCGGGCAACCGGACGACACACCGGCCCCCGAACCCGACCCCGACACCGAACCCCTCCACGTACGCGACCTGTTCACCTGGTGCGAGTCGGACCCGCCGGGCCGCTGAGCAAGCCGGCCCGCCTCACACGGCGTGCACCGCACGGGCTTCCTCGGAACTTTCCGCGTCCTCCGTACGGGCGGGAAGCAGCAGGGCGGTGCCGACCACGGCCACCGACAGCACCGCGCCGATGACGAACGCCAGCCGCATCCCGCCGAGGTCGGCCAGTGCCTCGGTGACCCCCGCCGCCCGCAGCGCGTCGGACCGCGCGCTCATCACGGTGATCACCAGCGCGGTGCCGAACGCCGCCGCGACCTGCTGCAGCGTGCTCAGGATCGAGCTGCCGTGGGAGTAGAGCCGGGGCGGCACCGCCCCGAGCGCGAGGGTGAACACGGGGGTGAAGGTGGCGGCGAGGCTGACCATGAGCAGCGCGTGCAGGACGAGGATCTGCCAGTAGGGCATGGTCATCGACACCTGCGTGAACCCGGCGAGCGTGAGCATGATCCCGATCGAGCCCGGGACGACCAGCACCCGGCCGCCGAACCGGTCGAACAGCCGCCCCACGGTCGGGCCGAGCAGCCCCATCGCGAGCCCGCCCGGCATCACCAGCAGCCCGGTCTCCAGGGCGTTGAGCCCGCGCAGGCTCTGCAGGTAGAGGGGCAGCAGGATCATCGAGCCGAGCATCGCCATGAAGGCGACCGACATCAGGATCAGCGCGACGGTGTAGGTGCGCCTGCGCAGGGTGCGCAGGTCCAGCAGCGGCACGCCGTGCTTCTGCAGCCACAGCTGGCGGACGACGAAGACGGCGATGGTGACCAGCCCGGCCACCACGATCGCCGCGGCGAGGACGGAGTCGCCGCCCTCGAACCGGCTGAGACCGTAGACCAGGCCGCCGAACCCGGCGGCGGCGGTGACCACGCTGAACCAGTCGATGCTGCCCGCCTCGATCTCGCCGACGTCCTGGAGCCGCTTCAGCCCACCCCAGGTGATGACGGCGGCGATGGGGAGCACCACGGCGAACAGCAGCCGCCATGACCCGAGCTGCAGGATCACCCCGGAGACGGCCGGCCCCATGGCGGGCGCGACCGACATCGCCAGGCTGACGTTGCCCATCACCCGGCCCCGGTCCTCCTCCGGCACCACCCGCATCAGCGTGGTCATCAGCAGCGGCATCATCACGGCCGTGCCCGCCGCCTGGACGATGCGGGCGGCCAGCAGCACCTCGAACGTCGGCGCGACGGCGGCCAGCGCCGTGCCGGCCAGGAACAGGCCCATCGCGGTGGCGTAGGCGTGGCGGGTGCTGACCCGCTGCAGGAACCAGCCGGTGGCCGGGATCACCGCGGCCATGGTGAGCATGAAGGCGGTGGAGAGCCACTGCGCGGTCTGCTCGGTGATGGCCAGCGCCGTCATCAGCTCGGGGATCGCGTTGATCATGATGGTCTCGTTGAGCACGACCACGAACGTGGCGAGCACCAGCAGCCAGATCACGGCCGGCGTGCGACCGGCGGCGGGCCTGGCAGGAGAGTGGGGCTGTCGGCCGGACACGGCACCTCGTTCGGGGTCGTCGGACGGAACGCGCTCACGGCCGTCGTCGCGGCCCTCGATCGCACAGGCTGAAGTCTTTGTCATGCCCACAATGACAGCCGCCACCGACAGAACTCATCGGTCGCGGCCCGGCCCGCCCAGCACGCCTTCGAGAAGGTCGGCGGCGCGGGTGGTGCCGCCCTCGGCCCGCGCCTCGGCCTGGAGCCGCGCCGAGCGCCGCCTGACGCCGGGGTCGGAGACGAGCTCCAGCAGGGCGGCGCGGAGGGCCTCGGCGGTGGCGTCCCCGGTGTCGATCCGGCGGGCGACGCCGAGCTCCACGAGCCGGTCGGCGTTCTGGAACTGCTCGGCGCCCTGCGGCACGGCGATCATCGGCACGCCCGCCAGCAGCCCTTCTGCGCAGCCGCCCATCCCCGCGTGGGTGACGAACGCGTCCGCCTGGTCCAGGATCGCCCGCTGCGGCACCCACGGGTGGACCTCGACGTTGGCGGGGACGTCGCCCAGCTCGGCCGGGTCGGTGTGGCGGCCGATCTGCAGGACGACGTGCCAGCCCGGCAGGTCGCCGAAGGCGGCCAGGCACCGGCGGTAGAACTCGGGCCGGCGGGTGTAGGCCGAGCCGAGGGAGATCAGCAGCACGTTGGCGGCGCCGGCGGGGCGGCTCCACGCGTCCTTGTCCGCGCTCAGGTCGAAGCAGGGGCCGACGAAGGTCACCCGGCCGGGGTCGACCCGGTCGGCGTGCGGCTGCATGGCGCGCGGGATGAGGGCGAGGGCCCGCTCGGGGCGGCCGGAGAAGGCGTCCACGTCGGTGATGGTCGCGCCGCAGCCGGCCAGCCAGGCGGCGAACCTCTCCCGGTAGGCGGCGGCGCCCGGCAGCGCCCAGATGTGCGCGGCCACCTCCTCGTCGTAGCCGTCCCAGCCCACGATCGTCGGCGAGAGCTGCACGAGGGGGCGGCCCTGCGCCTCGGCGAGGGCGCGGGCGGCGTAGGCGCCGATGTCGTACAGGTAGAGGTCGGCGGGGTCGTCGTCGTAGGCGGCGCGGAGCTGCGGCAGGGCCTGGACGGCGTCGTCCAGGAAGAGGCTCATCGCGGCGATGGGGTCGTCGGGCCAGAGGTTGTCGGCGACCGGCAGCGTGGACGTGCACGGCACCAGCTCCGCGCCGGCGCCGGTGACCAGGTCGCCGACCGCCGGGTCGTTGGCGTAGGTCACCCGGTGACCGCGGGCGGCGAGCTCGCGGACGACCTCCAGGCTCGGCAGGATGTGGCTGACGGCGGGAATGCCGATCATGGCGATGTGGGCGCGGTCCATACGGGGATCCTTCGATGAGGCTGCGAGGGTGGTGGCGGCGGTGGTGGCGGTCAGGGGCGCGGGGCGTCCGGCGCGGGGCCCGTAGTGGTAGAGCACGTTGCGGGTCTCGAACGCGGTCGGGTCGTCGGGGTCGTCGTAGTACGAGAACTCCCCCACCTCGATCAGCGGGGACGTCACCAGCGGCCGGAGCAGCACCACCCGCGGCTGCCCCGGCATGGGATGCAGGACGTCGGGGTCGGCGGGGACGAGCGGTTGCATCGGCCGTTCCTTCACTACTAATGCGACAACTTATACATTAAGATCGTGTCATGGCCTCGTCCGCAGGGCAAACGAATTCCGGCGGGACGCCCCCTCCCGCTCCCCCGGTGCGCCGCCGGCCGGGCGGCAGGACCAGCCGCACCCGCGCCCGGGTGCTCGACGCGGTACGGGCCGAGCTGGGCGAGCGCGGCTACGACGGGCTCACCCTGGACGCCGTCGCGGCCCGCGCGGGCGTGCACCGCGCGACGGTCTACCGGCGCTGGCGGGACGTCGGCGGCCTGCTCGCCGACCTGCTCGCGGCCACGGCCGACGACGACTGGCTGCCCCGGGACACCGGCTCCCTGCTGGGGGACCTGACGGCGCTCAACGAGGAGAACCAGGACGCGCTGACCGCCCGGCCGTCGATCGCCGCCGCCCTGCTCGCCGCCTCGTTCCGGTCCGAGGAGGCCGAACGCGGCCTGCTGCGGCTCTGGGCGGACCGGTACGCCCGCTGCGAGGTCATCGTGGCCCGCGCCGTGGCGCGCGGCGAGCTGCCGCCGGACACCGACGCGCGGCGGCTGCTCGTCGCCGCGACCGCGCCGCTCTACCACCAGCTCATGCTGCTGCGCACGCCGCCCGACCCCGGCCTGCCCGCGCAGGCGGCGAGGACGGCGGTCCTCGCCGCGTCCGCCGGCGCCTTCGCCCCGGGCGAGGCGGTCAGCTGACCGCGAAGAGCAGGACGGCGCTGACCAGGACGGCCACGGCGGTCGCGAAGTGGATGCCGAACGCCACGGCCTTCGTCCCGCCGTTACGCAGCACGATCAGGGTGTCGCCGAGCGGCGCCAGCGCCACGACCAGCATGAACCACGCCTCGGCGGTGGGGCCGGCGAAGGCCAGCAGCGCCAGGCCGAGCACGCCGTAGGTCCCGTCACGCACCCCCTTGATCGTCAGGTACGCCCGGTCGCCGTCCGTCCTGGCCGGCACGCCGTACCCGGCCGCCGCGGCCTGCGGGACGAACAGGAAACGGGCCCCGATGAACAGGACCATCAGGTTGAGCGCGATGGCCAGGCCGTAGGCGGTGTAGGTGAGCATCTTCGTCTCCAGAAAAATCTAGCAGCGCTAGGAACAAGAATGACGCTAGCAGAGCGTGGACAGTTCTGCTAGCGGTGCTAGATTCTGGAGCATGACAATCCGATCGCGCAGGGAGCGCGAACGCGCGGACCGCGAGAAGCTGATCGTCACGGCCGCCCGGGAGCTGGCCGAGGCCGAGGGCTGGGAGGCGGTGACCACCCGGCGGCTGGCCGAGCGGGTGGAGTACAGCCAGCCGGTGCTCTACAGCCACTTCAAGGGCAAGGACGCCATCATGGTGGCGGTCGCGCTGGAGGGCTTCGCCGAGCTGGCCGGCGAGCTGCGCGCCGCGCGGACGGCGGCGCCGGACGCGGCCGGCGCGCTGGCGGGGGTCGGGCGGGCGTACATCGCCTTCGCCGAGCGGCGCCCCGCGCTCTACGACGCGATGTTCCGGCACCAGGTGGACCTGCCGTTCGCCACCCCGCAGGTCCCGCCCGCGCTGGCGGCGGGCTTCCAGGAGCTCGTCGAGGCCGTCCGGCCGCACGCCGGCGACAGCGACCCCGGCGACCTCGGTCTGCTGGCCGAGACGTACTGGGCCGCCCTGCACGGCCTGGCGACGCTCACCCTCGGCGGCCGGCTGCCCCGCGAGCTGCACGAGCGCAGGCTGGCGCTCCTGCTGGCGCGCTTCACCGCCGGGAGGAGCTGAGGCCGGGCCAGGCGAGGTGGTCCACGGCCAGGAAGGGCTCCTCGGCCACGGCCGACGGGGTCGCCCCGGCGAACGCCGCGACCTCGCGGTGCAGGTGCGACTGGTCGGCGTAGCCGCCCTCGGCCGCCACCCGGGCCGCGCGCTCCCCCGTCGCGAGGCGGTGGACGGCCCGGTCGAAGCGGACCAGCCGCGCCGCGCGCTTGGGCGGCAGGCCGAGCTGGGCGCGGAACCGGGACCACAGGCGCTTGCGGCTCCACCCGACCTCGCCGGCCAGGCCCTCGACCCGGACCAGCCCGCGGCCGGCGACGATCCGCCGCCAGGCCCAGGCCACCTCCGGATCCACCGGCGGCCCCGCCGCGTGCCGGCGGGCGAGCAGCGCGTCCGTCAGCGCGAAGCGGTCCTGCCACGTCGGGGCGCCGCCCAGCCGGTCGCGCAGGCGGGACGCCTCCCTGCCCCACAGGTCGTCGAGGTCCACGACCACGCCGTCGAGGTCGGCCGGGGGAACGCCGAGGACCGCGCGGGCGGCTACCGGGGACAGGCGCACCTGGACGCACTCGACGTTCGCGCCGCGCGCCAGGACCGCGCCGCCGGAGCCGAACCCGGGCCCGGCGGCGACGTTCCCGACCGGTCGCGGCCCGGCGGCCTGGTCCAGGACCGGCGTGCCGTCCCCGAACCCGACGAGCAGCGTCACGGCCGGATGCGGCACCATCCTGATCGTCCGCAGGTCCGGGATGTGGAACCCGGCCATGGTGACGCCGGCGACCCCGCTGGGCCGGCGCGGGCTCGCCACGCCCCAGGCGGCGGCGCCGTGCACGAAAGTCCGCACGCCCCGATGCTAGGTCCGGATGACGGGCCCGCGACCTCCCCGGCGGGGAACATTCGTCCAAGACGCCGCCGCCCGCGCCCGGCGACAGTGGTCGCATGACGATCATCGACGGCGAGCTCCTGCCCCTGAAGGACGGCGCCCTCCACGTACGCGAGGACGGCCCCCGCGACGCCCCCGCGCTCCTGCTCATCCACGGCACCGCGGCCACGGCCCGCACGTGGGACGCGCTGACCCCGCTGCTGACCGGCTCCCACCGGGTCATCAGGGTCGACCTGCTCGGGCACGGCCGGTCCGCCAAACCGGCGGGCGGCGGCTACGCGGTCCCCGACCACGCCCGCCGGGCCGCCGAGGCGCTGGACCTGCTCGGCGTCGGGCGCGCGGCCGTGGCAGGACACTCCAGCGGCGGCACGGTCGCCACCGCGCTCGCCGAGCGGCGGCCCGACCTGGTGTCCGCGCTCGCGCTCGTCGGCACCGGCCCCTGCATGGACGCCTTCATCGGGCCGGAGACGGGCCGCCCGCCCGCCGGGGGCGCGCCCGCGGCCTGGCCGCCGGGCGACGAGCAGATCAGGGCGATGGCGACCAGCGGGTTCAGCCGCCCGGGCTTCCGCGTTCCCGCGGAGCTGCTGGACGACCTGCGCGACTCCCTCCGCGACACGCCGCCCGCCGTGTTCGCCGCGGTGATGCGGGCGCCGCGCGACTATCTGGAGGAGCGGACGCTGCCGGAGCGGCTCGCGCCTCTCGGCATACCGCTGCTGGTGATCTTCGGCGAGGACGACCGGCGGTGGCGGCCCTCGTCGGCCGCGGACTACCGTGCCGTGCCTGGCGCCAGGATCGAGCTGATCCCCGGCGTCGGCCACACGCCCGTCCTGGAGGACGCGCCCCGCACCGCCGAACTGCTCCTGTCGTTCCTGTGAGGGTTTGGTCCGTGGCGCGCCTGCGCCCGTCCGACGCGCCCTCGCCGGACGCGGACGACCCGTCGCCGGGCGTCCGGCGAGGTCACGACTCCGCTTCACCCGCTGTTTCTCCGCGGACGCGAGAGTAACCTCGCGTCCAGCGCCGGCGTCCGGCCGGCGGTCCGGCGAGGAAGGGTGATCGCGTGTCCCAGCCCGGCGTGCCCCCGGCTCCGGGACGGACTCCCGCGTGGCGCTACGCCATCGGGATGTTCGGCACCTCCATCCCGATCAACATGATCAAGGGATCGATGATCCTCTTCTACGTGGACATCCTCGGGCTGGACGTCCGCGCGTACGGCGTGGTCATGGTGGTCTACGCGGTCATCGACGCGCTCGACAACCCGGTGCTCGGCCACCTCTCCGACCGGACCAGGACCCGGTTCGGCCGACGCCGGCCGTGGCTGCTCGTCGGCGCGCCGATGCTGGCCGCCTGCATGATCGCGTTCTTCTCCGCGCCCTCCTCGCTGGAGGGCGCGGGCCTGCTGATCTGGTTCGCGGTGTTCGCGATCCTGTGCGAGGCGTTCGACTCCATGCTGAACGCCAACTACGGCGCGCTGCTGCCGGAGCTCTACCCGCGCGAGCGCGACCGCGCCGTGGCCAACGGCCTGCGCCAGGGCTTCCAGCTCGTGGCCCTGGTGATCTCGCTGGCGGTCACCCCCGTGCTCACGACGCAGGTGTTCGGCACCGAGGACTCCACCGAGGGCTTCCGCACCACGGCCGTCATCTACGGCGTGGTGGCGCTCGCCGTGATCGTGTTCATGGCGCTCGGCGCCCGCGAGAACCCCCGCTACTCCACCCGCGAGCAGCCGATGCTGCTGCGCAGCGTGTGGTCCATCGTGCGCAACCGGCTGTTCTGGACGGTCGGGCTCACCGGCGCCTGCTACGGCATCGCCATGGCGCTCGTCCTCGCGGGCATCCAGCTGTACGTCCGCTACTCGCTCGGGCTGCCGGTCGGCAACGCGCTCTACCTCCAGGGCGTCGTCATCCTGGTCACGGCGGCCGGCCTGGTGGCCTGGACGCGCGTCGTGGCCCGCCGGGGCGCGCTGTGGGCCTGGCGGGTGGCCTTCATGGTGCTCGCGGCCGGGTTCGCGGCGCTGTTCTTCGCCGGCGACCTGGTCACCGCCATCGCGGCGGGCGTGGTCGTCGGCGCGGGCTGGTCGGGGATGCTCGCGACGAACGACCTCATCGTCGCGCGGGTGCTGGACGCCGACGCGGCGCGCCACGGCGAGCACCGCGAAGGGCTGTTCCTGTCCGCGTTCGGGTTCTTCGGGCGGCTCAACGGGGTCGTGACCGGGCTCGCGCTCACCTCGCTCGGCGTGTTCTTCGGCTACAACTCCGGCGACGACCCCGGCGGCGATCCCGGGCTGGCGTTCCGGGTCTACCTGTGCGTGTACCCGTTCGTGCTGACAGCGATCGGCGCGGTGGCCGCCCAGTTCGTCTCGGTGCCGGTCCAGACGCCGCCCGAGGCGGACGTCCCTGAGGAGCCGCCGCCCGTGGGCCCGGCGGGCGAGCCCACCGCGGGGCGTCCCCGGTGAGCCGCCGCCTGGTGATCACCGCCGACGACCTCGGCAGGGAGCCCGGCTCGACCGAGGTCATCCTCGGCCTGCTCGCCGAGGGCCACGTCAGCGCGACGACGCTCATCTGCCTGTCGCCGTCCGCCGCCCGCGCCGCCGAGCGGGTACGCGAGCTCGGCGTCGCGCCGCGCGTGCACGTGACGCTGACGAGCGAGCGCGGCGTCCCGCCCTGGCGGCCGCTCACCGGCGGCGCGAGCCTCACCGGCGACGACGGGACGCTCTTCGGCGACCCGTTCGCGCTCGGCGCCCGCGGCGAGGCCGGGGACGTCGAACGGGAGGCGGAGGCGCAGCTCGGCTGGATGCGCGGGCGCGGCCTCGCGCCGGAGGCGGCCGACTCCCACGCCGGCACCCTCTACGGCCTGCACGGCAGGTCGTGGCTGGCCGAGACGCTGCGCTGGTGCGCCCGCCACGGCCTCGCCTTCCGGCTGCCCCGGGATCCTGAGCCGTACATGGGCGGGCCGCTCCCGCCGGAGCTCGCGGCGGCGCACGAGCGGGCCGTGGCCCTCGCGGACGCGCTGGGCGTGGCCCTCCCCGAGACGATCGCCACCAACCGCAGCACGGCGGCCGAGCTGGGCGGCTACGAGCGGCTGCGCGAGGACTACCTGCGCCGGCTCGCCGCGCTGCCCGAGGGCACGAGCGAGCTGTTCCTCCACCCGTCCAGGGAGGACGCGGTCGCGGGGCCGGACGGCGTCGTACGGTCGTGGGAGGCCCGGCTGCTGCGCGACCCCGTCTGGCACGACGCGCTGAGGAGCGAGGACGTCGAGGTCGTCGGCGGCTGGTGGCCCTCCCCGCGCTAGGGCAGCAGGACGATCTTGCCGCCGGTGCCGCGGCCGGACTCGGCGCGGCGGTGGACGGCCTCCAGCTCGGTCAGCGGGAGCCGTTCCGCGACGTCCACGACGAGCCCGCCCTCCTCGGCGAGCGCGGCGAGGGCGGCCAGCTGGGCGGCGTCGTTGCGGGCCACGAAGCGGATCGACGTGACGCCCGGCGGCGTCTCGACCGGCGCGGTGGCCGAGACCAGCACGCCGCCCGGCCGCACCAGCCGGCCGACCGCGGCCCCGGCGGCGGGGTCGAGCGGGACCAGGTTGATCAGCGCGTCGAGGCCGCCGGGCAGCGGGTCCGTCCGGTGGTCCACGACCTCGTCCGCGCCGTGGGCCCGCGCCCGCGCCGCGCTGCCCGCGCTGCCCGCCGTGGCGATCACCGTGGCCCCGGCCAGCTTGGCGAGCCCCACGGTGAACCCGCCCACCCCGCCGCCCGCCCCGTTGACCAGCACCCGCTGCCCCGGCCCGATCCTGGCGTGCTCGTGCACGGCCTGCCAGGCGGTCAGCCCGGCCACCGGGATCGCGGCGGCGTCGGCGAGGGGCACGCCGCGCGGGGCGCGGGCGAGGTCGCGGGCCGGGGCGAGCGCGTACGAGGCCGCCGCGCCGCCGTCCAGCCGGCCGATCACCTCGTCGCCCGCGCGCGGCCAGGTCACGCCGGGGCCGGTCTCGACGACGGTGCCGGCGACGTCCCAGCCGAGGACGTACGGCAGCGCCAGGCCCGCCAGCTCCGGCACCGTCGCCGCGAGCAGCCCGGAGCGCAGCCCGACCTCGGACGGGTTGAACGAGGTGCCCGCCACCTTGATCAGCACCTCGCCCGGGCCCGGCGCGGGGATCGGGATCTTGTCGTGGCGGATGACGGAGGGGTCGCCGTAGGCGTGGACGCGCGCGGCCCGCATGCCGCCGTCGGCGACCTCGGGCACCGCTCCCGGCCGCTACCGGCGCGCCGCGCAGGGCGGCTGACCTCCAGGAGGCCGCGCGGTTCAGGCAAGGAGGTCGATCTCGGCGCCGACGCCCCGCCGCCCGGCTTCGCGCCAGGCGAGCAGGCTGAGGGCGAGGTCCTGCCACGGGAGGCCCACCGGCCCGTACACCGTGATCTGGTCAGGGCCGGTGCGGCCCGGGTGGTCGCCGCGCAGGAGCTCGCCGAGGGTGGCGTGGGCGGCGCCGGCCGGCAGGCCGGTCGCGGCGAGCACGCCCATGGCGGCGGCGAGCGGGCGGTCGTCGACCGCGAGCACGCCGGCGGCCCGTAGGAGAGCGGGCGAGAGCTCCTGCTTGCCGGGCTCGTCCACGCCCAGCGTGGTCAGGTGCGCGCCGGGGCGGACGTCGGGGAGGTCCAGGAGCGGGGCGCGGGACCAGGTGGCGAGGACGACGATCCCGGCGCGGGCGGCGACCTCGGCGGCCGAGCCCGCCACGCCGCCGCCGTGGCGGGCGGCGAAGGCGGCGGCCCGCTCCGGCGACAGGTCGTGGACGACCAGGTCGCGCAGCGGGCGCAGCCGGCGCAGGCCGGTCACCACCAGGTCGGCCTGGGCGCCCGCGCCGACGACGCCGACGACGTCGCTCCCGGGGGAGGCGAGGACGTGCGTGCCGAGGGCCGCGGCGAGCCCGGTGCGCCAGGCGGTGATCGTGGCGGAGTCGAGCAGCGCCAGGAGCTCGCCGTCCGCGCCGTCGTGCAGGCAGATGACGCCGCGCAGCGCCGGGGTCGCCGCGGGGAACTTGGCGTTGACCTTCACCGTGTACGCCTCGACGCCGGGCAGCAGGCCGGGGAGCAGCGCGGTGGCGGTGCCGGGGAACGGCAGGTCCGTACGGATCCGCTGCCCCTCGACCGCCGCCCCGCCGGCGTCCCGGGCGAAGCCGTCGCGCAGGGCGTCGAGGCAGGCGCTGGGGTCGAGCAGGGTGAGCAGGTCGCCGCGGGTGAGGATCCTGGTCATGTGATCACGATGTCACGCAAGGCTCAGGTGTCCTCCTTCGCCACCGCGTTCAGCGAGAGCAGGTCGTCGACGTAGCGGCGCATCAGGCGTTCGAGCTCCAGCAGGTCGCGGTCGCTCCAGTGCTCGAACACGGGCGTGGCGATCCGCAGCCGGGCGGCGTCGAGCGCGTCCGTGACCTGGCGGCCGGCGTCGGTGATCAGCGCTTCCTTGACCCGCCTGTCGGCCGCGCCCGGCCGCCGCTCGACGAGGCCGAGGTCGGCGAGCCTGGCCACCTGCCTGCTCACGGTGGTGTGGTCGCGGCCCGACCGCTCCGCGAGCTCGCCGACGCTGATCGGGCCGAACCGCTGGATGCCGACGAGCAGGAAGAACAGGGCCCGGTCGAGCTGGAGGCCGGCCTCGGCGATGAGCGCCTCGTCGCGCTGCGGCAGGCTCATGAGCGCGACGAGGTCGACCGTGGAGGCGTGCAGCCGCCTGAGCGCGGCCTGCCGGCGGTGCTTGGAGGTCATGCTCGTCGTGGGCGCCTTACGTGAACGGGCGGGCAGTGCCAACGCGAGGATAGCGCCATCGGAATTATCTTCATCACGCACTTATGGTGACGGCGTCTATCAGGTGATGGCTTGACCGAGCCTTCAAATTATGTGCAAAATACACACATATTCCAGAGGAGGCACAGACTCGTGACAGACCTCGACGTGATCATCTGTGGCGCCGGTCCCACCGGCCTGACCCTGGCCGTCGACCTCGCCCGCAGGAACGTCGGCTTCCGCCTGATCGACCAGGCGGCACGCCCGTTCCCCGGCTCGCGCGGCAAGGGCGTCCAGCCCCGCACCCAGGAGGTGTTCGAGGACCTCGGCGTGCTGGACCGGATCGTCGCCTCCGGCGGCGAGTACCCGCTCCAGCGCCTCCACCCCGGCGACGGGCCCGTCGACCGGCCAGCCGGGCTGCTGCCCGGCCCGACGCCGGCCGAGCCGTACCACCTGGCGCTGCTCGTCCCCCAGTTCCGCACCGAGCTCAGGCTGCGCGAGCGGCTGGCCGAGCTCGGCCACGCCCCCGAGTACGGCCACCGCCTCACCGCCTTCGAGCAGGACGCCGACGGCGTGACCGCCACGGTCGAGACGCCCGGCGGCCCCGAGACCGTACGGGCGCGCTACCTGGTCGGCGCGGACGGCGGCGCCGGCTCCGTCCGCGGGATCCTCGGCGTCGCCTTCCCGGGGAAGACGCTCGGCGTGCGGGCGCTCGTGGCCGACGTGCGGCTGGACGGGCTCTCGTCCGGCTTCTGGCACCGCTGGAACCAGGGGACGCCCGAGGACGTGTCACTGTGCCCCCTGTACGGCACCGACCTGTTCCAGCTCCAGGCGCCCGTCCCCTTCGACGCCGACGTCGACGTGTCGGCCGGCGGGCTCACCGCGCTCGTCCGCGCCCGCACCGGCCGCGACGACCTCACGATCCGCGACGCGCCGTGGGCGTCGGTCCACGAGATGAACGCCCGCCTGGCCGACGCCTACCGGCGCGGGCGCGTGCTGCTGGCCGGGGACGCGGCCCACTGCCATCCGCCCACCGGCGGGCAGGGGCTGAACACCAGTGTCCAGGACGCCTACAACCTCGGCTGGAAGCTGGCGGCCGTGCTCGGCGGCGCGCCGGAGTCGGTGCTGGCGACGTACGAGCTGGAGCGCCGGCCGATCGCCGAGGCGGTGCTGGGACTGTCGGAGCGGCTGCTGCGCGCGGCCATGAACCACGACACCCGGCGCGGCCGGGAGGTCACCCAGCTCGACCTCGGCTACCCGGACTCCCCGCTGACCGTCGCGGGCCCGCCCCGCGACAAGGGCGTCCAGCCGGGCGACCGCGCTCCCGACGCGCCCGTGACGGGCGCGGGCGGGGTCGCGACCCGGCTGTTCAGCCTGTTCCAGGGGCCGCACTGGACGCTGCTCGGCCACGGGCCCGACCCCGCCGCGTTCCCCGCGCCGCGCCGTGGCCTGCGGGTCCACGTCGTCGGCTGGGACGTCCTCGACACCGGCGGTCACGTGCACGACGCCTACGGCTTGTCGCGGGGCGAGTGGGCGCTCGTCCGCCCGGACGGATACGTCGCCGCCCTGGGCGGCCGGGACGAGCTCGGAGCCCTCCCGGCCTACCTCGACGGCGTCGGCGTCCGGTGACCTACCAGGCGACCTCGAAGGAGGACAGCCCGTAGACGACGTGGAAGGAGCGGAACCGCGGCGGGGCGCCGCTCTCGCACAGCCCGGGGAAGCGCTCGAACAGCGCGGGGAAGGCGATGCGCATCTCCATCCTGGCGAGCGGCGCGCCGAGGCAGTGGTGCACGCCGTGGCCGAAGGCGACGTGGCCGAGGTCGCCGCGGGAGATGTCGAAGCGGTCGGGGTCGGCGATGAACGCCGGGTCGCGGTTGGCCGCGGGCAGCGCGACCATCACCAGCGCCCCGGCCGGGATCCGGACGCCGGACAGCTCGGTCTCGGCCGTGGCGAGCTTGGCGGTGCCGGAGTGCACGACGCTGAGCCAGCGCAGCAGTTCCTCGACGGCGGCGCCGATCCGCTCGGGCTCCTTCCTGAGGAGGTCGAGCTGGTCGGGGTGGCGCAGCAGCGCCAGGGTGCCGAGGCCGAGCATGTTGGACGTCGTCTCGTGCCCGGCCAGCAGCAACAGCCCGGCGACGCCCACCAGCTCGTCGGTGGACAGGTCGTCGCCGTGCTCGCGTACGAGCATGCCGAGCATGTCCTCGCCCGGATCGGCCTGGGCGCGGGCGACGAGCCCCGCCATGTAGGCGCGTTGCTCCAGGCTCGCGGCCTGGCGTTCGGCCATCGGGAGCGAGATGTCGAGCAGCGCGCCCGTGCGCCGCTGGAAGTCGTCGCGGTCGTCGTACGGGACGCCCAGCAGCTCGCAGATGACGAGGGACGGGATCGGCAGGGCGAAGGCGCTGACCAGGTCGACCGGCGGCCCGGTGCGCTCCATCGCGTCGAGGTGCTGCCGGACGATCTCGTGGATGCGCGGCTCCAGGCGGCGCATCCGGCGCATGGTGAACTCCGGCGTCAGGATGCGGCGCAGCCGGGTGTGCTCGGGCGGGTCGAAGGCGAGCAGGTTGCCCGCCCGCGCCTGCCGCAGCTCCTCCTCGCTGAGCCGCGCGCGGCCGGTCGGCTGGAACACCGTGCCCAGGTCGTTGCTGAACCGCCCGGGGTCGCCGAGCACCTCGCGCACGTCGGCGTGGCGGCTCACCACCCACACGTCCGCGCCGAACGGCGTGGGCACCCTGCGGACGCCTTCGCCGTCGCGCAGCGCGGACAGCTCGGGGTCGGGGCCGAACCCGTCGCGCCGCATGTTGAGCGGCACCGCCGCAGGATCGCTCATGTCGTCTCCCTGAGGGTTCGGCCTCGGACGGAGAGGCTGACCGCATTGTCATCTCGACGGTAACGCCCGCGCCCGCGCGCCGCGCGGGAACCACGGCGTCACCAGGTGACGGGAAGCTCATAGACCCCGTACACCTGGCCGTCGTGCTTGAACGGGATCCGGTCCAGGTCGGTCGCCAGGGCGAGAGTGGGGATGCGCCGGTGGAGGGTGGCGTAGGTGACCTGCAGCTCCATGCGGGCCAGCGGCTGGCCGAGGCACTGGTGCACGCCGAAGCCGAAGGCCACGTGGCGGCGGGCGTCGCAGCGCAGGTCGAGCGTGTCGGGATCGGGGAACACCTCGGGGTCGCGGTTGCCGAGGTCGTTGGCCATGATGAGGCCGTCCCCCGCGCGGATGGTCCGGCCGGCGATCTCGATGTCGGCCAGCGCGACGCGGTGGCGTCCCCGGTGGGTGATGTTGAGGTAGCGCAGCAGCTCCTCCACCGCGCCCGCGACCAGCGCCGGGTCGTCGCCCGCGCGCAGCAGGGCGAGCTGGCCGGGGTGCTGGAGCAGGGCGAGGGTGCCGAGGGCGATCATGTTGGCGGTGGTCTCGTGCCCGGCGACGAGCAGCAGCACGCCCATCCTGGCGGCCTCCTGCCTGCTCAGCTCGCCCGCCGTGACCCGGGCCGCCACCTTGGACAGCAGGTCGTCGCGGGGACGCGCGAGCTTGTCGGCGACGAGCCCGTCCAGGTAGTCGGTGAGGCGGCCACCGGCGGCGGCCCGCTCCTCGGGCGTGACGTTCCGCTTGACGATGACCTGGCTGTTCTCCTGGAAGAAGGCGTGGTCGGCGTAGGGGACGCCGAGCAGCTCGCAGATCACCAGCGACGGCACCGGCAGCGCGAACGCCTCCACCAGGTCCACCGGCTTCGGCCCGGCCAGCAGGCCGTCGACGAGGTCGTCCACGATGCGCTGCACGGCGGGGCGCATGCCCTCCACCCGGCGGACGGTGAACGAGCCCTGCACCATGCGGCGCAGCCGGTGGTGCTCGGGGTCGTCCATGAGGATGAAGCTCACCGGGCTGTCCGGGCGCTTCGGCGTCTGCGCGGGCAGCGGGTAGCCGGGCCGGGTGATGTCCGAGCTGACCTGCGGGTGGCTGAGCAGCTCCTTCTGCTCGGCGTAGGCGGTGACCAGCCAGGCGGTGCCGCCGTCCCGCAGCCGCACCCGGCTGAGCGGCGCCCCCTTCTGCAGGGCGCGCAGCGCGGGCGGCGGGTCGAACGGGCACGAGGCCGCCCTGACGCCCGGGAACTCGGGAAGTGTCTCGGTCATGCGGTGTCCCTTCCTGCGGTGTTCCTTCCGGCGGTGTCCCTTCCGGCGGTGACCGGGGCCGTCCAGATCCCGACGACCGCGTCGATCAGCCCGGTCGCGGCGTCGTGCCAGCTCGGCCGGAGGGTGGGGCGGCCCTCGGCGAGCGCGCGCTCGCGTTCGGCGCACATGTGGGCGACGAGCTGGCCCGCCATCTCGGCGCGCTCGGCGTGCACCTCGGGAGGCAGCTCGGGCAGGCAGCGCCGCAGGCCGTCCACGACGCGGCGCAGGGTCGGCGAGGTCAGCGCCTCCTCGGCCATGATCTGGCGGAGCGCGGGGTCGGTCATGACCTGGGCGGCGAAGCGGGCGTACCACGTGGGCGTGCCGAGGCTGTCCAGGTGCCCGGTGAACGAGCGGACCAGGCAGCCCACCCAGCCGCGCACGTCGTCCGGGTCCTCGATCCCGGCCAGCAGGCGGCGGCGCAGCAGCTCGACGCGCTCGGTGTGGGCCCGCACGATCGCCCTGACGAGGTCGGCCTTGGTGCCGAAGTGGTAGCCGACGGCGGCGTTGTTGCCCTGGCCGGCCACCTGGCTGACCTGCCGGTTGGAGACGGCGTAGACGCCGCGCTCGGCGAACAGCCGCTCGGCGGCGGCGAGGATCTGCGCCCGGGTGGCGTTGACCTGTTCGGCGCGGACGGCGCTCACTGACAGCCGACTTGACGCATGGTGTCCTCCCCCTGTCGGCTTCACACAACCAAACAGGCCCACGCAAGTCAAGCAGCTGCTTTACGTTCCGCCGGTCACTCCTCCTTCAGCTCCACGGGCTCCAGCGGGCTGACGGCCGGGCCTTGCAGGACGCGCCCGTCCAGGCCGAAACGCGAGCCGTGACAGGGGCACTCCCAGGTCCGCTCGGCCTCGTTGAACCCGACCACGCACCCCAGGTGCGTGCAGATCGCCGAGACGGCGTGCACCCGGCCCTGCTCGTCGCGGTGCACCGCGCACCGGCGGCCGTTCACCTTGACCACCGTGCCCTGGCCGGGCCGCAGCTCGGCGAGGTCGCCGGCGTCGCCCGCCGCGAGCCGGTCGGCGACGAAATGGCGGGCCACCGTGGCCTGCGCCTTCGCCATCGGGACGGCCTCCCGTCCCGGGTGCAGCCGGCGCGGGTCGTACAGGCCGGCCCACGGCCGCTCCTCGCCGGTGACCAGGCCGGACAGCAGCAGCCCCGCCAGCACGCCGTTGCTCATCCCCCACCCGCCGAAGCCGGTCGCGACGTAGGCGTGCCCGGCGCCGGGATGCAGCGGGCCGACGAACGGCAGCCGGTCGGTGGTGTGGTTGTCCTGGGCCGCCCAGCGGTGCGTGATCCGCGCCCGGGGGAAGTGCTCGCCCGTCCAGGCGGCCAGCCGGTCGAAGCGGTCGCCGACCCGCCCGGCCCCCGGCTTGTACGACTCGCCGGTCACGACGAGCAGCCGCCGGCCGCCGGGCAGGGGCGCGGTCCTGACGGAGCGGGTGTTGTCCTCCGAGGTGATGTACATCCCCTCCGGATCGTCCTCCGGCGGCAGCGTGCCCGCGACGACCAGCTCCCGGGTCACCTCCATCCGGGCGAACAGCAGCGCGCGGTCGAAGATCGGGTAGTGGGTGGCCACCACGACGTCGGCGGCGGTCACCACGGCCCCGCCCTCGGTCGTCACGCGGCACGGCCTGCCCTCGCGCAGGCCGGTGACGCGGGTGCGCTCGAAGATCCGGCAGCCGCGCGCCGTCATGGCCTCGGCCAGCCCGAGGAGGTACTTGCGCGGATGGAACTGCGCCTGGTCCTCCACCTTGACGGCCCCGGCCACCGGGAACGGCAGCGCCGTGGCGGTGACGAAGGAGGCCGCGAGCCCCGCCTCGGCGGCCGCCCGCGCCTCGGCGCGCAGCCGCTCCACCTGGCCGGCCGAGCGGGCGTAGGTGTAGGCGGGGCGGCGTTCCAGCTCGCAGTCCACGCCGAGCTCGGCGGCCGTGCGCGCCACGTGCTCGACGGCCTCCTGCTGGGACCGGGCGTACCCGCGGGCCGTTCCCGGGTCACGGCCGGCCAGCTCGGCGTAGATCAGGGTGTGCTGCGCCGACAGCTTGGCCGAGGTGTTGCCGGTCACGCCCGCGGCCAGGCGGTCGGCCTCCAGCACGGCGACGGAGCGGCCGGCGCGGGTCAGCTCCCAGGCCGCCGACAGGCCCGCGATGCCGCCGCCGATCACGGCCACGTCCACGGTGAGGTCCTCGGTGAGCGGCGGGTGCCCGGGCGCGGGCGCGGAGTCCATCCAGTACGACACCATGGTCACGCCTCCCCCGCCGCCTGCGAGCGCTGCTTCAGCTCCGCCTCGTACACGTGCCGGCGGCCGGCCATGAGCCGGTCGCGCACCTCGCGTTCCAGCTCGCGGAAGGCCGCGTAGTAGTCGTCGTCGTACTCCTCGACGATCTGGAACGTCCACCGGCCGGGCAGGACGTCGCGGCCGAGCAGCTCGGCGGCCAGCCGCCTGGCCAGGTCGTCGTGGCCGGTCCCGTCCAGCAGGTCCACGACCTCGGCCACGGTCGCGTGGGCGGAGCCGGTGAGCTGGTGGAAGGAGTAGAGGTGGCCACGGGCGCGCTCGACCGTCTCCAGCGCCTCCGACAGCATGCCGGCGGCCTTCACCGCCTGGTCGTCGGCGCCGTCGGGGCGGCGATGGTCCTGATCGGGTGTGTATGCCATGGACCCCGCGTTACCCTCCGGAGCCCGAAGGATGCGCGCGGGTCAGCGTCCGGACTCTGCTAGTTTTTACCTTCCCGGCCGGATGTTGCTTCTGGCCGAAAATTGGTTGTATGACCATTTCTTCGATCCTTGTCCGGCCCGTGAGCGCCGACGACCACCCCACCGTCGAACGGCTCTGGCTGATGTTCCGCCACGACATGGCCGACTACCAGGGCGGCCTGCCCAGCCCCGACGGCACCTACCACGGCGACCGGCTGCGCCAGGCGTGCGAGGACGACGACTGGGCGGCCTACCTGTTCACCAGCGGCGACCGGCCCGTCGGCTTCTCGTTCGTGCGCGCCCTGTCCGGCCCGGCGCGCGTGCTCAACAGCTTCTTCGTGGTACGCGGCGCGCGCCGGTCCGGCGTCGGCTCGACGGTCGTCCGCGAGGTGATCTCCCGGCATCCCGGCCCGTGGCGGATCGCCTTCCAGGACGCGAACACGGCGGCCGGCGCGTTCTGGCGGCGCGTCGCCACCGGGCTCGCCGGCGAGGCGTGGACCGAGGAACGCCTCCCCGTCCCCGGCCGGCCCGATGTCCCCCCGGACGTGTGGATCTCCTTCACCACCGCCTGACGGCCCGCGTCGCCGCCGGATGCCGCCGCCGCGCAGGAAGACCTTAAGGAATGCGTAAGCGGGTTCCGCGAGGCTGTGACCAGACCACGACGGCGGGCCGGGACGCCCGGCCCCCTTTCACCTGAGATTCCCTGGAGGACCACATGAGGACCATCGCCGCCGGCTTGTTCATCTCCCTCGACGGTGTCGTGCAGGACCCGGCCGACTGGCACTTCCCCTACTTCGACGACGCGATGGGCGCCGCCGTGACGGCGCAGCTCGCCGACACCCTGCTCCTGGGGCGGGTGACGTACGACAGCTTCGCCGGCGCGTGGCCGGACCGGGAGGCGGAGGGCGGCGAGGACGCCGGCTTCGCCAAGGCGCTCGGGGACGCCCGCAAGATCGTCGTCTCGCGTCAGCCCCTGGAGTTCACCTGGCGCAACTCCGAGCTGCTCAAGGGCGACCTGGTCGAGGCCGTGACCGCCTTGAAGCAGGAGGAGGGCGGCCGCATCGCGATCAGCGGCTCGGTCTCGGTGGTGCGCCAGCTCCTGGAGGCGGGCCTGCTGGACGAGCTGCACCTCCTGGTGCACCCGATCGCGGTCCGCAAGGGCGAGCGGCTGTTCGACGACGGGGCCTCCATCCCGCTGGAGCTGGTCAGCTCGGAGACGTTCCCGACGGGCGTGCTGAACCTCGTCTACCGCCCGGCCGCGCGGCGGTAACCCCTGGTCACCCCGCCTCCCCCTGTCCCGGGTCCGACTCCGGGGCAGGGGGTTTCGGCGTGCCCCGGACCCGCCCTGCCGCCCGAATAACTTAACTTTCTTCCTTATTAGGGCACCCTCCGGCAGGCCCGTGCCGCCGAGGCCCCTCCCCCGCCCCACCAGGAGCGCGTCTTTTCGAAACTATCCTCCATATTCAAGTCACGGGATGCTCACAATCGCATCGCAGGGCCGCATCGTCTGCTGATACATGCTCAGTTAAGGCTACTTATTTGCATAAATCAGCGCTAGCCTCCTCACCACCTGCGACAGCACCCGGTCAGACCTACCCACCTGACGAAGGAGCACCCCCATGTCCACGCTCAGATCCTCCGCCGCCGCGGGGACACTCGCTCTCGCACTGCTGATGACGGCGTGCTCGCCCGGCACCGCGGGCGGGACCCAGGGGACCGGCACCGGCTCCACCGGCGGCGCGGCGGACTCGATCAGCCTGCGGGTCAACAACGCGACCACGTACTCGCGCAACTTCAACATCTACTCCCCCTCCACCGACATCGCGCCGCAGATCAGCCTCATCTACGAGCCGCTGGTGCGCCGCAACGTCTTCAAGGGCGGCGCGCTGGAGCCGTGGCTGGCCGAGTCGTGGGAGTGGAGCGACGGCGACAAGACCGTCACGCTGAAGCTCCGCACCGACGTGAAGTTCTCCGACGGCACCCCGATGACCAGCAAGGACGTCGCGTTCACGCTCAACATCCCGCTGAAGTACCCCGAGCTGAACACCGGCGGCCAGACCTACGTCTCGGCCGAGGCGACCGGCGACCACACCGTGGTCGTCAAGTGGAAGAAGCCCGCCCAGCTCGACTTCTACCGCTTCGCCCTCGGCGTCACCGGCTTCGCGCCCCGGATCGTGCCCGAGCACATCTGGAAGGACAAGGACCTCAAGACCTGGACGAACCCCGACCCGATCGGCACGGGCGTGGGCAGGCTCACCGCGTTCACCCCGCAGCAGTTCACCCTGGAGACGCGCGCGGACTACTGGGGCGGCCCGTTCCCGATGAAGACGATCAAGATCGTCGCCACCGGCTCCGACGACCAGACCAAGGCCCGCCTGCTCAAGGGCGACATCGACTTCGCCACCATCTCCTGGCCGAACGCCGAGCAGGAGTACATGGCCCGCAACCCGAAGACCAACGTCTACAAGACGTTCCACACGGGCGGCGAGGAGTCGCTGCTGTTCAACATGGACAAGGCGCCCTTCGACGACGTCAACGTGCGCCGGGCGCTGGCGATGAGCCTGGATCGTTCCAGCCTGCTCAAGCTCGCCCCCACCGGCCAGGAGCCCGCCAACGCGTGCGGCCTGGAGCCGGCCGTGTACGCCGACTTCATGGCCCCCGGATGTGAGCCGCAGGCCCTCGACGCCGAGGGAGCCAAGAAGGCGCTGGCCGACGGCGGCTGGACCGTCCAGGACGGGCAGCTCGCCAAGGCCGGCAGGACCTACCCGCTGGGCGTCAAGGTCGTGCAGGAGTACGCCAACTGGATGGCGTACGGCAAGGGCATGCAGGACCAGTGGAAGACCAACCTGGGCTTGGACGTGAAGGTCACGGCCGTGCCCGAGGAGAACTACGACCCGCAGCTCAACGACGGCGACTTCGACATGGCCCTCTACTGGACCGGCGGCTCCAACGGCCTGTACTCCGTCTTCACCGACCAGCTCGACCCCGAGACGTACGTGCCGAGCGGCAAGGACGCCCAGTACCAGAACCAGGGCCGCTGGAAGGACGAGTCCACGGCGCCGCTCCTCGACAAGCTGCGCACCAGCGTCGGCGACCCGGAGGCGCAGAAGGAGACCGGCCACCAGCTCCAGAAGATCGTGCTGGACCAGGTGCCGTACTCCCCGATGTTCACCGCCGACTGGTTCGTCGAGATGAACCAGACCCGCTGGGTGGGCTGGCCCGAGGCGGGCAGCACCCAGCACGTCCCGCACAGCGGGATCGGCCCGGACATCGTGCTGACCCTCAAGGGCCTCAAGCCCGCGGGCGCGTAGATGAGGCAGGGCAGGTGGCGTTTCCTGACCAGGCGGGTGGGCTTCTACCTGGCCACCGCCTGGTCGGCGATCACGCTGAACTTCCTCATCCCCCGGCTCATGCCGGGGGACCCCGCGTCCGTGATCGTCAGGCAGTTGCAGCGGCAGTCGGGCGAGTCCGTCTCGCCCGAGACCGTGGCCGCGATCCAGAAGCTGTTCGGCGACCCCCGCGCCGGCCTGCTCCAGCAGTACGGGGACTACCTCGTCAGCATCGCGCGGCTCGACTTCGGCCTGTCCGTCAGCCGCTTCCCGACCCCGGTGGGCGAGCTGCTCGGCGCCGGCCTGCCGTGGACGCTGCTGCTGGTCGGCACCACCACGGTGATCGCCTTCCTGCTCGGGACCGGCCTCGGGATCGCCGCCGGCTGGAAGCCGGGCGGGCGGCTCGACGGCTTCCTGTCGCCGATGTCGACGTTCCTGAGCGCGCTCCCGTACTTCTGGGTGGCGCTCATCGCCCTGTACGTGTTCGGCCTGGTGCTCGGCTGGTTCCCGCTGGGCGGCGGCTTCGACCCCGACCTGTACGGCGGGCCGGGCTTCCTCGGCAGCGTCCTGGAGTACCTGGTGATGCCCGCCGCGACGATCGTCTTCTCCGCCTTCGGCGGGTGGCTGCTCGGCATGCGCAACATGATGGTCACGGCCGTCAGCGAGGACTACGTCCTGCTCGGCCGGGCCAAGGGGCTGTCGAGCGGCCGGGTGATGTTCCGGTACGCCGCCCGCAACGCCCTGCTGCCCAGCGTCACCGGCTTCGCCATGGCGATCGGCGGCGTGCTCGGCGGCGCGCTGCTGACCGAGATCGTCTTCTCCTATCCCGGCATCGGCTACCTGCTCTACGACGCGGTGAGCAAGCGGGACTACCCGCTCATGCAGGGCGTCTTCCTGCTGACGACGCTCACCGTGCTGCTGGCCAACTTCGTGGCCGACTCCGTCTACGTGATGATCGACCCGCGCACGAGGGAGGCAGGCCGATGAAGGTCCGCGTCGGCATCGGCATCATCGCCTTCTTCGCCGTGGTCGCGGTCATCGGTCCGTGGCTCAACGACCTGATGGGCATCGGGCCCTGGAAGATCGACTACGACGCGATCAGCCGGCCGCCCGGCGGCGGCCACCTGCTCGGCACCACCAGCCAGGGCACCGACGTGCTCGCCCAGGTGATCGCCGGGACGCGCAACTCGATGGTGGTCGGCGCGGTGGCCGGCGTCATCGGCATCGTCCTCGCGGTCGTGGTCGGCGTCACCGCCGGCTTCTTCGGCGGCAGGATCGACGCGCTGCTGTCCTTCCTGACCAACATGTTCCTGGTCCTGCCCGTGCTCCCGCTCACCCTCATCGTGGCGGGCTACGTGCAGGACACGGGCCCGATCACGATCGCGCTGATCATCGGGCTGTTCGGGTGGGCGCCGGGCGCCCGCACCCTGCGGGCGCAGACGCTCTCCCTGCGGGGACGGGACTTCGTCATGGCCATGCGCATGCTCGGCGAGACGAAGACCCGCCTGATCTTCGTCGAGGTGCTGCCGCACCTGGCCGGCTGGATCTCCGCGATGTTCCTCCACCTGGTGCTGGGCGCGGTCCTCGCCGAGGCCGGGCTGGCCTTCCTCGGCATCTCCTCGGCCGACACCGTGAGCTGGGGCACCATCATCGACCAGGCCAGGCAGGTGGCCCTGCTCAACGGCATGTGGTGGTGGTTCGTCCCGCCCGGCCTGTGCATCGCGCTGCTCGGCACCGCGACCGGGCTGGTGAACTTCGGCATCGACGAGGTCATGAACCCGCGCCTGCGCACGGCCGACATCAAGGCGATGAGAAAGGCGCTCGCATGATCCTGGACGTCAAAGGGCTGAACGTCGACTACATCTCGGCCAAGGGGACCGTACGGGCCGTCAACGACGTGAGCTTCCAGCTCCGGCGCGGCGAGATCCTCGGCGTGGCGGGCGAGTCGGGCTGCGGCAAGTCCACCCTCATCATGGCGATCACGCGGCTGCTGCGCCCGCCGGCGGCGCTGACCGGCGGCCAGGTGTGGCTGCACCCCCGCGACGGCGAGCCCGTCGACATCGCCGCCAGGACGGACCGGGAGCTCCGGAGGATCCGCTGGAACAAGATCGCCGTGGTGCTGCAGAGCGCCATGGACGCGCTCAACCCGGTCGCCCGGCTGAGCGCCCAGTTCGCCGACGTGCTGAAGGCGCACGGCTACCGCGACGTCGAAAGGCGCACCGCCGAGCTGCTGGAGATGGTGGGCATCTCGCCCGACCGGGCCCGGTCCTACCCGCACGAGATGTCCGGCGGCATGCGCCAGCGCGCGATGATCGCGCTGGCGCTGGCCTGCGACCCCGAGCTGGTCGTCATGGACGAGCCCACCACCGCCGTGGACGTCGTCATGCAGCGCCAGATCCTCTCCCAGATCCTCCAGCTCCGCGACCGGCTCGGCTTCTCGGTCGTGTTCGTCACGCACGACCTGTCGCTGCTGGTCGAGCTGGCCGAGCGGATCGCCGTCATGTACGCCGGCCGCATCGTGGAGATCGGCGAGGCGGCCGCCATCTACGCCGATCCGAAGCACCCGTACACCAAGGGCCTGCGCGACTCGTTCCCGCCGCTGCGCGCGCCGGTCACCAAGCTGAGCGGCATCCCCGGCAGCCCGCCCGCGCTGCGCGACCTGCCGCCCGGGTGCGCGTTCGAGCCGCGCTGCGCGCGGCGCTTCGACGCCTGCGCGCAGCGGCGGCCGGAGCTGCTGCCGGTGGGGGGCGGCCTGGCGGCCTGTCACCTGCACGACCGAGAGAGGACGCATGTCTGAGACCCCGATCCTCGCCGCCGAGGACGTGACCAAGCACTTCCACGCGCGCGACGGCGTCGGCAGGCACGTGACGGTCCGCGCCGTGGAGAACATCACGCTGCGCCTCCACCGGGGACGGATCGCCGCGCTGGTCGGCGAGAGCGGCAGCGGCAAGACCACGCTGGCCCGGCTGCTGGCCCAGTTCTACCCGGTGACCTCCGGGGAGATCCGGCTGCGCGGCGAGCCGGTGACGGGGCCGGACAAGCGCTTCGCCGGCGAGGTGCAGCTCGTCTTCCAGGACCCGTTCGCCTCGCTCAACTCGCTGCGCCGGGTGGAGCACAACCTGCGCAGGGCGCTGAGGCTGCACGCGCACCCGGCCGCCGACGAGGACGTGCGCGAGCTGCTCGGCAAGGTCAACCTGACCCCGGAGGCGGAGTTCGCCCGCAAGCTGCCGCACGAGCTGTCGGGCGGCCAGCGGCAGCGGGTGGCCATCGCGCGGGCGCTCGCCGTGCGGCCGTCGGTGCTGCTCGGCGACGAGCCGATCTCGATGCTGGACGTGTCGATCCGGCTCGACGTGCTCAACCTGCTGGCCCGGCTCCGCGACGAGGAGGGGCTGGCGCTGCTCTACATCACGCACGACATCGCCAGCGCCCGCTACCTGTCGGACGACATCTTCGTCATGTACGCCGGCCAGATGATCGAGGGCGGCCCCGCGGAGTCGGTCATCCAGCGGCCGAAGCACCCGTACACGCGCCTGCTCATCGACTCCTCGCCCGACCCGGAGCGCGCCGCGGGCAGCTCGGCGTTCACCGTGGGCGAGAAACTCGGCGAGCCGCCCAGCCTGGTGGACCCGCCGCCCGGCTGCCGCTTCCATCCACGCTGCCCGTTCGCCAAGGACGAGTGCCGGACGGAGGTCCCGCCGCGCGTCGAGTTCCCCGACGGCGGATGGACCACCTGCTGGCTGCACGCCACCCGACCGGAGGACACCCCGACCCCATGACGTACCACCTTCGCTACCAGGTCCTGCCCGGACGGGACGCCACCGGCCTGGCCCGCTACTGCGTCGACCACGCCATCCCCGAGGTGGTGCTGTTCTACGGCGCGGAGGAGCTGCACTCCGGCCATCCTGCGGGCGTCGGCGAGGACCTGTGGTTCGAGCACATCGCCCAGGCCAAGGAGGTGCTGGACCGGCACGGCATCGTCAGCAGCCTCAACCCGTGGATCACGGCCGGGCACACCGACCGGGGCCGCGTCCAGGACCTCGGCTTCGCGCCCATGGTCTCGCCGCTCGGCGAGGTCGCCACCACCTGCGCGTCCTTCGCCTGCCCCGTCTGGCGCGAGTGGGTGACCGGCCACTACGGGCGCTTCGCCGCGCTGGGCTTCCGCGTCCTGTGGGTGGAGGACGACTTCCGCTACCACAACCACGAGCCGCTGACCTGGGGCGGCGGGTTCGAGCCCGAGATGCTGACGCGGTTCGCGGCGCTCGCCGGCGCGGAGCCCACCCGGGAGGAGCTGGTCGCCGCGATCACCGCGGGCGGGCCGCCGCACCCGTGGCGGGCGCTGCTCCAGCGGACCTGGCGGGAGGCCCAGCTGGAGGTCCTCGACGCGATCAAGGACGCGGTCGCCGGGCGCGCCGTGCTCGGGCTGATGAGCTCCCGGCTGGACATCGCCTCGATCGAGGGACGCGACTGGGCGTCGGTCTTCGAGCGGGCCGAGGTGCACCGGCCGCACTTCGCGCCGTACGGCGACGTCCCGGGCGCGCGGCTGTCGTACACCCTCGGGATGCTCGAACTCCAGCGCGCGATCCGCCCGGCCGGCGCCGAGGTGGCCCCGGAGATCGAGAACTCGCCCCACACCGAGTGGACCAAGTCCGACACCCAGACGTGGTCGGAGATGGTCGCGGCGCGGCTGTCCGGCGCGGACGCCATGCTGCTCGACCTGCACCCCTTCGTGACGGGCGAGCCCCAGCGCTATCCCCGGATCGGCGAGCTGCTGGACCGCTCGCGTCCCGCCCTCGACCGCACCGCGGGCCGCGACCTGGAGACGCACGGCGTGGGCGTCCCCTGGTGGCCGGACACGGCGGCCCGGGTGCAGGGCGACGGCACCGTCGAGGGGCTGATCGCCGACCCGCTGCGGCCGGCCGACTACCTGCTGCCGTACGGCGTCCCGATCCGGGCGGGGATCGCGCCGGTCACCGCCCTGTTCGGCAAGGTCGCCTGGGGGCTGCCCGACGAGCGGGTGGAGGAGCTGTTCTCCGGCGGGGTGCTGCTCGACGGGCACGCGGCGCTGATCCTCACCGAGCGCGGGTACGGCTCGCTGCTCGGTGTCCGGGTCGAGGAGGTGGCCGACCGGTGGACGCCGTCGCGGCGGCCGTACAGCATGGAGCGGATCGTGGACGGCGGCGGCCTGCTGAGCGTCAACCTGCAGCCCGCCCTGGCGAGGCTGGCCGCCGGCCCCGCCGCCGAAGTGTGGACCCAGGTGCTCACGCCGCGCGACGAGCTGTGGGGCGACGGGCGGGTCGCCTACGTCAACGCGCTCGGCGGCCGGGTGCTCACCCTCGCCGCCTGCGCCCCCGAACGGCTCGCGCGCTGCGACGACGGGCAGGCGCTCGCGCAGCGGGCGGTCCGGTGGCTGGGCGGGGACTTCCCCATGGTCACCGGCGGGCCGCACCTCATGCCGCAGCTCGCCAGGGTCGGCGGCCGGTGGCGGCTGGCGGTCGTCAACGGCTCGGCGGACCCGGCCAGGCCGGTGCTGTCCGGCGTGCCGGAGGACGCGGTGACGACCCTGCTCGCGCCGCTGGCCGAGCCCCGTCCGGCCGACCTCAAGGACGTGGAGCTGCCGCACCGCGGCTACCTGATGGCGGAGTGGCCGGCATGAACGAGCGTCCCGTGGTGATCCCCGCCCTGCAGCAGTGGACGGGCGGGACCGGCGAGTTCCGGCTCGGCGGCGGCTCGCGGGTGGTCTCGGGGACCGCCCCGGAGCAGGCCCGGCGGTTCGCCGCCGAGCTGGGCGTCCCCTACGGGCCCGGGGGCGGGGACATCGTGCTCGCCCTCACGGGGACCGGGCGCGGCCCCGAGAGCTACCGGCTGGAGATCACGCCCGAGCGGGTCCTCATCGAGGCGCCGGGCCCGGCCGGGCTCTTCTACGGCACCCGCAGCCTGCTGCAGATCCTCGGCGAGGACGGCCGCGCCCCCGCCGGCGTCGCCGAGGACTGGCCGAACTACCCGGTCCGCGGCTACATGCTGGACGTCGGCCGCCGCTTCGTCACGCCGCCCATGATCCACCGGCTCATCGGGCTGATGGGCACGTTCAAGCTCAACGAGCTCCAGTTGCACCTCAACGACAACGAGATCGAGCCGCCGGACGGCGACTGGAGCCGGGCGGTGTCCGCCTTCCGGCTGCGCTCGGACGCCTTTCCGGGGCTGGCCGCCGCCGAGTCGTACACGCGGGCCGACTGGGACGGGTTCGAGGACGCCGCGGCGGCGCACGCCGTCACGATCGTGCCGGAGATCGACGCGCCCGCCCACGCGCGGGCGTTCATCGCCTGCGAACCCTCCGTCGGGCACGACGGCGGCAACTCCGACCACCTCGACCTGGCCAACCCGGCGGCGACGAAGCTGGTCAAGGAGGTGTTCGAGGAGTTCGTGCCGTGGTTCCGCGGGCCCGCCGCGCACTTCGGCGCCGACGAGTACTACCAGAGCAAGGAGCTGTGGAAGCGGTTCTTCAACGACATGGCCGCGCACCTGCGGTCGCTGGGCAAGCAGCCCCGCGCCTGGGGCGGCTTCACCCGCCTGTCCCCCACGGGCGACACCACCGGGTTCGACCCCGACGTCGTGATCAACAGCTGGAACAACGGCTTCTACGGGCCGGAAGGGGCCGAGGGCGACACCTACCCGCTGATCAACAGCAACGACGACCTGCTCTACATCGTCCCGGAGGCGGACTACTACCGGGGCCAGGGCCTCGACGGCGCCTGGCTGCACGAGCACTGGGAGCCGCACGTGTTCGCCGGCGGGCAGCGCCTCGCCCCGGACGACCCCCGCCTGCTCGGCGCCATGCCGGCCCTGTGGAACGACCTGGTGCACGCCACGTACGGCGAGGAGCGGATGTACGAGCTGATCGAGGACACCGTGGGGGTGCTCGCCCAGAAGATGTGGAGCGCGAGCACGTCCGGCCTGCCGTACCCGGAGTTCCGGGCGCACGCCGTCCGGGCCCTCCGGGTCACGACGGCCCGGCACGTGCCGCTCCAGGGATTCGAACCCCGAACCTCCGCCTCCTGAGGGCGGCGCCTCTGCCAGTTGGGCCAGAGCGGCGTGGACCCCGGGCTCGGCCGGCGTGAGCCGGCCCGGGGTGTGGGCGGGGTCCGGCCGGGGGGCGCCAATCCCGTCGGCCAGGCCGTGGCCCGCGGCCCTCTTCTTTCAGGGCCGCCGCGAAGGAAGATGAAGAAGCCGCCTCGGTCAGGGGATCGAGGCGGCTTTCCGGTGGTCGGTGACCGTGGTCACCCGGAAAGCCGTCGCCGTCCGGCGAGCAGGCTCGCGGAGCACAGGGCGGTTTCGTGGGTCATGAGCCGCATTCCGCCGCCTTTCTGCTGTGGTCTCCTCGGTGCCGGACATGTACCACGGTACGAGGATGATCGGCGGCGGGCCACCCATTTATCCGGCGCTCGCCGCGATCTCCAGCCCGTTGGGCAGCACGTCGGTGACCTGCAGCGTCCAGTCCACCCGCAGATGGACCACGGCCGGCACGCGGCTGCACCCGGCGGACCACTTCGACCAGGAGGATGGATCCGATCACCGAGAACACGAGAATCGGTTAGTCCGCCGGAGACTGCACGCCCTTGCCTCCCCGGAAATCCTAGAACGTCTCGTCGAAGCTCACCTTGCCCTCAACCGCCACCTGGTAAGCGGACACGCGCCTTTCGAAGAAGTTCGCCAGCTCCTGCACGTCCTGGAGCTCCATGAACGCGAAGGGGTTGGCCGAGCCGTACCGGCGGGGCAGGCCGAGCCGGGTCAGCCGCTGGTCGGCGACGTACTCCAGGTACTGGCGCATCTGGTCCACGCCCATGCCCGGCATGCCCTCGCCGCACAGGTCCTCGGCGAAGGCCAGCTCGGCGGCGACCGCCTCCTCCAGCATGGCGGTCACCTGCTCGCCCAGCTCGTCGTCGAAGAGCGACGGCTCCTCGGCGCGTACGGTGTCCACCACGCCGAAGGCGAACTCCATGTGCAGGGACTCATCGCGGAACACCCAGTTCGTCCCGGTGGCCAGGCCGCCGAGCAGGCCGCGGGAGCGGAACCAGTAGACGTAGGCGAACGCGCCGTAGAAGAACAGGCCCTCGATGCAGGCGGCGAAGCAGATGAGGTTGAGCAGGAACCGCCGGCGCTGGCCGGCGTCCTCCAGCCGGTCGAGCCCGCCGATCGAGTCGATCCACCTGAAGCAGAACGCGGCCTTGTCCCTGATGGACGGGATGTGCTCGACCGCGGCGAACGCCTTGGCCCGCTCGTCAGGATCCGGCAGGTACGTGTCCAGCAGCGTCAGGTAGAACTGCACGTGCACCGCCTCCTCGAAGAGCTGCCGGCTCAGGTAGAGCCGCGCCTCCGGGGCGTTGACGTGCTGGTAGAGGTTGAGCACGAGGTTGTTGGCCACGATCGAGTCGCCGGTGGCGAAGAAGGCGACCAGCCGGTTGATCAGGTGCCGCTCCTGCGGCGTCATCCGCGCCAGGTCGGCGAGGTCGCCGTGCAGGTCCACCTCCTCGACGGTCCAGGTGTTGCGGATGGCGGCGCGGAAGCGCTCGTAGAAGTCCGGATAGCGCATGGGGCGCAGGGTGAGGTCCATTCCGGGGTCGAGCAGCATGACGTCGGGCTCCTTGCGTCGTTCGGGGAGGGCTTCTACTGGCAGGCTTCGCACGTCTCGGGGTTCTCCAGGGAGCACGCGACGGCGTCCGGGGCCGCCGGGGCCACGGTGGTCTGCGCGATGCGGGTCGCGGGGCGCGAGCGCAGGTAGTAGGTGGTCTTGAGGCCCTTCCTCCAGGCGTAGGCGTACATCGAGGAGAGCTTGCCGATGGTCGGGGCCGCCATGAAGAGGTTGAGCGACTGCGACTGGTCCACGTACGGCTGGCGGGCCGCGGCGAGGTCGATGAGCGCCTTCTGCGGCAGCTCCCACGCAGTGCGGTAGAGCGTCTTCAGGTCGGCGGGCAGGCCGGGCACGTCCTGGACCGAGCCGTCGGCGCGCTTGATCGCGTCGCGCATCTCCTGCGTCCACAGCCCGCGCGCCCGCAGGTCGGCCACCAGATAGCGGTTGACCTGCAGGAACTCGCCGGACAGGGTCTCGCGCTTGAACACGTTGGACACCTGCGGCTCGATGCACTCGTAGCAGCCGGCGATGGAGGCGATGGTGGCGGTCGGCGCGATCGCGACCAGGAGGGAGTTGCGCAGCCCGGTCCGCGCGATCTTGGCGCGCACCGCGTCCCAGCGGGGCGTGGCCGGCCCGTAGTGGTCGGGGTGCAGCACTCCCCCGGCGGCGCGGGTGTCGGCGTAGGAGGGGTGCGGGCCGCGCTCGGCGGCGAGGTCGGCCGAGGTGTCGTACGCGGTGAGCGCGATCTCCTCGGCGATCCTGGTGGACAGGTCGAGCGCCCGCGGCGAGTCGAACGGCAGCCGCAGCGCGAAGAACACGTCGGCGAGCCCCATGACGCCGAGTCCGACCGGCCGCCAGCGCAGGTTGGCCGCCTCGGCCTCGGGCGTCGGGTGGAAGCCGAGGTCGATGGTCCGGTCGAGGAAGCGCACGGCGGTGCGGACGGTGCCGCGCAGCCGTTCCCAGTCCAGGTTCCCGTTCACCACATGGGCGGCCAGGTTGACCGAGCCCAGGTTGCAGACGGCGGTCTCGGCGTCGCCGGTGACCTCCAGGATCTCGGTGCACAGGTTCGACAGGTGGATGACGTTGCCGGGGCGGGCGGTCTGGTTGGAGGTGCGGTTGGCGGCGTCCTTGAAGGTCATCCAGCCGTTGCCGGTCTGGGCGAGGGTGCGCATCATCCGGCCGTACAGGGTGCGGGCGGGGAGCTGCCGGACGAAGCGGCCGGCCGCCTCGTACGCGCGGTAGGCGGCGGTGAACTCCTCCCCGTACAGGTCGGTGAGGTCGGGCGTCTCCTTCGGGTCGAACAGGGACCACACCTCGTCCGCCTCGACCCTGCGCATGAACTCGTCCGGCACCCAGTTGGCCAGGTTGAGGTTGTGGGTGCGGCGGGCGTCCTCGCCGGTGTTGTCGCGCAGCTCCAGGAACTCCTCGACGTCGGCGTGCCAGGTCTCCAGGTAGACGCAGGCGGCGCCCTTGCGCCGGCCGCCCTGGTTGACCGCCGCCACCGAGGCGTCGAGGGTGCGCAGCCACGGGACGATGCCGTTGGAGTGGCCGTTGGTGCCGCGGATCAGCGAGCCGCGCGAGCGGACCCGGGTCCAGGAGATGCCGATGCCGCCGGCGTACTTGGACAGGCGGGCGACCTGGCCGTAGCGCTCGTAGATGGCCTCCAGCTCGTCGCGCGGCGAGTCGAGCAGGAAGCACGACGACAGTTGCGGGCGGCGGGTGCCGGAGTTGAACAGCGTGGGCGAGCTGGGCAGGTACGCCAGCGCCGACATCAGCCCGTACAGCTCGGCCGCCTCCGCCACGCTGTCCGCGAGCCCGCAGGCGACGCGCAGGAAGAAGTGCTGCGGCCGCTCCAGCACCGCCCGGGTCTCGGGGTGGCGCAGCAGGTAGCGGTCGTACACGGTGCGCAGGCCGAAATACTCGAAACGGTCGTCGGCCGCCGGGTCGACGAGGGCGTCCAGCTCGGCGGCGTGCCCGGCGACGAACGCGGCCAGCCGGTCCTGGAGCAGCCCGGCCGCGTGGCAGGCGGCCACCGACTCGGAGAAGGAGCGCACCCCGTGCCCGGCGGCCTCCTCGGCGATCTCCTCGGCCAGCAGCCGGGCGGCGATCCGGGAGTTCTCCGGGTCCGTGATCACCCGGGCGGCGGCCTCCTCGATGGCCAGCCGGCGGCCGGCCGCGTCCGGACGCCTGGCGGCCTCGACGATCTGCGTCACGTGCTCTCTCCTCGCGAGCTCATTCCCGGAGAAGGGCACGCGAGAGCCGCGCGGGCAGGCCGCGTCGCCCCGCCTGCCCTCCCTCGGGGCCATGGACGGTCACGTCGCGGGCAGGTCTTCGGGCTCGCGGGCACACCTCATCGGCTCCTACTGGCCGTCGCTTCCCGGATGGCTCCAGTGCTCATGACGGCGGTCGTTCCCGCTCACCGCTGCGGGGCAGCCCCGGATTCGCACCGGGTTCCCTTTCACTCCGCCCCGGGGGGCGAACCAGCGACGACCTGGATCCTACATCTAGTGGCCGTTCCCGCAACTACCCCCACAGGTTGTGGCGCGGGCCGAGTTGATCAGCCCCAGATCGTGGAGGACGGCCCGGGTGCGCTCGACCTCGGAGGCCAGCCAGAGCACGAAGTCGTCGCCGCTGAGCGGGATCGAGATCCAGCCGGCGGCCCGGCAGGCGGCCAGCCAGCCGGTGGAGGACGTCGCCTCCTCGCACATGCGCACGGCGGCCTCACGGCTCTCGTCCGGCATGCCGCCGGGGCCGAAGGCGGCGGTCCAGTCGGTGAAGTCGACCCGCACGCCGGACTCCAGCAACGTCGGCGCGTCCACCTCGGGCACCCGCTGGGCGCAGGAGACCGCGAGCGCCCTGAGCCGCCCGCGCGAGAGGTTCTCCCGCCAGTCGGCGAGCACGCCGGTGGCCGCCGCTGCCTTGCCGGACAGCAGGGCGGTCACGACCTCCTGGGTGCCGGGGTAGCCGGTGTAGTCGACCTGACGGCTGTCGGCGCCGATGCCCTTGGCGATCAGGCCGAACAGCAGGTGGCCGGGCGCGCCCTGCGGGCCGCCGGCCACCGGCGTCTCGCCGGGGCGGGCCAGCAGGTGGGCGGCGAAGCCCTCGAAGTCCTTGAAGCGGGAGTTGCCCGGCACGACCACGACCTCGACGTCGCCGGCCAGCCGGGCGAGGGGCGTGGCCGCGTCGAGCAGGGTCTGGCCGTTGTTGAGCTCGGCGGCTGCCATCGCGGACAGGCCGCTCACGGTGACCTTGGTGCCGGTGCCGGTCTCGTACCCGGCGGCGCGGGCCGCGCCGGCGAGCGCCTGGCCGACCTCGCTCCAGCGGCGGGCGGCCGGGTTGATGGCGAACCGCGTCCGCAGCCCGGCGCGCCCGCCGGGGACCTGCCGGGCGCCGCAGCCGGTCAGCGCCGCTCCGGTCAGGGCCGATCCCGCCACCGCGCCGGACGCGGCCAGCAGGCTTGCCAGGAACCGCCGACGGCGCATGTGTCTCTCCCCGAAGCTCCCCGAATCCCCCTTACCCCAAGTTATTGACACATTACACAGAGATACACATTTACGCGCCCGACCCCACCAACCGATATTTGGCGAAATGTCGCTTTTTAGGCGGAAGCGGAGTGATCGATTTTGCGGGCCACACCCGCCATGAGCGACGACGGCAACGCCCAGTCGCCCACGAGTTTCGGCCGGTCCGGCCGCCAGTCGACGGCCTGCACCAGTCCGGGCGGATCAAGGGAGAAATCGCCGAAGAACCGCCGGATCTCGGACGGCCGCCGGTCCGCTCCCCCGCTCCCGGACGAGCCCCGGTAGCCGCGCCCGCCCTCCTCGTCCTCCAGCCGTCCCATCGTGGTGGCGTGACTGATCACCAGGAAGCTGCCGGGGGCGAGGCGCTCGCGCAGCCGGGCCACGGCCGCGTCCGGCCGGGCGGAGTCGGGCAGGAAGTGCAGGATCGACACCAGCAGGACGGCGACGGGCCGGTCCAGGTCGAGGAAGCCGCCGGCCTTGTCCAGCACGTCGTCGGCGTCCAGCAGGTCGGCCTCGACGCAGACGGCCCTGCCCACGTTCGCGGCGAGCAGGGCCTTGGCGTGGGCGGCCACGACGGGGTCGTGGTCGACGTAGACGACCCGGGCACCGGGCGCCACCTCGTGCGCGCTGCCCTGGGTGGGCAGCCCGCTGCCCAGGTCGACGAACTGGTCGATCCCGGCGGCGGCCACGTAGCGCACGGCACGCTGCAGGAAGGCCCGGTTCGCGCGGGCCAGCGGGACCGCCTCCGGGACCAGCTCGGCGAGCTGCTCGATGGCCAGGCGGTCGACCGCGAAGTTGTCCGTCCCGCCGAGCATGTAGTCGTACATGCGTGCGAGATTGGGCCGCTGCTGGTCGAACTGCCGCACGTATCGAATTTATGCCGTCCGGAGCCAGATAACACTACCCAGAGCGAAATGTGGCTTAATTGGACTCAATTACTCAACAGTAACGCTCTTGGCGAGATTGCGCGGCTTGTCGACATCCCGGTCCAGCGCGACCGCCGCGTGGTAGGCGAGGAGCTGGAGCGGGATGGTGAGCAGGATCGGGTCCAGCTCGACCTCGTTCTTCGGGATCACGATCACGTCGTCGGCCAGCTTGGCCTCCGGCTCGCGGTGGCCGACCATGAGCACCTGGCCGCCCCGGGTGCGGATCTCGCCGAGCGTGGTGAGGTTCTTGTCCAGCAGCTCGTCGTCGGGGACGATCGCGACCGTCGGCATCTCGGGACCGATCAGCGCGAGCGGGCCGTGCTTGAGCTCGCTCGCCGGGTACGCCTCGGCGTGCACGTACGAGATCTCCTTGAGCTTCTGCGCGCCCTCCCTGGCCACCGGGTAGCCGCGCACCCGGCCGACGAACATCATGCTCGGGTGGCCGGCGTACTTGCGGGCCAGCTCGGCGATCTTGTCGCCCTGGGTGAGGATGTCGGCGATCTGGCCGGGCAGCCGGCGCAGGCCCTCCACGATGCGCCGCCCGTCGGCCGGCGACAGGTCGCGCACCCGGCCGAGGTGCAGCGCGAGCAGCGCGAAGGCGACCGCCGTGGAGGTGAACGCCTTGGTCGAGGCGACCGAGACCTCGGGCCCCGCGTGCAGGTAGATGCCGCCGTCCACCTCGCGGGCGATGGCGCTGCCCACGGCGTTCACGATGCCGATGACCCGGCCGCCCTTGCGCTTGAGCTCCTGGACGGCGGCGAGCGTGTCATAGGTCTCGCCGGACTGGCTGATCGCGACGTAGAGCGTGTCGGGGTCCACGACCGGGTTGCGGTAGCGGAACTCGCTGGCCGGCTCGGCGTCGGCGGGGATGCGCGCCAGCTCCTCGATGAGCTGGGCGCCGATCTGGCCCGAGTAATACGCCGACCCGCAGCCGATGATCTTCACCCGGCGGAACGAGCGGGTCTCGCGGGCGTCCATGTTGAGCCCGCCGAGGTGGGCGACGTGGAAGCGCTCGTCGAGGCGGCCGGACATCGTCCTGGTGATCGTCTCGGGCTGCTCGGAGATCTCCTTGAGCAGGTAGTGCTCGTAGCCGCCGGTGTCGTAGTGGCCGGCGTCCCAGTCGACGGTCAGCGGCTCCTTGGCAGTCTCGCGGGCGTCGCTCGCGAAGGTGTGGAAGCCGTCGGCCTTGAGCACGGCCAGCTCGCCGTCCTCCAGGTGCACGACCTGGCGGGTGTAGCGGATCAGGGCGGCGACGTCGGAGGCGGCGAACATCTCCTTCTCGCCGATGCCGAGCACGATCGGGCTGCCGTTGCGGGCCACGACCACCTCGCCGGGGCGCTCGGCGTCGATGACGGCGATGCCGTACGTGCCGACGATGCTCTTCAGCGTCTTCCTGACCGCCTCCTCCAGGGTGTCGTTCTCGTCCACGGCATGGGCGATCAGGTGGGCCAGCACCTCGGTGTCGGTCTCCGAGGCGAACGCGACGCCGTCGGCGATCAGCTTGGCGCGCAGCTCGGCGGCGTTCTCGATGATGCCGTTGTGCACGACCGCGATGCGCTGGTCGGCCGAGAGGTGCGGGTGGGCGTTCTCGTCGCTCGGGACGCCGTGCGTGGCCCAGCGGGTGTGCCCGATGCCGAGCCCGCCCTTGAACCTGGCGGGCACGACCTTGGCCAGGTCGGCCACCCGGCCCTTGACCTTGCGGAGCTTCAGCCCCTTGTTGGACACCACGAGCCCGGCGGAGTCATAGCCTCGGTACTCGAGCCGCTGCAACCCCTCCAGGAGGATGGGCGCCGCGTCCTTGGGGCCGACATAGGCCACGATTCCGCACATCGAGGTCTCCTTTGTGTTTCTGGTTATCCGTAGACGATCCTGCGGAGCTGCCGCAGCGACAGCTCGGGCGCGGCCACCCGGCGACCGCGTAACTCGGCGGCGATCCTGGGGAAGATCTCGTCGTTGGTGAGGCCGCGCGCCTTCAGCTCGCCGTGACGGCGCCGGACGTACTCCTCGGCCGTCTCCGAGAAGTAGGCCAGCACGTCGGCGACGACGCGCGCCGCCTCCCCCGGGCCGAGCGCGCTCGTCCGGATGAGGTGGGCGATGAGGTCCTCGTAGGGATGCCGTGCCGTGGACACAGAGGAGGACACTACGCATCTGGAACGAGACACGCCAACATCCTGCCCGAAATCGGGCAGGGTTTAACACTTCCTCACATTTCCCTGGCACATCAGCCGTCAGTCCCAGCAGTAACAGCCGCCCCGTCTGACTCACCACTTTCCGGGGAAGGTTACGCTCGGTAGTCGATTCGTGACGTTCTTCGGGGGACATGTCATGCACTTCTGGCTGGCCTGGCCGCTCTCGCTGCTCGCCGCCCTTGTGCCGGTGACGGCGCACGACCGGGAGGTCCCGGCCGGGCGGCAGGCCGACTTCGCCGCGGCCGCCCGCGAGTTCGGGGTGCCGCAGAGCGTGCTGCTGGGGGTGGCCTACCTGGGCTCGCGGTGGGACACGCACGCCGGGCGGCCCAGCACGGCCGGCGGCTACGGACCGATGCACCTCGTGGACGCCGTCCCCGCCGGCGCGCCCACCCCCGGCGACGCGCTCGGGGACGCCCGGGGCGACGACGCCCGTCCGATGCCGCCCCGCCCTGTGCACATGCTGTCCCCGCTGAGCGCCGCCGCGAAGCCGCCGAGCACGACGCTGCCCGAGGCCGGGCGGCTCATCGGCGTCGCGCCCGCCCGGCTGCGCGACGACCCGGCCGCCAACATCCGCGCCGGAGCCGCCCTGCTCGCCTCCTACCACGCCACCCAGAGCGCCGGCCGGAGCGCGAGCTCCGACCCCGCCGACTGGTACGACGCCGTCGCCCGCTTCTCCGGCGCCGACGACCCGGCCGCCGCGCGGCAGTTCGCCGACGAGGTGTTCGCGGTGATCAGGGCGGGCATGCGGCGGCGCACCGACGACGGCTACCTGGTGAGCCTCGACCCGGTGCCCGGCCTGCGCGTGCCGCGGGCTCACCGGGAGCCCTACCCCGAGGAGGACGAGGACGTCGTGTTCCCCGACTCCGACGACACCGCCGCGCTGTACGACCCGGCCGAGGTGACCGCGGCCTCGGGCCGCTCCTCCTCGGCGGAGTGCCCGGCGAGCCTGGCCTGCGAGTGGATGCCGGCCGCGCACGAGCGCTTCGGCAAGAAGGGGAACAAGGACTACGGCAACCACGACCGCCTGTTCAAGACCCGGCACGTCGACTACATCGTCATCCACGACACCGAAGGCGGCTACCAGGGCATCCCGACCATGATCCGCGACCCCAAGTACGTGAGCTGGCACTACACGATCCGCTCCCGCGACGGGCACGTGGCCCAGCACGTCAAGACCAACGACCTCGCCTGGCACGCCGGCAACTGGGACGTCAACACCCGCTCGATCGGCATCGAGCACGAGGGCTACCTCGCCAAGGGCGGGGCGTGGTACACCGAGGCGATGTACCGGTCCTCGGCCAGGCTGGTGCGCTACCTCGCCGCCAAGCACGGCGTGCCGCTCGACCGGGCGCACATCCTCGGCCACGACAACGTCCCCGGCACCACGCCCAAGACCGTCGCCGGCATGCACGAGGACCCGGGGCCCTACTGGGACTGGGCCCACTACTTCGAGCTGATGGGCCGGCCGCTGCGGGGCGCGCGGAAGGGCGACTCGGTGATGATCCGGCCGTCGTACGACGACAACCGCCCGCGCTTCACCGGCTGCGTCACCACGAAGGCGGGCAAGGAGTGCCCGCCGCACGGCGCGTCCACCGTCTGGCTGCACACCGCGCCGCGCGAGAACGCCCCCCTGGTCAGCGACATCGGCAAGCACGGCGACAAGGCCAGCACGTACAGCGTGTACGACCACGCCGCCCGCGCCTCGACCGGCCAGCGCTACGCGGTCGCGGAGCGGCGGGACGACTGGACGGCGATCTGGTACCTCGGGCAGAAGGCGTGGTTCCGCAACCCGGCCGGGCGGCCGGTCGCCGTGCCCGCCAAGGGGCCGCTGGCCACGCCGCTGCGCGCGGGCACCCGGGTGTACGGGCGGGCCTATCCGGAGCGGTCGGCGTACACGAAGGCGGCGGCGCAGCCGCTGACGCCGCTGCAGTACCGGATCGGGCCGGGGCAGACGTACACGGTGGGCGACACGATCACCGGCTCCCACTACTCCGCCGGGGCCCTCAGCCCGTCCCGGCACGTCACGACGACCGGCACCACCCGCTACCACCAGATCCAGCTCGGGCACCGGATCGCGTTCGTCATGGCGAAGGACGTGCGGCTGATCTCGTGAATTTTCGCCGCACGGGCCGCTGAGTGCGCGCGGCACTCCGCGGAGACGATATGGTTTTCCCGTGGCCCGGAACATGTAGCCCGGGGTTCACGCGGAAGTGGCTCAGTGGTAGAGCATCACCTTGCCAAGGTGAGGGTCGCGGGTTCGAATCCCGTCTTCCGCTCGGAGTGTGACTCCTGGTGGAGTGGCCGAGAGGCGAGGCAGCGGCCTGCAAAGCCGTCTACACGGGTTCAAATCCCGTCTCCACCTCGCTGAACGGTGGACCCGCAGGATCCGCTAAAGTAAAGGCAGCACCACGCGGAAGTGGCTCAGTGGTAGAGCATCACCTTGCCAAGGTGAGGGTCGCGGGTTCGAATCCCGTCTTCCGCTCTGAGTTTCAACTCAACATGGACGATTAGCTCAGCGGGAGAGCGCTTCCCTGACACGGAAGAGGTCACTGGTTCAATCCCAGTATCGTCCACCCCCTGAGAAAGGCCCCGCCCACCGCGGGGCCTTTCTGCTTTCCGCGCCCAACCTCTCGGCGTTTTGTCCCGCCATGAGAAGTTTTGGTGTCCCTTTGCGCATGCGCCGTTGCTCTCCGGGTAGCGCCGTGTCATTGGCTCCTCGGAGGAGGAAAGCGTGGATATCAACATAGGCCAGGGCCTCACGGACGCCTGGCGATCGATCGCGACGTTCGTGCCGAGGCTGGTCGCGTTCCTGGTGATCCTCATCATCGGTTACCTGATCGCCAAGGCTTTGGAGAAGGTGGTCGACAAGATCCTGGAGCGGGTCGGCTTCGACCGCGCGGTGGAACGCAGCGGCGTGCGCCGCTGGCTCGAACGCAGCAAGTACGACGCCAGCAGCCTGCTCGGCAGGATCGTCTTCTACGCCATCGCGCTGATCACCCTGCAGATAGCCTTCAGCGTCTTCGGGCCGAACCCGATCTCGACGCTGCTCACCGGCGTGGTCGCGTGGCTGCCCTTGGCACTGGTCGCCATCGTGATCATCGTGGTGGCCGGCGCGATCGCCAGGGCCGTGCAGGACATCCTCAACGGGGCTCTCGGCGGGCTGTCCTACGGCCGCTGGATCGCCGCCGCGGCCGCCGTGTTCATCTGGGCGCTGGGCATCATCGCCGCGCTCAACCAGATCGGCGTGGCCACCACGGTCACCACTCCGGTGCTGGTCACCGTGCTCGCGACGATCGGCGCCATCCTCGCCATCGGCATCGGCGGCGGCCTGATCCGGCCGATGCAGCAGCGCTGGGAGCGCTGGCTGAGCCGCATGGAGGCCGAGGCGCCGCAGGCCAGGGCGCACGCCGAGGCGTACCAGCGCGGGCGGCAGGACGCCGCCTCCATGAGCGGAGAGGAGACCGCACCCATCCGCACCGGGCCGGGCGCGACGGCCACCGGCAGGCCGGGCACGACGCAGGGGGGCAGGTCCACGCCTCCTGGCGGCATGCCTCCTGGGTCGCACCGCTCCGACATGCCTCCGGGCTGACCCCTCCGAGAACGGCCCGCCTCCCCGGCAGCGCCCACCCGCCGGGAGGGGACGGGCCCACCCCGCCGGCCGGCCGCCACACGCGGCCGGCCGGCGGCGCGTGCGGACGGCGGCGCGTGCGGACGGCGGCGCGTGCGGACGGCGGCGCGTGCGGACGGCGGCGCGTGCGGACGGCGGCGCGTGCGGACGGCGGCGCGTGCGGACGGCGGCGCGTGCGGACGGCGGCGCGTGCGGACGGCGGCGCGTGCGGACGGCGGCGCGTGCGGACGGCGGCGCGTGCGGACGGCGGCGCGTGCGGGACGGACCGGCCGCCGCGCGGGATCAGGCGGGGAGTTCGTCGCCGAGGAAGCCGTGCTCGCGGGCGAGCCAGCACACCGCCGTCAGCCGGAGCGACGGCGCGTCCTGCTCGCCGGTGAACATCCAGCCGCGGTGGCGGAGCTCGTCGAGGAAGCCGAGCAGGTAGTCGCCCAGCGTCTCACGGTCGAGGGGGATCGCCTCCCGCAGCTCGGCCGCGTGCTGGTCGACGGCGGCGACCAGCCCGGGCTCTGCGCCCATGCGGGCGAGCTGGGAGGTGCCCAGCGTGTTCATCAGCCAGCGCAGGGGCGAAGACGCCCAACCATCCTCAAAGACCACCAAATCACCTTAAAGCACGTTTAGACCTGCGTCATCGGGGAACGGCAGGCCGACGTAGTTCTCCGCGAGCGTCGTCGCGGCGGCCTCGGACGAGGTGACGTAGTCCAGATAGGAGAGCTGGAGCCGCCGCCCGTAGGCGTCCTCGTCCTCGAACGTGTGCAGCAGCGTCGTCATCCACCACGAGAAGTGCTGCGCCCGCCACACCCGCTTCAGGCACGTCTCCGAGTAGCCGTCGAGCAGGGCGGTCGAGCCGCCGTCGAAGTACGCGGCCAGCGCCTCGGTCAGCACCCGCACGTCGGCCACCGCCAGGTTGAGCCCCTTGGCCCCGGTCGGCGGCACGATGTGGGCGGCGTCCCCGGCCAGGTAGAGGCGGCCGTACTGCATGGGCTCGGTCACGAACGAGCGCATCGGCGTGACGCCCTTCTCGGTGATCCGGCCGGTGGCCAGCGTGAAGCCCGGCACGCTCTCCAGCCGGACCCGCAGCTCGTCCCAGATCCGCTCGTCCGGCCAGTCCTCCACCCGCGTGTCGGCGGGGACCTGGAGGTAGAAGCGGCTGACGGCGGGCGAGCGCATGCTGTGCAGCGCGAAGCCGCGATCGGTCCTCGCGTAGATCAGCTCCTCGGACGAGGGCGCGACGTCGGCCAGGACGCCCAGCCAGGCGAACGGATACTCCCGCTCGAAGACGGTCAGGACGCCCTCGGGGACCGACGGCCTGGACACGCCGTGGAAGCCGTCGCAGCCCGCGATGACGTCGCAGTCGAGCCGCTCGCCGTCGCCGAAGGTGACGTACGGCTCGGACTCCAGGGAGTGCAGCGCCACGTTCTCGACCTCGAAGCGCACGTCGCCGCCGGCCGCCAGCCGGGCCGCGATGAGGTCCTTGACGACCTCCTGCTGGCCGTAGACGGTGATCGCGCGGCCGGGCACCAGCTTCTCGAAGGCGATGCGGTGGCCGGCGCCGCCGTAGCGCAGCTCGATGCCGTGGTGCGGCAGGCCCTCGCGCAGCATCCGCTCCCCGACGCCGGCCTCGGCGAGCGTGTCCACGGTGCCCTGCTCCAGGACGCCGGCCCGTACCCGCCGCTCGACGTAGTCGCGGCTGCGCCGCTCCAGCACCACGGAGGAGATGCCCCGCAGGTGGAGCAGATGAGACAGCAGCAGGCCCGCCGGGCCCGCGCCGATGATCCCGACCTGAGTTCGCATGACCGAAGCATCATGCCTCGTCCCCTTCCGCGGGGAGGGCCGGCTTCCGCTCAGTGGAATACTAGGGCAGGATTTACCTCATGGCAGGAGGATCCCGGGAGCCGGGCCGCACCGTGACGTCCAAGGTGCTGGCCCTGCTCGGCGCGTTCGACGCCGCACACCCCCAGCTCACGCTGACGGAGCTGGCCCGGCGCAGCGGCGTCCCGCTGAGCACCGCGCACCGGCTGGTCGCCGAGCTGGAGGAGTGGCAGGCGCTGGCCCGCGGCCCCGACGGGCGGCTGCGGGTCGGGCTGCGGCTGTGGGAGCTCGGGCAGCTCGCCCCCGGCCGGCTGGTGGCGCTCGCGCACCCGTGGCTGCAGGAGCTGTTCGGCACCACCGGCGAGAACGTGCACCTCGCCGTCCGCGACGGCATGGAGGTGCTGTACGTGGACAAGGTGTACGGCCGCCGCGCCGTGCCCATCGTCTCCAGGACCGGCGGCCGGCTGCCCATGCACCCGACCGGCGTCGGCCGGGCGCTGCTGGCCCACGAGCCCGACTGGTTCGTCACGTCGTACCTGGCCCGGACGCTCGAACGGCCCACCCCGCACACCATCACCGAGCCGGGCCGGCTGGCCAGGGAGCTCGCCGCGGTGCGCGCCCAGGGGTACGCGCTCACCTACGAGGAGATGACGCTCGGCTCCTGCTCGGCCGCCGCGCCCGTCCTGGTCGACGGGCGGGCCATGGCCGCTCTCGGCATCGTGCTCTCCTCGCGCCGCGCCCGCGAGCTGCCCCGCCTGGTCGAGCCGCTGCTGCGCGCGGCCGGGGGGATCGGCCGCGCGTTCGCTAGTCCCCCATCCGCTGGATCCGGTCCTTGAACAGCGTCCCGGCGATGGCCGCGCGGTGCGGCTGCCCTTGAGGAACGCCTGCGCGAAGTTCCTGGCCTGGTCGTAGGTGACCTTGCCGGGCATCGGCGGCTCAGGCGAGGGCGTACGGCAGCCCGTTGGCCATGGAGGCGAGCGTGCCCGACAGGTAGAACTCGCGCTCGCCGCGGATGTGCCAGTGACGGGCCGCCCAGGTGGCGACGGTGCCGCTGTCACAGGTCAGGATGGCGTCGTCGGCCGCGAGGTCGTCCAGGACGGAGACGGCGTACTGCGGGGCGACCGGGTCCCGGCCCGGGTTCTCCAGGGACTTCATGTCGGCACGCCACTTGGCCATCATCTTCTGATATTTCGCCAGATGAGGGCTGTCGCCCCGGCGAGTCAGCAACGGCAGCAGCGCGGCCAGCCCCTCCCTGGCGTCGCACACCACGGGCACGTCGGTCGCGATCCGCGCCCCCGCCCGGACCGGGTCGGCCTCGAACTGCACCACGCGCGCCCTGCCCGGCTCCGGCAGGAACTTCGAGTACGGGAAGTTCGTGCCCACCATGAGCAGGACGTCGGCCTCCTCCATCAGCTCCTCGCTCGGCCGGGTGCCGAGCAGCCCGATCCCGCCCGTCGTGTACGGCGAGTCGTCAGGGACGACCGCCTTGCCGGGCAGCGTCTTGACCACGGGCGCGCCCAGCGCCTCGGCCACGGCCAGCACCTCACGCCGGGCGTGCAGCGCGCCCTGACCGACGAGCACGGCCGGCCGCTCGGCCCTGTTCAGCACGTCGGCGGCCCACTCCACGTCCTCCTGGCGGGGGATGCCGGGCGGCTGGAGGTAGACGGGCGCGGTGTTCGGCGTGCGGGCGGGGGCCACGTGCGCGTACGGCTCCGCGTCCGCCTCGGCCACCTGAAGGTCGTTGGGCAGGGTGAGATGGGCGACGCCGCGGCGCGCGTACGCGGTCCTCACAGCCTGGTCCACCAGCGACGGGAGCTGGGCCGGGTTGGTGATCATCATGTTGTACTCGGCCACGTCGGCGTACAGCCGGTCCAGGTGGACCTCCTGCTGGTAGCCGGTGCCGAGCACGGACGTCTCCTGCATGCCGGTGATCGCCAGCACCGGCACGTGGTCGAGCTTGGCGTCGTAGAGCCCGTTGAGCAGGTGGATGCCGCCCGGCCCCGACGTGGCCAGGCAGACGCCGATCCGGCCGGTCGCCTTGGCGTAGCCGGTGGCCATGAAGGCCGCCGCCTCCTCATGGTGCACGAGCACGAAGCGCACCCCCGGTCACGATGGCGGCGTAACCCTCCATGATCCCGTTGATGCCGTCGCCCGGAAGGCCGAAGACGGTGTCCACGCCCCATTCCGCCAGCCGCTCGATCAGGTCCTCCGCCGCGATTCGCGCCCCTACCCCGTACGCGCGCGGACATGTCAGACCGGCGGGATCGGGGGTAGAGGGGCCGCATGCGGATTCTGGTCACGGGAGCGACGGGCATGCTGGGCAGGGCCCTGGTGCCCGCACTGGTGAAAGCGGGTCACCAGGTGCGGGCGCTGAGCCGTACCAGGAGGGAGAGCCGCGGCAACGTCGAATGGGTCTGGGGCGACCTGTTCTCCGGGCACGGCGTCCCGGAGGCGCTGGCCGGCATGGACGCGGTGGCGCACCTGGCCACCAGCGGGCGCCGGGGACGCGGCGCCGCCGACATCCCGGGCACCCGCCGGCTCGTCCTCGCCGCCCGCGAGGCCGGGGTCGGGCACCTGCTGCTCACCTCGATGGTCGGCGCCGACCGCGCTCCTGTCGGGTATCTCACGTACAAGCTGGAGGCCGAACGGCTGGTCGCGGCCGGCGGGATCGGCTGGACCGTGCTCCGCAGCACCCCGTTCCAGCAGTGGCTGCACCGGCGGCTGCGCGACTACGCCTCGCTCCCGGTGCTGCTCGTGGACCCGACCGTGCTCATGCAGCCGGTGCACACGGGCGAGGTCGCGGCGCGGGTGGCCGAGCTCGTCGGCGGCGAGCCGCTCGGGACGGCGGTCGAGTTCGGCGGGCCGGAGGTGCTCGACCACGCCCGGCTGGCCCGCACCTGGTGCCGCCTGCACGGCCTGCGCCGCCTCTGCCTGCCGATGCGCTTCCCCGGCCGGCTGTACGCGGCCCAGCGCGCCGGCGAGCTGACCACCGACGCGACGCCCCGCGGCACGATCACCTGGGACGCCTACCTGACGCCGCCCGCCACGGCCCGCGCCGCGCGCCACGGCGGCGCCGACGCCTTCCCCGACTCCGACGACTTCGCCTCCGAGCACACCGCCTCCCCCACCAGCCCGGCCACCCAGCCGGAGCTGGACCCGGACGTGCGCGTCTACGGCGGCGACGACGGCTACGAGCGCCCCACCCGCGGCTGAGTTCAGCCGGTCTCGGCGCTGAGCGCCCGCGCCACGGGCCGGCGGGCCGCGAGGCGGGCGGGCAGGGCGGTGAGCGCCGCCGTCGCGAGGAGCGTCACGAGCGCGGCGCCGAACAGCCAGGAGGCGGGAGGCTCGACCGCGTTCCTCGCCGCGAAGAGCGAGAGCAGGCCGGCGCCCAGAGGCACGCCGAGAACGGCGCCGGGCAGGCTGGGCAGGAGCTGGGCGGCGGACAGCCCGGCGGCGAGCTGCGCCGGGGTGGCGCCGAGTGCCCGCGCGATCGCCAGGTTCGCGCGCGCCTCCATGGCGGTGGTCCAGGTGAAGGTGAGGGTGTTCACGATCGCGAAGGCGACGAGCAGGACGGTGACCGCGAGCATCAGCCCGCGGTCGTGCTCGCCGCGCAGGTTGGGCAGGGCGGAGGAGCCGTCCAGGCCGTACCCTCTCTCGGTCTGGACGCGGAGGGTCAGCAGGGCGACCAGCGCGATCACCGTGGTCGCGGTGGAGCACGCCTGCAGCACGGCGCGGCCCGGCCGGCGGGCGGTCAGCCGCAGCCCGAGCAGCAGCGGCGTGGGCAGCAGCGCGGACAGCGGGGTCAGCAGGGGCCGGTGGCGGGGCCGGCGCACGTCCGCGGCCAGCGCCGTGACGGTCGCCGTGCGCAGGGCGCGCAGCGTCGGCCGCAGCGCGGACAGCACCGCCACCGCCACCGCGAGAACGGTCGCCGCGGCCACGACGCCGCCGCTCAGCCCGGCCGCGTCGCCGATCCTGCTGGCGGTGGGGCTCGCGACGGCGGGCATGGCCAGGCGGGCGGCCACCAGCCCCAGGACGTCGCCGGCCAGCGCCACCGCCAGGTACTCGGTGAGCAGGACGGCGGCGATCAGGCCGGGAGTGGCGCCGACGGCCTTGAGCAGCCCCGCCCGGCGGGTCCGCTCGGCGGCGCGGCCCGCGGCCAGCGCCGCCACCCCGGTGACGGCCAGGAAGCTGAGCAGCCAGCTGCCGACGACCAGGATCGGCTGGCTGTTCCTGAGGATGGTCAGGTCCTGCTGGGCCAAGAACTGCCAGGAGTGGAAGGTAAGCCTGAGGCTGGGCCGGCCGTGGGCGTGGCGGAAGGTCTCGGCGCCGGCGGGGTCGCGCAGCCGGAGGTCGATGGCCGTGGTCACGGGGAGATCGTGGGACGCCGCCAGCGTCCTGGCGTCCGCCCGGGTCATCCAGGCCAGGCCGCTGTAGTCGCTGGGGCCGCCGCCGGGCCCGATCTGCGCCGCCCAGGGGTAGATGGGGGTGGCCGCGCTGACCGCGATCCCGACGACCGGGTACGACCGGCCCTCGATGGCGACCCGGTCGCCGACGCCGACGCCGAGCGCGGTGGCGAAGCCGCGTTCGAGGACCGTGCCGCCGGGGCGCACCCAGTGGCCCGAGGTCACCAGCGGCCGGTTGAGTGCGCCGGGCCGCTCGGCGAAGCCCTGCACGACCACGGGGGACGACGTGCCGCCGCGCACGGTGAGGGTGGCGTACACGACGCGGTAGGGGCCGTGGTGGGCGACCACCTCGGGGGCGTCCGCCAGCTCGGCCAGCGCCGAGGTCACCTCGCGGCCCGTGTCGCCGGAGAGCGCCACCACGTCAGGCCCGGCGGTGGCCGCGCGGGTCTGGGCGTACAGCCCGTCGCTCACGCCGTTCAGGGACCGGCCGAGGGCCATCGTGGCCGTGGCCACCGTCACCGCGAGCAGGAGCAGCACGGCCTGCGCCCGGTGCCGGCGCACGTCGGCCGCCACCAGCCGCACGACGAGCACGCCAGCCCCCACGACACTGCCGCACTTGCCGTCGGCGCTCATGGCGTTCAGTCCTCCAGCCCGATCAGGCCGCCGAGCCCGCGCGGGCTGGAGCCGGCCAGCCGGGTGTCGTCGACGAACATCCCGTCCCGCATCGAGATCAGCCGGTCCGCGGTGGCCGCCACCCGCTCGTCATGCGTGACGATCACGAACGTCTGCCCGGCGGCCCGCAGCTCCGCGAAGATCCGCAGCACGTCGCGGGTAGCCGCGGTGTCGAGGTTGCCGGTCGGCTCGTCGGCCAGGACGACCAGCGGATCGTTGACCAGCGCGCGGGCGATCGCGACCCGCTGGCGCTGCCCGCCCGACAGCTCCGACGGCAGGTGCCGGGCACGTTCGGCGAGCCCGACCCGCTCCAGCAGCGCGCCCGCGCGCCGCCTGGCCTGGCGGCGCGAGCGGCCGGCAAGCAGCGCGGGCAGCTCCACGTTCTCGGCCGCCGACAACTCCTCCACCAGGTGGAACGCCTGGAAGACGAACCCCACCGCCCGGCGCCGCAGCCGCGCCAGAGCGCGCTCGCTCAGCGTGTCGATCCGCCGCCCGCCCACCCACACCTCTCCGCCGGTGGGCCGTTCCAGGCCGCCCAGCAGGTGCAGCAGGGTCGACTTCCCGCAGCCGCTCGGCCCCATCACCGCCAGCGTCTGCCCCTGGGGCACCTCCAGGTCGACCTCGTCCACGGCGCGGACCCGGCTCTGCCCCTGACCGTGCGTCTTCACCAGGCCGTGGACCCGGACCGCGGCGCCTGACACGTTCATCCACCACCCTCGGCTTCGTCATCGACCCCGTCGCCGGCCCCGTGGTCAGCCCTGTCGCCGGCCCTGTCGCCGGCCTCGGACCAGGCCCGCTCGCAGACCTCCAGCCAGCGCAGGTCCGCCCGCAACCGCAGCACGACCCCCTCCAGCAGCAGGCCGGCGCCCGACCCCGGCGGCTCGGCGAGCGCCGCCTGCTGCGCCTCGCGCAGGCGGCGCAGCAGCTCGCGGCGCTGCGCCGCCACCAGCTCCACCGGGTCGGCCAGCCGGGCCGCCGCGGCGGCGGCGCACTTGAGATGGAACTCCGCCAGGTCCGGTTTCGGCCAGCCCACCTCGGACAGCCAGGCGGTCACCCGTTGCTGCCCGGCCGGCGTCAGCGCGTAGACCTTCCGCTCCGGCCGTTCGGGCAGGCCGTCCGCGCGCTCGCAGACGACGAGCCCGGCCCGCTCCAGCCGGGCCAGCGTCACGTAGATCTGGCCGCGGTTCATCGCCTCGCCCAGCGGGCCGAGGGTGCGCCGCAGCCGGGCGTGCAACTGGTAGCCGTGCGACGGCTCCTTGGCGAGCATCGCCAGCACCGCGTCCTGCATGGGACCCCCTAACGGTTGGCCTATAGATAGCGGTTACCCATGAGAGGTGTCAAACGCCGACTTTTCCGGCACTTTGGGCCTTGCGTCAGGGACGACGTCAACTTAGGCTGCGCCGCACGTTAGGAAACTTTCCTAACCTGACCGTCCCCCCGGGAGAATCGGAGTCGTACGTGAGGCGAAGTGCAGTGGCGAGGATCATGGCCGTCGTGGCCGCGATGGCGTTACCGCTGGTGGCGCCGTCCGGCGCGGGCGCGGACACGGCGCGGCGGGCGGCGGCCGACCCGCTGGTGTCCCAGGGCAAGGCCGTGACGGCCTCCTCGATCGAGGCCGCCGGCCTGGAGCCGGGCAAGGCGGTCGACGGCAACCCGTCCACCCGCTGGGCCAGCGCGGAAGGGGTGGATCCGCAGTGGATCCGGGTGGACCTCGGCTCCGCGCACAACGTCTCCCGGGTCCGGCTGACCTGGGAGGTCGCCCACGCCACCGCGTACCGGGTGCAGACCTCGCCCGACGGCTCCACCTGGAGCGACGTCTACTCCACCACCAGCGGTGACGGCGCGGTCGACGACCTCACGGTCAGCGGCGCCGGCCGGTACGTACGGGTGTACGGCACCCAGCGCGGCACCCCGTACGGCTACTCCCTCTGGGAGCTGGAGGTCTACGGGACCCCGGCGGGCGGCGTGGGCGGCGGCACCCCCGTCCAGGCCAACGGGCAGCTGCGCGTCTGCGGCATCAAGCTCTGCAACGAGAACGGCAAGCAGATCCAGCTTCGCGGCATGAGCAGCCACGGCATCCAGTGGTACAGCCAGTGCCTCAACACCGCGTCGCTCGACGCGCTCGCCGGCGACTGGAAGGCCGACGTCCTGCGCATCTCGATGTACATCCAGGAGGACGGCTACGAGACCAACCCCCGGCTGTTCACCGACCGCGTCCACTCGCTGATCGAGATGGCCACCGCCCGCGGCATGTACGCGATCGTCGACTGGCACATGCTCGACCCCGGCGACCCGATGTACAACCTCGGCCGGGCCAAGACGTTCTTCACCGAGATCGCCCAGCGGCACAACGCCAAGAAGAACGTCCTGTACGAGATCGCCAACGAGCCGAACGGCGACGCCGTCACGTGGTCCGTCATCCGCGACTACGCCCACCAGCTCATCCCGGTGATCCGGCAGCACGACCCCGACGCCCCGATCCTGGTCGGCACCCGCGCCTGGTCGTCGCTCGGCGTCTCCGCCGGCGCCGACGAGACCGAGATCGTGAACAACCCGGTCAACGCCGCCAACATCATGTACACGTTCCACTTCTACGCGGCCTCGCACGGCGCCGACTACCTGAACACGCTGTCCCGGGCGGCCGACCGGCTGCCGATCTTCGTGACCGAGTTCGGCACCCAGAGCGCGTCCGGCGACGGGGCGAACAACTTCACCAGGTCGCAGCAGTATCTCGACCTGCTCGCCCAGAAGAAGATCAGCTGGGTGAACTGGAACTTCTCCGACGACTTCCGCTCGGGCGCCGTCTTCACCACGGGGACCTGCCCGAACGGCCCGTTCGCCGGGACGGGCCGGCTGAAGGAGGCCGGCGTCTGGATCCGCGACCGGATCCGCACCGCCGACGACTTCTGACCCCTCGCGAGCGCGGCACGGGCGTCCCGCGGCCGTACCGGAGGTACGCGGGACGCCCTCGGCCCCGTCTAGGTCAGGCGGCCGGTCCAGCTCACGGACGCGGCCTTGTAGACGTCGGCCAGCGGGGTGTCGAAGTACGGGGAGACCCCGGTGTCGTAGCGGCCGTCACCATCGGTGTCGGAGACCCCGACCGTGACGCCGTTGAGACAGCCGAGACCGAGCTCGTCCTCGTAGCGCTGCAGCCAGGCCGAACCGAGCGATCCCTCCCCCGTGAACGGGGACTCGACGCCGACCAGCTGGTCCGCGGACGGGCTGGACAGGCTCGTCGCGGACACCCGCCCGGCGGAACGTTCGAGGCTCTGGCCCGTGTAGGGCGTGGTCCCGTCGGGGTGGGGGCCGGCGGGGAAGCCGAAGACGTCGACCTCGGGCGCGGCCGTCTCGTCGATGAGCTGGTTGTAGGCCAACCCCTGCCCGCCGACGATGTCCACCAGCCGGCCGTTGGTGGTGAGCGTGCCGTCGGCGGACGGGACGACGCCGCTGTAGACGTTGACGAAGGCGACGTCACGGTCGGGGTCGTCGTACGCCGTGAAGTCGAGGTGGGTGAACACCCGGCTTCCGGCGTAGATGCCGTGCGGGTGCGTGCCGTCGGTGGCGGGGCCGGGGATGAAGACCCAGTGATCGGTGGTGGTGGGCGCCGCGCCCGCCATGTCGTACACACAGTGGGCCGCCGTGGCGACGAGGTTGCGGTACTGGCTCTGCACGGCGACGGCCGAGCACCAGTGCGGCTGCTGGTCGCCGCCGACGAAGAACACCTTGCCCGCCGTACGGGGCGGCTCACCCTCGGCCAGCGGGGAGGCCGGGCCGATCTTGATCGGTTTGCCGGGCGGCACGACGGTGCCGGAGGTGCGTTCGCCGCGGACGTCGTACGGCGGGGTGAAGGGAGTGGCGTTCCTCAGGTTCGCGCCCCCGTCAGCCAGCCAGTAGGCCACGGCCTGCCGCGCCTCCGTCACGTCCCGGACGAGCGGGGCCGAGACCACGTCGGCCGCCTCGGTGACGGCCCGCGCGGAGCAACAGGAAGATCGTAAACAGCGGAGACCGCAGAGATAAAGGCTTTTCCGAACTGGGTTTCGACTGCTTGGCAGGGCAGCCCTCCGAACCTTGCAGCGCCTGCACCACCGCCGCAGCCCGCGCTCAGTCACCACCAGCCAGCGCAGCGGCCACCAGCCCGCCGCTGCCGGGCTCAATCGCCCCCGGGCGCGCGGCGCCAGGGGTCGTAGTCGACCTCCAGGGGCTCCTGCTCCGGCCGCTCACCCTCGGGCACGTGGTGCAGGTTGACCCGGACGCGGTACCACACGCTGCTGCGCCCCCGCATGCCGTCCACCAGCACGTCGGCGGGCTCCAGCCGGGCCGCCGCCTCCGGGTGCCTGGCCTTCCAGCGTTCGAGACCGGCGAGGGCCTCGTCCTTGTGCTCGGCCCGCGCGATCTCGATCACCGGCTTCGTCTGCTGCCTGCGCCCCTCCCCCTTGGGCGGCTTGGGCGCGGGGCCCAGCTCCTCGGCCAGCTCCAGCAGCCCGTCGAGGGAGCCGGGATGCAGGTCGAGGTCCTCCCAGGGGTCGCCGCGCTCGGCCAGCCGCCGCGGCACGGTCTCGATCGTGAACAGCTCCGGCCGGCAGCCCGGCACCTCGTCCCAGGTCAGAGGCGTGGACACGCGGGCGTCCGCCACGGCACGCACCGAGTAGGCGGAGGCCACCGTGCGGTCGTAGGCGTTCTGGTTGAAGTCGACGAACACGCCGTGCCGCTCCTCCTTCCACCAGCGGCTGGTGGCCAGGTCGGGGGCGCGCCGCTCGACCTCGCGGGCCACCGTCTCGGCCGCCTTGCGTACCTTCGCGAACGGCCAGCGCCGCTCGATCCTCGCGTACACGTGAAAGCCGCGCGATCCGGACGTCTTGGGCCAGGCCACGAGCCCGTGGTCGGCCAGCACCTCGCGCGCCACCTCGGCGGTCCTGAGCACGTCGGACCACGGCACGCCGGGCACGGGGTCGAGGTCGATGCGCAGCTCGTCGGGGCGGGACAGGTCGTCGGCGCGTACGGGATGGGGGTTGAGGTCGACGCAACCGAGGTTGACCACCCACAGCACCTGCGCCAGATCGGTGCAGACCACCTCCTCCGCGCTCAGCCCCGAGCGGTACTTCAGCTCGGCCACGTCGATCCAGCCGGGCCGCTTGGCCGGAGCCCGTTTCTGGAAGAACGCCTCCTCCTCGATGCCGTGCACGAACCGCTTCAGCACCATCGGCCGCCCGTGCACACCCCGCAGCGCCGCCTCGCCGACGGCCTGGTAGTAGCGGATCAGGTCGAGCTTGGTGCGCCCGGTGCGCGGGAAGACCACCTTGTCGGGGCTGGTGATGCGCACTTCCCGGCCGGCGACCTCGATCTCAGGCATGACCTCACGATACGTGCCACCCCCGACAATCAGCCGCCGCCCGCAGGCCGTGTCAGGTCACGAGATGCGGCGTCAGAAGCGGCCGTGACGGCCCGCGCCCGCGGCGAAGCGCGCCGCCCCGTCCCCGGCGTCCGGCAGCGACACCAGCCCGTGCCGCAGCTCGTTCCGCATGGCCTCCGCCTCACCGAGCCCCTCCTGCTCCAGCGCCGACATGCGGTCGCCCCGCAGGCACGCCTGCGGGAAGCGGGCGATCTCGCGAGCCAGCTCCTCCGCACGCGCCCGGGCCTCACCGTTCGGGACGATCCGGTTGGCCAGCCCCATCTCGTACGCCTCCCGCGCGCCCACCGGCCGCCCGGTGAGGATCAGGTCCATGGCGCGGGACATGCCGACGAGCCTCGGCAGGCGTACCGTGCCGCCGTCGATGAGCGGCACGCCCCACCTGCGGCAGAACACCCCGAACACCGCGTCCTCCTCGGCCACCCGCAGATCGCACCACAGGGCCAGCTCCAGCCCGCCCGCCACGGCGTGACCGGCGACGGCGGCGATGACGGGCTTGCCCAGGCGCATCCTGGTCGGCCCCATGGGCCCGTCGCCGTCCTCACCGACGTGGTTGTCCAGCGCCTTGAGGTCCGCGCCCGCGCAGAACGTGCCGCCCTCGCCCCACAACACCGCCACGGCGGCGTCGGACTCCTCGAAGCCGCGGAAGGCGTCCGCGAGCGCGTCGGCGGTCTTGCGATCGACGGCGTTGCGCGCCTCCGGCCGGCTGATCACCACAGTGGTGACCGGCCCCTGGCGCTCCACACGTACGGTCATCAGCCCCTCCTCGGTGAGCTCTGCCGAGCGTACGCCTCTTCCCGACACTCCCTTGATGCGCCGGGAGGAACGCACCTTCAGCACCCGGCCCTCCGACGACTTCGACGCCGATGTGGTCCTCACCCTGGGGCCCCACATCTCTCCTCTGCACGCCGTCATCATCGAGGTCCAGCAGGACAAGTCCAAGGACCCGAAACAACTCTCCCGGTACGCCGCCGCGCTCTGGCTGCTGATGAGATGCGACGTGACGGTCCTGATCGTCTGCCCCGACCGCGCCGCGGCCGAGTACTACGCGCAACCGATCGACACCGGGCTGACCGGCTACCGACTCCGGGCCCAGGTCCTGGGGCCCGACGACATCCCGGTCATCACCGACGCCTCGCAGGCCGCCGCCAACATGGCGCTGGCGGTCATGTCGGTGATGGTGCACGGCAAGCAGCGGAAGGTGGTGGAGGCGTTCACGGCCGCGCTGAACGACACGGCCACTGATTACGCTACGAAGTACACTGAATACGCGTACAGCATGTCCTCGTTCGAGATCCGATGCCTGCTGGAGGAACTCATGGCGTCCACGTCCTGGCCGGTGTACAGCCCCTTCGCCCGCGAGCACTACGGCCGCGGCCTCGAAGAAGGCAAGGCAGAAGGCAAGGCGGAGGGCCAGGCCGAGGGCAAGGCTCGGGAGGCGGCGAAGCTGGTGCTGCTGTTCCTGTCCGCGCGAGGGCTCGACGTGAGCGACGACGTCCGCGCCCGTGTCACCGGCTGCACCGACGTCGAGACGCTCGAAGCCTGGGCCGCGCGCGCCGCCACCGTCCGGACGGCGCACGACCTGTTCGACGAGCCCGGCCAGTAGCGGCCTTCGCCTGAAGGAAGAGGCGTACGGTCCCGGAGGCCTTTCAGCCGGTGAAGGCTCCTGTGACGAGTGGGTCGAAGGGGTCGTCGGCGGGGGCGTCGAGGCCGCGCAGGGGGCCGCGGTCGGCCAGGTGGGCGTCGGCGTAGAGGCGGGCGACCAGCGACTTGCGGCCGTCGTCCAGGCCCCACCCGGCCTGTTCCTCCAGCAGGGCGGCGGCGTAGACGTCGGCCATGAACTGTGCCAGCGGGTACAACCGGGCCTCGGCCACGGCGGGCTCCAGGGCGGCCCAGGCGGTGATCGCCTTGGTGAGGTCGTCGATGCGGGTGTGCACCAGGTCGGAGGTGGCGGCGGTCCGCAGCCGGTCGAGGAAGGGCAGGTGGGCCTGTTCCTTGGCCATGGCGCGGCGTACGTCCAGGCAGAGGATGTGGTCGCCGCCCTCCCAGATCGGGTTGACCTGGGCGTCGCGCAGGAGGCGGGCGACCGGCCACTGCTCGATGTAGCCGTTGCCGCCGTGCACCTCGACGGCGTCGCTCGCGGCGGTGAGGCCGAGCCGGGAGGCGCGCAGCTTGATCAGGGCGGGGGCGAGCCGGAGGCGGGGCCCGAGGTGGCCGTCGAAGACGAGCGCCTGCGCGGCTTCCACCTCGACGACGAGCTCGGCCAGCTTGCGGCGCATCAGCGGCTGCTCGGCGAGCGGCCGGCCGAACGCCTCGCGGGCGCGGGCGTAGCAGATCGACTCGACCAGTGCCCGCCGGGCCACGCCGAGGCCCATCATGGCGACGCCGAGCCGGGAGCCGTTGGTGAGCTTCATCATGGTGCCGAGCCCGGAGGCCGAGGCGCCCGACGTGGCCGCAGCAGTTGCCCTGTCGTCGCCGTCCGGACGGTCCATGAGCAGGAACGCCTCCGCGTCCGCGAACTCGACCTCGCCCGACGCCACGGAGCGGGTGCCGAGTTTGTCCTTGAGCCGCCGGATGCGTACGCCGTTACGGCTGCCGTCACGCCGTTCCCACAGCACGAGGAACGGCGCCACCGCGCCTTCGGGCAGCCGGGCGAGCACCACGAACGCCGAGCCGTTGGCGTTGGAGGCGAACCACTTGAAGCCGGTCAGCAGCCAGGCGTCGCCGGCGGGCACGGCCGTGGCCTCCAGGGCGGCGAGGTCGGAGCCGCCGGTCCGCTCGGTGAACATCTGAGCGGCTTCGCCGGAGTAGTAGCCGTTGGCGAAGATCTCCCGTACCCGGTCGCGGACGTCCTGAGGGGCGTGCTTCTCGGCGAGCTGCACCACCATGTCGCCGCCCGTGCCGAGCGCGCAGCCCATCCCGATGTCGGCCTGATCGAGCAGGTACGTCCAGGCGGCGGAGAGCGCGGACGGGTTCGCCCCGTTGGCGCGGGCCTGCTGGGCGAAGGCGGGCGAGGTGAAGTTGTCGGCCATGAGCGCCTGCCGGGCGGCGTGGAACGACGGCGGCATGACGACCTCGCTGACGTCCCTGCCCCACTTGTCGTACTTCTCCAGCCGCGGCGGGTTGCGGTCGGTCTCCTCGGCCCAGGCGGCGATCGGGCCGCCCATGAGCGCGCCGAGCCGGTCGAGGTGCGGCTCGGCCCAGGCGTAGCCGTCGCCCAGGTGGCGCCGCATGAGCAGGTGCAGCGTGGGATCGCAGGCCCACCAGTTGCGCCCGGCCGCGCCCTGGTAGCGCTCGGTGGCGTAACGGTCGCTGCGGTCGAAGGGTTCGATGAGATAGCGCCCCATGCCGCGAGTGTTACATATACTCGACGCGCGATGGAAGAGCGTAATATCGGCACCACCACCTTGAGCGCCCGTTCGGCCGTGCTGAGCGCGTTGCTCGGCAGCCATCCGCCGCGCCTGCCCGCCCGGCATCTCGTCCGCATCGGCGCGCTGTTCGGCGTCGCCGAGGGCACCGTACGGGTGGCGCTGTCCCGCATGGTGGCCGCGGGCGACCTCGTCCAGGAGGACGGTTTCTACACGCTCTCGCCGCGCCTGATCGAGCGCCAGGCCCGCCAGGACGAGAGCCGTGACCCCCGCACCAGGCCCTGGGACGGCACGTGGGAGGTGGCGGTGGTCACCGCCGAGCGGCGCGCGCCCGCCGACCGGGTGGCGCTCCGGCACGCGATGACCGCGCTGCGCCTGGCCGAGCTGCGCGAGGGCACGTGGATGCGGCCGGCGAACCTGGTGCGTTCGGCCTGGCCGGAGGTCGTCACGGCCCAGTGCACGCTCATCGACGGCCGCCCTCGCCGCGATCCCACTCCCCTGCTGTGGGATCTCGACGGCTGGGCCGCCGAGGCCCGCCGTCTGGAGGGAGCGCTGGAGCGGGCGGACGGGCTGGCGGAGGGCTTCCTGGTGTCGGCCGCGGTGCTGCGCCACCTGCTGGCCGATCCGCTGCTGCCGCCGGAGCTGTTGCCGGCGGGGTGGCCGGGGGCGGAGCTGCGGGCCCGCTACGACGCCTTCGACGCCCGCTACCGCGAGGTCCTGTTGCGGCACCTCGCCGGTTGAGCCTCGCGCGCGAACCGGCTCACAGGCTGACGCCGAAGAGGACGCGCTTGCCCTTGAACTCGGTGACGCTCCACAGTCTGCCGTCGTGCACCGTGAGGTCCTCGGGGCCGATGGGGAACGGCCTGGTCTGGAACTGGCCGCCGCGGTGGACCAGCAGCTTGCCGTTGCGGGCCGAGCCGCCGGTCTGGCTGAGGTACCAAGTGTCGCCCTGGGAGAGCGCGCCCTGGATCTTGGGCCGGCCCATGACGTACGCCTCGGCGGGCTCGCCGCCGGTGAAGGGCAGGTTCCAGCGGGCCACCCGGCCGCCGGGGTCGTTCTCGCGGTACTCCCCGGTGATCAGCCTGCCGGCGCCGCCGCTGCGGTCGAGCGCGACGAAGGAGAAGACCGGGCCGGCGGTCGCGAGCTGCCACATGTCGGTCTGCGGGATGACGTAGCGGTAGCCGAAGGCGTGGAACCTGCCGCCGTTCCGGCCGATGCGGTCGGCGTCGCCGAGGTCGTTCTGGGCGGTACGCAGGTCGAGGATGTTGCGCAGGTCGAAGACGCGCAGGCCGCGCACCGTGTCGGCCACGTAGAGCAGGTCGCCGTCGATGGCGATGCCGCCCGCGTGGATGTTGATCGGCCCGTACGAGCCGTCGGGCCTGGCCAGCACGAGCAGCGCGTGCCGGTACTTCAGCGTCCGCGGGCTCAGGAACGTCACCCGGATGCCGCGTTCGCCGGCCATGGGCTTGAAGTACCAGCTCGCCACGAGCGTGGGCACGCCGATCTCGCCGGAGTCCGTGCTGCCGGTGAGGCCCTGCGGGTACCAGTCGACGGTGTCCTGGTCGCCGGCGTCGAAGGCGTACCATTCGGCCGGTCTCGGCTGCATCGGGCCGAGGGCGGCGGTCGCTCCTCTGCGTGCCGCCGCCCGGTTGGCCTGGGCCAGCACCGCCTCGACGGCGGTGGCGCCGATCTCCTCGGCCAGTTTGGCCGCTCCGTCCGCGAGGTCCCCCGTTGCCCTTTTGAGGGCGAAAGGTGATTTATCGGTTATTACCATCCCCGTCGCCGACATAACTTCCTTCCTTTTCCGTCCTTTTACCCAGTGTGACGGAACGGGAAGGGGGATGGTTGTGACTCAACGCCACATATGCACCGGCAATCCCGACAGGGCCAGCTCACGGTAACGGCGGACCAGCCGCTCGACGTCGCCGCCGAAGCTCTCCAGCGTCTCGCGCTGCCACACCGCGCCCGTACGGCGCAGGCGCGTACGCTGCTCCATGATCTCCAGGGCGCGATCGGCGTCGCTGGGCGCCACCCCCGCGCCGAGCAGCCCTTCGCGCGCCTCCGGCAGCAACCGGAGAACGAGGTCGGCGGCCTCGTGCTCGCCGTCCCAGCCCGGCCACGACAGCTTGGCGTCCAGCCCGTGCATGGCGGCGCGGTAGAAGTTCTGGTACGCCTCGGCGAAGCGGTAGCCGGTCAGGTCCCGTTCGGCCTGCGAGAGCGTGAGCCCGACCAGGAACGCGGTGTTCGCCGCCATGTCCGCGCACGAGGGCCCGGCGGGCAGCGCCCGCATCTCGATGCGCAGGTGGCCGCCGTCGGCGGGGTCGTAGACCGGCCGGTTCCACTGCCAGATGGTGCCCTGGTGCAGCCGCAGCTCGGGCACGTCGTGAGGCCCGGCGTCGTCGACGAGGTCGGGCACGATGGGCTCGTAGTCCGCCACGTACCGTTCGAACAGCTCGATCGCACCCTCGCGCACCCAGTCGGAGCCGAACGTGACCCGCCCGTCCCGCCGTTCGAGCCGCGCCACGTCGCGGTCGTCGGCGGCCTCCTCCATCAGCGCGATGCGGGTCTCCTCCCACTTGCGCGGGCCGAGGAAGATCGGCGAGTTGCCGCAGGCCGCCAGCACCGGCCCGATGGCGAGCTGGGCGGCGTTGAACAGCCGCGCGAAACGCTCCGGCGGCGTGCGGATGTGCACCTGCCAGGAGGTGTTGGCGCTCTCCAGGATGACGTCCTCGACCGACAGCTCCAGGTCGTCGATCTTGACGAGGAACGGCTCCAGCCGCAGGCGCCGCAGGCCCCTGCTCATGGCCCGGTAGCGGTTCTGGTCGCTCATCGCGCCGACCGTGAAGTCCCCGGTCTCCAGGGTGGGCAGGATGCCGATGGGCAGCGCGCCACCGCCCTCGACCGCCGCGTCCACCTTGCTCACGGTGTCCTGGATCTCGGCGCCCAGCAGCTCGAACGGCTTGCCCTCCAGCGTCGTAGGGGTGAGGTTCACCTCGAGGTTGTAGCGGCCGAGCTCCAGCACCACGCGGGGGTCGCCGAGGGCCTCGCGCACCTCGCTGTTGCGCGGGAGGGGCCGGCCCCGCTCGTCGACGAGGAACAGCTCCAGCTCCGCGCCGATCGTCACCGGGCCCTGACCGAAGCCGGGGGTGCCGAGCATCTCGCGCAGCGTGCCGAGTTGCCCGCGGATGCGCTCGCCGAAGCGGAGGTACTCCTCCTCGGTGAAACGCTCCTTGTCCAAGTCTTGTCCCATCACCCCTAACTGTCCTGCCCGCCGGATTCCACACCTGTGACAGTGCGGGCGCTTGCGCAGGTCACGGCGGCTCACTCTAAGCTCATGAGATGCGAGCGGTTGCGTTTGACATCTTCGGGGGCGAGCTCGACGTGCGCGAGCTGCCGGATCCGGCCCCCGCCCCGCACGGCGCGGTGATCAGGGTTCTCGCCACGGGGCTGTGCCGGTCCGACTGGCACGGCTGGCAGGGCCACGACCCCGACATCAGGGCCCTGCCGCACGTCCCCGGCCACGAGTTCGCGGGCGTCGTCGAGGCCGTCGGCCCCGACGTGCGCGGCTGGCGGCCGGGCGCGCGCGTGACCGCGCCCTTCGTGTGCGCCTGCGGCACGTGCCCGTCCTGCGCGGCGGGCGAGCAGCAGGTGTGCGAGCGGCAGACGCAGCCGGGCTTCACCCACTGGGGCTCCTTCGCCGAGTACGTCGCGATCGACCACGCCGACGTCAACCTGGTCGCCGTCCCCGAGAACATGGCCTTCGTCACGGCGGCCGGGCTGGGCTGCCGGTTCGCCACCGCCTTCCGCGCCGTCGCCCAGGTGGGAGAGGTACGGCCGGGCGAGTGGGTCGCGGTGCACGGCTGCGGCGGCGTGGGGCTGTCCGCCGTCATGATCGCCACGGCCGCCGGGGCGCGCGTCGTGGCCGTGGACGTCAGCGGCGACGCGCTGCACCTGGCCGAGCAGGCCGGGGCGACGCACTTCGTCAACGCCTCGGCGGGCGACGCCGCGGCCCAGGTGCGCGAGCTGACCAGGGGCGGCGCGCACGTGTCACTCGACGCGCTGGGCAGCCCCCAGACCTGCGCCGCCTCGGTCGAGAGCCTGCGCCGCCGGGGCCGGCACGTCCAGGTGGGCCTGCTGCCCGGCGGGCCGACGCCGGTGCCGATGGACCGCGTGATCGGCCAGGAGCTGCGGCTGCTCGGCAGCCACGGCATGGCCGCGCACGCCTACCCGCAGATGCTGGAGCTGATCAGGGCCGGGGTGCTCCACCCCGACCAGCTCGTCACCCGGACCATCGGGCTGGCCGACGCGGGCAAGGCCCTCGCCGCGATGGGCTCGGTGCCGGGCGTCACCGTCATCACTCCTCGATCGCCACTCTGAGCGTCCGCAGCACCAGCGCCAGCATCCGGTAGTGGGCGACCAGCATGACCAGCTCGATCCTGCCCGCCTCGTCGTAGCGGTCGCAGAGCGCGGCCCAGGTGGCGTCGGTCAGGTCGCCGCCGTAGTGCAGGTCGTCGGCGACCTGGAGGACGAGCCGGTCCTCGACCGGCCACAGCGCGTCTGGGTGGCGTACCGAGTCGATCTCCAGCTGCGTCAGGCCCGCCTCGCGTCCGAGGCGGGCGTGGTGGGCCCACTCGTAGGCGCTGCGGCTGTGGTGCGCCGTGCGGAGGATGGCCAGCTCGCGGTCGCGGGCCGGCAGCGTGCCGTCGAGCAGCGCGCCGCCGAAGCCGAGCCAGGCCCGGTAGAGCGCCGGATGGCGGGCGAGGGTGGCGAAGACGTTGTAGGGGTTGGCCTCGATGAAGCCGTCCCACTCCTCGGGAGGCAGGGGCCGCACGCGGGGTTCCATGTTCGCAGCATCCCCCGGATCCGGGAACGGGTCGACAGGGCGGAAAAGCGTACGTTCCGCCCCCTAGGGTGAGCGGTATGGATTACACACGACTGGGTGGCACGGGGCTGCGGGTCTCGCGAGTGTGCCTCGGCATGATGAGCTACGGCGACCCGGCCCGCCAGGACTGGGCGCTGCCGCAGGACGAGGCGGAGCCGATCATCCGCCGGGCGGCGGACGCCGGCGTGACCTTCTTCGACACGGCCGACATGTACAGCCGGGGCGAGAGCGAGGTGGTGACCGGAAACGTGCTGCGCGCGATCTTCCCGCGCCGCGAGGACTACGTGCTGGCCACCAAGGTGTACTTCCCGATGAGCGACCGTCCCAACGACGGCGGCCTGTCGCGCAAGCACATCATGGCCGGCATCGACGCCTCGCTGCGCCGGCTCGGCACCGACCACGTGGACCTCTACCAGATCCACCGCTGGGACCCCGAGACGCCCATCGAGGAGACGATGGAGGCGCTGCACGACGTGGTCAGGGCGGGCAAGGTGCGCTACCTCGGCGCGTCCTCGATGTCGGCGTGGCAGTTCGCCAAGGCCCAGCACGTGGCCGAGCTCAACGGGTGGACGAAGTTCGTGTCGATGCAGCCGCACTACAACCTGCTCTACAGGGAGGAGGAGCGGGAGATGCTGCCGCTCTGCCTCGACCAGGGCGTGGGCGTGATCCCGTGGAGCCCGCTCGCGCGCGGCGTGCTGGCCAGGGCGGGCGCGGCGGCGTCCACCGCCCGGGCCGGCTCCGACGCCCGCATCGAGGCGCTGTACGACCCGGAGAACGACAAGGTCATCGTGGACCGCGTGGCGCGGGTGGCCGCCGACCGCGGGCTGCCGGCCGCGCAGGTCGCCCTGGCCTGGCTGCTGCACCAGCCCGCGGTCACCGCGCCGATCGTCGGGGCCACCAAGGACCGGCACGTGGACGACGCGGTGGCGGCCGTGGACGTGCGGCTGTCGGAGGAGGAGCTGGCGTTCCTGGCGGAGCCGTACCGGCCGCGTGACGTGCGGTTCTGAGCCTTCCAGGATTGTCGGTGCGGGCCTCTAGGGTTAGGGGCATGCGGGCAAATGAGGAGGCGGCGTCGGCGCTGCAGGAATACGCGGAGCTGTTCGCGCTCTGCGGCGGCGACGCCTTCCGGGTGCGGAGCTACCAGAAGGCGGCCAAGGCCATCGCCGGGTTCCCCGAGGACATCTCGGTGACCGACGTGCGCTCGGTGCCCGGGGTCGGCGAGGCGATCGCCAAGAAGATGGAGGAGTTTCTCCAGCGGGGCAGCTTCCGGCAGCTCGACGACCTGCGGGGGCGGGTGCCCGAGGGCGTGCGGAGGCTGACGCGGGTGCCGAGCCTGGGCCCGAAGACGGCGATCATGCTGTTCGAGGACTACGGCATCGACTCGACCGACGCGCTGCGCGAGGCCATCGAGGGGGGCCGGCTCAAGGGCGTCAAGGGTCTCGGCCCGAAGACGCTGGCCAATCTGCTGAAGGGCGTCGAGCAACTGGAGCAGTCCGGCAGGCGGGTGCACATCGGGGTCGCGATGGCGCTGGCCGAGCAGGTGATGGGGTCGCTGAGCGCCGAGCGGATCGCGTACGCGGGGTCGCTGCGGCGGATGAAGGACACGATCGGCGACATCGACATCCTCGCGGTCGCACCCGAGTCGATCATGGAGGAGTTCCGCGCGCAGCCCTACGTCGCGGAGGTGATCGCGGCCGGCGACAAGAAGACCTCGGTCCGCACCACGTCGGGCGTCCAGGTCGACCTGCGGCGCATCCCGGCCGGCTCCTGGGGCGCGGCCTTGCAGTACTTCACCGGCTCCAAGGAGCACAACGTGGCCATCAGGGAGATGGCGGTGAAGAAGGGGTGGAAGCTGTCGGAGTACGGCCTGTTCGAGGGCGAGCGGGTGATCGCGGCCGAGTCCGAGGAGGACATCTACCACGCGCTCGGCATGCAGTACGTCCCGCCGCCGATGCGGGAGGACGGCGGCGAGGTCAAGGCGGCGCTGCGGGGCGAGCTGCCGGCGCTGGTGGAGCTGGCCGACCTCAAGGGCGACCTGCACACGCACACCGACCTGACCGACGGCATCGCCCCGCTGGAGGACATGGTGGCCGCCGGGCACGCCCGCGGTTACGCCTACTACGCGGTGACGGACCACGCGCCCGACCTGTCGATGCAGCGGATGACGCTGGACAAGGCGCTGGAGCAGCGGGAGCGGCTGGCCCGGCTGCAGGAGAAATATCCGGACATGCGGCTGCTGCACGGCTCCGAGCTCAACATCGCCCCCGACGGGTCGGTCGACTGGCCCGGCGAGGTGCTGCGGGACTTCGACATGTGCGTGGCGTCGGTCCACTCGCATTTCAGCATGTCCCGGGACGAGATGACGCGCCGGTTCATCACCGCCTGCGAGAACCCGTACGTCGACGTCATCGGCCACCCCACCACCCGCAAGATCGGCAAGCGCGAGCCGGTGGACGCCGACTGGGACGCCGTCTTCCGCGCCGCGGCGCGCACCGGCACCGCGATGGAGATCGACTCCTATCCCGACCGCTCCGACCTGCCGTCCGACCTGGTGCGGCTGGCCAAGCACCACGGGGTCAAGTTCTCCATCGACAGCGACTCGCACGCGATCCCGCACCTCGCGCACCAGCGCTTCGGCGTCGGGATCGCGCAGCGGGCCTGGCTGACGCCTGACGACGTCATCAACACCTGGCCGCTCGAACGCCTCCTGGCCTTCTTCGGGCGTTCCCGGTAACACCGGCGGGCGGGCTCCGTAGCGGGCGAGGGTCCGTGGCGGGCGGGGGCTCTTCTGGGTCCGGTGCTGAGGGCGCACAGTGCTGGTCCCATGGGGTGATCCCCCTTTCCTGGTTTAGCCTGCTCTCGAAATCTGGATATAACACCATAAATCTGGCGGCCCTCATCAACTTTTGCCCGAAACCGGACGCACTCCGCCCTGTCCGCCCGGCTTGGGAGGGCGTGCAAAAGCGGATGAACAACGTCGGGGCCGGGTGAAAGGGTGAGCACGTGAGCGAGACACGAACCGTGGTCCTGGTCGAGGGCGCCAGCGACAAGGCGGCGTTCGAGGTGCTGGCCCAGCGCCGTGGCCGGGACCTGGCGGCGGAGGGCATCTCCCTCGTGGCGATGGGCGGCGCCACGAACATCGGGACGTACGTCGCCAGGTTCGGCCCCGCGGGCCTCGGCCTGCGGCTCGCCGGCCTGTGCGACGCCGGCGAGGAGGGCGACTACCGGCGCAGTCTCGAACGCGCCGGCCTCGGCACGGGCCTCGACCGGGAGGGCCTGGAGGCGCTCGGGTTCTTCGTCTGCGTGGCCGACCTGGAGGACGAGCTGATCCGGGCACTCGGCACCGACGCGGTCGAACGGGTCATCGAGGCCGAAGGCGAGCTGGGCTCGTTCCGCACGCTCCAGCGGCAGCCCGCCTGGCGCGGAGGGTCCACGCACGACCAGTTGCGCCGGTTCATGGGCGCGGGCAGCGGCCGGAAGATCCGCTATTCCGGCCTGCTCGTCGCGGCGCTCGAACCCGACCGCGTGCCACGGCCCCTCGACCTGCTGCTGGCCCACGTCCTGAGCGACAGTCCGAGCCCGCTCGCCGGGTGAGCCGCCGGCCGTGTCCGGTTGGAGCCGGAGCCCAGGGAAGGGTGACACGGAGGGCCCGTTTCGGCAAAGGCCGCCGCGGGTGCCGCCGGAAGGAGATTAAATGGTTTACAGGTAGGGAATACCAGATAGCGAGGTGACAGCCATGAGGAACGCCACGGCGACCATCCTGAAACCCCTGCCCGGCCACCTGTTCTTGGTGCGCGGCGAGAACGCCGAGATGCGGTGGGAGGCGATGTCGGGCCAGGGATACCACACCCCGATCGACCGGTTCTTCGTCCGCAACCACACCGCCACGCCGCTCATCGACGCCGCCACCTGGCGGCTGCGCCTGCACGGTCCCGGCCTCCGATGTCCGCGCGCGTTCGGCTACGAGGAGCTGCGCGCCATGCCGTCACGCACGTACGACGTGGCGATCGAGTGCGCGGGAAACGGCCGCCGGTTCTACGGCCGCCAGCAGCACGACGCCGCGCCGGGCACCCAGTGGGGGCTGGGCGCGATCGGGGTGGCGCGCTGGCGCGGCGTGCCGCTGAGGCACCTGCTCAAGGAGACCGGCGTGCGGCCCGACGCCGTGGACGTGCTCCCGTCCGGCCTGGACGCCCCGTTCGAGGACTACGGGCACGTACGCCGCCCGCTGCCCGTGGAGAAGGCCATGGACGACGTGCTCGTGGCGTACGAGATGAACGGCGAGCCCCTGCCCCCGGACCACGGTTTCCCCGCCCGCCTGGTGGTGCCGGGATGGGTGGGAATAGCGTCCATCAAATGGCTCGGCGACATGGAGGTGTCGACGAGCCCCCTGCTCAGCCCGTGGAACACCGTGTTCTACCCGGACGTGACCACGCAGCCGGTGAAGAGCGCGTTCGAGCTCGCCTGGAACGCGCGGCTGCCGATCAGCGGCGTGCCCCTGGTGCTGCACGGGCGGTCCTGGTCGGGGCGGGGCCGCATCGTGCGGGTCGAGGTCAGCTTCGACGGCGGGGACACCTGGCGCGAGGCCGAGGTGCACGGAAGTCACCTGGTCAGCGCCTGGGCGCAGTGGCACGTCACCTGGGCGCCCCGGCGGCCGGGCCGGTACGTGCTCATGGCCAGGGCGACCGACGAGACGGGCGCCACGCAGCCGCTCACCATCCCCCGGCACCCGTTCGGGTACCACTTTTACGCTGTGGTGCAACACCCGATTGAGGTTGTTCTTGGCTAGATAATTGTCACGGATAGCTGCTGAGCTGGCCATTTTCTCACAGCATGCGCGAAGCGGACCGATTCATCTGAAACACTCTCCCGGAAACCTCACGGAAATCCGCCCGTGTGATGCTGCCCGTAGGACGGAGAAAGGAGAGCAGATGCGCCAGCTCAACGCCCTCGACGCCCAGTTCCTCAACGTCGAGACCGCGACCACCGCCGCGCACGTGGCCGGCCTGGCGATCCTGGACTCCGGCGAGGGCTCCGTCAACCGGGACGCGCTGGCGGACCTCCTGCTCGACCGCCTGCACCTCTCCCCCGCGCTGAGCCTCCGGCTGGCCGAGGTGCCCCTGGGGCTCGACCGCCCCTACTGGACGCACGACCCCTGCTTCGACATCGGCAACCACCTGTTCGAGCTGACCCTGCCCCAGCCGGGCAGCGACTGGCAGCTCGCCGAGGCGGTCGCGGAGCTGCACGCCCGCCGGTTGGACCGCTCCCATCCTCTGTGGGAGATGCACCTCATCCACGGGCTGCCGGAGGGGCGGGTGGCGGTCTACACGAAGGTGCACCACGCCGCCATCGACGGCGTCTCCGGCGCCGAGACCCTGGCCACCCTCCTCGACCTCACCCCCGACGGCCACCTCACCCGCCGCAGCCCGCAGCCCCCGGAGGCCCGCGCCGGCGCGGCTCCTCAGGGGGAGGCCGCACCGCACGCGGAGGCCGCTCCCCGTCCCGGGGAGACCGGCCATCTGGACGGCCAGGACACCGCCCGGCCCGGAGGCATGGGCCGTTCCACGTGCGGGGCCGGCCCTGAGGGCATGGCCAGGCGCGCGGGCGGGGCCAGGCCGGTGGAGGGAGCGGGCGGCAGGCCCGGGGTGGTCGGGATGCTGGCGGGGGCGGCGGCGCGGTCCGTGACGCAGCCGGTGCGGGCGGTGGGGTCGGCGGTCAGGGTGGCCGGCGACATGGACGCCATCCCGCTGGCGTCCCGGCTGCCCGGCGCGAAGGCGATCGCGCGGGCCGCGCGGCTGGTGTCCGGTCAGCGGCGGGACCGGCCCGAGCTGCCGAGCCTCGCCGCCCCGCGCACGCCGTTCAACGGGCCGATCAGCGCGCGGCGGCACGTCTCGTTCGGGTCGCTGTCGCTCAAGGACGTCAAGAACGTCGCCAAGGCCAACTCCGTCAGCGTCAACGACGTCATCATGACCCTGTGCGCGTCGGCCCTGCGCGCCTGGCTGTCCGAGCGCGGCGCCCTGCCGAAGGAGCCGCTGGTCGTGGCGGTGCCGGTCGCGGTGCGCAAGCACGGCGCCCGCGACGCGGCGGGCAACCAGATCTCGGCCATGATCGCCCCGATGCCCACCGACGTGCCCGACGCGCGGGAGCGGCTGCGGGTGGTGGGCGCGACGATGCTGCGGGCCAAGCGCAGGTTCGCGCTGGCTCCGGCCACCTGGCTGCAGGAGCTGTGCTCGCTGCTGCCCGCCCCGGTGACGGCGCTGGCCACGCCGGCGGTGTTCCGGCTGGCGGGCATGACGCTGCCGCCGGTCAACCTCATCATCAGCAACGTGCCAGGGCCGCAGTTCCCGTTGTACCTGTGCGGGGGCAGGGTGCTGTCCTACTACCCGATGTCCGTTCTGACGGACATGAGCGGCGGGCTGAGCATCACCTGCTTCTCCTACGACGGCATGCTCGACTTCGGCCTCGTCGCCTGCCCCGAGCGCGTGGACGACGTCTGGAGCCTGCTGCGGCACCTGCGCGAGGCGCTGGAGGAGCTGCTAGACGAGCGCGTGGGCGATGAGTTCCGCGACGGCGTCAGGATCGATCTGGTGGCCCGTGAGCTGCCAGAGGTTCTCCTGGTAGATGAGGACGGCGGCGAACATGGCGGCGGCGACCTCCAGCCTCGCCGCGTCGCCGCGGGCCCCGGGTAGCGCCAGCTCCAGCGCGAACCTGGCACGCCGGACGAGCTCGCCGTTGAGCCGGCCGAGCCGCTCCTTGACCGAGCCGTGCGTGTCGGCCTCGCGGAACAGGATGCGCCGCATCGCCGGGGAGGCGCGCAGCGGCAGCGCGCGGGCGAGCCGGGCGAGCGTGCCCGCCGGGTCGCCCGGCACCGCGTCGACGTCGCGTCCCTCCTCGATGTGGGTGCGCTCGTCGATCAGAGCGACCAGAACGTCGATCTTGCGGGGGAAGTAGTCGGAGATGAGCCCTTTGGGGACCTTCGCGAGGTTGGCGATGACAGCCGTCGGTGTGGCCTCGTAGCCGGAACCCGCGAACAGCTCCTCCGCCGCGTCCAGGATGCGCGTGCGCATGTCACCCGTCACCACAGCACGAACATTAGCGGCACCGCCGCGCCGGCGTCACGCCCTCTTCCCCCATGTGAGAGGCGTCACCGTGCGCCGATCGCGGCCACGAGCATCGGGTAGGCGCGGTGCAGCTCACGCTGCCAGTACGTGTGGTTGTGGCCGCCACGGTAGAAGTGCGTGCGCACCGGGACGCCGAGGTCGTCGAGACGGGCCGCGAAGGAGCGGGCGGCCCGGTTGGCCAGGTCCTCCACCAGGTCGCCCTCGCCGGCGGCCACGTACAGCTCGACGCCCTTCAGCTTCTCCGCCAGGTCGTACGGGTTGTGCGCCCGCCACACCGCCCGCTGGGCCTCCGGGTCGCCCCAGATGCGCTTCCAGTCGGTGCCGAAGCAGCCGACCGTCGTGCCTGCCATCACGGCCTGGGGGACGCCGGGGGCGGTGATGTTCACGGCGCCGCTGAAGGAGGCGGCCGCCTTGAACAGGCCCTTGGCCGCGTACAGCATCGCGCCCTGGCCGCCCATGGAGTAGCCCGCGACGGCGCGGTCGGGGCCCGCCCGGTAGCGGGCTTCGAGGAGGGGGAGCAGTTCGCGCAGGTGGTAGGTCTCCCAGCGGGGCGGGCCGCCGTCGCCGCCGTTCCACCAGTCCGAGTAGCTGCCGCACTTGCCGCCGTCCGGCATCACGACCATGACGCCGGTGTCGCGGGTGAGCGCGTCGACGTCGGTCCTGGCGGTCCAGGAGGTGTGGTCGTCGAGCCCGCCGTGCAGCAGCCACAGTACGGGCCACTCGCGGCGGGACTCCCAGCCGCGCGGGAGGAGCAGGCGTACTTCGGTGGTCTCGTTCCCGAGGGCCGGGGAGCGGATCGTGAGCTCCAGCCTGCGCTCGTCGAGGCGCCGCTCGCCCACGACCTCCGCCGCGGACGGCGGGCTCGGGGAGCGCGGGGTTACGGACGCGGAAGCGGCAGGTTCCGGCCCTTCCCGTTGCGGGCCGCGGGGCAGCAGCAGGGCCAGCCCCAGCAGGAACAGACCGCCGGCGACGACCGCGCCGACCAGGCATCCACGTAATCGGGGCGCCATCCGGGCCTCCTTGTCGGATCGTCGGATAATAGCGGGATGAGATCGATAGGCACCACGGACCTGTCCGTTTTCCCGGTAGCACTCGGCACGAACGTCTTCGGCTGGACGGCCGACAAGAAGACCTCGTTCGCCATCCTCAACGCCTACGTCGAGGGCGGGGGCAACTTCATCGACACCGCCGACGTCTACCCGTCCTGGGCGACCGGCGAGTCCAAGTCCGAGATGATCATCGGCGAGTGGCTCGCGGAGCGGCACCTCCGCGACTCCGTCGTCCTCGCCACCAAGGTCGGCATGCTGGAGGGGCTGCGCGGCCTGGCTCCCGCGACCATCCGCACGGCGGTCGAGGACTCGCTGCGGCGGCTCCGCACCGACTACATCGACCTCTACTGGGCGCACGTGGACGACCACGAGACGCCGCTGGTGGAGACGCTGGCCACGTTCGACGACCTCGTGCGCGAGGGCAAGGTGCGCCACGTCGGCGCGTCCAACCACACGGCGCGGCGGCTCGCCGAGGCGGTCGAGATCTCCGCCAAGGAAGGGCTCGTCCGCTACGTGGCCCTGCAGCAGGAGTACAACCTGGTCGAGCGCGGGTACGAGGGCGAGCTGCGAGACGTCGTGGCCCGGGAGGGGCTGGCCAGCACGCCGTACTTCGGGCTCGCGCGCGGCTTCCTGACCGGCAAGTACGCGCCCGGCGTGACCGTGGAGAGCCCGCGGGCCGCGTCGGCGGCCGAATACCTCGCCACCGAGCACGGGCGGCGCACGCTGCGGGCGCTCGCCGAGGTGGCCGACGCGCGGGGCGTGGAGCAGGCGTCGGTCGCGCTGGCCTGGCTCGCGGCGCAGCCGACGGTGGCGGCGCCGATCTCCAGCGCGCGCGACGTCGCGCAGCTGGAGGCGCTGATGGCGGCGGCCGAGCTGGAGCTGACGGAGCAGGAGCTCGCCCTGCTGGACACCGCCTCCCGCCCCGCCGGCTGACCCGCCCGCCGGCCCGGCGGCGGTCAGCGGGTGCGGTGGACCAGGGACTCGCACAGGGCGCGCAGGTCGGCCGCCTGAGGAAGGTGCGCGTCCAGGAGGTGGAGAGCAGCGGAGAGGTGGCGGGCGGCCAGCGCGCCGGCGGCGGCGCGCCCGCCCGCCTCCTCGACCAGCCGGGCCGCCGCGCGGACCGCGTCCTCGTCCTCCAGCCCCGCGGCCAGGACGGCCGACAGCTCGCGGGCGGCCGTCCCGCCCGCGGCGAGCGCGCACAGCACGGGAAGCGTCTTCTTCTCGCGCCGCAGGTCGCTGTGCACCGGTTTGCCGGTGACGGCGGGATCGCCCCAGATGCCGAGCACGTCATCGGCGATCTGGAAGGCCACCCCCAGGTCGCAGCCCATCCGCCACATCGCCTCGGCCGCCTCCGGCGGCGCCCCTCCGAGCGTGACGCCGAGCGCCGCCGCGGCCCCCAGCAGGCCGCCGGTCTTGCCCGCCGCCATCCGGGTGTACTCCTCGACGGTGACCGCGTGGGGCCCGCGCCAGGGACGGTTCTCGAAGGCCATGTCGGCGCTCTGCCCGTGGACGAGCTCCGTGAGGGCCGCCGACAGCAGCCGCATCGCCTCCGGGACGGTGGCGAGCTGGGCGACGGCCAGGGCCAGCAGCGCGTCGCCGGTCAGCAGGGCGGGGCCCGGCCCGTACGCCTTCCAGAGGGTCTCGCGGTGCCGGCGCCGTTCGTCGTGGTCGATGATGTCGTCGTGTGCCAGGGAGAAGGCGTGCACCAGCTCCACCGCCACCGCCCCGGGCAGTGCGTCCGCCGCGTCGGCGCCCACGGCCTCGGCGGCGAGCAGGACGACGGCGGGGCGCACGCCCTTGCCGCCGTCCCCGGTCTGGGGGCGGCCGTCGGCGTCCGACCAGCCGAGCGCGAACCCGGCCATCCGCGAACTCCAGGGGTGCAGGCCGGCGACCGCCTCGCGGAGCGCGGGCTCGACCAGGCGGCGGCAGCGCTCCAAGGCCGCGGCCTCCCCGGCGGTGGCCGGGGGACGGCTGACGTTCACCTCGCGCTCCTCCCCCGGTCCGACGCCCCTTCCAGGACCCTATGCCAAAAGTGACGAACGGCGCGTAGCGGTCAGTCGGGCAGCGACAGGTAGGCGTTCAGCTCGGCGGCGGCCGACAGCATGGCGCGGCCCCGGACCGCGAGGCGGCCGCGCCAGCCGTCCAGGGCGTTCCGCAGGGGTTCGACGCCGCCGGCGGCGCGTACCCGCTCGATGAGCGGGGCGATCTGCTCCAGCGGGTAGCCGCCGCGCCTGAGCTGGTGGGCGAGCCGCGCGTCGCGTACGTCGGCGGCCGAGTAGACGCGGTAACCGGTCCGCGGGTCGCGGCGCGGGCGGACCAGCCCGGCCCGCTCCCACTTGCGCAGCGTGGCGGGCCGCAGCCCCAGCCGGCGGGCCAGCGGGCCGATGAACGTCAGGTCAGGCCCGCCCCCGGCGGCGGCCGGTGGGGCGGGCCCGGCCGGGGGCCGGGTGAGGTCGGTCAGCGCGCGTTCCACCGCCTCCAGGGTGCGGCGGTCGTCCAGGAGCTGGGCGTGGCTCTCGTCCACCCGCCGCAGCGCGTCCTCGACCTCGCCCGCGTTGACCGCCCGCATGATCGCGGTCGCCGCCGCGTGCCCGTGGGCGGGCGCCAGGGCGAGGAACGCCCGCAGCGCCTGCGCGTGCCGCGGCGTGTACACGCGGTATCCGGCGGCCGTCCGGTCCGCGGGCGGCAGGATGCCCGCCTCCTCGTAGTTGCGGACCGCCTGCGTGGACAGCCCGTGCCCGCGCGCCAGGTCGACCGGCCGCAGCCGCCCCCCGTCTCGTGCCACCGCCGCTCCTCGCCGGAAAGCCTCGAAGAAAGGTCCGACGATACCGCCGCGGCCCCTCGGAGGCGTCCGCTTCGCCGCGTGGGGCCGGGCGCGCGGGAAGGGCCCGGCCCCGTGACGGGACCGGGCCCTTCGGAGCCGGAGGCGCCCGGGCGGGGGTGGACGCCTCCGGTGATGAGACGCCCTCAGGGCAGGAGGCGCCTCACGCTCGCGGTCAGTGCTGGCCGGCCTTCTCGGCGCCGACGCCGGTCAGGGAGCGGACCTCGATCTCGGCGTACTTGGCCTCGTTGTGCTCCTTGCTCAGGATCGTGCCGAGCCAGCCGCACAGGAAGCCGATCGGGATCGACACGATGCCCGGGTTGCTCAGCGGGAACCAGTGGAAGTCCACCGTCTTGAACAGGGCCGTCGGAGCGCCGGAGACCACCGGCGAGAAGATCACCAGCAGGAGGGCGGAGACCAGGCCGCCGTAGATGGCCGCCACCGCGCCGGCCGTGTTGAAGCGCCGCCAGAACAGGCTGTAGAGGATGGCGGGCAGGTTGCCCGAGGCCGCTACCGCGAAGGCCAGGGCCACCAGGAACGCCACGTTCTGGCCCTGGGCGAGGATGCCGAGGCCGATCGCGACGGCGCCGATGACCAGGGCCGAGATGCGCGCCACCACGACCTCCTGCCGCTCGGTGGCCTGGCCGCGCTTGAAGACGTGCGCGTACAGGTCGTGGGAGAAGCTGGAGGAGGAGGCCAGGGTGAGACCGGCGACCACGGCCAGGATCGTGGCGAAGGCCACCGCGCCGATGAGCGCGAGCAGGATCGTGCCGCCGAACGAGCCGAAGATCTCCTCGCCGATCCGCTGGGCCAGCATCGGCGCGGCCGTGTTGCCCGCCGCGTCGCCCTCGGCGATCGCCGTCTTGCCGACCAGGGCCGCCGCGCCGAAGCCGAGGACCAGGGTGAGCAGGTAGAAGACGCCGATGATGCCGATGCCCCACAGGACGGACTTGCGGGCGTCCTTGGCGGTGGGGACGGTGTAGAAGCGGATCAGGATGTGCGGCAGGCCGGCCGTGCCCAGCACCAGGGCGAGGCCGAGGCTGATGAGGTCGATCTTGCCGGCCAGGCCCTGCGCCTCGGTGCCGTACTTCAGGCCGGGGCTGAGGAAGGCCTCCGGGTTGGCCTTGGGGCCGCTGGTCGCGGCGGCCTGGCCGAGCAGCGCCGACAGGTTGAAGCCGAACTTGCCGAGCACCAGCACCGTCACCAGCGCGGCGCCGCCCATGAGCAGCACGGCCTTGACGATCTGGACCCAGGTGGTGCCCTTCATGCCGCCGAAGACGACGTACACGATCATCAGGGCGCCCACGCCGACGATCGTCCACGCCTTGCCGGCGTCGCTGGTGATGCCGAGCAGCAGGCCGACCAGCGCGCCCGCGCCGACCATCTGGGCCAGCAGGTAGAAGATGCTGACCACGATCGTCGAGACGCCGGCGGCGGTGCGGACCGGGCGCGGGCTCATCCGGAAGGCCAGCACGTCGGCCATGGTGAACTTGCCGGAGTTGCGCATGAGCTCGGCGACCAGGAGCAGCGCGACCAGCCAGGCCACCAGGAACCCGATGGAGTACAGGAACCCGTCGTAGCCGGACAGCGCGATGATGCCCGCGATGCCGAGGAACGAGGCGGCCGACATGTAGTCGCCGCCGATCGCCAGGCCGTTCTGCACGCCGCTGAACGAGCGGCCGCCCGCGTAGTAGTCGGCGGCCGTCTTGGTCTGCCGGCTCGCCCAGAAGGTGATCCCCAGCGTCGCCGCGACGAAGGTGAGGAAGAGGATCATCCCGAGGGTGGTGGAGCTCACTTCGTCTTCTCCTCGACCTCGTGACGCAGCTTGTCGGCGATGGGATCCAGCTTCCTGTCGGCGTGCCTGGCGTAGGCCCACGCGATCAGGAAGGTGGACACGAACTGCAGCAACCCGAAGATCAACCCGACGTTGATGTCCCCGAGCAGCTTGGTGGCCATGAACCCGCGCGCCCAGCCCGACATCACGACGTAGAGCAGGTACCACACGAGGAACGCCACGGTCATGGGGAACGTCCAGGCGCGGAAGCGGCGTTTCAGTTCCTGGAACTCACTGCTCTCCTGGACGGTTTCATAGACCGATGCGTCATGTTCTTGAGTCGTCACGAGACCTCCACTGTGATGCGGATCACGCTCAACGTAAGAGCGCAACCTACCCCGCGTGGAGGGCTGGGACGGGGTTGTTCGCCGAGCCGCCGCCGAGCGGCGATTAGTTGGGGTGGACCTGCGGCGAAAGGTCCTTCTCGCGCGACGAGCGGTCGGTCATCCCGTTCACCCCTTTCAGCGCGTGATCGAGATCCTCGATCAGGGTGCCGGCCGGTTCGAGGCCGACGGACAGGCGGACCAGGCCGGCCGGGATGCCCATCGTGGCGCGCACGCTCTCCTCGGTGGACAGGGCCGGGGCGTTGACCAGGCTCTCGAAGCCGCCCCAGGACACGCCGATCCTGAAATGCCGCAGTCTGTCGAGAAAAGTCGCGACCTGGTGGGTGTCGTCCGTCGCCAGCTCGACGCTGAACAGACTGGAGAACCCCGACATCTGCCGCGCGGCGATCGCGTGCCCCGGATGCGACGGCAGGCCAGGATGGTTGACCTCCCGCACCCCCGGATGGCCGGCCAGGAACCGCGCCACCGCGAGCCCCCGCTCCTGGTGGGCCGCCATGCGCACGGACAGCGTCCGCAGCCCCTTGATCACCTTGGCCGCGTCGTGCGGCGACATGGCGGCGCCGTAGAGCTGGTACTCGGTCAGCGCGAGCGGCCTGACGAGCCGGGCCGGGCCGACGACCACGCCGCCGACCAGGTCGCTGTGGCCGCCGATGTACTTTGACAGCGAGTGCACCACCAGGTCCACGCCCAGCGTGAGCGGCTTCTGGAACAGCGGCGTGGACCAGGTGTTGTCCATCACCGTCACCAGGCCGCGCCCGCGCGCCCAGGCCGCGACCTCGGCGATGTCCACGATCGCGTACGCCATGTAGGAGGGCGACTCGAAGTAGAGTAGGCGCGTCCGCTCGTTGATAGCGCTGTCACACTCCGCGAGGTCGCCCACGTGCGTATGCGTGACCCCGAACTTCTCCAGGTAGCGCAGGAACTGCGTGGTCGGCCCGTAGACCGCGCCCAGCACCAGCACGTGGTCACCGGCCGACACCTGCGACGAGATCGTCGCCGCGATGGCGCCCATCCCCGAGCCGAAACACTTGGCCCGTTCCCCCCGCTCCAGCGCCGCGAGCTTACGCTGGGCGAGGTCGACCGTCGGATTGGTCCCCCGCCAGTAGACGTAGCGCTCGTCCTCGTTCCTGATGGCCTCGCCCAGTTCCTCGGCCGTCGCGAACGTGAACAGCGAGTTCTCGAACACCGGCGGATTGACCGCGCCCAGCGTCCACGGCTCGTCCTCGCCCAGCCGGCCGCAGATCCATTCGTCATTCATGGGGCAGAGTTTGACATCCTCCCCCTCGTGCACGAGGGGGATTCCGACCATCGCCGGTCGGCCTTCCTGCTTCACCGCCGATCGCCCCGCCCGGGAGGAGGACTCCCGTTTGAGGTCTTACACCAGCTCCACAGGCGTTTCAGCTCTCCGCCAGCCCGGCGGCGAGCACGTTTCTGGCCGCGTTCACGTCCCGGTCATGGACCACGCCGCACGCACAGGTCCACTCGCGGACGCTCAACGGCATGTCGTTCCGCAGGGCCCCGCAGACCGAGCACAACTTGGAGGAGGGAAACCAGCGGTCCGCCACCACCAGCGTGCGCCCGTACCAGGCAGCCTTGTACTCCAGCATGCGCCGCAGCTCCCGCCACCCCGCATCCGAGACGGCGCGAGCCAGCCTGCGGTTCCTGACCAGGTTGCGGACCGACAGGTCCTCCACGGCGATCACTTGATTCTCGGAAACCAGCCGGGTGGTGACCTTGTGCAGATAGTCGCGCCTGCGGTCGGCGATCCGGGCATGCACCCGCGCCACCTTCAGCCGGGCCTTGGCCCGGTTCTTCGACCCCTTCTCCTTACGGGCCAGCGCCCGCTGCGCCCTGGCCAGCCTGCGCCGCTCACGACGCTCATGACGCGGATTGACGATCTGCTCACCGCACGACAGCGTCGCCAGCATGGTGAGGCCCGCGTCCACCCCGACGGCCTGCTCGACCGGCGGCAACGGCGCGATCTTCTCCTCCACCAGCAGGGACACGAACCACCGCCCCGCCGCGTCCCTCGACACCGTGACCGTGGACGGCTCAGCCCCCTCCGGGAGTGGGCGCGACCACACGATGTCCAGCGGAGCTGCCATCTTGGCCAGGGTGAGCCGGCCGTCACGCCAGCGGAACGCCGAGCGGGTGTACTCGGCCGACGCCCGCGACCGCTTACGGGACTTGAACGCCGGGTACTTGGCCCGCTTGGCGAAGAAGTTCGCGAACGCCGCCTGCAGATGCCGCAGCGTCTGCTGCAACGGCACCGACGACACCTCACACAGGAACGCCAGCTCGGGGGTCTTCTTCCACGCCGTCAGCGCGGCCGACGACTCCGCGTAGGAGACGCCGCGGCCCTCCAGCCTGTAGGCGCGGGTCCGCTCTTCCAATGCCTTGTTGTAGACCAGGCGCACGCAACCAAACGTCCGGACAAGCTCCTCTGCCTGCTCGGAGGTCGGATGGAAGCGGTACTTGTAGGCCCGCTTCACCAGCTGCGCCACCCCTCGATCATATGTGCGAGATCACCCGCGCACCGGCCGAATCCGAAAGACGACGGCGGTCCGCCTGACGGCGTATCGCCTGCTCCTGCCCTGCTCCGCAGGAGTCCGATTCCTGCCCCGCCTGAAGGCGGGGGTCTCCTCGGAGGTATCTGATGACAGCGCGCAAGCCGACCATGGCGGACGTGGCCCGGCGGGCGGGCGTGAGCCTCAAGACCGTCTCCCGGGTGGTCAACCAGGAGCCGCACGTGCGCGCGTCGCTGCAGCAGCGGGTCCGGGCGGCCATCAGCGCGCTCGGCTACCGCCGCAACGAGGCCGCCGCCCGGCTCGCGCGCGGCGCCACGATGCTGACGCTCGGCCTGGTCATGGAGAACATCTCCAACGAGTTCTACGCGCGGCTCGCCGCCGCCGTGGAGGCCGCCGCGGCCGAGCACGAGGCGCTGGTCGTCTTCGGCTCCTACGAGGAGAGCCCCGACAAGGAGCGCATGCTCATCGAGTCGATGGCGGCGCGCGGCGTCGACTCCCTCATCGTCGTGCCGTCGGCCGCCGACCACGGATGGCTGGCCGAGCACGCGAGCCTCCGGATGGTGTTCGTGGACCGGGTGCCGCGCGGCCTCGCCGCGGCCGACGTGGTCGTGCTCGACGACGAGCGGGGCGGCCGGGCCGCCACCGAGCACCTGCTGGCGCGCGGGCACCGGCGCGTGGCGCTCATCTCCGACGACGACGGGCTGAGCTCCGTCCACGACCGGGCCGCCGGCTACCGCGCCGCCCTCGCCGCGGCCGGGCTGCCCGCCGACGAACGGCTGGTGGTGCACGGGGTCTTCGACCCGTGCCGGGTGGCGGAGGAGGTGTCGCGGCTGCTCGACCTGGCCGATCCGCCGACCGCGTTCTTCGCCGCCAACAACCGGGCGGCGATCGGGATCCTGCGGGCGCTGCGGGAGCGGCCGGAGCGGCCCGCGTACGTGGGGTTCGACGACTTCGCCCTCGCCGACGTCTTCAGCCCCGGGGTGACGGTCGTCCGCTACGACGTGCCGCTGCTCGCGCGGACCGCCGTGGACCTGCTGCTGCGCCCGCCGGAGGACACGTCACGGCTGGTGAAGGTGCCCGTCGAGCTCGTCCCCCGCGGCTCCGGCGAACTCCCGCCCCCCTGACCCCTAGGAGGAGCGCGGGCGCCAGTCGCCGCGGTTCAGGTCCAGGTTCTCGGGGGTGTGCAGGCGGACCATGACGCGCGCCACGTTCGCCGGCACCCGGTGCGGGGTCAGGAACGACACCGACACCATCACCACGAACGCGATCGGCACCGTCCACGCCGCGGGCTGGGCCAGCAGCGCCGCCGTGAAGCCGTCGTACGGCGCTCCCATGATCGTCGCCAGCACCGCGCCGCAGGCCAGGCCGCCGCCCACGAGCAGCCCCGCCAGCGCCCCCGTCGTGGTGAGGCGGCGCCACCAGATGCCGAGCACCAGCAGCGGGCAGAACGACGAGGCCGCGACCGCGAAGGCCAGCCCCACCACGTCCGCCACCGGGAGCTGGCGCGCCCACAGCGCCAGGGCCAGCGGCACCGCCACGGCCATGAGGGTGGCGATCCTGAACGAGCGCACCCCGCCCTTGAGCAGGTCCTGGGCGATCACCCCCGCCACGGAGACGGTCAGCCCCGACGAGGTGGACAGGAACGCCGCGAACGCCCCTGCGGTCAGCAGCGCCGTCAGCAGGTCGCCCAGGGTGCCGCCGATCATGCGGGCGGGCAGCGTCAGTACGACCGTGTCGGTGCGGGTCAGGTCGGCGGCGTAGAGGCGGCCGAGCCAGCCGTACATGGCGGGCAGCAGGTAGAAGGCGCCGAGCAGGGAGAGCACGACGAGCGTCGTACGGCGGGCGGCCTGGCCGTCGGGGTTGGTGTAGAAGCGCACGAGCACGTGCGGCAGCCCCATCGTCCCCAGGAACGTGGCCAGGATCAGCGAGTACGTCGAGTAGAGCCCGTACTCCCTGCCCCCGCTGAGCGGCGTCTGCCAGGTGGCGGCGTCCGCGGCGCTCACCCCGGGCGCGCCGCCCGCGCGCCAGGCCATGAGCAGGAACACCAGCGGCACGGCCAGCGCCGTCAGCTTGAGCCAGTACTGGAACGCCTGCACGAACGTGATCGAGCGCATGCCGCCCGACAGCACGTTGACCGCCACGACCACGGCCACCAGCAGCCCGCCGGCCCACGGGGGCGCGCCGGTGATCTCCCGCAGCACCAGCCCGGCGCTCTGGAACTGCGGCATCAGGTAGAGCCAGCCGATGAGGACGACCAGCACGCTCGCCGTCCTGCGCACGGTCATGGACTCCAGCCGGGCCTCGGCGAAGTCGGGCAGCGTGTACGCCCCCGAGCGCCGCAGCGGCGCGGACACCAGCACCAGCAGCACGAGATAGCCGCCGGTCCAGCCGACGGGCAGCCACAGCATGTCCACGCCGAAGGCCAGGATGAGCCCGGCGACGCCGAGGAAGGAGGCGGCCGACAGGTACTCGCCGCCGATGGCGGAGGCGTTCCACAGCGGGCTGACGGTGCGGGAGGCGACGTAGAAGTCGGACGTGGTGCGCGACACGCGGATGCCGAAGGCTCCGATGAGCACGGCCGCCACCACCACGACCAGCACGGCGGTGAGGCTCATCGGCGTTCGACCAGCTCGGCGAAGTGGCGTTCGTTGCGCTCGGCCTGGCGGACGTACAGCCACGCGCCGAGGACGAAGGCGGGGTAGATGAGCCCGGCGAGCACCGCCCACGGCAGCGGCACGCCGAGCAGCTCGACCTCGCGCAGCTCGGGGATGAGCAGGAACAGCAGCGGCAGGCCGCCCACCACGCAGGCCAGCACGGTGCAGACGAACAGGGCCAGCCGGAACTGGGTGCGCAGCAGGGAGCGCATGTAGACCTCGCCGAGGCCGGTCTGCTCGTCGATCTCGCGGGTGGCGGGATAGCGGGGGCGGCGCGCGGCGGCGGCGCGCGGGCTCGTCACGGCGACCCGCCGGGCCGTCTGGCCGCCGCCGCGGCCGGGACGACGGCCGGGGCGCGGCTCCTCCGGGGGCGTCGCGGGCGTTCCTCCGGTCGTCATTCCTGGCGTCCCTTCCGCGCGCGCCGGACCAGCAGGTCGCGCAGCTCCCGCGTGTGCCTGCGGCTGACCGGGATCTCGGTGCCGGCCACCCGGACGGTGCACCTGCCCGAGTCGATGTGCAGCTCGTCGATGTGCTTGACGGCCACGAGGTGGCTGCGGTGCACGCGGAGGAACCCGGCCGGGGCCCACCGTTCCTCCAGCGTCGCCAGCGGGATGCGGACGAGGTGGCTGCCGGCCGCGGTGTGCAGCCGGGCGTAGTCGCCGTGCGCCTCGACGTAGATGACGTCGGCGCTGGAGACGAAGCGGGTCACCCCGCCCAGCTCGACCGGGATCGTGTCGCTCTCGCCGCCTTCCGCCGGCACGTCCGCCGAGACGGCGACGCGCCGGATGGCCTCGGTGAGCCGTTCCGGCCGTACCGGCTTGAGCAGGTAGTCCTCGGCCTTGATCTCGAAGGCGTCCACGGCGTGCTCCTCGTACGCCGTCACGAACACCACCCGGGGCGGGTTGGCGAACTGCGACAGCAGCCGCCCGAGCACCACCCCGTCGAGCCCGCGCATGCGGATGTCGAGGAACACCGCGTCGATCGGCCGCCCGTCGGCGATGGCGCGGTCCAGCAGCCGCAGCGCCTGCGCGCCGTCCCGCGCGGTGGCGACCTCGCCGATGCGAGGGTCGGTGCGCAGCAGGTACGACAGGTCTTCGAGGGCGGGCAGCTCGTCGTCGACCGCGAGGACCCGGAGTAGTGCCATAGACAGTGATGAAACCGACAACAAAGATCAAGGTCAACGGGCAGAGACGCCCGGGTGATATTTCGGCAATCGGATGTTGACCTTGGTGCCCGCTCCTTCGCCGGTCTCGACGACGAGGCCGTACTCGTCGCCGTAGACCTGGCGCAGCCGCTCGTCGACGTTGGCCAGCCCGACGCCGCCCGCCGGGACGATCTCGCCCGCGAGGATGAGCCGCAGCCGGTCGGGGTCCATGCCGAGGCCGTCGTCCTCGACACTGATGCGGCATTCGGCCCCGGCGTCCTCGGCGACGATCGTGATGCGGCCGACGCCGTTGCGGCTCTCCAGCCCGTGCCGTACGGCGTTCTCGACGAGCGGCTGCAGGCACAGGAACGGCACGGCGACGGGCAGCACCTCGGGCGCGATGCGGAGGGTGACCTGGAGCTGGTCGCCGAACCTGGCCCGCTCCAGGATCAGGTAGCGGTCGATGGAGCGCAGCTCCTCGGCGAGGGTGGTGAACTCGCCGTGCCGGCGGAAGGAGTAGCGGGTGAAGTCGGCGAACTCCAGCAGCAGCTCCCTGGCCCGCTCCGGGTCCGTGCGGACGAAGGAGGCGATCGTGGTGAGCGAGTTGTAGATGAAGTGGGGGGAGATCTGCGCCCGCAGCGCGCGTACCTCGGCCTCCATGAGCCGGGTGCGCGAGCGGTCGAGCTCGGCCAGTTCGAGCTGGGAGTCCACCCAGCCGGCGACCTCCTGGGCGGCGCGGACCAGCCCGGCCGAGGCGCTCTGGCTGTAGGCGATGAGGGCGCCGACGACCCGGTCGTCGGTGGTGAGCGGCACCACGACGGCCTGCCTGATCGGGCATTCGAGCAGGTCGCAGTCGAGGGTGAGCACCTGGGTGCGGCCGTCCTCCAGGGTGGCGGCGGCGTGCTCGAAGGCCCGCTCGGCGTGGTGGTCGTCGCCCTCGCCGTCGTAGACGAGCAGCCGCTCGGCGTCGGCGATGGCCACCGCGGGCGCGTTGAGCAGGGCGCGCAGGTGCCGGGAGGCGCGCTCGGCTCCGTCGTCGGTGAGCCCGGCGCGCAGCGGCGGCCCGGCCAGCGAGGCGGTGTGCAGGGTCTCGAACGTGGCCCGCTCGGCCGGGCTGGTGCCCAGCTCGCGGCGGCCCCGGAGCACGCGCCACAGCACGATCGCGGGCACGCCCACGAGCACGGCGACCACGGCGCTGCCGACGACGTACTCCACGCGGCCGAAGCCTAGCCGAGGCCGGGCCCCGCGCACACGGGGCCGGGCGGGCGGCTCAGAGCGCGGCCGCGACGCGGGCGGCGTAGGACGCGGCCTCCTCGGCGGAGTCGTAGCGGGTGCGGGGCCAGAAGAAGCCGCGCAGGCCGTCCTTGCGGTGCCGCGGCACCACGTGCACGTGCAGGTGGGGGACGCTCTGGCTGATGCGGTTGTTCATGGCGACGAACGTGCCGTCGGCCTCCAGCCCCTCCTCGACCGCCCGTGCCAGGGCCTGCACGCGGGTGAAGAACGGCCCGACGTCGCCGAGGTCGGCCAGCGTCTCGGCGTGGACGCGCGGCACGACCAGCACGTGGCCCTTGAAGACCGGCCGGGCGTCGAGGAACGAGACCGCCACGTCGTCGGAGTGCACGAGGTGCGCGGGCCGCTCGCCCGCGACGATCTCGCAGAACAGGTCTGTGCTCACCGCTCGACCCTATCGGCTCGACACTTGGCGACAGCTTGTTGCTATCTTTAAGGACATGGTGTCGCTAAACGAGCGGACCCGGCAGAGCTGGCTCCCCCTCTTCGTGCTCGGCGTCGGCATGTCGATGATCATCATCGACGCGACCATCGTGAACGTGGCCGTCCCCTCGATCATGGCCGACCTGTCGCTGTCGGCGACCGACGTCGAGTGGGTCAACTCGATCTACTCGCTCACCTTCGCCGCCCTGCTGGTCCCGCTCAGCCGTACCGGCGACGCGCGCGGCCGGCGGCGCATGTTCGCCCTCGGCCTGGTCGTCTTCCTGGTGGCCAGCGTGCTCGCGGCCATGGCGGGCAGCGGCGCGCTGCTCATCGGCGCCCGCGTGCTCCAGGGCGTCGGCGCGTCGATGGTGGTGCCGATGACGCTGGCCATCATCAACTCCCTCTACGTCGGGCCGCGCAGGACGATCGCCTTCGCCGTCTGGGGCTCGATCATCGGCGGCATGGCCGCGCTCGGCCCGCTGCTCGGCGGCTGGCTGGTGACCGACCACGGCTGGCGCTGGGCGTTCTGGGTGAACCTGCCCATCGGCCTGCTCGTGCTGCTCGGCACGCTCAAGGTGCCGGAGTCCAGGGACCCCGACGCCCGCGGCTGGGACGTGCCCGGCGTGCTGCTGTCCGTCGTCGGCACCTCGGCGCTGGTGTTCGGGCTCATCGAGGGCCAGCGCTACGGCTGGTTCGCGCCGGCCGAGGGGCACACGATCTCGCCGATCCCGTTCGCGTTCGCACTGGCGGTGCTGGCGCTCACGGCGTTCGCGCTGGTCGAGCGGGCGCGGGCGCGGGCGGGCCGGCCGGTGATCCTGCACCTGTCGCTGCTCGCCATCCCCTCCTTCCGGTACGGCTGCCTCACCGCGATGATCGTCACCCTCGGCGAGTTCGGCATGATCCTCGTGCTGCCGCTGTTCCTGCAGTCGGCGATGGCGTTCACCGCGTTCGAGGCCGGCCTGGTCATCGCCTCGCTGGCGCTCGGGACGTTCCTGGCCGGCGGCGTGGTGCCGAAGCTCCGGCTGACCCCGCGCCTCATCGTCCGGCTCGGCCTGGCCCTGGAGGCCGTCGGCGCGATCGCGGTCGGCCTGTCCGTCTCCCCGTCGCTCGGCCACTGGACGCTGGTGCCCTGGCTCGTCCTGTACGGCGTCGGCGTCGGCTTCGCCTCGGCCCAGCTCCCGAACCTCACGCTGGCCCAGGTGCCGCCCCAGCAGTCCGGCGTCGCCTCCGGCCTGCAGAGCGCGATCCGCCAGCTCGGCGCCGCCATCGGCATCGCCGTGCTCGGCTCGGTCCTGGTGACCGGCCTCGGCTCGGCCATGGCCGAGCGCCTGCCCGCCGACCCGGCCCTCGGCAAGGCGGTGCGCGACAGCGCGGGCGCGGCCGTCGCCATGATCAAGGACCCGGCCAGACACTCCGCCGCGGTCGCGGCCGCCGCCGACGCCACCCGCCGGGTGACCGTCTTCACCGGGATCGTGCTGTTCGCCGGGGTCGGGGTGACGCTGCTGCTGCCCGATACTGGAGAGGGACGACGCGAGGAGGAGTGAGACAGCGGTGCCGAGGATCAGCGCGGCCACGGTGGCCGACCATCGCGCCGGCCGGCACGCCGCGCTGCTGGCGGCGGCGATGGAGATCCTGTCCGCCGAGGGCGCCGCAGGGCTCACCCCGGCCGCCGTCGGGGCCCGGGTCGGGCTGGCCCGCTCCAGCGTCTACCGCTACTTCTCCTCGACCGCCGACATCCTCGCCCAGCTCGTGGAGGACGCTATCCCGCGCTGGGCCGGCCGGCTGGCGAGCGCGGCGGCGACCGGCGACGACCTGGAGACGCGGGTGCGCGCCTACGGCGAGGTGACGCTGTCCTTCGCCGCCCACCCCGACCACGCGCTGCTGCGCGCCCTGAGCGCCGTGGACCTGCCGCCGGACTGCCGCGACCGGCTCGACCAGCTCCACGAGACGATGATCGGCCCGCTGCGCGGCATCCTGGCCGAGGCCGGGCACGACGACCCCGACCTCGTGGCCCACCTGGGCTGGAGCGTGCTCGGCGAGGGCCTGCGCCGGCTCGCCGCCGGGCCCGCCGACCCCGCCGCCGTCAGCTCGACGGTGCTGAAGGTGCTGGTCCGCGGGGTGTCGCCGGGCCGTCCTTCGTCACCGTGAGCGTGAAGACGGCCTCGCCCGACTGGCTGCGGCTCTCCTCGCTCTGCGGCGTGGCGCCGGTGCCGCAGCGCCAGCAGTCGAACAGCCTGATCTCGGCCGTGCCCGGCTGCTTGGCGTTGAACACGAAATAGACGGTGCTGCCCGCGCCGGGCTGGTCACCGCCGCCCTGGCGCTCCTCGCTGATGAACGAGGCCACCTTCGGGTCCGGCAGCGCCTTCAGCGACCAGCTGTCGCCCACCGACGCGTTGCCGGTCACCGCCAGCGAGAAACGCTGCCCGCTGCGCAGCTCCACCGGCACGGTGGCGCCCTTGGCGCCCTTGACCACCGTGCCGAAGTCGCTCACCGCCGAGCCGGCCCCGCACCCGCCGCAGCCGGCGAGAAGCAGCAGGCCGAGCCCGGCGGCGACCGTACGAAGTGTCATTCCGGCAGGCTATCGGCCTTCGGCGGGTCGCGGGGCACGGCGTACGGCTCCCGCTCGGCCGGGCGGCCCCCGGCGATCGAGCGCTGCCTGATCAGCTCGGCGTCGAGCTCCGCGCCGAGCAGCAGCGCCATGTTCGACAGCCACAGCCAGACCAGGAACACCACGATCCCGGCGAGCGCGCCGTACGTCTTGCCGTAGGAGGCGAAGTTGGCCGCGTACAGGGCGAACCCGCCGGAGACGATCACCCAGAGCACGATGGCCAGGATGCCTCCCGGCGAGATCCAGCGCAGGCCGGGCTGGCGCACGTTCGGCGCGGCCCAGTACAGCAGCATGATCAGCCCGGTGGCGACCAGCACCATGAGCGGCCACTTGAGGATGTCCCAGGCGAGCACCGCCGTCTCGCCCAGGCCGAGCGCGCGGCCGAGCGCCGTGGCGAGGTCGCCGGTGAGGGTGACGGCGATCGCGCCGAGCGCCAGCAGCACGGTGGCCAGCAGGGTGAGGCCGATCCGCAGCGGGGTCGTCTTCCAGAACGGGCGGCCCTCGCCGATGTCGTAGATCGCGTTGCCGGCCCTGATGAAGGCCGCGATGTAGCCGGAGGCCGACCACAGCGCGACCAGCAGGCCGACGACCGCCACGGCGCCCGCGGCGCCCGCGCCGTTCTGCGCCGCCTGGATGCTCGTCACCATCAGGTCGCGCACCTCGGCGGGCACCAGCACCATGACGGCGGAGAGCTGGGCCGCGGCGTCGCCCCGCCCCAGCAGCCCGAACACCGACACCAGCACGATCAGCGCGGGGAAGATCGACAGGACCGCGTAGTAGGTGAGCCCGGCGGCGAGATCCTGGAGGCGGTCGTCCTTGAACTCGACGACCGTCCGCCTCAGCACCGTCCACCAGGTCCGGCGGGGGAACTCGCCCGGTCCGTCGGGCACGCCGGTGGCTCCGGCGGCCCGCTCGGAGGCGTCTCGGGAAACGGTCACCTACCGGCTCCGCAGCTCCATCAGGCGACGGCGGACGACACGACCGATGGTCGGACGGCCCAGCACGCGGTCCCGGACCACACGACCGACCGTCGGACGGCCCAACAGCCGGTCCCGGACGACACGGCCCACCGTCGGACGGCCCCACACGCGGTCCCGGACCACACGACCCACCGTCGGACGGCCCAACAGCCGGTAGCGGACCACACGGGCCACCGTCGGACGGCCCCACACGCGGACTCGGACCACACGACCCACCGTCGGGCGGCCCGTGAGGCGTCCCTTGACGACGGCGCCCTTGATGACGCCGCCCTTCGTCACCCGGCCGGTCGTCAGGCGGGCCTTCATCACGCGGCCCGCCAGGTCGCCCCGCACCACGCGCTCCACCATCGTGCGGCGGGCGGCGGCGCGGCGGCGCGTCATCCGCCGTACGACGAGGGCGGCGACCGCCCCCGCGACGACGGCGGCGAGCAGCGCGGGACGCCGCCTCGCCTCCCCGGCGACGGCCTTCACCTGCTCGGGCGTGTGGTCGCCGACCTGGACGGCCATCTCGGAGGTCTTGTCCTTGATCGCGCCGGCGGCCCCGGCGGCACGGGCCCTGACCGTCCCCGCGGTCTCCGCGGCCCGCTCCCTGGCCACGCCCGCGGCCTCGGCGGCCCGGCCGGCGGCCTCGGACGCGCGCTCCCTGGCGACACCCGCGGTCTCCACCGCCCGCTCCCTGGCGACCTCGGCCGCCTCGGAGGCCCGCTCCCTGGCCACCCCTGCGGCCTCGGCGGCCCGGCCCCTGGCCACGCCGGCCGCCTCGGCGGCGCGGGCCCTGACGGTGCCCGCGGCCTCGGCCATCCGGTCCTTGGCCGCCTCGGCGGCGTGGCCGGCCCTGGACTTCACGTCCGCCTTGCCCGCCAGCGCGCTGACCGTGCGGCCCAGTTGCTCGCGGGTCTCCTCGATGTCCCTGCGCACGGCGGCTCTCCCGTCGTCCTCGTCCTCGTCGGCGGCGCGCCTCCGTCCACCGCGCTCGCGGTCGGTGCCGCTCACCTCCCGCATGGAACGTTCCTCCTCGCGCAGGCTCTCGATGGCCTCGGCACGCTCGTCGCGGATGGGCGCCTCGGGGATGAAGGTCTCGTGGCCCTCCCGCGCGGCCTCCGCCCGCAGGGCGTTCTCCTCGGCGCCGCGCCGGGTGGGCGGCACGTTGATGGACTCAGGCTCGGTCGGAGCGCCCACAGGGGCCCGGTGCGCGCCCACGTTGCCTGCGTGCTGGTCGCTGTATCCAGGATCCGTCTCGCTCATCGATGAGCCCTTTCCTTCACCATGTCGATGTCGGCCTTGACGCTCGCGATGGTCTCCTCGGGGACCGGCGGCGTGGCCCGTTTGACCTGGTTCTTGCCGACCAGGCCCAGGACGGCGGCGACGACGAACAGGACGACGCCCACGACGGCGGCCGCGACCCAGGCGGGCATGGCCAGAGCGAGGAGCAGGATGACGGCGGCCACGAGAGCGGCGGCGCCGAAGAAGGCGGCCGTTCCGGCCGCGCCGAACAGGCCAGCGCCGAAACCGGCGCGCTTGCCCTTCTCGGTGAGTTCCATCCTGGCCAGGCGGAGTTCGTCCTTGACCAGCCGGGAGACCTGTTCGGAAAGATCACTGACCAGTTTCTGGGTGTCGTTCACGATCGTTCGCCTCCTCCGTCGAGTGAGGCGACTACCCAGGCACCTGGCCTTCTATCACGGGCTATTTCCGCCTGGCGGACTTCAGGACGAAGGAAAGGACCTGCAGCACGGGATCCTTGGGCACGTCACACCAGTTGTCGGGCTGCTTCGGCCTGCTCCACGGCGACGGGAGCTCGCACGGCGGGGCCTGCGGCTTGGGGCGTTCGCACCACGGTCCGGGAGTACTCGTCATGTTTCCATTTTACTCCTTCAAGGTCCGCTTATATAAGCGCGAACGGTTTCCCGGGAGTGACGGTAATCTGCCCTGGTGCTGGTCGTACACGGGGTCTGGGCGGAGGACGGGCTCGCCTTCTGGGCGGAGGACGTCGAGGGCGGCGGGCCTGCGGCGCGGCCCGGTCGTGGCGCCGGCCCCCGCCCCCATCCCTTCGCGGCCCCGGCCGCCGCCGTCGCCGCCGCACTCGGCCTGAACGAGGCGGGCGAGCCCGCCGAGTCCCTTGGGCTCGGTGGCCGGACGCTGGAGCTGTTGTTGCCGGGGTCGGCCAGGGAGCCGTTGCCGTCGCCGGAGACGGGGCGGCTCGCCTCGACGGCGCGGCCGGGGCTGCGGCTGTGGCGGGTGCCGGCCGTCGTCCCGCCCGCAGGCACGGCGCTGCGCCTGCTCGCCGGCCGGCCGGGGACGGCGACCCTCCGGCACTGGGCGGCGGTCGCCGACCTCGCCCGCGACCTGGTCAGGAGGGGCCGCGTGCTCCCCCAGCTCGCCCTCGGGGCGGGCGGGGCGCGGGCGGTGTGGCGGCCGGTCCTGACCGGGGCCGACGGCGCGTACGTCCGCGACCTGGCCCTCGCCATGCCGCCCGCGTGCCGGACCTCCGGCACCGAGCGGCACTCCACCGACGTCCTGCGCGCGGCGCTGGAGACGTTCGCGGACGCGCTCGTCCGGCGGGCGCTCACCGAGCCGCTGGTCACCCGCCCCGCCACCCCGGAGGACCGCTGGCTCGCGGCCCTGACCGGCCCCGACCCGTCCTGCCCCGACGTCCCCGAGCTGCGCGCCGAGCTGGCCGCGTGGCACGACGCCGCCACGGCGGCCGAGGGCGCGGCCCGCGTGTGCTTCCGCCTCATGGAGCCCGTTGGGGACCCGGCTCACGGCGGGGAGGACGCCTGGCGGGTCGAGCTGGCCTTGCAGGCCGCCGACGACCCCAGCCTGTACGTCCCCGCCGCCGCCCTCTGGGCCGGTGAGCGCGCCCCCGGCCTGCCCCCGGCCCCGGAACGCGAGCTCCTGACCGGCCTCGGCCGCGCCGTCCGGCTCTACCCCGAGCTGGAGCGCGCCCTGCGGGTCCCGGAGCCGGCCGAGCTGGCCCTGGACACCGCGGGCGCGTTCGGGTTCCTGCGCCAGGCCGCGCCGCTGCTCCAGGCGGCCGGGTTCGGCGTGCAGCTCCCCCGCTGGGCGGGCCGCGCGAAGCTCGGACTCAGGCTGACCACCAGGACCAAGGCGCAGACGGCGGCCGTGAGCCAGGGGTTCGGCATGCGGGAGCTGGTCGACTTCCGCGTCGACCTGGCGGTGGGCGACGAGACGATCAGCGAGGAGGAGCTGGCCGAGCTGGCCCGGCTGAAGGTGCCGCTGGTCCGGGTCCGCGGCCAGTGGGTGGAGCTGGACGACCGGCAGCTCAAAGCGGCGCTGCGCGCCGTGGAGGGGGCGCGGGCCGGGGAGGCGGCGGCGGGCGAGATCCTGGAGCTGGTGGCCCGGCACGACAGCGAGCTGCCGCTGCTGGAGGTGGACGCCGACGGCGTGCTGGGCGACCTGCTGTCGGGCCAGGCCGAGCGGCGGCTGCGGCCGATCGCGACGCCGGCGGGCCTGGACGCGGTGCTGCGCCCCTACCAGGAGCGCGGGCTGGCATGGCTGAGCTTCCTGTCGGAGCTGGGCCTCGGCGGGGTGCTGGCCGACGACATGGGGCTGGGCAAGACGGTCACCACGCTGGCGCTGCTGGTCCACGAGGGGCGCGACGGGGAGGGGCCGGGGGCGCCGACGCTGCTGGTGTGCCCGATGTCGCTGGTCGGCAACTGGCAGCGCGAGGCGGCCAGGTTCGCGCCGGGCCTGCGCGTCTACGTCCACCACGGGGCGGCCCGCGACGCCGCGCTCGTCCGGGACGCCGACCTGGTGATCACCACGTACGGCACCGCCCACCGCGATCTGGAGGTCCTGAAGCGGCACGAGTGGCGCCGGGTGGTGTGCGACGAGGCCCAGGCCATCAAGAACAGCGGCACGCTGCAGGCGCGGGCCGTCCGGGCGATCCCGGCGGCCACCCGCCTGGCCCTGACCGGGACGCCGGTCGAGAACCACCTGGCCGAGCTCTGGTCGATCATGGAGTTCGCCAATCCGGGCCTGCTGGGGTCGCGCTCCCGGTTCCGTACGCGCTTCCAGGAGCCGATCGAGGCCCGCGAGGACGAGGAGGCCGCGCACGCGCTGCGGCGGGCGACCGGCCCGTTCATCCTGCGCCGGCTGAAGACCGACCGGTCCGTCATCTCCGACCTGCCGGAGAAGATGGAGGTCAAGGAGTGGTGCTCGCTCACGGCCGAGCAGGCGAGCCTCTACCAGGCGGTCGTGGACGACATGCTGGCGAAGATCGACGGCAGTGAGGGCATCGAACGGCGCGGCCTGGTGCTCGCCACGATGGCCAAGCTCAAGCAGGTCTGCAACCATCCGGCCCACCTGCTCAAGGACGGCTCCCGCCTGGCGGGCCGCTCGGGCAAGCTGGCCCGGCTGGAGCAGCTCGGCGAGGAGATCCTGGCCGAGGGCGAGAAGGCGCTGCTGTTCACCCAGTACGCCGAGTTCGGCGGCCTGCTCCAGCCCTACCTGGAGCGGCGGCTGGAGCGCCCGGTGCTGCTGCTGCACGGCGGCCTGCCGAAGAAGACCCGCGACCGCCTCGTGGACCGGTTCCAGAACGACCCGGAGCCGATGTTGTTCGTGCTGTCGCTGAAGGCGGCCGGTGTCGGGCTCAACCTGACGGCGGCCAGCCATGTGGTGCACGTGGACCGCTGGTGGAACCCGGCCGTCGAGGACCAGGCCACCGACCGGGCCTTCCGCATCGGGCAGCGCAAGAACGTGCAGGTGCGCAAGCTGATCTGCGCCGGCACCCTGGAGGAGCGCGTGGACGAGATGATCGAGCGCAAGAAGGCCCTGGCCGAGCGGGTGGTGGGCGCCGGCGAGGAGTGGCTGACCGACCTGTCCACCGGCGAGCTGCGCGAGGTGTTCCGCCTGACGGGCAGTCCGGCGGGCGAGGCGGGGGTGAGCTAGAGGATGGCCTGGTTCGAGGAGTTCGAGCACCGGGGCCCGATCCGCGTGGAGGGCGGTCTCCGGGCCCGCTCGAAGCGCGGCTCGATCGGCTCCACCTGGTGGTCGCGGCGGTTCATCGACATCCTGGAGCGCGTCTGCGACAAGGGCCGGCTGACCCGCGGCCGGGCCTACGCCCGGCAGGGCCAGGTCCTGTCGATCGACCTGGCCGCCGGGGAGGTCAGGGCGGCCGTGCAGGGCTCGCGGCGGGAGCCGTACGACGTCGTGATCAGGATCGAGGCGTTCGGCGAGAGCCGGTGGGCCGGGCTGGAGGAGGCCATCGCGGCGCAGGCCGTGCACCGGGCCCGGCTGCTGGCCGGGGAGATGCCGGAGGAGATCGAGGAGCTGTTCGCGGCGGCGGGGGCCGACCTGTTCCCGCGCGACCTCGACATGGACTGCTCGTGCCCCGACTGGGGCTTTCCGTGCAAGCACCTGTCGGCGGTGCTCTATCTGCTGGCGGAGGCGTTCGACGACGATCCGTTCCTGGTGCTGGCCTGGCGCGGGCGCACCCGCGAGCAGTTGCTGGGGTCGCTGGCCGCCGGCGAGGGCCCCGGCGTCCCCGAGGTGGAGGACGTGCCGTTCGCCGAGCGGCTGGCCGACTTCTACGCCCCCGGCGCCACCGCCCATCCGCCCGAGCGCCGGCCGGCGGCCGCCTCCCCGGCGCTGCTGCTGCGGGTCTTCCCGCCGCCCGGCGACCTGGGCCGGGTGCTCGCCCCCGCCTACGAGCGCATGGGCGAGGGCCCGGCGGCCCTCTGACGCCAGGGGCGGGCGGTCAGCGGTCCTCGAAGGAGTCGGGCACCATCACGCGCACCCCGTTGGGCACCACGCGCAGCCTGATCGGGGTGCGCAGCCGTACCTCGCCGTCCACGTCGGCGGCCATCGGCGGATCGGTCTCCAGCAGCATCTCCCGCCCGACCACGAACGGCCCGCCCGCGAGGCTGCGCCAGCGGCCGGTGGTGGCCCTGATCAGGGTCTCGCCGAGCAGGCGGAGCTTCTTGCCCGAGCCGAGCTGGTAGGCCACCAGCGTGCCGTTGTCGATGCTGATGTCCCTGGCCACCTGCCAGCCGCCGTGGAAGCGGCCGTTGGCGATGTTGAGCTGGTGGGTGAGCAGCTCGTGGCGCTGCCCCTCGACGGTGATGAAGGCGCGGAAGGGCCGGTGGCCGGGCAGGATCGTCAGCGCCGTCAGCGGGTAGGCCGGCCGGCCCAGCAGGCGCTTGAGCCACGGCTTGACCTTGCCCGCGACCTCCACCGAGACGCCGAAGCTGGCGAGGTTGGCGAACGGCCGGTCGTCGGCCATGCCGAGGTCGATGTCGGCCACCTTGCCGGTGGAGAAGACCCGGATCGCGCCGGACAGGTCGAGCGGCAGGCCGAGGCTGCGGGCGAAGTTGTTGGTGGTGCCGAGCGGCAGCACGCCGAGCGCCACGTCGCGGTGGGCCACGTGCCGCACGGCCGAGGAGAGGGTGCCGTCGCCGCCGCCCACGATGAGCAGGTCGGGGCCGGTCGCCAGCGCCGTGTCGAGCAGCTCGCGCAGGCGCTTGGGGTTGTAGACCGACAGCTCCGCCAGAGGCTCGTAGCCCGACTCGTGGAGCTGCTCGATGACCTCGAAGTAGTGACGGCGGCCCCGCCGCGAGCGAGTGTTCACCACCACGGCCACCCGGCGATCCCGCTGGATCGCCGCGGTGTGCTCGGCTTTGGTGCGCAAGTCGCTCATGGTCACTTATGGTAGGGCCGCCGGGAGACCCGGCGGCCCATGATCTACTTCTTCGGCGGGACGACCTGGACGATCGCGCCCAGGTTGCCCGGAAGCGGGCTGATCAGCTTGAACTGCACGCCGAGCGCCTTGCCCTCGTCACCGGGGTTGCCGGTGCCGAGCACCGAACCGGCGGCCACCTGGCCGTACAGCTCGGGGGCCGGGGTGCCGTCCGCGTGCACGACGCGGGTGCTGTAGGTCTGGTCGCCCTTGGACGGCACGACCGCCGAGGCGTCGAAGTCCCGGTAGGCCAGGCCGCCGTTGAGCAGCTCGATGCCCGGATACCACGTCTTCGCGTCGGTGAAGGTCGTCACGCCCTTCTGCGCGGGGAAGTCCGTGCAGTAGGCGCTGAACGGCTCGCCGGCCGCCTCGATGCACTCCTTGAAGGGGTACGTCTTGCCGAACCCGAACGCCGCGTTGGACGTCTGGACGCGTCCCTGCAGGTTCTTGTTGGCCGTCGGGTCCTTCTCGGCCGCGACCCCGGTGCGGCGCAGCGGCTCGAAGTGGGAGTCCACGACGAGCAGGCTGCCCTTGGGTCCGAGGCTCGGCGGGAGCCGCAGGTTGTTGGCGACGGAGTTGTTGGTGTAGGTCGAGTCGCGGTACCACACCAGCAGGCCGGGCGCGTTGTACTTCACCCGCTGCACCTTCCACGCCCCCTCGCGGAGGTAGTCGGTGTCGTAGGTGTAGGCCAGGCCGTTGTCGAAGCCGTCGAAGTTGCGCCACTCGGCCAGGTAGAAGCGCTGCACCTCGCGCTCGCCGTTGTTGCGGGTCCAGCCCTGGCCGCTGGTGTTGGTGAAGGTGCCGCCGGTGGCCTTCCAGCCGTTGTCGCCGCCCTCGACGTCGTCGCTCCAGACGGTCTCGCCGCCGTTGGTGAGCACGAAGTCGTCGACGTGCCAGCCGCGCGGGGTGTAGGCGGCGTCGGTGTTGTACGTCAGGCGGAACTTGACGGTCTGCCCGGCGAACGCCGTCAGGTCGACGTAGTCGTGCCGCCACTGCTCGCCGGTGTCACCGGTGATGCCGTACTTCTTGCCGCCGAACGTCTTGAGGTTCTTGTTCGGGTCCGGGTAGCCGTCGGGCGTGGTGACCTCGTTGCCGGCCTCGTCGAACATCTTCTGCTGCGTCCAGGTCTGGCCGCCGTCGGTCGAGACCTCGACGAAGCCGAAGTCCCAGTCCTGCTCGATCTCGTAGTTGTTCCACATCCACAGCCGCACGTCCGAGCCGGACGGGACGGGCAGGTCACGGGTGAGCGAGACGTTGGCCCACTCCTGGTCGAGGTTCGTCCACCAGGCGTTGGACCCGCTGTGCGGGGTGATCATCTGCAGCGGCTCGGAGGCCAGGTTGACCCGGACGCCGTCGGCGGTGAGCTTGGGCGTGCGCGAGGACTGGCCGACGGTGACGAGCTTGGAGGCGTCGCCGGGCTCGAACGTCTTCGGGTTCGCCCAGCCGAGCACCCACTTGTCCCACAGGCCCATGTGGGCCGGCATCGACTGGAAGATCGGGCCGGAGTGCGAGCCGCTGGACATCAGGTCCCAGAAGTCGACGGCGGAGCTGGCCTGGCCCGAGGTGTCGTACAGGTCGGGCAGGCCGAGGTCGTGGCCGTACTCGTGGGCGAAGACGCCGACGCCGGAGTCCTCGGGCTGCACGATGTAGTTGGAGATCTTCTTGTCCGTGCCGGGGACGGTGTAGCCGCCGGCGACCGCGCTGGAGTGGGCCCAGATGGCGTAGGTGCCCTCGGCGCCGCCGTCGGAGGACTTGTCCTTGCCGGCGTGCACCAGCACCAGGTGGTCGATGACGCCGTCGGGCTCCTGGAAGTTGCCGTCGCCGTCGGCGTCGGAGATGTCCTCGACGTCGTAGTCGGCCCACGGGAAGTCCGGCTGGGCCTGGGCGAGGGCGTTGACCGAGTCGATGGCGAGCTGCTGGGCGCCGAGCTCGTTGCTCGGGTGGCCGGACATGTCCTGGGGCGCGCCGCCGCAGGCCGCGGCGCCGTAGTACGCCTCGGAGTGCGGGACCTTGATCCAGCCGACCGCGGAGCCGGTGACCGAGTAGGCGCCCTTGGACATCTCCTCGTACATCTTCTTCATCGTGAAGCCGGAGATGTCGATGCCGGGCTTGCCGTCGCGCGGGTCCTTGAGGTCCTTGCGCACACGCTCGGTGATGCCCTTGTCGCTGTAGAGCATCTTGTTGAAGTGCTCGGTGCTGAAGTCCTTGACCCAGAAGGAGTTGTTGTCCGCGTGCGGCAGGGTGGCCGGGTCGGGGATGTTGTTGTGCAGCGGGCCGTTCATCAGCGTGCCCGCCGGCTCGACGACGCAGTCGTCCGGGGCGCTGTTGACGGTGCGCAGCCGGTTGAAGCCGGAGAAGTCGTCGTTGGCCTGCTCGTTGAACTCGACGAGGACGGTCAGGAGCTTGGCCGTGCGGGTCTGCTTGCTGTTCTTGAAGATCCACTCGGCTGGGTTGCGGCCGGTCCTGATGGCCTCCCGCTCCCGTGCGGCCAGAATGCGCCCGGCCGCCGGGTTGCCGCTGCTGAACTTCCGGTCGAACTTCTGGGCCGGGGTCAGCGAGCGGGCCTTCTGGTCGGCGAGGCCCGGCTCACGCGGGTCCCGCTCGACCGACGGCGGGGCGTAGTTGATGTAGTAGTCCGCGGCCGTGGGCGCGTAGCGGGCGACGGAGGCCGCCTGAGCGGTGGGCACGGACAGGGCGGCGCCAAGCAGGGCGACCGCCGGGAAAGCTGCCAATAAGCGCTTAGTGCTGGGCACCAGGAACCCTTTCTGCCCGGGATCTCCGGGCGAATGGCCATAGGGTGTGCAATGCCGGACGCTAGAGCGTTAATCAACGATTAGTAAAGTATGTTGTTGAAACGTGATCAAAACACCACATTTAGGCCATCAACCGCCGATGATCAGGTAGAACCCGGCTCCCGCTCCCCCGTCTCACGGGGGTGGTGCAGATCGAAGGCGGGCCGCTCGGAGCGGATGGGCGGAATGCTGGTGAAGTTGTGCCGGGGCGGCGGGCAGGAGGTGGCCCACTCCAGCGAGTTCCCGTAGCCCCAGGGGTCGTCGAGCGTGACCTTGGGCGCTCTCCTGGCCGTCTTCCACACGTTCCACAGGAACGGCAGCGTGGAGGCGCCCAGCAGGAACGCGCCCGCGGAGGAGATCTCGTTGAGCGTGGTGAAGTGGTCACCGGGACTGTAGTCGGCGTAACGGCGGGGCATGCCGATCTGCCCCAGCCAGTGCTGCACCAGGAACGTGGTGTGGAAGCCGACGAACAGCAGCCAGAAGTGCAGCCGCCCGAGCCGGTCGTCCAGCATCCGCCCGGTCATCTTCGGCCACCAGAAGTAGAACCCCGCGAACATCGCGAACACCACCGTGCCGAAGACGACGTAGTGGAAGTGGGCGACCACGAAGTAGGTGTCGCTGATGTGGAAGTCGAGCGGCGGCGAGGCCAGGATGACGCCGGTGAGCCCGCCGAGCAGGAACGTCACGAGGAAGCCGACCGCGAACAGCATCGGCGACTCGAAGCTCAGATGGCCCCGCCACATCGTGCCGATCCAGTTGAAGAACTTCACGCCCGTCGGCACGGCGATGAGGAACGTCATGAACGAGAAGAACGGCAGCAGCACCTGCCCGGTCGGGAACATGTGGTGCGCCCACACGGTCATCGACAGCCCGGCGATCGCGATCGTCGCCCCGACCAGCCCCATGTAGCCGAAGATCGGCTTACGGCTGAAGACCGGGATGACCTCCGTGATGATGCCGAAGAACGGCAGCGCGATGATGTAGACCTCGGGATGGCCGAAGAACCAGAACAGGTGCTGCCAGAGCAGCGGCCCCCCGTTGCCGGCGAGGAAGACCTGGGTGCCGAGCTTGCGGTCCGACTCCAGCACCAGCAGCGCGGCGGCCAGCACCGGGAACGCCATCAGCACGAGCATGCTGGTCAGCAGCACGTTCCAGGTGAACAGCGGCATCCTGAACATCGTCATGCCGGGCGCCCGCATGCCGATGATCGTGGAGATGAAGTTGACCGCGCCGAGGATCGTGCCGAGCCCGGACAGCGCCAGCCCCATGATCCACAGGTCGCCGCCCACCTGCGGCGAGAACGTCGACGACGCCAGCGGCGTGTACGCGAACCAGCCGAAGTCGGCCGCCCCGCCCGGCGCGAAGAACCCGGCGACCGCGATGATCCCGCCGAACAGGAACAACCAGTACGCCACCGCGTTCAGCCGGGGGAAGGCCACGTCCGGCGCGCCGATCTGCAGCGGCATGACCACGTTCGCGAACCCGGCGAACAGCGGCGTGGCGAACAGCAGCAGCATGATCGTGCCGTGCATGGTGAAGAGCTGGTTGTAGAACTGCTGGTTCACCAGTTGCATGCCGGGCCTGGCCAGCTCGGCCCGGATCACCATCGCCATGACCCCGGCCACGAGGAAGAACGCGAACGAGGTGATCAGGTAGAGATAGCCGATGACCTTGTGGTCCGTCGTCGACAGCCACGACACGATCATGGTGCCGGTACGGCGGCGTTCGACCTGCTCGGTCGAGGTCTCGCGGACGGTCGTCATCGGCTGCTCCCTCCGGTGTGGAGTGGGGATGCCCCCGATCCCCCCATTGCACGCCACGGATCGCCGCCCGTGAAGCCGTTCCCGGAGATTCGCCCCCGGCGACTTCGCACGCCGCCGATTCTTCTATCCTTGGGCGGGCACCGATCCGATCCTGAGGAGAGATCTCTCGTGACCGCACAGCGTGACTACGACGCCCTCGTCCAGCGCGGGCTCTCGCTCGACCTCACCCGGGGCAAGCCGTCACCGCGCCAGCTCGACCTCTCCGACGATCTGCTCAAACTGCCCACCAGCTACCGGGCCGCCGACGGCACCGACGGCCGCAACTACGGCAACCTCCAGGGTCTCGCCGAGCTGCGCGAGCTCTTCGCCCCGCTGCTGCAGGTGCCGGCCGGGCAGCTCGTCGTGGGCGGCAACGCCAGCCTCGCGCTCATGCACGACACCGTGGTGCACGCGCTGCTCGACGCGGTGCCCGGCGCGGCCCGCCGGTGGGTGGAGGAGCCCGGGATCACGTTCCTGTGCCCGGTGCCCGGCTACGACCGGCACTTCACGATCTGCGAGCGCCTCGGCATCACGATGGTGCCGGTGCCGATGACCGCCGACGGTCCCGACATGGACGTCGTCGAGCGCCTGGTCGCCTCCGACGCGAGCGTCAAGGGCATGTGGTGCGTGCCGAAGTACAGCAACCCGACCGGCGTCGTCTACAGCGACGAAACCGTCCGGCGGCTGGCCGCGATGCCGGCCGCGGCGCCCGACTTCCGCATCCTCTGGGACAACGCCTACGCGGTGCACCACCTCACCGACACCCCGGCGGAGCTGGCCGACCTGCTGGCGCTGGCCGCCGCGGCGGGCAACCCCGACCGGGTGTTCGTCTACGCCTCCACGTCCAAGGTGACGCTGGCCGGCTCGGGCGTGTCGTTCTTCGGTTCCTCGCCGGCGAACGTCGAGTGGTTCCTGCGCAACACCGCCAAGCAGTCCATCGGCCCCGACAAGATCAACCAGCTCCGGCACGTGGAGTTCCTGCGCGACCCGGCCGGCGTGGAGGCGCACATGCGCCGGCACGCCGCGCTGATCGGGCCGAAGTTCGAGCTGGTGGACAAGGTGCTCTCCGAGCGGCTCAGCGGGCTCGCGAGCTGGACCAGCCCCGAGGGCGGCTACTTCATCACCCTGGAGGTGCCGCACGCGGCCGAGGTCGTCGCGAAGGCCAAGGCGGCCGGCATCGCGCTCACGCCGGCGGGGGCCACCCACCCCTACGGCAAGGACCCCGACGACCGGACGATCCGCATCGCGCCGACCTACCCGGAGCTGGACGAGCTGGAGCAGGCCATCGAGGGCCTGGCCGTCTGCGTCCGGCTGGTGGCCGAGGAGCGGGGGCTCGCCTGAGCCTCCCGGCTCAGCGGCCGGGGCGGAAGCCGAAGATGTACTCGCGCGTCTCGCTCGGATGGAACGAGACGCCGACCCCGGGCTCGTAGACGACGTTGTCGCGCGCGCAGTAGTGAAGGCGCTCCCACACGGCCAGGGCCTGCTCCCTGGCCGGCGCCTCCTGCGCGTCGCGCTTGCGGGCGCCGCGCGCGCCGAGCACGTTGAGCAGCCCGAACCCCCAGAACAGGCCCGTCAGGCAGAACGGCGCGAGCAGGACCTCGCCCCACTGCGGGTCCTGCCCCATCGCGATGACCAGCGAGACGACCAGGTGCACGAGGGCCGCGCCGAGGAGCAGCAGATAGCCCTGGTTCCTGGTCCAGGCCGTGTAGTGGCGGCTGGGGAACGACAGCCACACCGCGAGCTGGGTGCGGCTCATCACGTGCTTGGACGCGCCTAGCACGGCGGCGGTGGGCAGGTCGGCGACCTCCCTGGCGCCGGGGAGACGGGCCCGACCGATCTTGTACGTGGTCCCGGCGGCGACCGCTCCGGGGACCGCGACGACCTGGTCGGTCTCCGAACACACCGGGCACCTGACTTCCACCCGGGCAGTTTGTCCTTTAGGGCCGCCTTGCGCAAACCGTAGGCTGCTCAGCGTGAGACCGATTGATGCCCTGGTGCACTCCCTGTCCGAAGCCCAGGTCGTGACCGACCCCGACGTGATCGACTCCTACGCCCGGGACCGGACGTTCCTGGAGCCCGGCAGGCCCCTCGCCGTCGTCCTCGCCGCCTCCCGCGACGACGTGGTGACCACGCTGCGGTGGGCGAGCGAGCACCGGGTGCCGGTGGTGCCGCGCGGCGCGGGCACCGGCCTCGCGGGCGGCGCCGTCGCCGGGGACGGGGCGATCGTGCTGTCGCTGGCCCGGATGACCGCCATCAGGGAGCTGTCGCCGGCCGACGAGATCGCCGTCGCCGAGCCGGGCGTCATCACCGCCGACCTCGACCGGGCGGCCAGGGAGCACGGCCTCATGTACGCGCCGGACCCGTCGTCGTACGAGATCTCCACGATCGGCGGCAACCTGGCGACGAACGCGGGCGGGCTGCGCTGCGTCAAGTACGGCGTGACCAGGGACTCCGTGCTCGGCCTTGAGGTCGTGCTGGCCGACGGACGGGTGCTGGAGACCGGCAGGCGCACGATGAAGGGCGTCACCGGCTACGACCTGACCGGGCTGTTCGTCGGCTCCGAGGGCACGCTCGGCGTGATCACCGCCGCCACGCTGCGGCTGCGGCCCGCGCCCGCGGCGCCGCCGGCGACGTTCGCGGCCGAGTTCGGCTCGCTGCGGGACGCGGGCGCGGCCGTGTCGGCGATCATCGCGGCGGGCTGCCGGCCGTCGCTCATGGAACTGCTCGACCGGGCCACGCTGGAAGCCATCGACGACTGGCGCAACATCGGGCTGGAACCCGGCACGCAGGCCATGCTCATCGGCCAGTCGGACGCGGGCGACGGGCAGGCGGCGGTCCGCCGGATGGAGCGGATCTGCGGGGACAACGGGGCCTCGTTCGTGGCGGTGTCCGCCGGCCCGGCCGAGACCGAGGAGCTCGTGGGGCTGCGGCGGCTGGCGTACCCGGCCACCGAGCGTCTCGGCGCGTGCCTGGTGGAGGACGTGTGCGTGCCGCGCTCGGCGCTGCCCGACATGATCACCGCCATAGAGGCCGCCGCCGCCCGGCACGGGGTGCGCATCTGCACGGTCGCGCACGCCGGGGACGGCAACCTGCACCCTGTCTTCGTCTTCGGCCACGGCGCCGCCGAGCCACCCCCCGAGGTGTGGGCCGCGGCCGACGAGGTGTTCACGCGGGCGCTGGAGCTGGGCGGCACGCTGACCGGTGAGCACGGGGTGGGGCTGCTGAAGCAGCGGTGGCTGGCGCTGGAGTCGGGGCCGGTGGCCGCCGAGGTGCAGCGGGGCATCAAGGCCGTCTTCGACCCTCTGGGCCTGCTCAACCCGGGGAAAGCGATCTAGGAGCATGCCGGGCGTCCGGAGTTTGCCAAGCCGTGACCTTGACTTTCGAGGTGCACACGACCTGCGGTGGGAGCTGACTCGCCGGGTCAGGACGAGAAACTTCTGACCGGACCGGCAGACGCCCCGGTTACCACGCTGGTAGCGTTTTGCCCCATCTGTTGGGGTTGTAATGGGGGTCCGACGTGAATCAGTTCCAGCCGTTGGCGGCGGACGATCCGCGGCGGCTGGGGGCGTATGACATCGTCGCCCGGCTCGGCGAGGGCGGCCAAGGCGTTGTCTATCTCGGCAAGAGCGACACCGGGGAACAGGTCGCCGTCAAGCTGCTGCACCACGCGCTCGTGGCCGACGCCGACGCGCGCACCAGGTTCCTGCGCGAGGTGGCGGTGGCGCAGCGGGTCGCGCGGTTCTGCACCGCGCCCGTGCTCCACGCCGACCTGGACGGCAGCCGGCCGTACATCGTGAGCGAGTACGTCCCCGGGCCGTCGCTGCGCGAACTCGTCCTCACCGAGGGGCCGCGGCGGGGCGCGGCGCTCGAACGGCTCGCCATCAGCACGGCCACCGCGCTCGCCGCCATCCACCGGGCCGGGATCCTGCACCGCGACCTCAAGCCGGCCAACGTCCTCATGGGGCCCGAAGGGCCCGTCGTGATCGACTTCGGCATCGCGCGCGCCCTCGACTCGCCCGGCGCCACGGCCACGGGCATGGCGATGGGGACGCCGTCGTACCTGGCGCCCGAGCAGCTCAGCGGGGCGGCGGTGTCGGAGGCGGCGGACGTGTTCGCCTGGGGCGTCACCATGGTCTTCGCCGCCACCGGCAAGCCCGCCTTCGGGGCCGACTCCATCCCCGTGGTCATGAACCGGATCCTCAACGAGGAGCCCGAGCTGGGCGGGATGGACGGCGAGCTGGGGGAGCTGGTCGCCGCCTGCCTGTCCAAGGACCCGGCGCAGCGGCCCACGGCGGGCGACCTCATCCTCCGCCTCACCGGCCAGCCCGCCCCCAAGGCCGCCATCGAACCGGTCACCGGCCAACACCTCACCGGCCCCGCCCAGCCTGGCCACGCCGGGCACCCCGGACAGCCGGGGCATTCCGGACAGCCGGGGCAGGACGCCGTTCCCAGCCCTTGGGGACAGGCCGGGAGCGGGCCACAGCCCATGTTCCCGCCCCAGCAGGGCGCCTTCCCGCACCTCGCCGCCGCCATCCAGAACGGCCCCGCCCAGCCCCCCACCACCGGCCCCGGCCATCCCGCAGGCCAGGGCATTCCCGGCGCCCAGGCCGCGGGTCCCGGCGCGTCTGGTGGAGCGAGGTCGGGGCACGGTGGCGCCGGTGCGGTCCAGCCCGGCGCTCAGGGCGGGCCGCAGGCCGGCGGGCCTGGTGTTCCGCCGCAGGCGGGCGGGCCTGGTGTTCCGCCGCAGGCGGGCGGGCCGGGGGTTCCGCCCCAGGCGGGTGGGCCCGGGAGGCCCGGGCAGGGTGGCGGCCACGGGGCGTACAGTGCTCCTCGCTCCCAGCCCGCCGGAGGCCAGGGCGGTGGTGATGGGGCGCCGGCCAAGCAGCGGCGGACCATGACGCTCGCCCTGTCGGGGGCCGCCGCGGCGGCGCTGCTGGTGGTCGCCGGCGCCGTCGTGGTGCAGGCGAACAGCAAGCAGGTGCCGGTGGTGGCCGTGGGCGACGCCTCGCGGAGCACCGAGGACGGCGGCTCGGGCGCGGGCAAGCCCGGCGAGCCCCCGTCCACTCAGCCGACCGCCGACCCGGTGCTGCCCACGGACAGCCCCGTCCCGGTCGGCACCCTGGACATCGAGGAGCCGGAGAAGACCGGCAAGAAGAAGAACTCCGAGCAGCCGGTCGCCCAGATCCCGACCGCCCCGGTGACGACGCAGCCGCGCCCGCAGACGACCACCGAGCGCCCGCAGGCCACCTCGACGCCCAAGCCGACCAGGACGAAGAAGAAGTCGACCACCTCGGTGGACCCCGAGGTGGAGCCGAGCGAGCCGGCCGCCACCAATACGGCCGGTCCCAGCGTCCCCTCTGTGGCGCCGACCAAGAAGCCTGCCACCACCAAGCCGACGGTCGCTCCGAAGCCGAACCCGTACAAGCCGGCCGCGGTGTGCGGATCGGGCTACAAGATCGTCGACTCTCACGTGGTCGGCGAGAGCGACCGGGTCTACCTGCTGTACAACGCGACCGCGGGCAAGAACTGCGTCGTCATGATGTCGGCCCTGCTGTTCACCGGCAAGGTGAAGATGAACGCCATCCTCCAGGTCAAGGGCGGATCGAGCGCGAGCAACCCGGGCATGTTCAGCGCCTACGCGGGCCCGGTGCGCCTGCCCGCGAAGGGCAAGTGCGTGATCTGGGGCGGCTCCATCGGGACGGCGAGCTGGAAGTCCGGCTGGAGCCACTGCAAGTAGCCACTGCAAGGAGGCCGCGCCGGTCAGGCCGAGGCGTCCGGCTCTTCCGCATCGGGGGGCCGGACGCTACCGTACTTGGCGTGATCGTCGCGTCTCCGGCGGGGAAGCCGTGATCAGAAGCAGGCTCGATCCCGGGAGCGAGGAATACCTGGCGCGCCGCGAGGCCATGCTGGCCAAGCTGGGCGAACTGGACGCCGAGCACGCCAGGGCGGTGGCCGGCGGCGGCGGCAAGTACGTCGAGCGGCACCGGCGGCGCGGCAAGCTGCTCGCCCGCGAGCGGGTGGAGCTGCTCGTGGACGCCGACTCGCCGTTCCTGGAGCTGTCGCCGCTGGCGGCGTGGGGCAGCGACTACCCGGTCGGGGCGAGCGTGGTGACCGGCATCGGGGTGATCGAGGGCGTCGAGTGCGTGATCACCGCGAACGACCCGACGGTGCGCGGCGGCGCGACCAACCCGTGGACGCTGCGCAAGACGCTGCGCGCGGCCGACATCGCGCTGCGCAACCGGCTCCCGTACGTCAACCTGGTCGAGAGCGGCGGCGCGGACCTGCCCACGCAGAAGGAGATCTTCATCCCGGGCGGCCGGGTCTTCCGCGACCTGACGCGGCTGTCGGCGGCCGGCGTGCCGACGGTGGCGCTGGTGTTCGGCAACTCGACGGCGGGCGGCGCGTACGTCCCCGGCATGAGCGACCACGTGGTGATGGTCCGCGACCGGGCCAAGGTGTTCCTGGGCGGCCCGCCGCTGGTGCGGATGGCGACCGGTGAGGAGTCCGACGACGAGTCGCTGGGCGGCGCGGAGATGCACGCCCGGGTGAGCGGCCTGGCCGACTACCTGGCCGAGGACGAGTACGACGCGCTCCGCATCGGCCGCCGCGTGGTGCGCTCGCTCAACTGGCGCAAGCGGGGTGTCACGCCGCTGCCCGCCGAGGAGCCCCGTTATCCGGCGGAGGAGCTGCTGGGCGTCGTCCCCGAGGACCTGAGGGTGCCGTTCGACCCGCGCGAGGTGATCGCCAGGGTGGTGGACGCGAGCGCGTTCGAGGAGTTCAAGCCGCTGTACGGGACGTCGCTGGTGACCGGGTGGGCGCGTGTGCACGGCTATCCCGTGGGGGTGCTGGCGAACGCGCGGGGCGTGCTGTTCAGCGAGGAGTCGCAGAAGGCGACGCAGTTCATCCAGCTCGCCAACCAGTCGAGGACCCCGCTCGTGTTCCTGCAGAACACGACCGGCTACATGGTCGGCAGGGACTACGAGCAGCGCGGGATCATCAAGCACGGCGCGATGATGATCAACGCGGTGTCCAACTCGACGGTCCCGCACCTGACGATCGTCATGGGGGCGTCGTACGGCGCCGGCAACTACGGCATGTGCGGGCGGGCCTTCGAGCCCCGGTTCCTGTTCGCCTGGCCGAGCGCCAAGTCGGCGGTGATGGGGCCCGCGCAGCTCGCCGGGGTGCTGTCCATCGTGGGGCGGGCGGCGGCCGAGGCCAGGGGGCAGGCGTACGACGAGGAGGCGGACGCGGCGATGCGCGCCATGGTGGAGGCGCAGATCGAGGCCGAGTCGCTGCCGTTCTTCCTGTCGGGCCGGCTCTACGACGACGGGGTGATCGATCCGCGCGACACCCGTACGGTGCTGGGGATGTGCCTGTCGGCGGTCAACAGCGCGCCGGTGCCGGAGCCGGCCGGGTTCGGGGTGTTCCGGCCGTGATCAGCCGCCTGCTCGTCGCGAACCGGGGTGAGATCGCCCGGCGCGTCTTCCGTACCTGCCGGGCGCTCGGGATCGAGACGGTCGCGGTCTTCGCCGACCCCGACGCCGGCGCGCCGCACGTGGCGGAGGCCGATCTCGCGGTACGCCTGCCGGGCGCCCGCCCTTCCGAGACCTATCTGGACATTGGCCGCGTCGTGGCCGCCTGCCGCGCCTCCGGGGCGGACGCCGTGCATCCGGGTTACGGGTTCCTGTCGGAGAACGCGGAGTTCGCGCGGGCGGTCCTGGCGGCCGGGCTGGTGTGGGTGGGCCCGCCACCGGGGGCGATCGCCGCGATGGGCTCGAAGATCGAGGCCAAGCGGCTCATGGCGGCGGCCGGGGTGCCCGTGCTGCCCTCGCTCGACCTGGCGGCGCCCGGCGAGTTCCCGCTGCTGGTCAAGGCGTCGGCCGGAGGCGGCGGGCGGGGCATGCGGATCGTCCGCGGGCCGGAGGAGCTAGCGCGTGAGGTCGCCTCGGCGCGGCGGGAGGCGGAGGCGGCGTTCGGCGATCCCGCCGTGTTCGCCGAGCCGCTGTGGGAGCGGGCCAGGCACGTCGAGGTGCAGGTGCTGGCCGACGCGCACGGCACCGTGTGGACGCTGGGCGAGCGCGAGTGCAGCGTGCAGCGGCGGCACCAGAAGGTCGTCGAGGAGTGCCCCTCCCCCGGGATCGCGGCGGAGGCGCGCGAGCGGCTGTGCGAGGCGGCCCGGCGGGCGGCGGCCGCGATCGGCTACGTCGGGGCCGGGACCGTCGAGTTCCTGGTGCGGGGCGACCGGGTGGCGTTCCTGGAGATGAACACCCGGCTCCAGGTCGAGCATCCGGTCACCGAGCTGGTGCACGGGGTGGATCTCGTACGGCTGCAACTGGAGGTGGCCGAGGGCGGCGCGCTGCCGCCTGAGCCGCCGGGGCCGTCCGGGCACGCCGTCGAGGTGCGGCTCTACGCGGAGGACGAGCGTTACCTGCCGCAGTCGGGGGTGCTGCGGCGCTTCGAGGTCGGCGGGCCCGGCACCGGCGTCCGGGTGGACTCGGGGGTGGAGTCCGGGTCGGTGGTGCCGCCTTACTACGACGCGATGCTGGCGAAGGTGATCGCGCACGGGGCGTCGCGGGCGGAGGCGGTCAGGAAGCTCGTGACGGCGCTGCGGCGGGCGCGGCTGCACGGCCTCGCCACGAACCGCGACCTGCTGCTGCGGATCCTGACCCATCCGGATTTCGTGGCCGGGGACACCCACACCGGTTTCCTCGACCCCGGCGGCCCCTTCGCGACGGCCCCGCCCGCGCCGGCCGGGGAGAGTGGGCCGGCCGGGGAGAGTGGGCTGGCCGGGCTGGCCGCCGCGCTCGCGCTGGCCGCGGACAACCGCCGCCGCGCCCCCGTGCTCGGCGGCCTGCCGGGCGGGTGGCGCAACGTCCGCTCCCAGCCGCGCCGCACCGCCTTCACCACAGGGGACGGCCGCACGGCCGACGTCGTCTACGACCCGCTGCCCGCCGGAGTCACCGCCGTCAGCGCCGCGCCCGACCGGGTGGTCCTGGAGCGGGACGGCGTCCGCCACGCCTTCGCCGTCGCCCGCTACGACGCCGGCGGCCCGGTGTACGTGGACCACACGGGCGGCCACCCGGGCGGCCGCGCCGAGCTGACCCCGCTCCCCCGCCTGCCCGAGCCCGTCGAGCACGTCGTCCCCGGCTCCCTGCTGGCCCCGATGCCGGGCAGCGTGCTGCGCGTCGAGGTGGCGCCCGGCGACCGCGTCGTCAAGGGCCAGGCGGTGCTGGTGCTGGAGGCGATGAAGATGGAGCATCGGATCACCGCTCCGGCCGACGGCGTGGTGTCCGGCCTGCACGTCGAGCAGGGCCGGCAGGTCGAGGCGGGAGCCGTGCTCGCCGTCATTCACGAGGGGGACCTATGACGAGCCTGGTGCACGCAAGCCTGGCGAACGGTGTCGCGACCGTCACGCTCGACTCGCCGCCCAACCGCAACGCGCTGTCGGCCCGCCTGCTGGCCGACCTGAAGGAACGGCTGACCTGGGCGCTGGCCGAGCCCGAGTGCCGGGTGATCGTGCTGACGGCCACCGGCACGGTGTTCTGCTCGGGTGCCGACCTGAAGGAGCAGCGCGCCGCCGAGGGCCGGCCGGGCGCGCCGGTGACGGCGTCCCTGCCGGAGGTCTTCACGCTGCTGTGGGAGAGCCCGAAGCCGGTCGTGTGCCGGCTCAACGGCACCGCGCGGGCGGGCGGGCTCGGGCTGGTGGCCTCGTGCGACTTCGCGGTGGCGCCGCTGACGGCCTCGTTCGCGTTCACCGAGGTGCGGCTGGGCGTGGTGCCGGCGATGATCTCCGTGCCGGTGCTGCGGCGGCTCGACCCGCGGGCCGCGGCCGAGTACTTCCTGACCGGCGAGGTCTTCGACGCCGCGCGGGCGGCCGAGATCGGGCTGGTGTCGCGGGCGGTCCCGGAGGAGGAGCTGGACGCGGCGGTCGCGCACTACACCGAGCTGCTGGTCAAGGGCGGCCCGGAGGCGCTGGCGATCACCAAGCGGCTGGTGCGGGAGGTGCCGGGGCTGCCGTTCGAGGAGGGGCTGCGGCGGATGACGGAGCTGTCGGCGGAGCGGTTCACCTCGGAGGAGGGGCAGGAGGGCATCGCGGCGTTCTGGGAGAAGCGCCCTCCGAAGTGGGTCTCGGGATGACGCTGCGGATCGCCAACTGCAGCGGGTTCTACGGCGACCGGCTCTCGGCCGCCCGCGAGATGGTCGAGGGCGGCCCGATCGACGTGCTGACCGGCGACTGGCTGGCCGAGCTGACGATGTTCATCCTGGCCGGCAACCGGCTGAAGGGCCGGCCAGGATACGCGCCGACGTTCCTGCGGCAGCTTGAGGACGTCCTCGGCACGTGCCTCGACAGGGGCATCAGGATCGTCTCGAACGCGGGCGGTCTGGACCCGGCCGGCTGCGCCGAGGCCGTGCGCGAGCTGGCCGCCCGCCTGGGGGTGTCCGCGACCGTCGCGCACGTGACGGGCGACGACCTCATGGGCCGCGACCTCGACCTGGTCAACGCCGACACCGGCGAGCGCCTGCGCGCCACGCCCCTGACCGCGAACGCCTACCTCGGCGGCCGGCCCATCGCCCAGGCTCTCGCGGCGGGGGCGGACGTGGTGGTGACCGGCCGGGTGACGGACGCCGCGCTGGTGACGGGTCCCGGCATCTGGCGCCACGGCTGGGGTCCCGGCGACCTGGACGCGCTCGCCGGGTCCGTGGTGGCGGGGCACGTGATCGAGTGCGGCTGCCAGGCGACGGGCGGCAACTACGCCTTCTTCCAGGACGTGCCGGACCTGGCGCACTGCGGCTTCCCTCTCGCCGAGCTGCGCGCCGACGGCTCCGCCGTGATCACCAAGCATCCGGGGACGGGCGGCCTGGTGTCGGTGGGGACGGTGACGGCGCAGCTCGTGTACGAGCTGGGCGGCCCCCGCTACCTCGGCCCGGACGTGGTCGCCAGGTTCGACACGATCACGCTCACCGACGACGGGCCGGACCGGGTGCTGATCTCGGGGGTGCGCGGCGAGCCGCCGCCGGACACGCTCAAGGTCGCGGTCAACTTCCTCGGCGGCTACCGCAACACGATGACGCTGGTGCTGACCGGGCTGGACGTCGAGGCCAAGGCGCGGGCGGCCGAGGAGGCGATCTGGGCGCGGATCCCGAAGGAGTCCTTCGACGCGGTGGACGTGACGCTCACCGGCTCGGGCCTGCTCCGGATCACGGTCATGGACGCCGACCGCCGCACGGCGGGCCGCGCCTTCTCCTCGGCGGTGGTGGAGACGGGGCTGGCCGGCTATCCGGGCTTCTACGCCCTCTCGCCGCCGGGCGACGCCTCCCCGTACGGGGTCTACTGGCCGGTGCTCGTCCCGGCCGCCGAGGTGCACCCGCGGGTCTTCGTCAACGGCGAGGAGCTGCCGTCCGATCCGGCGCCCGCGGCCTCGGCGGCGGTGGCGGCGGCGGAGCCGGTTCCCGCGCCGGCGGCCGGGAGGCGGGCCGCCGTCCCCTCGGGGCCGTGCGTGCGGCTCCCGCTCGGCCGGATCGCGGGGGCGCGCTCCGGCGACAAAGGGGGCAACGCCAACCTCGGCGTCTGGGTGGACACCGACGAGCGGTACGCCTGGCTGGAGTCGTACCTCACGGCCGGGCGGCTGGCCGCGCTCCTGCCCGAGCTGGCCGCTCACCGCGTCGAGCGACACGAGCTGCCCGATCTCAGGGCGCTCAACTTCGTCGTCCACGGCCTGCTCGGCAGGGGCGTGGCCGCGAGCCCACGCATGGATCCGCAGGCCAAGGCCCTGGGCGAGGAGCTGCGCGCGCAGCTGGTCGACGTCCCCGCCGCGCTGGCGCGACCGGCGGGTTGACCGAGGGGTGGGGCTCTCGTAAGGTCCCGCTAGAACATGATTCTGTCGAGGGGTGATCATGACCTCCACGCACATCGACGTCGGCGCGATCGACTTCGACGCGCTCGGCGCGTGGATGGACGCCCAAGGGCTGCCCGGCGGCCCGATCACCGGGGTGGCCCCGGTGGCCGGCGGCACCCAGAACGTCATGGTCCGCCTGGAGCGCGGCGGCCGGTCGTACGTCCTGCGCCGCCCGCCCCTCCACGCCCGCAGCAGGAGCAACGAGGTGCTGCGCCGCGAGGCGCGGGTGCTGACGGCGCTGCGCGGCACGCGCGTGCCCGCGCCGGCGCTCGTGGCCGCCCAGACCGAGCGGGAGCCGGTCTTCTACCTCATGGAGCCGGTGGACGGGTTCAACCCCTCCACGGGACTTCCCGAGCCGCACGCCTCCGATCCGGCGATCCGGCACAGGATGGGCCTGGAGGCCGCCGCCGCGCTGGCCGAGCTGGGCCGGGTCGATCCCGGCCTGCTGCCGGGGTTCGGGCGCCCCGAGGGCTTCCTGGAGCGGCAGGTGCCGCGCTGGCTCAAGGAGCTCGACTCCTACTCCGAGCTCGACGGCTATCCCGGCCCCGACATCCCCGGGCTGCGCGAGACCGCCGACTGGCTGAGCCGCAGGCTGCCCCGCTCGTACACGCCGGGGATCATGCACGGCGACTACCACTTCGCCAACCTCATGTTCGCCTGGGACGGCCCGCGGCTGGCGGCGATCGTTGACTGGGAGATGTGCACGGTCGGCGATCCGCTGCTCGACCTGGGCTGGCTGCTGGCGACCTGGCCGACAGGCAACGCTCACGTGCCGGGTCTTCCCTCGCCCCAGGAGCTGGCGTCCTACTACACGGCGCTGTCCGAGCGCGACCTGTCGGCGGTCGGCTGGTACGCGGTGATGGCCTGCTTCAAGCTCGGCATCGTGCTGGAGGGCACGCACGCGCGGGCCTACGCCGGCAAGGCCCCGAAGGAGACCGGTGACCTGCTGCACGCGATGACGCTGGGTCTTTTCCAGCGGGCCGGGGAGTTCATGGAGGGCGCCCTGGACTGAGCTCACTTCTCAAAAGCACAATTTCCGGAAAAACGATCACAAAGCACTCCCCGAGTCGTACAATTGCGCGCAATTGCACCTTTGCATCGGGGAAGGATCGTCATGCGCATGAGGTTCCTCGGCTCCACTTCGGAGGCCGGCGCCTGTCCCACCCTGTACGAGACCGACCGCGGCACGATCGTGGTCCAGGGCCTCGAGGTCACCGACGCCGAGGCGCTCGCGGATCTCCGCGACGTCCTCGCCGGCGAGACCGCGGTCGAGGTCCCCCGCGAACTCATCACCGAGATCGCCCGCCGGGTCCTCCCCAGCGGGCCGGCAACCGCTTTCCCCACCAGCGGCGGAACACCCTCGGCCACCGCTTGATCACAATTGCGGCGGGCCCTGGCTGATCGGCGCAACCAGGGCTAGCCTCTTGCGGCGTGACGTCGTTTCAGCAGGCGCGGATCGACCTCGGCGGTCAGCTGCGCCAGCTCAGGGAAGCCGCCCACCTGTCGGGCAAGGAGCTGGCCGAGCGGGTGCGCTGGCAGCCGTCCAAGGTCTCCCGCCTGGAGAACGCCAGGCAGACCCCCACCGAGGACGACGTGGTCACGTGGGCGCAGGCGGTCGGCGCCGCCCCCGACACGACGGACGACCTGATCAGCCAGGCCCTCGCGCTCCAGGAGCGGCACGACAGCTGGAAGCAGCGCTACCGCAGCGGCCTCGCCGCGATCCAGGAGGACATGCGCGACCTGGAGGCGCGCACCAAGCTGTTCCGCGCCTTCGAGCCGGGCATCATCATGGGCCTGCTCCAGACCACCGAGTACGCCCGGCACGTCTTCCGCAAGGTCAAGCGCCTCTACAGCGCCGCCGACCAGATCGACGCGGCCGTACGGGTGCGCATGCAGCGCCAGGAGATCCTCTACGACCGGGGCCGCACTTTCCGGTTCGTGGTGCCGGAGTCCGCGCTGCGCACAATGCTGGCCCCGGCCGACGTGATGCGCGGGCAGATCGACCGGCTGCTCGCGGTCAGCACGCTGCCCAACGTCGAGTTCGGCGTGATCCCCGCCGAGACCGAGCTGCCGTCCGCGCCGATCAACGGCTTCTGGATCTACAACGACACCATGGTGGGCGTGGCCACCATGACGAAGGACCTCGTCCTGCGCGAGCCGGATGACATCGCCTTCTACGTGCAGGCTTTCGACGGTTTCGCGAAGGTCGCCGAGTTCGACGAGAGCGGGCGGGAGGTGATGATGCGCATTCTGCACACGTACCGGAAACAAACGCCATTTTAACCGCAGCAATTGCTTGCCTCCCGCCGCAAGATCGTGCAATTCTGGCGCGAGACGTTGCGGAGGTGACGCATGATGCTTGATACGGCGCTCAGCCTCGAGCGGTTCGCCTGGCACGCGGGTCGTCACGCCGACCTGTCCGTCCAGAGCCTGGCCCTGTCCAGCGACCCGGCCTACGTGTCGGTCCGCAACCGCTTCTCCGCCACGCTCGCGGAGACGGTCACCTGCTCCGACGAGGGCGCGTTTGTCACCTCGTGGGGCTACCGGCTCGGCACGACGGACGACGTCGAGTCCGCCGCCGCCCGCCTCGCCTTCCTCCTCGCCGCCCTCCCCGCCTGAGCCGCGGGCCCTTCCGCGGCCCGGCCGGTCAGCCGGCGGCCCGGCGTGCCGGCCGCGAGGTTCATCGCGCGGTCCTCCGCCGGGGGTTGAACACCCACACGCGCAGGAGCAGGAAGCGGACGAGCGTGGCGGCGGCGTTGGCGGCGATGACCGCGGCCACCTCGACGCCGTGCGGGACCCCCGAGGGCAGCAGCGCGAGGGTTCCCGAGGTGAGCGCCAGCCCGACGAGGAAAGCGATCAGCCCCTCGAACTGGTGCCGCAGCGCCCCGGCCGAGCCGGTGACGCCGAAGGTGAAGCGCCGGTTGGCGGCGGTGTTGGCGAGGGCGGTGACCAGCAGCGCGACGGCGTTGGCGGCGAGCGGCGCGATGGCCGGCCGCAGCAGCGAGTAGAGCGCCAGGTACGCCAGGGTGCTGGCCACCCCGACGACCGCGAAGCGGGGAAGCTGGCGGGCCATGCCGCGCGGCAGCTCGGCCCGCTGGATCCGGGGCGGTACGGGGATCCCGGCGGCGCCGGAGAGCGTTTTGCGCGCCACCCTGGCCATCCCGCGCAGGTCGTCCAGGGCGGTGCGCAGGATGTCGACCCGGCTGTCCGGGTCGTCCACCCAGTCGACGGGGACCTCGTGGATGCGCAGCCCGTAGCGTTCGGCCAGCAGCAGCAGCTCGGTGTCGAAGAACCACTCCTCGTCCTCGACACCGGGCAGCAGGGCCTGGGCGACGTCGGTGCGCACGGCCTTGAAGCCGCACTGGGCGTCGGAGAACCCGGCGCCCATCAGCGACCGCAGCAGCAGGTTGTAGGAGCGGGAGATGAACTCCCGCTTCGGTCCCCGCTCGACCCGCGAGGCGCGCGCCAGCCGGGTGCCGATGGCGAGGTCGCTGTGCCCCGACAGCAGCGGCGCGACCAGCGGCAGGAAGGCGTCCAGGTCGGTGGAGAGGTCGACGTCCATGTAGCTGACGACGTCGGCCTCGCTGCGCGACCAGACCAGCCGCAACGCCCGCCCGCGGCCCTTCTCGTCGAGGTGCACGGCGTGGACGTGCGGCAGCTCCTGCGCCAGTTCGGTGGCGATCCGCCAGGTGTCGTCGGTGCTGGCGTTGTCGGCGATCGTGATCCGGAATCCGTAGGGGAAGTTCCTGGTGAGGTACCCGTGGAGGCGGGTGACGCTCGCGCGGAGCGCCCGCTGCTCGTCGTACACGGGGACGACCACCTCGACCAGGCGGGTCCCCACTGCTGTCGTGTCCATGCACCCAGCTCACGATTCGGATCTTTGACCGGACTTATCCGATTCTGAGCCACGAAGGAGAGTTCCGGGAAGGTCCATTGTTGCGACGGCTCCGCCACCGGGCGCGTTCGCCAGGCTCACCTGACCGCCCGCCTCGGCCACGGCCTGGGCCACGATGGCCAGGCCGAGCCCGGATCCGGGCAGGCCACGCGCGGACGGCGAGCGCCAGAACCGTTCGAAGACGTGCGGCAGCTCCTCCTCCGGCAGCCCGGGGCCGTGGTCGCGGACGGTCAGCCGCCCGTTCCGCAGCGACACCTCGACCCCGCTGTCGGGGCTGAACTTGGCCGCGTTGTCGAGCAGGTTGATGACCGCGCGCTCCAGGGAGGCGGCGTTGCCGGCGACGTACCAGGGTTCGAGGTCGGTGACGACCCGCGCGCCGCGCAGCCGGGCGCGCTCCACCGCCGCCGTCACGACCTCGTGGAAGGCCAGCTCGACGTGCGGCTCGTGGTCGTTGTCGCCGCGGGCGAGCTGGAGCAGGTCGGCGACCAGCGTGGACAGCTCGGCGAACTGCGCCTTGACGTTGACCAGCAGCCGCCGCTTGGCGTCGGGGTCGATGCTGCGGCCGGTCTGCTCGCTGCGCAGCAGCAGGTCGATGTTGGTGCGCAGGGTGGTCAGCGGGGTGCGCAGCTCGTGGCCGGCGTCGGCGACGAGCTGTTTCTGGCGTTCGCGCGAGCCGGCCAGGGCGGCGGTCATCGCGTTGAAGGACGACGACAGGCGGGCGATCTCGTCGGTGCCGCGTACGGGGATGCGGGTGTCGAGGTCCTCGGTCTGGGCGATGTGCTCGACCGCCCTGGTCAGCTCGCCCACGGGGCGCAGGGCGGCGCGCGAGACGGCGAGGCCCGCCATGGCCGCGCCGAGCGCGCCCAGCGCGGCGATGCCGCCGAGCCCGACCGCGGCGTAGCGGAGGGTGCGCTCGACGTGCCAGAGCGGCCGGGCCGCCATCACGGCGAGGCCCGGCTCCACGTTGACGGTCACGACGCGCACCCGCTTGCCGTCCGTCGTCACCCCGTTGCGGTAGAGGGGCTCCGGTATGGGCTCCAGCGCCTTGCGGTCGTCCTGGGTGGGCGCGATGGGCCGGCCGAGCGAGCAGGTGGTGCCGTCGGGACGGAGCACCGTGGCCATGCCCTCGAAGTAGGGGCCCTGCGTGCCTTCCGGACGGCACTCGTGGAGCAGGTACTTCACGTCCCCCTGGTTCTCCAGGATGCTCTGGTCCACCTGCGCGAGGACCAGCATCTGGATGATGAACCACGACAGGACCGCGCACAGCACGACGGCGAACGACACCGCGCCCGTCACCAGGAGCGTCAGCCGAGCCCGGAGGCTGCGAGGTCTCACGCGGCGGCCCGCAGGACATAACCCACCCCGCGGACGGTGTGGATGATCCGCGGCTCGCCTCCCGCCTCCGTCTTGCGCCGCAGGTACATGACGTAGACGTCGAGGGAGTTGGAGGTGGGCTCGAAGTCGAAGCCCCACACCTCGCTCAGGATCTGGTCGCGGGTGAGCACCTGGCGCGGGTGCGACAGGAACAGCTCCATGAGCAGGTATTCGGTCCTGGTCAGGTCGAGCCGGCGGTCGCCGCGGGTGACCTCGCGGGTGGCCGGGTCCATGCGCAGGTCGGCGTAGGTCAGCGTGTCACCCTCAGGGCCGCCGGCGCTCAGCGCGCCGCGCCGCAGCAGGGCGCGGACCCTGGCCAGCAGCTCGTCCAGCTCGAACGGCTTGACCAGGTAGTCGTCGGCCCCGGCGTCGAGCCCCGAGACCCGGTCGCCCACCGCGTCGCGGGCGGTGAGCATGAGGACCGGGATGTGGTTGCCCGAGGACCGCAGGCGGCGGCAGGCGGTCAGCCCGTCGAGCCGCGGCATCATGACGTCGAGCAGCACCGCGTCGTAGGAGGCGCGGGCCAGCTCGTCGAGCGCGGCCTGCCCGTCGTTCGCGGTGACGACCTTGTAGCCCTCGAACTCGAGGCTGGACTGGAGCGCCTCGCGCAACGCGGGCTCGTCGTCGACTACCAGCAACCGTGCGGCCTCACTCATGCAGCAAACGCTAAGGGAACATCATGAGAACCCTATGAACGGGTCGTCCTTACGCTCTGGTTTCACCATGTGACGGGCAGGGACGTGAGGCCGAAGACGGCGGCGTCGTACCTGGCGGGCACCTCCTCGTCGCGCACCGTGGCGCGCAGGCCAGGCAGGCGCTCGAACAGCGCGCGCAGGGCGATCTCCAGCTCGGCGCGGGCCAGGTTCTGGCCGAGGCACTGGTGCACGCCGTAGCCGAAGGCCACGTGGTGGCGGGCGCCGCGCCGGACGTCGAAGTCGTCGGGACGCTCGAAGGCCCGCTCGTCGCGGTTGGCGGAGGCGCCGAGGACGAAGATGCCCTCGCCCCTGCGTACGAGCTGCCCGCCGATCTCCTGGTCCTCCGTGGAGACCCGGTCGAAGGCCACCCAGTCGACGACGGAGAGGTAGCGGAGCAGTTCCTCGACCGCCATCGGCCAGCCGTCCGGGTCGGCGCGCAGCGCGGCGAGCTGGCCGGGGTGGCGCAGGAGGGTGAGCACGGCCAGCGGGATCATGTTGGCGGTGGTCTCGTGGCCGGCGACGAGCAGCAAGAAGATCACGCCGACGATCTCGTCGTGGGTGAGCCGGCCGCTGGTGATGACCCGGCCGAGGAGGTCGTCCTCGGGGCCCTTCTCGGCGGCGGTGACGAGCGCGTCGAGGTAGTTCCTGATCTCGGACGCCGCGGCGAGCCGGACCTGCTCGTCGCCGAGCGCGCCGAGCATCGCGCGGGTGCGCGACTGGAAGAACTCGTGGTCGGCGTACGGGACCCCGAGCAGCCGGCAGATGACCAGTGACGGCAGCGGCAGCCCGAAGTCGGCGACGAGCTCGGCCTCCGGTCCCTTGTCCAGCATGTCGTCGATGAGCCGGTCGGCGATGTCCTGGATGCCGGGGCGCAGTTCCCGTACGCGGCGGACCGTGAACTCCGGGATGAGCAGCTTGCGGAAGCGGGTGTGCTCGGGCGGGTCGAGGTCGATGAAGTGCCCGGGGGCGTTCTCGGCCAGGAGCGCCCTGCGCTCCGGGGTGGCCCCGCCGGGGAGGAAGACGTGGTGGGGGTGGCCGGGCGTGGCGGGGCTGGTGCTGATGCCCGTCCCGGACAGGACCCGCTGCGCCTCGGCGTGCCGCGTGACCAGCCACACGGCGCCGCCGGGCAGTTCGGCGCGGACGAGCGGGGCCTGCTCGCGCAGGTCCGCGTACTCGGGGGGCGGCGCGAAGGGGCACCTGCGCTGGACGGGGAAGATCTGAGCCATAGTCTGCTCCCTACAGGCGGGACCGCATTGCTTACTTACATGAAAGTAAGCAATGCGGGAGCGTGCGTCAAGGATAGGAGCGGCATGGCAGGGCGGCGGACGGACACACGAGAGCGGATCCAGCAGGTCGCGCTGGAGCTGTTCGCCGAGCGCGGATACGACAAGACCACGCTGCAGGAGGTCGCCGAACGGCTGGAGATCACCCGGCCGGCGCTCTACTACCACTTCCGGACCAAGGAGGCGATCCTCGCCAGCGTCGTGGAGCGGCTCACCGAGTCGATGGACGAGCTGGTGGCGTGGGCCGGGGAGCAGCCTTCGACGGCCGAGGCCAGGAAGGAGGTCCTGGCGCGCATCTCGGGGCTGCTGGAGGACCAGTGGCGGCCGCTGTTCCGGTTCGCCCAGGTGAACCAGGGCGTGATGCGCGAGCTGCCGGCCGGGGAGCGCATGCAGCAGGGCCTGATCGCGATGATCTCGGTGCTGGCCGCGCCCGGCGACGATCCCGTGCGGGGGTTCGAGGCCCGGCTGGCGGTGCTCGCGGTGGTCCTGGGCAGCGTGCCGTTCCTGTTCGACCTGGAGCTGCCGGACGAGCGGCGCACGGCGGTGGCACTGGAGGTCGCCGGCAAGCTGGTCTCCGGCGGCTACTAGCGGCGGGCCGCGCGGCCGGCGGTGGGGCCGGTGGGCGGGGGCGACCGGCGGCTGGGCGGCGGGCGGCTGGGCGGCGGGCGGCTGGGTGGGGTTACGCGCGGGTGAGCAGGGCCATCGCGGCGTTGTGGCCGCCGATGCCGCTCACGCCGCCGCCCCGCCGGGCGCCCGCGCCGCACATGAGGATGCGCTCGTGCTCGGTCTCGACGCCCCAGCCGCCCCGGCCGTCCTCGTCGTACGGCCAGCTCAGGTCCGTGTGGAAGATGTGGCCGCCGGGCAGTCCGGCCTCCCGCTCCAGGTCCACCGGGCTCTTGGCCTCGACGCACGGGGCGCCGTCGGGCGTCCGGAGCAGGCAGTCCTCGATGGGCTCGGCGAGCACGGCGTCCAGCGAGGCGAAGGTCGCACGCAGGGCCGCCGCGCGCGCCCCCTCCGGGTCCTCGCGGAACAGCCGGGCGGGCATGTGCAGGCCGAACAGCGTCATCGTCTCGGCCCGGCCGCGCAGCTCCGGCCCGAGGATCGACGGGTCGGTGAGCGAGTGGCAGTAGACCTCGGCGGGCGGCAGCTCCGGGATCCGCCCGGCCGCCGCCTGGGCGTGGGCGCGGGCGAGCTGGTCGCGGGTCTCGTTGATGTGGAAGGTGCCGCTGAAGGCCGCGCGTGGGTCCACGGAGGCGTCCTTGAGCCTGGGCAACCGGCTCAGCACCATGTTGACCTTGAGCTGCGCCCCCTCGGGGACGGCCGGCTCGCGGCCGAGCAGCCGGTCGAGCACCGCGGGCGGCAGGTTGACCAGCACGTGGCCGCCGGTCACGGTGTGCTCGCCGCGCTCGTCGGCGAACGTGACCTCCCCGGACGGCGCGATCCCGATGATCTCGGCGCCGGTCCTGATCTCCGCGCCCGCGCGGCGGGCCGCCGCCTCCAGCGCGCCCGAGACCGCGCCCATGCCGCCCACCGGGACGTTCCACTCGCCCGTGCCGTCGCCGATCACGTGGTAGAGGAAGCAGCGGTTGGCGAGCAGGTCGGCGGACGGGTCGGCGAAGGTGCCGATGAGCGCGTCGGTGAGGACGACCCCGCGGACGGTGTCGTCGGCGAAGCGCGCGTCCACGGCGCGGCCGATCGGCTCGGCGAACAGCGCCCGCCACGCCTCCGGCCCGACCAGGCGCTCGATCTCGGCGGGCGGGCGGAGGGGTTCGAGGAGGGTGGGGGCCAGGGTCTCGGCCACCCGCCCGGTCATGGCGTAGAAGTCCTGCCAGGCCTTGTGGTCGCTCTCGCCGCCGGTGACCGCGGCGAAGGAGGCCGCCGTACGGCCGGCGTCCTCGTTGTCGACCAGCAGGCCCGTGCCGCCCACCGGCGTGTAGGAGGCGTAGCGGCGGCGGCGCAGCTCCAGGTCGAGGCCGAGGTCGCGGACGATCCCGGCCGGGAGGAGGCTGACCAGGTAGCTGTAGCGGGACAGCCGTACGTCCACCCCGGGGAAGGCGCGCGTGGAGATCGCCAGGCCGCCCACGTGGTCGTACCGCTCCAGCACCAGCACCCGCCGACCGGCCCGGGCCAGGTAGGCCGCGGCCACCAGCCCGTTGTGCCCGGCTCCCGCCACGATCACGTCATACGCGCCCATCCCCGCACTTTACGTCCCATACCACGCCCCACGTCAACGCCCGGGACGTGTGATCATCGACGGGATGACCGATCACGGGAAGGGCCGTAACCTGCATTGCCGGCGAGCGATGCCGTAAAGTTCGCTCTTCTGCACAAAGCCCCAGGATTTCGCAAGGAGTACGAGACCCACCATGCGCAGCACCGCCGACTCCGTCCTCCAGCCGTCCGACGAGGTAGCCGAGGCCCTGGCCGGCGGCGCCCCGGTCGTGGCGCTGGAGTCCACGATCATCTCCCACGGCCTGCCGCAGCCGCGCAACCTGGAGGTCGCGCGCGAACTGGAGGAGATCGTCCGTGCTGCGGGAGCGGTGCCGGCCACGATCGCCGTGCTCGACGGCGTGCCCCGCATCGGGCTGGACGCGGCCGGGCTTGAGCGCATCGCGACCGAGCCCGGCCTGCGCAAGCTGGGCCAGCGGGACCTTCCCGTGGCCGCCGCGCTCAAGGCGAGCGGCGCGACCACGGTGTCGGCCACGTCGTTCCTCGCCGCGCGGGCCGGGGTGCGGATCTTCGCCACCGGCGGGCTCGGCGGCGTGCACCGGGGCTGGACCGAGGACCAGGACGAGTCGGCCGACCTCGACACGCTCGCCCGTACCCGGATCACCGTCGTCTGCGCGGGCGTGAAGTCGATCCTCGACGTGCCCGCGACGCTCCAGCGCCTGGAGACCCGCGGCGTCAGCGTCGTGGGCTACCGCACCGACGCCTTCCCCGGCTTCTACCTGAACACCTCCGGCCTGCCGATCGACTGGCGGATCGAGTCGCCCGAGGAGGCGGCGGCGATCATGCGCGGCCAGGACTCCCTCGGCGGCCAGGAGACGGCACTGATCGTCGCCAACCCCGTCCCCGTGGACCGGCAGCTCGACCCCGAGCTGCACGACCGCGTGCTGGCCGAGGCGCTGGCCGCCGCCGAGCGCGAGGGCGTCAAGGGCCAGGCGATCACCCCGTTCCTGCTCGGCTACCTGGTCGACGGCACGGGCGGCGCCTCCCTGGAGGCCAACCTCGCCGCCGTGCGCGGCAACGTCGCCCTCGCCGCGAGGATCGCCGTGAGCTGGGCCGACTCATGACCGACCACGGTCTCCTGGTCGTCGGGGACGCGGTCACCGATGTGGTGGCGCTGCACGGTTCCCCCGTCCTGGCGGGCACCGACACCGCGGCCGACATCGTGCTGCGTCCCGGCGGCTCGGGCGCGAACACCGCCGCCTGGGCCGCCCACCTGGGCGCCGACGCCCGGCTGCTGGCCAGGCTGGGCTACGACAGCAGCGACTGGCACGTCGCCGAGCTGGTCAAGGCCGGCGTACGGCCCCAGGTGACCGTGGACCCCGACCACCCCACCGCCGTCGTGATCGCGATGGTGGACCCGAGCGGCGAGCGGTCCATGCTCACCAACCGGGGCGCGGGCGGCCTGATCTCCGAACGCGACTGGGACCCCGCCCTGCTGGAGGGGGTGGCCCGGCTGCACCTGTCCGGGTACGTGCTGTTCGCCCCGCCGGGCCTGGGCCTCGTCAGGGCCGCCCTGGCGGACGCGGCGGCGGCCGGGGTCACCGTCAGCGTGGACCCGGCCTCGACCAAGCCCCTGCGCGACTTCGGCGCCGAACGTTTCATGGCCGAGACCGCCGCGGCCGACCTCGTCATCCCCAATCTCGACGAGGCCCTGCTGCTCTCCGGCGCGCCCACGGCGGAGCGGGCGGCGGAGGCGCTGAGTGAGAAATACGGCACAGCCGTGGTGAAACTGGGCGCCGACGGCGCCCTGGCGGCGGTGAACGGAACCATCACCGCGCGGGTGCCTGGCCTGCCGGGCGAGGTCGTGGACACGACCGGAGCTGGGGACGCCTTCGCCGCCGGGTTTCTCGCCGCCACCTTGCGGGGATGCGGGGAAAGAGCCGCTCTGGAGGAAGGATGTCGTGCGGGTGCCGCATGTGTGGCCCAGGTGGGGGGTCGTCCACGGTACGGTTTGGATCTGAACCGTCTTTACCCTATTCACACTGATTGATAGCTTGCCGCGTAGGCTGCACCATGAGCCACATGCGCAACGGGCAGCACACGCGGCACACTGGGGAGGATAAGGTCCGCCGATGGAAGTCGAGTCATCGATCTGCCTGAGCGACCTAGTCCCAGCTCTGCGCTGGAGCCGGCCACAGCAGGTGGCCGAGGCGCTGGGCGACCCGCGCCTGCCCGCGGGATGGTGGTCCTCCCTCCCCCTCTCCAAGGCGCTCGGCACGGCGGGACTCGACTGGATCTGCGAACGCCTCGGCCGGCTGGCCACCGCCCGCTGGGACCACCTGCCCCTGTGCGACCTGGTGCCCGCCCTGACCGTGCATCCCGTAGACCCGGCGCTGCCCGGCTGGTCCGAGGCCACCCGTACGGCGGTCATCGGCCTCGGCGGCTGGCAGCGATTGCGCCGGCTGTCCCCCAGCGACCTCGGCACCCCGTCCGCCACGCCCGAGGTGGTGGTCGGCGCGGTCCTCCGCGAGATCCTCGGCCGCATCCCGGCCCTCCCCGCCGCCGGCCGGCCCGAGTTGACGCTGCCGGTGCAGCGGGGGGCGGGCGGCGCTGAGGAGTCCAGGAACACCGGCTCCTTCCCCGCCGTGCCTTCGAGCGGCCCCTTCGTCGCCCCCTCCCCCAACGGCCAGAGCGGCCCCTTCGCCGCCCCCGCCGACGACCCGCTCCCCTCCTCCCCCGGCCGGAACGACCCGCTCGCCGCCTCCGCGGGCGGCCAGAGCGGTCCCTTCGCCGCGCAGCCCGGCGGACAGAGCGGGCCGGGCGCCGGGCAGCCAGGCGGGCCGTCCGGCGGGCAGGGCAACGGGCTGCCGCAGCGCCCCGCGGCGGCGTTCCCCGGACGCTCGGGGGAGCCGCAGGCAGGAGGGCACCCCGGCGAGCCGCGCCAGACGGGCTCGTTCCCCGCACAGGGCGGCGACCGCCACACGGGCTCCTTCCCGGCCGTACCCGGCGAACAGCGTCATACAGGGTCCTTCCCGGCCGTACCCGGGGAGCCGCGCCAGACGGGGTCGTTCCCGGCCGTACCCGGGGAGCCGCGCCAGACGGGGTCGTTCCCGGCCGTACCCGGGGAGCCGCGCCAGACGGGGTCGTTCCCGGCGCAGAGCGGCGCGTTCGCCGCCCAGCCGCAGAACGGCGCCCTGCCCCAGCGCCAGACCCCCGGCCAGCCGCCTCAGCCCGGCCAATCGCCGCAGCCCGGACAACAGGCCCAGCAGAGCCAGCCGGGCCAGCCTTCTCAGGCGCCCGGTCAGCCTTCTCAGCTGCCCGGTCAGCCTGGCCAGGCGTCGGCCGGTCAGCCCGGCGCGGCCGACCGCCTGCCGCAGCGCCCCGCGGCCCGGCAGCCGGGCCGCGAGGAGACCGGCTCCTTCCCCGCCGTCCCGGGCGTCCCCGGCGCGGCCCCGGCGAAGACCGGCGGCGCCGCATCGTCCCCGGTGCCGTTCGACACCGACCACGCCATGGTCCGCGTCGTCGACAACCTCTTCCGCGGCCTGGACAAGCTGGAGCTGGCCGTGGCCGTGCACCGGCTGTTCGCCGAGGACCCGATCAGCCTCCGCACGCTCGCCCACAAGCTGCTGGTCGAGCGAGAAGCCCTCTCCCACGCGCAGCGCACGGCCGAGGAGCGGGTGCTGACCTGGCTACGCTCCTCGGAGTCCGCGCCGGTGACCGGGCACATGTTCCGCCTGACCGAGTGGCTGGGCGCGGCGGCCACCGAGGAGCAGCTGATCGGCGCCGACCCGGCCCACCCGGTGATGGTGCCCTCGCTGCGCACCCCGCTCTGGCGGGTGCTGGTCACCCTCATGCCCGACCGCCGTCTCCAGGACGGCTGGCTCGTGGTGGGCGACATCCACGGCCTCCAGGCCCGTACGCGCCGGCTCCTGGCCACGGCCCTGCCGGACGCCGACATGGTGGAGCTCATGGCCGAGCTGGGCATCCGCGCCCATTCCGCCAAGGCATGGCTGGAGGCCCTGCCGCCGGAGTCCGCCGACCCGATGGCCTCGGCGCCGTCCCCGTCCCAGCCCCTCCCCCGCCGCACACCGGGCGCGAACGGCCACCACCACCGCGGCGGCCAGCCGATCCCGGCCGCCACGAGCGGCTCGATCGACCCGTCGGCCGCGCTCGCCACGCTGTCGGCGCTGTCCGGCGGCCGGTCCGGCATGCTGCCGGCCGGCCTGGCGGGCGCCCCGGCGACGCCGCCCCCGCCGCTGCCGAGCCCGTCCTCCGACCCGCGCCGCTGGCAGCGCATCGAGGTCACGCCCGAGCACCTGCGCGGCGGCCCCGTGCCGGTCCCCGAGGGGTACGCCGCCCAGCTCGGCATGCGCCCCGGCACGCTGCTGTCGGTCACCGGCCCCGGCGACAACGCGATCGTCCTCGTCTGGCAGGGCCACCAGCCGGTCTTCGACTCGCTCCAGCCGGTGCTCATGCGCCTGAACGCCCGCCCCGGCGACCAGGTGTACGTGACAGTGGACGGCTACCGCCTGGAGGCCCAGCTGACCGGCTGAGCCCCACGCTCATCCACACGAACGGCCCCGCCGGCCGAGGAGCCCGGCGGATGCGATCCTCGGCGACGAAAACGCCTCCGCTGAGCCGGCGGCGCACCTGAACACGCGGCCATCCGAGCTGCCACCGCCGATCCAGGGAACTGCCGGCGTCGCGGTTCCGGCCACCGTCTTGATCGCCACATCCGACGCGACGATGCTCGAACCCGGACGAGCATGTACGGAACGACGCGAAGGAGATCCATGGACGCCGGGACGACCGCCGAAACCTCGGCCCAGCCACGCACCCCCTGGGGCACGATCGCCGTCGTCTACCTCGGAGGGGTCGTCGCGGCCATGAGCCTCGGCAAGTTCGCCCCCGTCGGGCCGGCCGTGGCGGCCGAACTCGGGCTGTCGCTGGCGCAACTGGGCTGGGTCATCTCCACGGTGGTCGGCGTCGGAGCCGCCGTCGGCCTGCTCGCCGGCTACCTGATCCGCCGCTTCGGCGCCGAGCGGTCGCTGGTCGCCGGGCTCGTCCTGACGGCGGTGGCGAGCGCGGCGGGGGCGGTCGCGAGCGGCTACGCCTGGCTGCTGACCGCCCGGGGCGTCGAAGGCGTCGGATACCTGCTGGTCACCATCGCCTGCCCCGCGCTGATCGTCCGGCTGGCCAGGGAACGCGACCGCGGGACCGCGCTGTCCGTCTGGGCCACGTTCGTCGCGGTGGGCCTGGGCGCCAGCACGCTCGCCGGGGGCGCGATCGGCACGGCGATCGGCTGGCGCGGCTGGATCGGCGTCCTCGCCGGGCTGACGCTCGTGATGGCGCTCGTCGTACGGGTGCGCCTGCCGCGCGGCTCCGCCCGGCACCAGGAGACCGGGCCCGTGCCCCGCGTGCGGGCGCTGGCCTGGCCCGGCCTGCTGGCCGCGGCCTTCTGCCTGGCCGTGCTCGTGACCATCCCCGTGCTCGTCCTGCTGCCCACGCTCCTGGTCGAGCGGTACGGCCACTCGGCCGCCTCCGCGGGCGCGGTCACCGCCGTGATCTCGCTGCTCAGCGCGCTCGGCGGGGTCACCGTCGGGGTGCTGCTGCGCCGGGGCACGCCGGTCGGCGTCCTGGCGCTGGCCGGGCTGCTCACGCTGCCCGCCGCCTGGCTCATGTTCGGCGGCCACGGCTCGTCGCCGGCCGCGCTGACCGGGGCGGGCGTCATCTCGATCGAGAACGGCTTTCTCGGCGCCCTCGTCATCGCCGCCCTGCCGCTGGTGCTGGAGCGGCTCGACCACGCCGACGTCGGCAACGGCGTCGTCGCCCAGGCGGGCAGCATCGGCTCCCTCCTCGGCCCGCCGCTGTTCGGCCTGGTGGCCGAAGGACTCGACCTGCAGGCGCTGGTGCCGGTCATCGCCGTGGGGATCGTGATCTCCGTCGGCGTACTCCTGCTGGTCGGCCGCAGAACCACCCGGCCACTGCCCGCCGGCTGACCCCGGCAGCGGGGTCGCCGGCCCTTTGGACGGCTTCGCCGGCGGGCAAGGCGGGCACGTCAGAGCGGGTCGGTCGGAGCGGGTCCGACCAAAACAGGGCAGGGCCGGTCAGGGCGGGACGGTCAGGGGAGGTCGTCGAAGAGGTGCAGGCGGTGGGCGGTGGCGGCGGCCTCGCCTCTGCCGGCGACGCCGAGCTTGGCCAGGATGTTGGAGACGTGCACGCTCACCGTCTTCACCGAGATGACCAGCGTCTCGGCGATCTCGCGGTTGCTGCGGCCGTTCGTCACCTCGCGCAGCACCTCCAGCTCGCGCGCCGTCAGGCCGAGCGGCGGCCCGTCGCCTGCGGGCTCGTCGGCCGCGCCAACCCCGGCACCGCCACCGCCACCGATGCGGGCCCGGCGGCGGACGGCTTCGAGCTGCTCCAGCAGCGGCGCGGCGCCGAGCCGGGCGGCCAGCTCGCGGGCCCGCTCCAGCCGGGCCGCCGCCTCCTGCCGGTCGCCCGCCGCGAGCAGCGCCTGCGCCCACCACAGCTGGGCGCGGGCCTCCATGTAGGGCTGCCCGAGATCGACCCAGGCGCCGGCCGCGGCCTCCCACGCCTTAACCCGCCACCCGGCCCGCGCCGCCACGTCGCCAACCGACGGTTCCGCACCGGAGGCGGCCGGCTCTGGTCCCATCAGTGCCTCGAAGGTGAGCCGTTGCGCCTCCTGCAGCGCGCCCTCCGTGCCGATCCGCCGGGCCACCTCACGCAGGCGGGGCAGCGCGGCCGCCGCCTGCTCCGCCACGGAGGCCCGCTCGATGGACATCCTGCCGCCGGCCGCGCCGGCCGCGACGCCGGTCAGGAGACGGGCGAAGGTCACCAGGAGCTGCCACACGTAACGCGGGCTGGAGATCAGGTCGCGCTCGGCCAGCGCCTCGGTCACCTCCCGCACCGCCTCGGCGACCTGGCCGCGCGCCTCCAGCAGCCGCACCTTCCGCCGCAGGTGCGGCAGCAGCGTCTGGTCGCGGTGGGCGCCCCGCGACAGCACCCCGCGCGAGACGTCGAGCAGGTGCTCGGCCCGGTCGAGCTGCCCGCGCGCGAGCGCGATGTCGGTGGCGAACCCCTGCAGGCTCGCCCGGTAGGGGGCGGGCGGCGTGAGGTCGAGGGCCTGCTCGATGACCTCCAGCGCCTCGTCCCACCGCCCGAGCGAGACCAGCGGCTCGGCGAGGTTGATCGTGAGGAACGTGCCGGAGGTGCGCGCCAGGCCGTACTGGGCGGAGTCGTCGATGCCCGCGCGGGCGACCTCGGCGGCCCGCTCGTGCCATCCCGCGCCCTCCAGCGCGTCGGACTCGGAGATCGCGCAGCGCATGAGCGCGTTGTAGGCGTCGGCGGCGGCGGCGATGCGGCGCGCCTCGGCGAACGCCTCCATCTGCGCCTCGACCTCGTGGAAGCGGTAGCGCGCCCAGGTGGCGGTGATCAGGGAGTTGGCCTCGACGTTGGCGTCGCCGACCGCGCGGGCGATCTCGCGGGCGATCTCGGCGGTGGCGATCTTCTCGTCCTCGTCCTCGGGCCTGAAGAGCATGCGGGACAGGCTCTCCAGCACCTGGGCGCGCAGCCGCGTGGGGGGCTCGGCGGGCACCAGGGAGGCGGCGCGGCGCAGGTCGTCGAGGTTGCCGGGGCGGCCCAGGTCGTAGCGGGTCAGGCCGCGCTGGCGCAGGACGACGGCGGTGCGCACCGGATCGGTCTCGGGGTCGAGCTCGGCCAGGAGGGCGCCCGCCAGGGCGATGCTGCGTTCGTACTCGCCGGCCAGGTGGGCGACCACGGTGGTCTGCCGCAGCACGTCGAGCCGGTCGGCGCCGATCCGCCCCGCGGCGTCGGGCACCTGGTCCCACAGCTCCAGGACGCGGGAGAGCATGCGGAGCTGCTCGCCGTAGGCGGTGGAGGTGCGCGCGGCGGCGGCCGCCCGCCAGGCGCTGACCAGCGCCCACGTGGAGTCGTGGGCGGCGTGCCAGTGGTGGGCCAGCTCGATCGCACCGCGCGGGGCGGGCAGGATCGACAGGTCGCGTTCCAGCGCCTCGGCGTAGCGGGTGTGCAGGCGGGTGTGCTCGCCCGGCAGCAGGTCGTCGTGGAGCGCCTCGCGGATGAGCGCGTGCCGGAAGCTGTAGCCCTCGCCGTCGACCACGAGCACGTTGCCGGCGACGGCCGGGCGCAGCGCACGGGACAGGGCGGTGTCGTCGAGCCCGGCGACGGCCGACAGCAGGTCGTGCTCGATGCGCTGGCCGCCCGCGCTGGCCACCCGCAGCAGCTCCTGCGTCTCCTCCGGCAGCCGCTCGACGCGGGCGAGCAGCAGGTCGCGCAGCGACTCGGGCAGGTCGCCCCGGCCGCCGCCCTCGCTCAGCAGCGCCTCGACGAACAGCGGGTTTCCCTCGCTGCGGGCGTAGATGAGGTCCATGTCGGCGGTCGCCGGCCGGCGCTCCAGGATGCTGGCCGCCTGTGCGACGGCCTCCCTGCGGGTCAGCCTCCGCAGCTCGACCCGGGTGACCCACTCCACCCGGCCCAGCTCGGCCAGCATGGGCCGCAGCGGGTGGGTGCGGTGGAGCTCGTCGCTGCGGTAGGTGACCACGAGCAGCAGCCGCCCGGCGGTGCGCTGGTAGCGGACCAGGAACGACAGCAGGTCGCGGGTGGAGCGGTCGGCCCAGTGGGCGTCCTCGATGACGAGCGCGACCGGGCGCTCCTCGGCCAGCCGCTCCAGCAGCCCGAGCACCAGCTCGAACAGGCGCGCGCGGGCCTCGGCGCCCTCCCTGCCCGGCTCGCCGAACTCGGGCAGCAGCCGGGCCAGCCCGCCCGTCGCGCCGCCGGGCACGAGCGCCGCGACGCCGTCGCGGCCGAGCCGCCGCACGAGCCCGCGCAGCACGGCGGTGAACGGCGCGAACGGCAGGCCCTCGGTGCCCAGCTCCAGGCAGCCGCCGACGAGCACGAGAGCGTCGTCGGCGCGGTCGGCGAACTCGACCAGCAGCCGGGTCTTGCCGACCCCGGCCTCGCCGCCCACCAGCACGGTGGCGGGCACGCCGGCGCGCGCCTCGGCGAGCGCGTCGCGGAGGACGGCGAGCTCGCGGACACGCCCGACGAACAGCGGGCTGACGGCATGAACGGTCACGTACGCAAGGATGCCACCGCACCCCGACAGATCCGCGCGCTGATCGCGCTCAGCGCAGCACCTTGCGGAAGAACGTGGCCGAAGCCTCGTAGCCGAGCGCGTGGTAGAACTCCGGCGCCCGCCGGGTGGCCATGGCGACGTAGCGGGCGCCGCGCGAGCGGGCCCACTGTTCGAACTCCTCCAGCAGCGTCCGCCCGATGCCCTGACGGCGCGAGCCCGGCTGGACCATGGCCTCCTCGACCCAGGCGACCGGCCCGTTGGCGAACAGCGTGAGGTGCGTGAAGCCCAGCAGATAGCCGCGGACCCTGCCTTCCGCGACGGCCACGAGCAGCAGGGCGGAGTCGTTCGCCAGCAGCTCGGGGAGGGCGGCGTCGAAGGCGTCGCGCTCGGGCCGGAACGTCAGCCCGAAGTCGCGGGCCAGCGCGAACACCTCGTCCGCGTCCGCCTTCTCCGCCCTCCTGATGAGAAGATCGTCAGCCGTCATGACCCTTGACAGTAGATCCTTCCGCGCCGGTGGCGCAAACATGGAAGCCCTCGCGGGCCGGGAACCTCACAGGTCGGCCAGGCCGAGCTGGCGGGCGATGAGCATCCGCTGGACCTCGCTGGTGCCCTCGCCGATCTCCAGGATCTTGGCGTCGCGGTAGAAGCGGCCGACGGGGAACTCGTTCATGAAGCCGTAGCCGCCGAACACCTGGGTGGCGTCGCGGGCGTTGTCCATGGCGGCGTTGGAGGAGACCAGCTTGGCGATCGCGGCCTCCTTCTTGAACGGCGCCCCGGCCAGCATGCGCTCGGCCGCGTGGTAGTAGGCCAGGCGGGCGGTGTGGGCGCGGGCCTCCATGTCGGCGACCTTGAACTGGATGGCCTGGTAGTGGCCGATCGGGTTGCCGAAGGCGCGGCGCTCCCTGACGTACTTGAGGCACTCGTCCACGCAGCCCTGGGCGAGGCCCACGCTGAGGGCGGCGATCGCGATGCGGCCCTCGTCCAGGGTCTGGAGGAACTGGGCGTAGCCGCGGCCGCGCTCGCCGAGCAGGTTGGCCGCGGGTACGCGGCAGTCGGAGAAGGACAGCTCGCGGGTGTCGGAGGCGTTCCAGCCGACCTTGGAGTACTTCTTCGACACGGTGAAGCCGGGCGTCCCCGCCGGTACGAGGATCGTGGAGATCTCCCGCTCGCCGGTGAGCGCGGCCACGCCGACGACGCTGGTGATGTCGGTCCCGGAGTTGGTGATGAACGCCTTCGACCCGTTGATCACCCACTCGTCGCCGTCGAGCACGGCGGTGGTGCGCATGCCGCCGGGCACGTCGGTGCCGCCGCCCGGCTCGGTCAGGCCGAACGCGCCCAGCTCCGCGCCGGAGGCGAGCCGGGGCAGCCAGTGGGCGCGCTGCTCGCCGGTGCCGAAGCGGTAGATCGGCATCGCGCCGAGCGAGACGGCCGCCTCCAGGGTGATCGCCACGCTGGAGTCCACCCGGGCCAGCTCCTCCAGGGCCAGGCAGAGGGCGAAGTAGTCGCCGCCCATGCCGCCGTACTCCTCGGGGAAGGGCAGGCCGAACAGGCCCATCGCGGCCATCTGGCGCACGATGTCGTACGGGAACTCCTCGCGCTCGTAGTAGTCGCCGATCACGGGGGCCACCACGTCACGGGCGAACGCCTCGACCGTCTTGCGCAGTTCTTCGTACTCGTCCTTGAGCATGGTCAGCCTTTCGCGAGCGCCTGTACGACGCGGGATGGGCTGGGCCGGCCGAGCAGCCCGGCCAGCCAGGTGCTGGTGGCGACGAGCTTGCCCAGGTCGAGCCCGGTGTCGATGCCGAGTCCGCGCAGCATCCAGACGAGGTCCTCGGTGGCGAGGTTGCCCGTCGCGGACTCGGCGTAGGGGCAGCCGCCGATGCCGCCGGTGGAGGCGTCCACGGTGGTCACGCCGGCGCGGAGGGCGGCCAGGGTGTTGCCGAGCGCCTGGCCGTAGGTGTCGTGGAAGTGCACGGCCAGCCGTTCAGGGGAGCGGAACGCCTTGATCAGCGCGGTGACGTGGCCCGGGGTGCCGACGCCGGTGGTGTCGCCGAGCGACAGCTCGTAGCAGCCGAGCCCGAGCAGCCGCTCGCCCACCCGGACGACCTGCGCGATCGGGGTCGGCCCCTCCCAGGGGTCGCCGAAGCACATCGACACGTACGCGCGCACCCGCATCCCGTTGTCGAGCGCCCTGGCGACGACCGGCTCGAACATCTCGAACTGGCTCTCCAGGCTGCGGTTGAGGTTCTTGGCGGCGAACGTCTCGGTGGCGCTGGCGAAGACGGCGATCTCGTCGACGCCGCGGTCGAGCGCCCGGTCCAGGCCGCGCTCGTTCGGCACCAGCACCGGGTAGCGGACACCCGGCCTGCGGTGCAGCCGGGCCAGCAGCTCGTCGGCGTCGGCGAGCTGCGGCACCCACTTGGGGTGGACGAAGCTCGTCGCCTCGATGACCCTGTGGCCGGCGTCCGCGAGGCGGTCGATGAACTCGGCCTTCACCTCGACGGGCACGACCGCGGCCTCGTTCTGGAGCCCGTCGCGCGGGCCGACCTCGTAGACGGTGACCTGCTTGGGAAGACCGTCCATGGGATGCGGCATCTAAGCCTCCTCAGGAGTCACGACGGCGAGGACGGCGTCCATGTCGACCGGCTGGCCGGGCTGGACCGGCAGCTCGGCGAGCACGCCGGCGCAGGGGGCGGTGACGGCGTGCTCCATCTTCATGGCCTCGACGACGACCAGCGGCTGCCCGGCGCTCACCCGGTCGCCCGGCTGCGCCTTGAGGACGAGGACGGTGCCCGGCATCGGGCTGCGTACGACGCCGTCGCCGGAGGCGGCGGCACCGGGGCGGTCGCCGGGGTCGCCGATCAGGTGGCGGGTGAACGCCCACGCCCGGCCGTCGCGGCCGAGCCAGAGCGTGTCGCCGTCGCGGGCGCACAGGTAGCGGGTGGTCCCGCCGTCCAGCGTGACGGCCACCTCCTGGCCGTCCGCGCGCAGGCGGGCGGGCGCCGGGCGCTCGTCGAGCAGCACCTCGGCCGACTCGGCGGGCAGGCCGCGGACGCGTACCTCGTGGACGCCGTCCCTGGACGCCAGCCGCCAGGTCGTCCAGGCCCGCTCGCCGACCCGCCAGCCGTCGGTGACCTCCCACGGGTCGTCGCCCTGCGGCAGCGCGTGGAAGACCAGCCCGGCGGCGGCGAGCACGTCGGCGGGGGCTGCGGCGTCGGTGACCAGCTCGGGCAGCGCCCGCTCGACCAGGCCGGTGTCCAGCTCGCCCGCGCGGACGGCCGGGTGGGCGGCCAGGGCGCGCAGGAACGGCACGTTGGTGACGACGCCGAGCACGGCGGTGCCGGCGAGCGCGCGGTCGAGGGCGCGCAGCGCGCCCTTCCTGTCCGGCGCCCAGGCGACCACCTTGGAGAGCATGGGGTCGAACTCGCTGCCGACGACCCCGCCCTCGGCCAGCCCCGAGTCCGTACGGACCAGCGGGCCGGCGCCGGCCGTTTGGGCGGCGGGGCCGGGGACGCCCGGCTCGCGGAGCAGCAGGACGCGCCCGCCCGTCGGCAGGAAGCCGCGCGAGGGGTCCTCGGCGTAGACGCGGGCCTCGACGGCGTGCCCGCTCAGCCGCACGTCGTCCTGGCCGAACGGCAGCGGCTCGCCGGCCGCCACCCGGAGCTGCAGCTCCACGAGGTCGAGGCCGGTCACCAGCTCGGTGACGGGGTGCTCGACCTGGAGGCGGGTGTTCATCTCCATGAAGTGGTAGGCGCCGGTGGCCCCGTCCACGATGAACTCGACGGTGCCCGCGCCGACGTAGCCGACCGCCCGCGCCGCCTCCACGGCGGCCGCGCCCATGCGGGCCCGCAGCTCGGGGGTGACGAACGGCGACGGCGCCTCCTCGATGACCTTCTGGTGCCTGCGCTGCAGGCTGCACTCGCGCTCGCCCAGGTGCACCGCGCCGCCGAGGGAGTCGGCCAGGACCTGGATCTCGATGTGGCGGGGGCTGTCGACGTAGCGCTCGATGAGCAGCGTGGCGTCGCCGAACGCGGCCCGCGCGGTCCGCCGCGCCGACGCCAGCGCGTCGGGCAGCTCCGCGGCCGAGCGCACCAGCACCATGCCCTTGCCGCCGCCGCCCGCGGACGGCTTGATCAGGGCGGGGAACTCCCGCCACTCCTCCAGGACGTCGCCCGGCTCGGCCCCGCCCGGCACCACAGGCACCCCGGCGGCCGACACCGTGGCCTTGGCCCGGATCTTGTCGCCCATGGCGTCGATGGCCTCGGCCGGCGGCCCGACGAACGCGGCCCCCGCGGCGGCGCAGGCCCGCGCGAACGCGGCGTTCTCGGCGAGGAACCCGTAGCCGGGGTGCACGGCCTGCGCCCCGGACGCGAGCGCCGCCCCCGCGATCGCCTCGGCGTCCAGGTAGCTCGGCACCTCCAGGGCGAGGTCCGCCTCGCGTACGTGCCGGGCCCCGGCGTCGGACGGCGTGTGCACGGCCACCGCCGTGACGCCGAGCCGGCGCAGCGTGCGGGCGATCCGCACGGCGATCTCGCCCCGGTTGGCGATGAGAACACGGTCGAAGATCATGATCACATCCGGAAGACGCCGTATCCGGCGGGTTCGAGCGGGGCGTTGGCCGCCGCGGACAGCGCCAGGCCGAGGACGGTGCGGGTGTCGAGCGGGTCGATCACGCCGTCGTCCCACAGCCTGGCCGTGGAGTAGTACGGGTTGCCCTGGTGCTCGTACTGGGCCCTGATGGCGTCGGCGTCGGCGGTGCCGACGGTGGTGAGGACGTTCGCGGCCTGCTCGCCGCCCATCACGGAGATGCGGGCGTTGGGCCACATCCACAGGAAGCGCGGCGCGTACGCCCGGCCCGCCATCGCGTAGTTGCCCGCCCCGAAGGACCCGCCGATGACCACGGTGAACTTGGGCACCCGCGCGCAGGAGACGGCCGTGACCATCTTCGCGCCGTGCTTGGCGATGCCGCCCGCCTCGTACGCCTTGCCGACCATGAAGCCGCTGATGTTCTGCAGGAAGACCAGGGGGATGCGGCGCTGGTCGCACAGCTCGATGAAGTGGGCGCCCTTCATGGCCGACTCGCTGAACAGGATGCCGTTGTTGGCCACGATGCCGACCGGGTGGCCGTGCAGGTGGGCGAAGCCGGTGACGAGGGTGTGGCCGTACTCGGCCTTGAACTCCAGGAAGCGCGAGCCGTCCACGATCCTCGCGATGACCTCGCGCACGTCGTAGGGCCGGCGGGTGTCGGCCGGGACGACGCCGTACAGGTCGCGCGGGTCGTGGCGGGGCGGCTCGGGCGCGATCACCGGCCAGGGCCGCCCGGCGCGCGGGGCGAGCGTGGAGACGATGTCGCGGACGATGGCGAGGGCGTGCGCGTCGTCCTCGGCGAGGTGGTCGGTGACGCCGCTGACCCGGGCGTGCAGGTCGCCGCCGCCCAGCTCCTCGGCCGTGACCTCCTCGCCGGTGGCCGCCTTCACCAGCGGCGGGCCGCCCAGGAAGATCGTGCCCTGGCCGCGGACGATGACCGCCTCGTCGCTCATCGCGGGGACGTACGCGCCGCCCGCCGTGCACGAGCCGAGCACGGCGGCGATCTGCGGGATGCCGCGGGCCGACATGGTCGCCTGGTTGTAGAAGATGCGGCCGAAGTGGTCGCGGTCGGGGAACACCTCGTCCTGCCGGGGCAGGAACGCGCCGCCGGAGTCCACGAGGTAGACGCAGGGCAGGTGGTTGTGCAGGGCCACCTCCTGCGCGCGCAGGTGCTTCTTGACGGTCATCGGGTAGTAGGTGCCGCCCTTGACCGTGGCGTCGTTGGCGACGATCACGCACTCGCGGCCCGAGACCCGGCCGACGCCCGTGATGATCCCGGCCGCGGGCGCCTCGTCGTCGTAGAGGCCGTTCGCGGCCAGCGGCGACAGCTCCAGGAAGCGGGAGCCGGGGTCCAGCAGCCCGTCCACGCGGTCGCGCGGCAGCAGCTTGCCGCGTTCGACGTGCCGCCGCCGCGACCGCTCGGGGCCGCCGAGCGCGGCGGCGGCGAGGCGGTCGAGCAGGTCGGCGGACAGGCGCTCGTTGACCTCGGCGTTGTGCTTGTACGCCTCCCCCGCCGGGTCGGCGGCCGAGCCCAGCACCGGCCATTCGCTGCTCATGCGTCCCCTCCCATGGCTCGAATGTTAGCGAGCGTTAACGTCATCGTCTAGTATGTGAGACGTGACCAGCGCCTCCGCCACCCCTGCCCGCTCCTCCCGGCGCAACAGGCGCGCGGAGATCCTGGAGGCGGCCGCCCGGCTGTTCGCGGCGCGCGGCTTCCACGGCGTCCCCATCGAGGAGATCGGCGGCGCGGTCGGCGTCTCCGGGCCCGCGCTCTACCGGCACTTCAGCGGCAAGGAGGCGCTGCTGGCCGAGATGCTGCTCGACGTCAGCTCGCGGCTGCGCGAGTCCGCCGTGGCCGTCGTGACCTCCTCCACCGGGCCGGAGCAGTCGCTCGACGCGCTGCTCGACGTGCAGATCACCTTCGCCATCGAGCAGCCCGCGCTGATCACCGTGCACGACCGCGAGCTCGGCAACGTGCCCGAGCCGCACCGGCGGCAGATCAGGCGGCTGCAGCGGCTGTACGTCGAGGAGTGGGTGACCGTGCTGGCCGAGCTCCACCCCGCCTGCCCGGCCGCCCGGCTGCGTGCCGCCATGCACGCGGTCTTCGGGCTGCTCAACTCGACCCCGCACAGCGCGGGCGAGCTGCCGGGCGGCGACATGCGGCCTCTGCTGCGCGCGATGGCCCGCGCGGCGATCGATGCCGCGGTTAACGCTCGCTAACAACGCCCGCTTGCGTTGCGCTGGTGCGCCGCGCCCAATAGGACTGACTTTCGCATTCGCCCTGCGCTCGATCACGCACGGAGGGTAGCTTTCCCGATGCGGCCGCGCGGCCTCCCTCCGTCCTCCCTCCGCAGTAAGGAGCGCACCGAGTGTTGGATCTCCAGAAGAAGTACGATGACCTGGAAGTGCGGGTCACGGCGCTGGAAGCGGCTAATGTGAGCGGCGTGCCACAGCTCACCATCGCCGACCGGATCGACACGCTGCACCGGCGCGTGGACGACGTCGCCGACAACCTTCTCGACAAGATCGACCGCGAGGTCGGCGCACTCAGGTCCGAGATCAGGGCGGGCTTCGCCAGGATCGACCAGAGGTCCCTCAAGGTCGACGAACAGTTCGCCCAGATCGATGAGCGCTTCGCCCAGATGGACGAGCGGTTCGCCCAGATCGACGCGCAGTTCATCAAGATCGATGAGCGGTTCGTCAAGATCGACGAGCGGTTCGCGAAGGTGGACGAGAAGCTTGAGAGGATCGACAAGCGGCTCGACTCCCATGACGATCGCTTCGATCGGCTGGAGTCGATTCTCGGGCGGATCGAGAGCAAGCTGTTCAACTAGCCAGAAAAGGCCCGGAGCCGGAGCTCCGGGCCTGGTTCTGGTTCTGGTTCTGGTTACCTGCGGGTCACGCGGACATAGTCCGTACGGCTGGAGGACCCGTACGTGTCGCCGTCACCCTTGAACACGAACTTCCAGCGCCCGGAGTCCCAGGCCCTGGCCTTCACGTAGAGCCGCCCGCTGTCGCTGGAGTGGAAGACCTTCACGTACTCCCACTTCTTCGACCCGGCCTTCTTGAAGTACAGCGCCACCTTGCCGCTGTAGCCCTCCCAGCCGTCGTCGTCGGCGATCTGCAGCTTGCCCTTGAACCTCAGGTACTTGCCGCGCTTCACCGGCTCCGCGTAGGCGTTGAACTTGACGATCCGGCTGTCCGCCCTGCTCACCGCGGGCGGCGGGGCGGGCTGCTCGACCGTCACCCAGTCGGCGTCGCTGACGCTGCCGTTCACGCCGCGGGTGCCCGCGTACTCGGCGCGCCACCAGCCGGAGGCGACGGCGGTGGCGGAGGCCCAGAAGCGGCCGTCCCTGCCGGTGACCGTGCTGGTCACGTCCTCCCAGCGGGAGGAGCCCGCGGCCCTGAAGGACACGTTGACGCGCTGCCCGGCGAGCCCGTCGCGGCGCTCGGCCTTGAGGGTGCCGGTGAAGGTCAGCCGGTCGCCCTTGTCGACCGGTTCGGGCCGGGCGTCGAAGCCGTCGATCCTGCTGTCGGCGTTGCGGGGCCTGACGGCGATCCTGGCGAGGTCGCTGACCGAGCCCTTGGCGGCGGCGGTGGCGGTGAACACGGCCCGGAAGGTGCCGCTGGTCCTGACCCGCACTCCGTCGCCGAACCAGCCGTCCTTCCCGGTCGTGGTCCTGGCGACCTCGCGGAAGTCGCCGGAGTGGCGGCCGCGGAACTGGAGGGAGACGCTCTGTCCCGCGTACCCCTTGCCGTCGGCGAGCAGGCGCCCGAAGACCTTGACCACGTCACCGCGGTCGGCCACGCGCGGCCGGACGCCGAAGGAGGTGAACTTGGTGTCGAGCGCCTTCTTGACGACCACCTCGAAGGTCCCGGAGGACGACTTCTCCTGGCCGCCGCCCGTGGCCGTGGCGAGGTAGCTCCACGTGCCGGTGGGCGAGGTCTCGAACTTCTTGGTGCCGGTCCACTTGACCCAGTCGCGTACCGGCGTCCTCGTCAGCTCGCCTATGGAGGTGTGGACCCCGACGGGCGGCTTGAGCTGGAGCGTGGCCTTGTCCGCGTTCTTCGTGAAGACGGTGAAGGTGGCGGTGACCGGCCCGCTGGTCACGTCGATCGGCGATGCGGGGCTGATGAGCACCCGGCCGAGTTCGACGGGTTTCTGCGGGGCCGCCGACGCGGCTGCCGGCGCGAGGGCCACCAGAGCCCCTGCGCCGATCATCACGGCGAAGGCGGTCACACGAATGCGTTGTAACATGCGGGTTCCTTTCTGGAGACCCAGTGCTTCAACGCGGCATTGAGGGTGCCACGTGTGTCACTTTGATAGACGCGCGAGTGACCGGCGAAGTTCGAAATACTGACAAATGGCTATAGGCGCGGGTCTATTACGGACGGACCGCAACCCGTCCCCTCGCGTCGGGCAGACGCCGGGCCCGATGCCAGACATAATCGGGGTGTGGCGCGGGACACTGTTGAGACACATTTCACCGAAGCCGTCGCGACCCTTGAAGCGGGCCCCCCGAGAGATCCGGCCCAGCCGGTCCGCGAGGGGACGACGCTGACCGGCGAGAGATGCAGGGCGCTGTTCCGGCGCCAGCTCGACAGCCGGCTGCTCGACATCGCCGCCCGCTGGCTGCGCGAGCAGGACGAGGGCTTCTACACCATCGGCTCGGCCGGCCACGAGGGCAACGCCGCCGTCGCCGCCGCGCTGCGGCCCACCGACCCCGCGCTGCTCCACTACCGTTCCGGCGCCTTCTACCTCACCCGGTCCGAGCAGAAGGGCCGGCTGCCCGAGCAGGGGCTGCGCGACGTGCTCATGGGCCTCAGCGCGGCGGCCGACGAGCCGATCGCGGGCGGCCGGCACAAGGTGTTCGGCCATCCCGACCTGGCGGTCATCCCGCAGACCTCGACCATCGCCAGCCACCTGCCGAGGGCCGTCGGCGTGGCCTTCGCCGTCGAACGCGCCAGGACGCTCGGCACGTCCGGCCCGTGGGAGTCCGACGCGGTCGTCGTGTGCAGCTTCGGCGACGCCTCGATCAACCACGCGAGCGCGCTGTCCGGCTTCAACACCGCCTCCTACGCCACCTTCCAGGGGCAGGCGCTGCCGATCCTGTTCGTGTGCGAGGACAACGGGCTCGGCATCAGCGTGCGCACGCCCAAGGGCTGGGTGGCGGCGGCCGCGCGGCGGCCCGGCATCGAGTACTTCGCGGCCGACGGGTGCGACCTGGCCGACGCCTACGACGCCGCCACGCGCGCGGTCGAGCACGTACGCACCCGCCGCTCCCCCGCCTTCCTGCACCTGTCCACGGTGCGGCTCATGGGGCACGCCGGGTCCGACGTGGAGGTGGCCTACCGCACCCAGCGCGACATCCGCGCCGACCTGGCCCGCGACCCGCTGGTGCGCACCGCCGCGATGCTCGTCGAGGCCGGTCTGGAGACCCCGGGCGAGCTGCTCAAGAAGTACGAGAGCGCGCGCGAGCACGTGCTGCGCATCGCCCTGGAGACCACCCGTCATCCGCGGCTCAGCACCGCCAGGGAGATCAAGGAGCCGCTGGCGCCGCGCGACCCGGAGCTGATCGCCCGCATCAGCCCGGCGGCGGCCCCGCCCGCGGCCAGGGAGAAGGCGTTCGCCGGGGCGCTGCCCGAGCTCGACAAGCCGCTCACGCTCTCCCAGTCGATCAACCGCACGCTCGCCGACGCGCTCGCCGTCCACCCCGAGATGATGGTGTTCGGCGAGGACGTCGCGAGGAAGGGCGGCGTCTACGGGGTGACGCGCGGGCTGCAGAAGAGGTTCGGCGCGGGGCAGGTGTTCGACACGCTGCTGGACGAGCAGACCATCCTCGGGCTCGCGCTCGGGTCGGGGGTGTCGGGGCTGCTGCCGGTGCCGGAGATCCAGTATCTCGCCTACCTGCACAACGCGCTCGACCAGATCCGCGGCGAGGGGGCGACGCTGTCGTTCTTCTCGCGCGGCGCCTACCGCAACCCGATGGTGGTGCGGGTGGCGGGCTACGCCTACCAGAAGGGGTTCGGCGGGCACTTCCACAACGACAACTCGGTGGCGGCGCTGCGCGACATCCCCGGCCTGGTCATCGCCTCGCCGGCACGGCCCGACGACGCCTCGGCGATGCTGCGCACCTGCCTCGCGGCGGCGCGCGCCTGCGGGACGGTCGCGGTGTTCCTGGAGCCGATCGCGCTCTACCACACGCGCGACCTGTTCGAGGAGGGCGACGGGGGCTGGCTGGCGCCGTACGCGCCGCCGTCCCGCTGGGCGGAGACGCACGTGCCGATCGGGCGGGCCCGCTCCTACGGCGACGGGCGCGACCTGACGATCGTGACGTTCGGCAACGGGGTGCGGATGAGCCTGCGGGCCGCGGTGCGGCTCACCCAGGAGGGCTACGGCTGCCGCGTCCTCGACCTGCGCTGGCTGGCACCGCTGCCGGTGGAGGACCTGGTGCGGGCGGCCGAGCTGACCGGGAAGGTGCTGATCGCCGACGAGACCCGGCACACCGGCGGCGTGTCCGAGGGCGTGCTGGCGGAGCTGGCGGACGCCGGGTTCACCGGGCCGGTGGCGCGGGTGACGTCGGACGACAGCTTCATCCCGCTGGGCGGGGCGGCCGACCACGTGCTGCTGTCGGAGGCCGAGATCGAGCAGGCGGCCCGCAAGCTCCTGGGATAGGGATTCCTCAGAGCGGGTTCATCAGGTAGGCCCCGAACACCGCCGCCGTCACCGCCACCACGAAGAAGAAGAACACGAAGAAGCCGCCCGGCAGGATCGTCAGCCGGGCGAGCTGGTCGGCGTCGGAGTCCCTGGCCTGCCTGCGGCGCCGCTTCTGCTGCAGCTCGATGATCGGCCGGATGCCGCCGAGCAGCAGGAACCACACGGCGACGAAGGCGACGCCCTGCTGGACGGCGGCGGGGGCGTACATGATGAGCGCGAACACCGCCCCGCCGGTGGCGAGGAGGATCAGCGCGCCGTAGAGGTTGCGGATCAGCAGCAGCATGCAGACCAGGAACAGCAGGACCGTCCAGATCAGCAGCGTGATGCGCCCCTGCTCGGTCAGCCAGGCGGCGGCCAGCCCGAGCAGCGAGGGCGCGAGGTAGCCCGCCATCGCGGTCAGCACCATGCCGGGCCCGGTCGGCCTGCCCCTGGTGAGCGTCACGCCGGAGGTGTCGGAGTGGAGGCGGATGCCCTCCAGCTTGCGCCGGGTGACGAGCGCCATGAGCGCGTGGCCGCCCTCGTGGGCGATCGTGATCAGGCCCCTGGAGAGCTGCCAGGGCATGCGGAAGCCGACGATCACGAGCGCGACCAGAGCCGCGACCGCCACGACCCAGGGGTGAGGGTCGGGCTGAACCTTGATCAGGTGGGCCCAGAGCTTGTCCATCGAGACAGAACCCTATCGAGGTAAAGTCACGGCCGTGGTCACGGAACAACATTCTGACCAGGGGGTGCCGGAGTGGTGGCGGCGGCTCGGCCTGCCCGGCCTGGTCGACCTGCACGTGCACTTCCTGCCGGAGCGGATGGAGCGGCGGGTCTGGCACCACTTCCGTCACGGCGGGCCGCTGATGGGCGACGGCTGGCACATCGCGTACGCGTGGCCGGTGGCGGAGCGGGTGGCGCACCTGCGGGCGATGGGGGTGCGGAGCTTCCCCGCGCTGGCGTACGCGCACAGGCCGGACATGGCGGCCGACCTCAACGCCTGGACCATGGAGTTCGCCCGGCGTACACCGGGGTGTCTCCCGTCGGCGACCTTCTACCCGGAGCCTGGGGTGGTGGCGTACGTGCGGCGCGCCCTGGACGACGGGGCCCGCGTCTTCAAGGTGCACCTCCAGGTCGGCGGTTTCGATCCGCGGGCCCCCGAGCTGTCGGAGGTGTGGGGGCTGCTGGCGGAGTCGGGCGTGCCCGTCGTCGTGCACGCCAGCTCGGTGCCGGTGCCCGGCGGGCATGTCGGCGCCGAGCCCATCGGTGAGGTGCTGCGCCGCCATCCCCGGCTGCGCCTGGTGATCGCCCATCTCGGCATGCCGGAGTACGACCCGTTCTTCGAGCTGGCCCAGCGGTACGAGCGCGTGGCGCTGGACACCACGATGGCGTTCACCGACTTCAGCGAGCGGGGCATGCCATTCCCCGGCCGGCTGCGCCCCGCGTTGCTTGATCTGGGGCTCGCGGGGAAGGTGATCCTCGGCAGTGACTTCCCGACCATCCCCTACCCCTACGCGCACCAGCTCGACGCGCTCGCCCGCCTGGACCTCGGCGAGGACTGGCTCAGGGCCGTGTGCTGGGGCAATGGGCAAGCCGTGATCTGATATGAAGGTGAACGAACGTCACATGGCGCTGATCAGCGCTTTCTACGACGCGTTGGGGCGTAACGACCTCACCGCGATGGAGAGCTGCTACCACCCCGAGGTCAGCTTCGGCGACCCCATCTTCCAGGAGATCGAGGGCCGCGACCGGGTGATGCGGATGTGGCGGCTGCAGCTCGGCGTACGCGACGGGTTGCGGTCCGCCTACAAGGAGGTGCGGGCCGACGACCACACCGGCACCGCGCACTGGACCGCCCGTTACACCTTCTCCAGCACGGGGCGGGAGGTGGTCAACGAGGTGGAGGCGCTGTTCAGGTTCGAGGACGGGCTGATCGTGCGCCATCACGACGACTACGACTTCAAGCGCTGGTCGAGGATGGCGCTCGGCCGGCCGCAGGGGCTGCTGTTCGGCTGGACGCCGATGTGGCGCAAGACCATCAGGGACCGGGCGACGCAGCAACTCGACGCGCTCGCCTGAGGAAGGAACGGAGGGGCATGGCCAGGGTCAGGAGTCTGCGCCGCGGCGGTGACGCGCGCGAGGAGCCGCCCGAGCACTCGATGGACCCGCGGGCCACCGAGGAGCCCCCCTACCAGCCCACCGTCATCGACAACGCCATCTACCGCGACGGCGAGCGGGCCGACAATCCCGGCTCGCTCGCCGACGCCTTCGAACGGCTCAAGGACATGCCGGGCAGCATGGCCTGGATCGGCCTCTACCGGCCGAAGGAGTGGGAGCTGGTCAAGCTCGGCGAGGAGTTCAAGCTGCACGAGCTGGCGCTGGAGGACGCCATCGTCGGCTCCCAGCGCCCGAAGGCCGACCGCTACGGCGACACGCTCTTCGTGGTGCTGCGCGCCGCCCGCTACCTCGACGAGGCGGAGGAGGTCGCGTTCGGCGAGCTGCACGTCTTCGTCGGCCCCGACTTCGTGATCACCGTACGCCACGCGGAGGCCCCCGACCTGCAGGGCGTGCGCAAGCGCATGGAGTCCGAGCCCGACCTGCTGCGGCAGGGCCCGCAGGCGGTGCTCTACGCGATCGTCGACGCCGTGGTGGACGGTTACGCGCCCGTGGTGGCAGGGCTGCAGAAGGACATCGAGGAGATCGAGGCCCAGGTCTTCAGCGGCGACCCCTCGGTCTCGCGGCGCGTCTACGAGCTGTCCGGCGAGGTCATCGAGTTCCAGCGGGCCACCGCGCCGCTGGTCGGCATGATCCACGGCTTCATCGCCGGAGCCCCCAAGTACGGCCTCAACGACGAGCTGCAGAGCTATCTGCGTGACGTGGCCGACCACGCGATCACCGTGTCGGAGCGGGTGTCGTCCTTCCGGCAGATGCTCCAGAACATCCTGGTCGTCAACTCCACGCTGGTCACCCAGGCGCAGAACGCCGAGATGGCCCGGATGACCGAGGCCAGCATCCAGCAGGGTGAGGAGGTGAAGAAGATCTCCGCGTGGGCGGCCATCCTCTTCGCGCCCACGCTGGTCGGGACGATCTACGGGATGAACTTCGACTTCATGCCGGAGACGCACTGGGCGCTCGGCTATCCGTTCGCCGTCCTGCTGATGGCGGCCGTCTGCCTGGTGCTCTACATGGTCTTCAAGCGGCGCGACTGGCTCTAGTATCCCACGTCATGATCACTCGTTTACCGGCGGCCGCGCTCGCCGCCGCCCTCACCCTGCTGTCCGGCGCGACCGCCGCGTACGCCGCGCCCGTGACGGGCGCCCCCGAGCTGACGCACAACGACCTCTACAAGGCGGCCAAGCTGCCCAAGGTCGGCTGCGCGCCGAAGAAGGGCACGACCGCCGCCGCCACGAGGAAATACGTCACCACGCTCGTCGGCTGCCTGAACAAGGCGTGGAAGCCGGCGATCAAGGACTTCACGCCCGTGGAGGTGCAGTTCAAGGAGTCCGGGGACAAGACGTCCTGCTCCACGGGCCTGGAGGTGTCCGGCTCGTTCTCGGAGATCTGCGCCACGGCCATCCGGGTGCGCCTCGCCGACGACTGGATCAAGGCGAAGGACGACCGGAAGGTGTTCACGTCCGTGGTCAGGACGTGGAGCGGCGTCGTGACCGGCCAGACCGGCATCGGCCGGGCCTGGTGGGCGCTGGAGAACGGCGGCGTGGAGACCGTCATGGACGAGCACAACCGCCGCTACTACCTGCAGCTCGACTGCCTCTTCGGGGTGTCGGCCAAGAGCCTCGGCCGGACGGTCAAGGACTGGAAGCCGGTCCTCGGCATCCCGGACATCTGGAAGAACCGGTTCCACGGCAGGACCGCCAACCGCGTGTCGTGGGCGCGGGCCGGATACCAGGCGGGCAAGCCGGGGGCCTGCAACACCTGGAAGGCGAGCTCGGCCAAGGTGGCCTGACGTCCGAGGCCGTCACAGGGCCGCGACCACCAGGCCGGCGAGGATCAGCGCGACGAGGACGAGGCGTAACGCGGCGAGCGTGCGCCGGTTGCCGTCCATGGTGGTCAGGGCCGCAGGCCGGCGTGCGTTTCGAGGCGCTCCAGGCGCTCCACGATCGGCCGCAGCTCGGCCTTGAGCGCGGCGGCCAGCAGCTCGGCCTGCCCCGGAGCGGGGGCGGCGGACTGCTGGGTCTCGGCGCGCAGGTGCACGTATCCGGCCAGGGCCGCCGACACGGCGCGGCGGGTGAGGCGTGGCTCCGCGCCCAGGGCACGCAGCACCTGACCGGCCGTGCCGTCGGGCTCGGCGACCAGGCCGAGCAGGAGGTGCTCGCAGCCGACGTAGTTGTGGCCGAGCGCGATCGCCTCGGTCACGGCGAGTTCGAGGGCGTTGGCGGCGTGTGAGCTGAAACTCCGCGAACCGCCCTGGGCCGCGGCACTCGGGACGGCCGGGGCCGTGGCGGGACGGACGTGCCGGTCGAGGTCGCGGCGCACCTGGTCGAGGCCGATCTCCATGGCGCGCAGCACGTGCAGGGCCAGGTTGGCGCCCTCGGCGAGCATGGCTCCGAGCAGGTGCCCGGTGCCGACCTCGGCGTCCCCCTGCGCACGGGCGGCGTCGGCGGCGAGCTTGAGCACGTTGCGCATCCGGGCGGTCAGGTGGGTCAGCGCGCCGGTCGGCGTCTCCAGGTCGAGATCCCCGAGAGACGTCTCCCTGATCGCGGTCACCCGGCGGACCGCCTGCTCCAGCGCCCGCTGGCAGACGGCGGACACCGGCACCCCGGCCTCCTTGACGGCCTCGGCGAGGTCGTCGGGCAGGTATACGTTGATCTTCGGCATGCCCCCACTGTAACCCCGATGGGGTTACTCGTCCAGGGGCGTACCGGCCCATAGCGGCGTCGGGTTCTCCGACTGTCGGTGGGAAGCCGTACCTTAGAGCGCGTGCCAGAACAGCCCCTGACCCTCGACGCCGTCCTCACCGACGAGGCGGTCCTGTCCACCTACCGCCGCATGTTCGCCGCGCTGGCCCGCGACAGCGGAGCCGTGGTCGACGACCCGGTGCTGGTCGACATCGCCGAGACGCTGTTCGCGGCGTTCGCGGAGGCGGGCGAGGAGTGGCTGACGCACGAGCAGATGCGCTTCGCCTGCCGCGCCTATCCCGGCGAGCAGTTCGACAACCGGCTGCGGGTGCTCAAGGGGCTCGGCGCGATCCGCGAGGTGTTCCCCAAGCCCAACCAGCTCCGCTACCGCGCCTCGTTCACCAGCGTCGTCGGGCTGATGTTCATCCGGCGCATGATGGACGACGGCGGGCAGTCGGAGATGCACCGGCTGCTCGCGCTCGAAGACCTCAACGTCGCCGACCCGCGCACCACCATGGAGGAGGCGCGGCAGAGCGCGGCCAACCTCGCGCGGGCGTTCCGGCTGTGGGCGCTGGAGCTGATCACGCTCACCACCGGCACCATCGAGGAACTGCGCGAGCAGGCGCCCAAGCTGTGGGGCACCGAGGAGATCGCGCGGCGGGCGCAGGGCCTGCACGGCACGATCCTGACCCGCTGGCCCGAGCTCGACCGCGTCTGCACCGACCTGCGGGCCGCCATCTACGCCTACAGCGACGCCTCCCGGCGGGCGGCCGGGCGGCTCGCCGACTCGGCGGGCACCACCCGCAACCTCACGCTGCTGCCGACCGAGACATGGCGCACCTTCGCGCAGACCGCCTCCAAGGAGCGGCTGGCCGCCGTGCTCGACGGGTTCGTCTTCGACGCGCCCGCGCCGTGGCACGATCCGGCCGCCCTCGCGCGGGCCGTGGACGAGGCGCCGCGCCCGGCCCCCGCGCAGCCGACGCCGCCGCGCTCCACCCTGCCCGATCCCGGGCCGTCCGACTCGCTCGACACCTCGCCGGGAGCCGCCGTCGAGCGGCTGCGGGAGATGGCCGAGTCGCTGCTCGGCGGGTCCGCGCGGGTCGCGCTCGCCGACGTGCTCGGGCCCGACTGGGTGACCGCCCGGCGGGTGCTCGCCGACCTGACCAGCATCGATCTGCGGCCTGAGCTGCCCTACCGGCTGACCTGGGGCGACGGGCTGTCCGTGGATCCCGGGCGCGAGCCGGCCTGGCTGTCCCACGGCCACCTGGAGCGTACGCGATGAGCACCGGTCAGCAGGGGGCCGCCGGGGAAGGGCGGGCCGCGACGGGCTCCGCGCACGCCAAGGACACGGCCGTGGCGGGGGCGATCGCGCATGTGCGGGCGCGGTCGGGTGGGCCGTTGCCGCTCGGGCCCGGGGTGCCCGCACCGGACGGGATGGTCCGGCTGACCTGGCCCGACTCCACCGGGCAGGCGCTACCGGTGTGGCCCGACGGTGTGACGCCGGCGCTGCTGGAGGAGCACCAGGTGGCGCCCGCGCCCGTGGAGCGGGCCGGGGAGACGCGGCGGGTGCTGGCGGCCGTGCTCAAGTGCTGCTGGACCGACCTGTCGGCCGATCCGTGGCCGGGGTCGCCCGCGCCGGTGGAGCTGGTGCTGGACACCTACCGGGCGCTGATCGGGCGCACCGACGACCTGATGCGCAACTGGGCCGTCGGGGCGCTGCGCCGGCTGCACGACTCGGCCTGGGTCGTCGTGGACGACGGCGTGGTCGTGCTCGGGCCGAGGTGCGCGCTGTGGCCGGTGGAGGCGCACGCGCAGCTCCAGGAGCTGGTGCGGCGGCTGCCCTCGCCGGAGCGGGCGGAGCTGACCGTGGTAGGCGACGCCGACATCGTCGCCGCCGCCATGCCGGCCACGTCCGCGGAGTCCGCCATCCCCGCCACGTCCGTCGCGGCCGCCGGGAGCGGGGGGCGGGCTGAAGGTGGGGCCGCCGGGTTCGACGATCTGCTCGGTGCCTACGACGAGCGGCGGCGGGCGGAGCTGGTGGCGGCGTACATGGTGGTGGAGCATGCGGCGGAGCCGGTGCAGGAGGTGCGCTTCGCCGCCCTGCGCGACCCGGCCTTGCGTCACACGCTGAGCGAGATGCTGGCCCGGCGCGGCCGGGTTCTCGTCCAGCACCGCGACCGCTGGATCTCGGCGTACGACGACGCCTGCGTGACGGTTCCCGCCGCTGCCGGGCGGGCCGGGACCGGCGCCGGGAACGCGCCTCCCGCCGGCGCCACGGACGAGGACTCCGCGGGCGGGGGGCGGCTCGGGGTGGCCGAGCGGGCGGTGCTGACGCTGGTGCTGGTGCACTCGGTGGCGATCCCGCGCGCCGAGGGGCTGCTGCCGGAGGACTCCTGGCTGTCGCCGCACCCCACCCCCGCCGACGAGCTGCGCAGGCACACACAGCTGCCCATCGGGGAGCTGGAGGCGGCGCTGCGCACCCTGCGTCACGCGGGGCTGCTGGCGCAGGTGAAGGCCGGGGAGGAGGCGGGCGGCTACGTCCCGGGCCCGCAGTTCCACCGGCTCACCCCGGCGGCGCGGCGGCGGCTGCAGGAGGAGCTGATCCTCGCGGCCGGGCCCGACACGCCGCTCGCGGCGGCCGTACGGTCGCGCAGGTCGGCCAGATGAGACAAGCAGACGCAGGCAGAGCCAGAGCAGCCGCAACGGGCGGAAGGGTTACGGGGGTCACAGGTGTCGCAGGTGGAGAACGTCGTCGGAGACCGGGTGCTGATCGCCGTGCAGGCGGTCAACATCTCGCGGCTGTCCACCCATCCGGTGCCCACGGTCCCCGGCACGCTCATCGTGGTGGCGGGCGCGGGGCCGAAGGACTCCAACGGGGCGGGCAAGTCGTCGTTCATCGCCTCGATCACCGCGCTGCTGGGTGACGAGCAGTGGCGGTTCGCCTCGGGCGCGAAGGCGGTCTCGGAGCTGCTGTTCAACGCCGAGCTGGCGAGCGGCGCGGGCGGCCGGCAGTGGGCGAGCGCGGGTCACGGCTACATCGTGGGCGTCTTCGCCCCGCCCGGCATGAACGGGTTCCCCGCCGACGACGCCCCGCAGGCGCCCGCGCCGGCCCTCGGCGGCGGGGACGCGGACGAGCTGCTGCTGGTGGACTCCGGGGAGGCGGGGGGCGAGCTGTTCGAGGTGCCCGACACCTCCGGCGGCGCCCTCACGGTGTGGCTGCGCGTCAACCAGGAGGCGCCCCATCTGGAGATCCGCTGGCGCGAGGGCGTCCATCTGGCGGCGTCGCCGTCGGAGGCCGAGCGGGTGGCGCGGGCCGACGAGATCTGGGCGTCGCTGCCGAAGTCGGCGGGCAAGCGCGACGTCGTGGCGCGCGACCTGACCAAGGCGCTCTACGGCGACCGGGTCCGGTGCGTGTCGTTCCTGTCCACGTCCGTACGCAGCAAGGTCGCGACGAACCTGCTCTCGCAGCCGCTCAACGAGATCTCCCCGGAGCGCGTCTTCGAGGCCATCGCCGCCCTGACCGGCCTGGACGCCGAGCTGGAGCAGGAGCGGGAGGCCCGCAGGGACGAGCACGCCAAGCGGGTGCGCGCGGCGCAGGCCGGCGAGCGGCTGGCGGAGTTCGAGGCGGAGTCGAAGGCGCTGCTGGCCACGTTCGACCGGCGGGACCAGGCGCGCGTCCGGCTGGCGGACGCGCTGCGGTGCTGGCGGGGGCGGCAGGCGCGCAAACTGGCCGACGCCGCCGCCAAGGACGACGCGCTGGCCGCCGAGCTCGGCCGGCACCGCGCGGCCGGGGAGGCGGCGGGCGAGGCCATCGCCCTGGTCAGGGCCGAGATCGGCACGCTGCGCGAGGACACGCTCGACCGGCAGGTGTCCGAGGCCCGCAAGGAGCTGGCGGCGCTGCAGGCCAGGGCCGCCAAGCTGGACGCCGACCGGGCCGTGGCCGACAACTCCGCCGACGAGCTGCGCGGCCGGATCCCGGCGCTGGAGCAGAGCCGCAGGTTCGCCGACGGGCGGGACGTGCCCGCCGCCGAACGGGAGCTGCGCGAGGCGCGGCTCCGGCTCAACGAGGCGCTGAAGGCGCTCGGCGTGGCCGACCAGGAGGCGGCGTCGGCGCAGGCGGCGCTGGACGACGCCGAGGGCGGCCCGGCGGCGGCGCAGCTCAACGCGCTCGCCGCGGCGGGCGTCGGCGCGACCGGCCTCCTCGACGCGCTCGACGTGGCCGAGCAGGCCCGCGGGGGGCCGGTCGGGCAGGCGGCCGGGGCGCGGGGGTGGCCGCATGAGCACGCGGTGATCGTGGACGCCGCCCGGCTCGGCGAGGCGGCCGAGGCGCTGGCGGGGCTGCCGGGGTCGGTGCTGGTCAGCGCGGCCGGGGTGAGCGTGGTGGGGGCGTTCGAGGGGGTGGCGACCGGGCGGGAGGCCCGGATCAAGGCCGCCGAGCAGCGCCTCCACCGGGCCAAGGACGCGCAGGAGACGGCGGCCCAGGCCGTCCGCGACGCCGAGGAGGCCGTCGCCGAGGCGCAGCGGCGGCTGGACGGCGCCCAGGCCGGGGTGCGGCTGGCCGAGGTGGAGGCGAGGCTGGCCGAGCGGCGGGCCCGCCTGACCGAGCTCAACGCGGCCGTCGAGGAGCTGGCCCCCAAGGTCGCCGAGGCCGAGCGGCTGGCCGGCGCGCTCGACTTCCGCGCCCGCACCAGGGACATGGAGATCGAACGCCTGGAGGGCCGCAGGCAGCGGCACGAGAGCGAGCGCGCGCAGGCCCGCGACCAGGAGGCGAAGGTCGCGGCCGAGCGGGAGGCGCTGCGCCTGGACGCGCTCGCCGCCGACTGGGGCGGCACGGCGGAGAGCGCCCGCCAGTGGCTGGAGGCGCTGCCGGAGGAGGAACGGCCGCGCACCGCCGACGAGTGGTGGCGGGTCGCCGAGCGGCACTTCGATCAGGCGCTGCGCGACACGTTCCCGGAGAAGGACGCCGAGATCCCCGAGGAGCTGGCCTTCCTGCTCAACGAGCGGGGCGGGAGCACGGCGCGCGAGCAGGCGACGTTCTCGGCGGTGTGCGGGGCGCTCGCGTCCTACCTGCGCGCCCAGGAGGAGTACGAGCGGCACCAGCGGCGGCAGATCGAGGCGCAGCTCGGCTCCCGGCAGCGCGACCTGTCGGCGGCGGCCCGGGGCGCGGAGGAGGCGGCGCAGTCCACGGCGGTGCACCGGGCCGCGCTCACCGCCGCGATCAGGGCGCGGCTGACGCGGGTCGCGGAGGAGTTCGACAAGCTCGACACCTCCTACGGCGGCTACGGCGCGACCCTGGAGTTCCCGGTGCCGCCCGCGCCCGCCGATCCCGAGCAGCGCTGGCAGTGGCGGGTGACGCCGAAGTGGCGGCGCGGCGAGGGGCAGGGCTTCGTGCCGTACAACCGGCGGGCCAACACCGCGCTCATGGACGAGAAGGCGGTCAAGCTGGTGTGCGCCGCCGCCATCGCCTCGTCCGGGGGCGGGCACCTGTGCCTGGTGCTCGACGAGCTGGGCCGCAACCTGGGCAAGGAGCACCGGCGGGAGGCGGTGGCGCTGTTCCGGCGGATCGGGGAGACCTACGGCATCACGGTGATCGGGGCGTTGCAGGACGACATGGAGCCGTACGCGATCGACGCCTGCGGCCAGTACGTCAAGCTGCGCCGGTCGTCGGACGCGATGCCGTACAACGAGCCGCCGGTGATCGTGGGCCACGACCAGCACGCGGAGCGGGTCCGGGCGCTGGCCGCGTACGTCGAGCGGGCCGCTACCTGATCGGCGGGCCGGTGTAGGAGGCGCGCAGGCGGAGGAGGGCGCCGCGCTCGTACTCCTCGATGGCGTGCGCCAGCCAGCCGGCCACCCGCGCGACCGCGAAGATCGCCTCGCCCGCGCCGGGGATCATGCCGGCGACGGCGGTGAGGACGGCGAGGGCGAAGTCGACGTTGCGCTCGGGGAGCCTGCGCCGGCGCATCTCGGCGGCCAGCGCCTCCGCCGCGGCGATCCTGTCGTTGCCGGGGACGGCCCGCTCGACCAGGTCGAGCAGGACGGCGCCGCGGCCGTCGCCGTTCTTGTAGACGCTGTGGCCGAAGCCGGGGACGCGCTCGCCGCGCCGGACCCGCTCGGCGACGGCGCGGGCGGCCTGGCCGGGCTCGGCGACCTCGCGGAGCAGCCGTTCCGCCCCGTACGACGCGCCGCCGTGCAGCGGGCCGCCCAGCACGCCGAGGCCGGTCAGCACCACCGCGTACGGGTCGGCCTTGGCGGAGGCGGCGACCCTGGCGGCCAGGGTGGAGGCGGCCAGCTCGTGGTCGGCGAGCAGGACGAGCGCGGCCCGCAGCGCGTCGAGCAGGGCGGGCGTGGCGGGGTTGGGGCACAGGCGGGACCAGAGGCGGGCGGCGATCGTCTCGCCGGTGGGCTCGCTCAGCTCGGGGAGGGCGTCCACCAGGCCGGCGACGAGGCGGCGGCCGGTGGCTGCGACCGAGGCGCGGTCGAGCTGGAAGCGCAGCGAGTCGGACGCGCCGAGGACCGTGGTGATGACCTGGAGGCGGTCGAGCGGGAGGAGGTCGGCGGGCAGCGCTCGCTGTGCCTCGGCCGCCGCCCGCAGCGCCCCCTCCTCGCACCGCCACGGCCCTCCGTCGCCGCCGCTCTCCCGGCCGTCGGAGTGAGGAGGACGGGAAGGGGTGGCGGGGTCAGCCGAAGCCGAGAGGGTGGCGGGAGGGCAGGAAAGGGTGGCGGGGTCGGCCGAAGCCGAGAGGGTGGTGGGGGTGGGGGTCCAGAGCCAGGTGGCGACGGTTTCGAAAGGGTGTGTCCTGGCCAGTTCGAGGGCGTCGGCGCCGCGGTAGTAGTGCCGGTCCACGCCGAGTGCCGTCACCGCCGACTCGATGACCAGCTCCGGCGGCTGGCTGCGCGGCCGGCCGCGGCGGGCGAGGCGTTCGACCTCCTCGGCGGAGAAGAGGCTGCGCCGCCCGTCGTCGGCGTGCCGACGACGCAGCACTCCCCTGCTCACGTACGCGTACAGGGTGGCCGGTTTCACCCCGAGCCGTTCGGCGGCTGTGGCCGCGTCGATCCACTCCATCGGGCCCCTCCCGCCTCCACGTTGACGAAAATCAATATTGATCCATATTGAGCCAGCATGTCAACGTGAGCGCATGCCCAAAGTTCACTTCCTCGACGTGACCAACCGGGACGGCGTGCAGACCGCGCGTACCGGCCTGTCGAAGTTCGGCAAGACCATGGTCAACTTCTATCTGGCCAGGCTCGGGGTGGCGCAGTCCGAGATCGGTTTCCCGTTCCTGTTCCACGAGGTCCCGTACGTACGGGCGCAGCTCGCGCTCGCCGAGGCCGGCGCGTTCGGGGAGCTGCGGCTGTCCGGCTGGTGCCGGGGCGTGCCGCAGGACGTGGAGCGGGCCGCCCCGCTCGGCCTGAAGCACTACAACCTGTCCATCTCGACGTCCGACTACATGATCCAGAACAAGTTCCGCGGCCGGCTGGACCGGGAAGCGATCATCAGGGAGATGACCGCCGCCGTGCGGGCGGCCAAGGCCGCGGGCGCGCTGACCATCGGGGTGAACGCGGAGGACGGCTCGCGGACGGACGACGCCTTCCTGCTGGAGTTCGCGCTGGCGGCGAAGGAGGCCGGGGCCGACCGGGTGCGCTACTGCGACACGATCGGCGGCGACACGCCCGACCGGATCCGTGAGCGGTTCGCCAAGCTCGCCTCCGCCGCCGCGATGCCCGTCGAGACGCACTGCCACAACGATCTCGGCCTGGCCGTGGCCAACTCGGTCTCCGGCGCGCTCGGCGACCTCGACGCCGGCCAGGACGCCTGGATCAACACCTGCGTGAACGGCATCGGCGAGCGCTCCGGCAACGCCGACCTGCTGTCCACCATCCTGGCCTTCCGCCACGGCTTCGGGCTGGAGGCCGAGATCGGCGACGCCCTGGACCTGTCGTGGGCGCGGCGCTTCGCGCTGTGGGCGGCGTACGCGTTCGGGCAGCCGCTGCCGTACAACCAGGTCGGGGCGGGGCGGAACGCGTTCGCGCACGAGTCGGGCATCCACGCCGACGGCGCGCTGAAGGACCACGGCAACTACGAGCTGTACGACGAGGCGACGCTCGGCCCGTTCCCACAGGACTGGCACGCCCGGTCCGGGCGGGTGGTCCTGACCGGCGAGTACGGCGGCAAGGCCGGCTTCCGGCACGTCATGGACGGCCTCGGCGCCGAGGTGGCCGCCGGGGACGAGGAGCCGGCCTTCCGCCTGGTCCAGCTCTGCAACGCGATGACCGGCAAGCCGCTCACGGACGACGAGCTCCGCCTGATCGCCGCGTACCCGCGCGAGCTGTCCCTGCTCTTCCCCGGCCTCACGGAGTAGGCGGTCAGGCCGCCCGGGGCAGGTCGAGAGCGGCGGCGGCGCGGAAGTCGGCGTCGGCGTGCTCGATCGCCTGGAGCGGCACGGTCTCCCTGCGGAAGAGCGCCGACAGCGCCCAGTCGGTCAGCACCCGGGCCTTGTTGCCGAACGTCGGCACCCACGCCAGGTGGTACGCCCGGTGCGCCAGCCACCCCAGGAACCCGGTCAGCCGCAGCCGGTACACCTGGGCGACGCCCTGATGGTGCCCGAGCCCGGCGACCGAGCCGAGGTAGGCGTGCCGGTACGGCCGCATCCGCCGCCCCCGCACGTGGGCCACCACGTTGCGGGCGAGCAGCTTGGCCTGCCGGACCGCGTGCTGGGCGTTGGGGGCGGTGAACTCGCCCGGCCGGGTCAGGTCGGGCACCGCGGCCCCGTCGCCGGCCGCGAACGCGTCCGGCACCCCGGCCACCGTCAGGTACTCGGTGGCGGCGATCCGCCCGAGCCGGTCCACGGGCAGGCCGGTGGCCGCGGCGAGGGGGTTCGGCCGGCCGCCCGCGGCCCAGACCAGCGTGCCGGCGTCCAGGCGGGTGCCGTCGCTCAGCTCGGCCACGCCGCCCGCGGCCGAGACAAGCCGGACGCCGACGCGGACGTCCACGCCGCGGGCGCGCAGCGCGCGGGCGGTCCACTCGCCGAGCGAGGCGTCGAGTTCGGGCAGGATGCGCTCGCCGGCCTCGACCAGGGTCCAGCTCAGGTCGGCGGGCTCGACGCCGGCGTGGTGCCGGACGGCCTCGTCGGCCAGGCCCTGCATCTCGGCCAGCGCCTCCACGCCCGAGAACCCGCCGCCGGCCACCACGAACGTCAGCGCCCGGCGGCGTACCCGCTCGTCGTCGGTCGAGACGGCCGCGGCGAGCTGGGCGAGGACGCGGTTGCGCAGGTGCACGGCCTCGCCGACGGTCTTGAAGCCGACGGCGTGCTCGGCCAGCCCGGGGATGGGCAGCAGGCGGGTGACCGAGCCGGCCGCCATCACGAGGATGTCGTACGCAAGAGTCCTGGCCGGCCCCTGGACCGGCTGGAACGCGGCGGTCCTGGCCGCGTGGTCCACCCGGGTGACGTGACCGGTCAGCACCCGCGCGCCGGGCAGCGCCGGGGCCAGGGGGGCGACGACGTGGCGGGGCTCGACCGCGCCGCCGGCCGCCTCGGCGAGGAAGGGCTGATACGTCATGTAGCCGCGCGGGTCCACGACGGTGACGCTCGCCTCTCCCGAACGGATCAGCTTGCGCAGCCCCAGAGCGGTGTACATGCCGACATATCCGCCACCGACGATCAGGATGTGCTTGCTCACTGTCCCCAACTCCTCTCGGGTCTCACCAGGAGGACGGGGCAGCGCCGCCGGATGTGACAGGGGCGGCTCACAGGGGCGGCTCACAGGTGCGGTTCACAGGGTCCGGTCGCCGGTCTCTGGCAGGGCGAGCAGGCAGAGCAGGCTCAGCAGGGCCGTCGCGGAGACGTACGCGCCGGCCGCCGCCGTCCCGAGCCCGCCGGCCTGCAGGCCGGTCGCGACGAGCGGCGGCACCGCGCCGCCGAGCACCCCTCCGAGGCTGTAGGCGACGGAGGCGCCGCTGTAACGGTGTTCGGTGCGGAACAACTCGGGCAGGTAGCCGCCCATCGGGCCGAAGACCAGTCCCATGAGGCCGAGCGTGCCCGCCAGCGCCACGCCGACGAGGGCCACCGACCGGGTCTCCATGAGCGGGAACATCACCAGCCCCCACACGATCGCCGGCCCGCACCCGATGATCAGCGTGCGCCGGCGGCCGAGTCGGTCGGACACCAGGGAGGAGGCGATCGTTCCCGCCGCCATGAACAGGACGCCGGCCATGGTCAGGCCGAGCATGGTGGTGCGCGGGATCCCCAGCGTGCCCGTGCCGTACGACAGGCAGTAGGTGGTGGCGGTGTAGAACAGCGTGTACGCGACCGTCATGGCCCCGGCGCCGAGCAGCACCCGCCGCCACTGGTGCCGCACGAGCCCGGCGAACGGCACCCTGGCGAGGCGCCGCTCGTCCATCGCGGCCCGGAAGACCGGCGTCTCGGCGATCCTGAGCCGGACCCACAGGCCGACGGCCACCAGCGGCAAAGAGGCCACGAACGGCAGCCGCCACCCCCACTCGCCGAACTGCTCCTCGCTCAGCGCCTCGCCGAGGACGAGGAAGAGCCCGTTGGCCGCCACGAACCCCGCCGCCGGCCCGAGCTGCGGGAACATCGCGTACCAGCCGCGCCGGCCGGGCGGCGCGTGCTCGGTGGCGAGCAGCGCGGCGCCGCCCCACTCGCCGCCGAGGCCGACGCCCTGGGCGAAGCGCAGCAGCACCAGCAGCGCGGGCGCGGCGACGCCGATGGCGGCGTAGCCGGGCAGCAGCCCGATCAGCACCGTCGCCAGGCCCATCACCAGCAGCGACACGACGAGCATGGACGTGCGGCCGACGCGGTCGCCCCAGTGGCCGAACAAGGCCGAGCCGAGCGGCCGTGACACGAACGCCACCGCGAACGTCGAGAAGGACGCCAGGGTGCCCGCCACCTGGTCCATCTCGGGGAAGAACACGGTGTTGAGCACCAGCGCGGCGGCGGTGCCGTAGATGTAGAAGTCGTAGAACTCGATCGCGGTGCCGGCGAGGGCGGCGACGGCGATCCTGGACCGGCTCGGGGCGGTCACGACCTCCCGGGGGGCTGTCTTCATGACGCCAACTATGCGGGCTGACTCGCCGCAAATCAGTTAGTCAACACTGCTCCTCGGTAGGGTCGGAACGAAAACCATGGGGAGGTAAGGCGCTTTGGGTATCGAACTGGTCATCTTCGACTGCGACGGAACGTTGGTGGACAGCGAGCCCATCTCGGTCCGCGTGGGCACCGCCGCGCTGCGACGGCTGGGCTGGTCGATCGACGAGGCGGAGTACGCCGAGCGCTTCGTGGGCTGCACCACCGAGTTCTGGGCCGAGCAGGTCGGCGAGACCCCGCCCGGCTGGCGGGAACGGCTCGACGCCGAGTACGAGGCCGCGATCGCGGAAGAGCTGCGCGTCATCGCGGGCATCGAGGCCGCGCTCGACCGGCTCGACGTGCCGAGCTGCGTGGCCTCCAACGGCCGCCACCGCGCGATCCGCCGCAGCCTGGAGCTCACCGGGCTGGCGGAGCGGTTCACCGGCCGGGTGTTCAGCGCCGAGGACGTCCCGCAGGGCAAGCCGGCCCCCGATCTGTTCCTGCACGCCGCCGCCACCCTGGGAGCCGACCCCGAGCGGTGCGTCGTGGTGGAGGACAGCCCGTTCGGGGTGATGGCGGCGGTGAGCGCGGGCATGCGGTGCCTGGCGTACGCGGGCGGGCTCACCCCGGCCACCCGCCTGACCGGCGCGGGCGCCACCCGGCTGTTCCACGACCCGGCCGGCATCCCCGAACTGCTCACCCGCCTGGACTGAACGCTTTTCCCACGACCGCGAATTGTTATCGGGAATTGACTTTAATGTGTTATGCTGTTTGCATTCCCATAAATGCCGTGGCTAATATCGCCGCGTGTTCAGCGAGAAACCCAGCCAGACGGCGATGATGGCCGCCGCCGCGCGCGCCGCACATCTCGTGGTCGACGATCCCCCGCACATCTTCACCGACCAGCTGGCCGCGCCGCTGCTCGGCGCACGGGCCGGGGAGCTGCTCGGCTACCACCGGCTGCACGGCGGCCATCTCATCCTGTCCGGCACCCGCGCGCAGGTCACCGCCCGCAGCCGGCACGCCGAGGACCGCCTGCTCGGCTCCGGCCTCCCCCGGTACGTCATTCTCGGCGCCGGTCTCGACACCTTCGCCTACCGCCGGGCGGGCGGCGAAATCCGCGTCTTCGAGGTGGACCACCCGGCCACCCAGGAATGGAAGAAAGGGCTCCTCGCCGACGCCGGGATGACCGTTCCCGAATTTCTCACCTTCGTCGGCGTGGATTTCGAGAAGGACGACCTGGGTTCCCGGCTCGGCGCGGAGGGATTCGCGTCCGGCCGGCCCGCGTTCGTGAGCTGGCTCGGCGTCAGCATGTATCTCACGGCGGAGGCGGTGTCGGCCACGCTCGCCGCGTTCGCCGCCTTCGCGCCCGGCTCGGAGCTCGTCATGGAGTACGCCCTGCCGCCCGAGGCCAGGGACGCGCTGAGCGAGGAGATGGCCGGCTACGCCCTGCCGGCCGCCGCCGAGCGCGGCGAGCCCTGGCTGACCTTCCACACGCCCGAGTCGATCACCGCGCTGCTGGCCGGTCACGGGCTGCGAGTGGTCGAGCACGTGCGCCAGCCCGACCTCCCCGCCGTGGCCGGCCGGGCGGCGGCCACGCCGGTCAGCGTGGACCTGTGCCGCCTGGTCGTCGCCACCCCCGCCTGAGCCGTCAGCCCTCCTGGACGCGGGCGCGGCCGTTGTCGTCCAGGTAGTCGCGCCACGACCGCTTCGGGGTCCAGCCCAGCAGGCGGTGGGCCTTGGCGCAGGAGACGCCCGAGGCGTCGGGACGGGCGAGCGGCCTCAACTCGATCGTCTCGCTCACGTGCTCGCGCAGCGCCGACGCGAAGTCGTGCCCTCCCGCGTTGTCGGGAGCGGCGATGTAGAACACCTCGTGCCCCGGCAGGTCCGACTCGACGGCCAGGACGATCGCGTCCGCCAGGTCGTAGGCGTCGGTGTAGCTCCACAGCCCCGCCCCGGCCTGGCGGACGTCGCGCACCTGCGGGCCGAGGTTGCGCTCGTAGTTGCCCTCGTGCTGCACCCAGCTCGGCCGCAGGGAGATGCACCTGAGGTCGGAGCGGCGCACGGCCGCGTCCATGAGCTGCTCGCCGACGTGCTTCGACAGCGCGTACGGGTCCTGCGGCTTGATCGGGTGCTCCTCGTCCACCGGCACGTAGTCCGGCAGGAACGGCCGCTCGGCGAAGAAGAACCCGGGCACCGTCTCGCTGGAGATGTTGACGAACCGGGTCACGCCGAACCGCACGGCCGCCTCGACCAGGTTGAACGTCGCCATGACGTTGTTCTGGAACACCACGTGCGGCGGATTGTGCGTGGGGTCGGGAATGGCCGCCGCGTGCACCACCGCCTCGGCCTCGCGCGCCACGGCGAACGCCTGACCGGCGTCCGTCAGGTCGGCCTGGAGGTAGCGGGGAGCGCCCGGATCCTCCCGCTCCCAGACGGGGCGGGTGACATCGGAGGCGGTCACCTCGTGACCGGCCGCCAGCAACGCCTGGACGGCCGCCCGCCCCACCTTGCCGTGGGCCCCCGTGACGACGACGCGCATGAGTGTGTCTCCTTCGCCGCATAGTGGTGGATCACGGCTGATCATCCCACCCCGGAGGTGGCGAGCGTCGAACCTCCGCGGGTCTTGGTGACCTTGAGCTGGGCGGTGATCCGGGACCGCAGCTCGGCGACATGGCTGACGATGCCGACCGCCCGGCCGCCGTCCCTGAGCCCGTCGAGGATGTCGAGAACGCCGTCGAGGGTGTCCTCGTCCAGCGTGCCGAAGCCCTCGTCCACGAAAAGCGTGCCGATCTCCGCGCCGCCCGCCTCGGCGGTGACCACGTCGGCCAGGCCGAGCGCGAGGGCCAGCGAGGTGATGAAGCTCTCGCCGCCCGACAGGGTCGCCGGGTCACGGTCGACGCCGGTCCAGCCGTCGGACACGCGCAGGCCCAGCCCGCCGCCCGACCGGCCGCGCGAGCCCGCCGTCTTGCCCAGGTCGTGCCGGAGCAGGTAACGGCCGGCCGACATGTGGTCGAGCCGCTCGTTGGCGGCCTCGACGACCGCGCGCAGCCGCTCGCCGAGCACGTACGACGACAGGCTCATGCTCCACCGGTTGTCGCCGGAGGTGCCGCCGGCGAGGGCCGCCATGCGCTCGGCCAGGCGATGACGCTCCGCCGCCGGACGCCAGCGCTCGACGCACGCGGAAAGCTCGGCCTCCAGCTCCGCCAGCCGCCGGGCACGGGCGGCGGCCCGGTCGCGCAGGCTCGCCAGCCTCGTGTGCGCCTGCTCGGCCGCCTCCCGCGCGGCGGCGGCCCCGGCCAGGTCGGGGGCGGGCTCGGCCGCGGCGGCGGCCAGCTCGGGATCGGCGAGGGCGGCGGTGACGGCGGCGTGCTCATCGTCCAGCCGCCGCAGGGCCTCCGTCTTGTGCTCCCGCTCGGCGGGGCCGCGGTAGGCGGCCTCGGCCTCCGGGACGTCCGCGAACCCGGCCTCGGCCGCCGCCTCCCGGGCCTGGCTCCTGGCCCTGGCCAGCTCGTCGTCGGCCGCGAGCGCGGCCCGGCCGGCCTCCGCCGCCTCGCGCAGCAGCTCGGCCTCGTCGGCGAGCCGGGACAGGCGGGCCGTCAGCGTCGCGTCGCCGCCGCGCGCCGCGTCCAGCCGCGCGGCCAGCCGGGCGGCGTCGGCGCTCAGCTCCTCGTGCCGGGTGCGGCCCGCCGCCACCCGCGCGGCGACCACGCGAGCCCGCTCCTCCTGCTCCCGCGACTCCTCCCGCCGCCGCGCCACCTCCCGCGCCGCCCCTTCCTCCAGCTCCGCCGCCCGCCGCAGCCGCCGCAGCTCCCCCTCGACCTCCGCCAGCACGGCCACCGCGCCCTCGGCCGCGAGGGCCCCCGCGCCGCCGCCCGACGCAAGGGACGCGCGGGCGTGATCGGTCTCCAGGCGGGTGCGGAGGCGGGCGTGATCGGTCTCCAGGCGGGTGCGGAGGCGGGCGCGGTCGGCTTCCAGGCGGGTGCGGTGGGCGTGGTGGGCGGCCAGTTCCTCGGCGATCGCCGCCGCCTGGTCACGTACGCGCTCGCGCTCGGCCTCGACCCGCTCCAGCGCCGCCGCCAGCGCGGCCTCGCGCCCGGCTGCCGCGCGCAGCCGGGACAGCTCCTCCTCCGCCCGGAGCACGGAGGCGGCGGCGGTGCCCAGGTCGAGGTCGCCGGTGGCCTCGACTGCGTCGGCGTGCCGGGACTCCAGGGAGGCGAGGTGACGTTCGGACGCCTCCCGCTCGGCCAGGGCGCTCTCGTGGGCGTCCTCGGCGGCCCGCTCGTCGTAGGCGGACGGGGCGCTCGGGGCCGGGGACGCCGGATCGGGATGGTGCTCGGAGCCGCAGACCGCGCACGGGCGGCCGTCGGCGAGGTCGCGGGCCAGCTCGGCCGCCATCCCGTCCATGCGGGCCTGACGCAGGTCGAGCCAGCGTTCGCGGAGCGCCTGGGCGCGGTCCACCAGCACCTGATGGGCGGCGGTGGCGGTCTCCAGCTCGGCGGCCAGGGCGTCGCGGCGGCGTACGGACTCCAGTGCCGCCCGCGCGGCGTCGAGCCCGGCGGACGCGGCGGGGACGGCCGCGGCCTGGGCGCGCACCTCCTCCAGGGCGGCGCTCGCCTCGGCCAGGCGGGCGGGCAGCCCGGCCTCGGCGGCCGACACCTCCGCCTCGCGCCGTTCCAGGGTCTCCAGCTCCGCCGCCAGCCCGGCCAGCTCGCCGTCGACGCCGATGAGGTCGGTGGCCGCGTCGCGTACGGCCTCGGCGGCCGGGATGCGCGCGGCGTGGGCGCGGCACCGGGCCAGCTCGGCCTCGGCCTCCTCGATCAGGGCGGGCAGGGCAGCCAGCCGGGCGGCGACCCGCTCGTCCTCGGCCACCAGCCGGGTCAGCTCCTCCTCGACGCGGAGCAGGTCACGGCGTACGACGGAGAGCCTGGCCTCCTCGGTGAGCAGCTCCGACAGGCGTGCGATCTCGGCCCGCCGGTCCCGCTCCAGCGCGGCCGGCGCGTCCGCCGAGGCTCCCCCTTCCCTCGGCAGGGGCGAGGGGGACGGGGGCAGGAGGGGGCGGGCGCGGGCGAGGGCGTCGGCGGCCAGCGCGCGGGCCTTGGCGGCGGCCTCCTCGCGCTGGCGTACGGCGGTGACGAGCGGGATGACCCGGTCGGCGCGGGCGGCGTCGTCGAGGACGGCCTGGAGGTCGGCGCGCTCGTCGGCGCGTTCGTCCAGCGCGCGGCGGGCGGCGAGCGCGTCGGCGTGCCTGCGCTGCCGCTCGGCCAGGGCGGCGGCCTGGTCGAAGCGCAGGCGGGCCTCCCGCACCGCCCGCGTGGCGGCCTCGTGCTCCTCCTCCGCGCGGGCGGCGACCTCCCTGGCGGCGGCGAGCAGCGCCCCCGCCCAGCTCAGGGGATCGTCGTCGCGCGAGGGCGCCTCCTCGGGGGCGGCGGGCAGCGGGATCAGGGGGTCGAGGGTGGCCTCCTCGACGCGCTCGACGGCGAAGTCCACCTGCCGCCGCAGCTCCTGCGCCTCCCGCCAGGCCAGTTTGCGCTGCTCGGCGAGCCACCCCTCCGCCGCCGTGAACACCTTGACGGTGAACAGCCGCTCCAGCAGCTTGCCGCGCTCCTCGCCGTCGGCGCGCAGGAACTTGGCGAAGTCGCCCTGCGGCAGCATCGCCACCTGCCAGAACTGCTCGGCGTTCATGCCGAGCAGCCCGCCCACCAGGTCGCCGGCCTCGTCCAGCCGGGTGGTGAGGCCGTGCCAGGCGCCGTCGCGCCGCTCGGAGACGATGACCTTGGACTTCTCCTCCGTGACGCCGCTGCCCCGCAGTTTGGGACGCAGCCACGCCGGGGAGCGCTGGACGCGGAGTAAGCGGCCCCGGATGGTCGCCTCCAGGGTGACCGACGGCCCGGTGCCGGCCGGGGCGTGGTCGCAGCGCAGGCTGCGGGCGCTGTTGCGCTGCCCGGGGACCTGCCCGTAGAGGGCGAAGCACAGGGCGTCGAGGATCGTGGTCTTGCCCGCGCCGGTCGGGCCGTGGATGAGGAACAGGCCCGCCTCGGCCAGGGCCTCGAAGTCGACGGTCTCGGTGCCGGGGAAGGAGCCGAACGCCGTCAGCGTCAGCCGGTGAGGCCGCATCTACGCCATCGTCTCCTTCGTCCTCGACGCCTCGATGGCCTGTCTTAGCAGCTCTTCCTCCTCGGGGGCGGCAGGCTCGCCGCGCACCTCGCGGACGAAGTCGAGCGCGACCTCGGCCTCGGGCCGCCCGCTCACGCGCGCGGGCTGCGCGGCCGGGGCGGCTCCGGCCGGGTCGAAGGAGAGGGCGAGGGTGTGCGGGAAGCGGGCGCGGAGCCGGTCCATGGCCGCCTTGGGGCGCACGGCGTCGGTGAGGGTGACCTGGAGCCAGTGGTCCTCGACGGCGGCGTGCCGTGGATCGGTCAGCAGCCGCTCCAGCTCGCCGCGCAACCGCCCCACGGGGCGGGGCACGGGGGCGGGCACGAACTCGGCGCCCTGCCCCAGCGTAACCAGCCACGAGCCCTTCACCTGGCCCGCCTCGGAGAAGGAGTAGGCGAGCGGCGAGCCCGAGTAACGCACGGTCTCGGACATGCGCTGGCGGCCGTGCAGGTGGCCGAGCGCGACGTAGTCGACGCCGTCGAACGCGGCCAGCGGCACGTGCGCCACCCCGCCCACACTGATGTCGCGCTCGCTGTCGCTGGCCTGCCCGCCGATGACGAAGCAGTGGGACAGCACGACGGCGGCGCGGTGGCGGGCCGCGTCGGCGCGCACGCGGTCCATCGCGTACGTGATCGCCGCCGTGTGGCTGCGGTCGGGCAGCTCCCACGGCGCCCGCACCAGCTCCGGCTCCAGGTAGGGGATGCCGTAGAAGGCGACGCCGTCGACGAGCACCGGCTCCCAGGCCCGCTCGGGCGCGCACCGCACGTGCACCCCGGCGGACTCGAACAGCGCCGACCCGAACCGCAGCCGCAGCGCCGAGTCGTGGTTGCCGCTGATGAGCACCACCCGCGCGCCGGCGCCGGTCAGCCGGGCGAGCGCCTCGTCGAGCAGGGCCACCGCGTCGACGGGCGGCAGCGCCCTGTCGTAGACGTCGCCGGCCACGGCCACGACGTCGACCCGCTCCTGCCGCACCGTCTCGACCAGGTGGTCGACGAACGCGGCCTGCGCCGCGAGCAGGCTCTCGCGGTGGAAGGCGCGCCCGAGGTGCCAGTCGGAGGTGTGCAGGATCCGCATGTCGCAGGAAGCTAACAGCTCCCACCGACAAATGTGGCCCCTCTGGTCCCAGCAGCCGGGAGTACGCTAGAAGATCCACGGGCAAACCAACGCACATGGGGAGGCCGATGCGCACGGGCCGCGGCACCTTGAGCATCGCCGCCGGTCTGGTGCTGGTGGCGCTCGCGACGGTCGGCTACGTCCTCCCGCCCGCCTTCGACCCGCCGCCGCTGAAGGCCGACCCCGCGTTCCAGGCGATCCCCGCGCAGCCGCGGCACGAGCTGGAGCCGCCGGCGGCGACGGCCGCGATCCGCCGGCAGGAGATCTCGGTCGCCGCGGAGGGCCAGCGCCTCTACGGGACGCTGCGCACGCCGCTGACGCCGGGGCGGCATCCGGCGATGGTGTTCGTGTCGGGGTCGGGCAACGGCTCGCGCACCGAGTTCACGCCACAGGCGGAGTTCCTGGCCAAGGCGGGCGTGGTGACGATCGCCTTCGACAAGCGCACGATCGGCTACGACTTCCGCGAGCGCGACTTCGGCCTGCTCGCCGACGACGCGCTGCGCATGGTGGAGTACCTGCGCGCGCTGCCGGAGGTGGACCCGGCGCGGGTCGGCATCTGGGGCGTCAGCGAGGGCGGCTGGGTGGCGCCGATCGCGGCGGCCAGGAGCGCGGCGGTCGGGTTCGTGGTGCTGGTGTCGTCCCCGAACGTCTCCCCGCTGCGCCAGGTCGCCTGGGCGCTGAACGAGCAGCTGCTGCGGCTGCGCGCCCCCATCGGCGCGCGTGACCTGCTGACCAGGGCGATGGGCGGGGTCGGCTTCACGTTCCTGCGCTACGACGCGATGCCCGCCCTGAGCGGGATCAAGGTGCCGGTCCTCGCGTTCTACGGCACGGCCGACCCGTCGATCCCCTTCGTGGAGTCCACCAAGGCGCTCGTCACCGCGATGGGCCGGGCCGGCAACGACGCCTACACCATCCGCTTCATCGGCCAGGGCGACCACGCCATGCGGGTCGGCGGCGGCCCGTTCGCCGAGGGCTACCTGGAGACCCTCGGCAACTGGATCGTCGGCCTGCCGGCCACCGCCAAACCGGCCGCGCACCTGGCGGGGGCGACGCCGGTGCAGCGCTTCGAGGCGAGCGACGTCCCCGCCGCCCCCTGGTACGCGGGCGGCACGATGCTCGGCCTGACGATCTGCTTAGCCGCCGTCGGCTACGTGGCCGGGCCGGTCGCCGCGGTGGTCGTCCGGCTGCGGGGCCGCGGCCATCCGTCGGTCGTCGCCGAGGCCAACGCCCGGCTGTGGCCGCCGATCCGGCGCCGCCTGGTCAGGATCGCGTGGACCAGCCTGGGGCTGCTGGCGTCGGTGGTCGCGTTCATCACGCTGCTGGTGCTGTTCTCGATCAACCAGGCGGGCGCCTGGCCGGCGGTGCTGGCCGGCTGGCTCGTGGTGCGCATCCTCGCCGTGCTCATGCTCGTCCAGGAGGTCACGGCGGTCGCGGCGGTGGTGTCGGCGCTGCGCGAGGGCATGCGGCCGGGCCGCTGGCAGCACGTCGCGGTGGCGGGCGTGCTGGGCGGCACCGGCCTGCTGATGGTGGCGGCGGCCTACTACGGCCTCTTCTCGTTCCCCTGGTGAACGTCCCCCTGATGAACGTCCCCCTGGTGAACATAGGTGCTCATCCAGCGGTCCAGCTCGGCGAAGACCTGCTTGCGCACGGGCTCGGCCGACAGCACCAGGTCGTGGACGCCGTCCTGGATGCGTACGCAGGTGACGTGCGGCCCGACCGAGGTGGACCAGCGGGCCATGTGGGCGGGGTCGAGCACGACGTCGGCCGAGCGCGCCTCGGGGACGAGGTCGCGTACCCGCAGGCCGTTCGAGGAGGCCAGCACCAGCACGGGCACGTCCACCGCGAGCCCCTTGTGCAGGCGGCGCTGGGCCCGCCGGATGGCGGCCAGCCACATGGCGTGCACCGAGAACCCGCCGAGCGGCTTCAGCTCCAGGTCGTAGTCCCATTCGCCGCCGTGGTCGCGGTGCAGCGTCCGCCCGTAGACGGTGCTGACGCCCAGCGGGATCGGCCTGCGGGTGTACGACAGCGGCGTCTTCAGCAGGTCGGCGGCCATCCGCAGCGGCGCGGGCACGTTGAGGTCGAAGAACGGGCTGTTGAGCGCGAGCCCCTGCACGAGCCCCCGGCTACGGACCCGGTCGGCCCACAGGACGGCGACCAGGCCGCCGGTGGAGTGGGCGTTCACCGTCAGCTCGTCGTGGTCGCGCCGGATGACGCGGACGGCCTCGTCGATCTCGGGGAAGTAGTCGGTGACGCTCCTGACCAGGCCCCTGGTCTGGTGCGGGAGCAGGGAGCGGCCGTACTTGCGCAGGTCGAGGGCGTAGAAGTCGATGCCGCGCTGGACGTAGTGCTCGGCCAGGTGGTCCTGGAAGAAGTAGTCGGTGAAGCCGTGCAGGTAGAGCACCGCCCTGCGGGACGCGGTGCCCGCGGTCCTCGCCACCAGGGTCGCGACGACCTCGCCCTCGAAGTCGTCGGGAAGCCGCAGAGTGGTGATGTCATACATGTCAGACACCATAAGGATTGTCGGGCCAGGACGGTACACCCGGCGGCAGGTCCTCGCTGACCTTCATCGGGAAGTCGGCCGCCCGCTTCTCCAGGAACGCGGTCACCCCTTCGACCGAGTCGGCCCCGCCGCCCAGCTCGGCCATGAGCCGCGAGTCTGCGGCGTGCGCCTCCCACGGCGAGCTCGCCGACAGCCCGGACCACATCAGGCGGCGGATCGCGGCGACGGAGACGGCCGAGGTGTTGCCGGCGATCTCCCGGGCCAGCGCGTACGCGGCCGGCAGCAGCTCCGCGTCCGGCAGCACCCGCGACACCAGCCGCCCCGCCAGCGCCTCGGCGGCGGGGAAGACGCGGCCGGTCGCCGCCCACTCCATGGCCTGCGCGATGCCGACGATCCGCGGCAGGAACCAGCTCGACGCGGCCTCGGTGACGATGCCGCGGCGGGCGAAGACGAACCCGAAGCGCGCCGACTCGGCCGCCAGCCGCACGTCCATCGGCAGCGTCATCGTCACGCCGACGCCCACGGCCGGGCCGTTGATCGCGCCGACGACCGGCTTGAGCGAGCGGGCGATGCGCAGGGCCACGGTGCCGCCGCCGTCGCGCGGCACGCCTTCGACCGTCTCGCCGCGCTGCCGGTGACCGAACGTGCCGCCGCCCCCGCCGAGGTCCGCCCCGGCGCAGAAGGCCCGGCCCGCGCCGGTCACCACGACCGCGCGGACCCCGTCGTCGGCGTCGGCCCGGTCGAACGCCTCGATGAGCTCGACGCGCATGGTGTGGGTGAACGCATTCAGCCGCTCAGGGCGAGACAATGTCAGGGTGGCCACGCGGTCGGCCACGTCGTACTCGATCTCGGTGAAGGCCATGAACCGAATCTTATTCGGTCATTGGTGTTCACCCGCCGATAACGACATCATTCGTCTTCGGTGCGTAAGCTGCCGCCTCGGTCCGGTGGCCTACGGAGACCTTTACGGGGAAACGGGGATGTCGTGCGGGCAAAGGAACCGGTGAGCACCGGCGCGGTGCTCGGCTGGCTGGCGCTGTCGGCGCTGGCGCCGGGCGCGGCGCACCTGCGCACGGGGCGGCGCAGGACGGGCCTGGTCCTGCTGTCCTGTTACGCGGCGCTGCTGCTGGCCGGGCTCGGGGTGTGGCTCGCGGTGGACGCCGGCGACCTGGTCGGCACGCTGATGGACGACACCGCCATGACGGCGGTCATCGCCGGGACGATGGCGCTCGGGGTGGCCTGGTTCGCGCTGATCGTGCACTCGTTCGTGGTGCTGCGGCCCAGCCGGCTGCCGCAGCACGGCCAGATCCTCACCGGCACGCTGGCGGGGCTCATGGCGGTGCTCGTCGTGGTGCCGTTCGGCGCGCTCGGCAACCTGGCGTGGACCGCGCAGGCGACGATCAACGACATCTTCCAGGGGCCGGCGGAGGCCGGCGCCGACCCGGGCACCGGGATCGGCGCCGACGCCGGTTCCCCCGTCACCGCGCCGCCCTCGCCCGAGGACCCGTGGGCGGGGCGCAAGCGGGTCAACATCCTGCTGCTGGGCGGCGACGCCGACGACAACCGGACGGGCGTCCGCACCGACAGCATGAACCTCGCCAGCGTGGACGTGGAGACCGGCAACACCGTGCTGTTCAGCCTGCCGCGCAACCTGGAGGACGTCCGCTTCCGTCCCGGCACGCCGATGGCCGAGCGCTTCCCCGCCGGCTTCCGCCTGCCGCCCGACCCGGGCGGCGGCCGGAGCGACCTGCTCAACAGCGTCTGGGAGTACGCCGACGCGCACCCGGAGATCTTCGGCGGCAGGCAGCACCAGGGCCCCAAGGTCCTGATGGACACGATCGGCTACACCCTCGGCCTCCGGGTCGACTGGTACGCCCTGGTCAACATGTGGGGCTTCGCCCGCCTCATCGACGCCATCGGCGGCATCACGGTCACGGTCGAGACGGACGTCGTGTTCGGCCGCTACAACGAGGGCCTGGTCAAGGCCGGCACGCGCCGGCTCAAGGGCGCGGACGCGATGTGGTACGCCCGCTCGCGCACCAACAGCGACGACTTCACCCGGATGCGCCGCCAGCGGTGCGTGCTCGGCGCCCTGCTGACGCAGGCGGACCCGGCGACGGTGCTGACCCGCTTCAACCGCATCGCCCTGGCCACGAAGGAGCTGATCAGGACCGACATCCCGCGTTCGATGCTGAAGAACCTGGTGCCGCTGGCGCTCAAGGTCAAGAACGCCAAGGTGTCGAGCGTGCAGTTCGTGCCGCCGCTGATCAACACGGGCTATCCCGACTGGGAGAAGATCCGGAGCGTCGCGACCAAGGCTGTCCGCGACGCCTCGGCCGCGAGCCCGGCCGTCGTGGCCACCGGCCCCGCCGTTCCCGCGAACGCCGACAGCGGCGCGACGGCCACCCCGTCGGCGACCCCGGGGAAGAAGACCCCGAAGAAGAAGCAGCAGCCGGCCGAGAACGGCGACGACCCGGTCAAGGGCCTGACGGAGGGCTGCGGCGGCGCCCTCTGAGCGCCCCGGGACGCCGGGAACACCTCATTGGCTCTCACTAGCTGTGGGCCATATTGTCAACAATCACGCCTGGCTCGCCAGCCCCAGGGTTGTGGTGCACGGATGTTGCCGATATTGTCAACAATCTCGTCGCGAATCCACACCCCCTGGTACGACTCCCTGGAGAGACCGTGATCAAACCACGCGCGGCCCTGGCCGCCGCCGGCGTCCTCCTGCTCGCCCTCACCGCCTGCGGCGGCGGGCAGAGCGCCTCCCCCGAGCCCGGCTCCTCCGCCTCCGGCGAGCTCAGCCCGGTGAAGGTCAGCGTCATCCCCATCCTGGACGTGGCGCCGATCTACCTCGGGGAGCAGCAGGGCTTCTTCGCCGCCGAAGGGCTCAAGCTGGAGATCGTGACCGCCCAGGGCGGCGCCGCCATCGTCCCCGCCGTCGTCAGCGGCCAGGTGGACGTCGGGTTCAGCAACTTCACCTCGCTGATCCTCGCCCGCTCCAAGGGCCTGCCGATCAAAGTCATCACGCCGGGCGTGGCCTCCACCGGGGTCGCGGGCCAGGACTTCGGCGGGGTGGTCGTCAAGGCCGGCAGCCCGATCAAGTCCGCCGCCGACCTCGCCGGCAAGCGGGTCGCGGTCAACACGCTCAACAACATCAACGACACCACGGTGCGCGCCTCGATCAGGGCCGCCGGCGGCGACGCCAAGAACGTCACCTTCACCGAGCTGGCCTTCCCCGACATGCTCGCCGCCCTCGACAAGGGCAACGTGGACGCGGTCCAGGTCGTCGAACCGTTCCTCGCCACCGCCGTCAAGAACGGCGACCGGGTCGTCGCCTCCAACTACGTCGACACCGCGCCCAGCCTCGCCATCGCCGGCTACTTCACCTCCCAGCAGACCGCGACCGGCAAGGCCGACCTGATCAAGCGCTTCACCGCGGCCATGCTGAAGTCCCTGCGGTACGCCACCGACAACCCGGACGCCGTACGCCAGGTCCTGCTGAAGTACACGAAGATCGACGCCGGGCTGACCGGCTCGCTCACGCTCCCCACGTTCCCCACGAAGGTGGACCGCGCCTCCCTGGAGACGCTGGCGAAGCTGGCCAGGCAGGACGGGCTCGTCACCTCCTCCCCCGACCTCACGGAGCTCGTTCCGTGACGGCCGCGACCCTGGGGCGCCGCTCCCCGCCGCCCGCCTGGCTGCTCGGCCTCGCCGGTCTGGCCGGGCTGGTCGGGATCGTGGAGCTGGCGCCCAGGGCCGGGCTCGTGGACGGGCGGTACCTGCCGCCCTTCAGCGCCATGGCCGCGGCCCTCGCCGAGCAGGCCGCGACGGCGGAGTTCTGGCAGTCGCTGCTGGAGACGCTGCGCGGCTGGGCCACCGGCCTCGCCATCGCCATGGTCGCCGGAGTGGCGCTCGGCCTGGTGATCGGCGGCGTCCCGCCGCTGCGCGCGGCGCTGAACTCGACGATCGAGTTCCTGCGCCCGATCCCGTCGGTCGCGCTGATCCCGCTGGCGGTGCTGCTGTTCGGCACCGACATGCGCTCGACGTTGCTGCTCGTGGTCTACGCCTCGTTCTGGCAGGTGCTGCTCCAGGTCCTGTACGGCGTCCGCGACGTGGACCCGGTCGCCCGCGAGACCGCCCGCTCCTACCGGTTCCGCCCGCTCACCCAGGTGCGGACGGTGACCTGGCCGACCGCGCTGCCGTACGTCATGACCGGCTTCCGGCTGGGCGCGGCCGTGGCGCTGATCCTGGAGATCACCGGCGAGCTGATCATCGGCTCGCCCGGCCTCGGCAGGCAGATCGCGGTCGCGCAGACCTCTGGGGCCGTGGCCTCCATGTACGCCCTGGTCATCGTGGTCGGCCTGATCGGCGTCACCGTCAACGTGGCCGCCCGCGCCACCGAACGCCGGGCGCTGCGCTGGCACCCGTCCATCCGGAGGGACCTCGCGGGATGAACCTCATGAACGCGGGCCGCAAGGCCCTCCTCGCGCTCGCCGTGCCGGTGCTGCTGGTCGCCGCCTGGTGGCTGGCGACCGCCGGCGCCGCCTCCTTCTTCTGGCCGCCGCTCAGCGAGATCCTGGCCGCCTTCGCCGACACCTGGTTCAGCGCCCGGTTCGTGACCGACGTCCTGCCCAGCCTCGGCCGGCTGCTGGCCGGCTACCTCGGCGCGGTCGTGGCCGGCGTCGCCCTCGGCACCGCGGTCGGCTCCTCGCGCACGCTGCGCGGCCTGCTGGAACCGGTGCTCGAGTTCTTCCGCGCCATCCCGTCGCCGGTGCTGGTGCCGATCCTCATGCTGTTCGCCGGCATCGGCGACGGCATGAAGATCCTCGTGATCGTCTCAGGCTGCGTGTGGCCGGTGCTGCTCAACACGGTGGAGGGCGTACGCGCCCTGGACGAGGTGCTGAGCGACACCGCCCGCAGCTACCGGATGCGCCGCCGCTCCCGGCTCGTCCACCTGGTGCTGCGCGGCGCCGGCCCGCAGATCGCCGCCGGCGCGCGGCAGGCGCTGTCCATCGGGATCATCCTCATGGTGATCAGCGAGATGTTCGCGGCCAGCAACGGCCTCGGCTTCACCATCATCCAGTTCCAGCGCAGCTTCGCCATCCCGCAGATGTGGAGCGGCATCATCCTGCTCGGGCTCGTCGGCATCGCCCTGTCGATGGCGTTCCGTGCGGTGGAGGCCCGGCTGCTGCGGTGGTACACCGGTTTGCGCACGGCACAGCGAGAGGGCTGACACATGACCGCCAACCCCACGGGCGTCCCCGCCCGTCCCCTGTCCGCCACGACGGCCATGCTGGACGTACGCGGGCTGAAGAAGGTCTACGAGGGGCGGGGCCGCAGTGTCGAGGCCGTACGCGACCTGACGTTCACAGTCGCCGCCGGCGAGCTGGTCTGCATCGTCGGCCCCTCGGGCGCCGGCAAGACCACGCTGCTGAGGTGCATCGCCGGGCTGCTCGACGCGACCGCGGGCGAGGTCGTGCTGGAGGGCGAGCGCGTCACCGGCCCGCCGCCCGGCATGGCGGTCGTCTTCCAGGAGTACGGCCGCAGCCTCTTCCCCTGGATGACCGTGCGGCAGAACGTCGAGCTGCCGCTGAAGGAGAAGAAGGTCCCGAAGGACCGCCGGCGCCGGCTCGTCCAGGACTCCCTGGAGGCCGTCGGCCTCGCCGAGGCCCAGGACGCGCACCCGTGGCAGCTCTCGGGCGGCATGCAGCAGCGCGTCGCCATCGCGCGGGCGGTCGCGTACGAGCCGCACCTGCTGCTGATGGACGAGCCGTTCGCCGCCGTGGACGCCCAGACCCGCGCCGACCTGGAGGACCTCGTCCGCTCGTTGTGGCAGCGTCTCGGGGTCACGGTGCTGTTCGTCACCCACGACATCGACGAGTCGGTCTATCTCGGGCAGCGCGTCATCGTGCTGTCCAACTCGCCGACGGTGGTGCTGGAGGACGTCCCGATCGACCTGCCGGCCGAACGCGACCAGCTCACCACCCGCTCCCTGCCCCGCTTCGCCGAGCTCCGCTCCCACGTGTACGAGCTGATCCAGCTCGCCAAGTCCGGCCACCGCCCCGCCTGACCCGCCCACCGGGGCACACCGCAGCATGCTCGCCCCCGCCTGCGTGGCCACCCGTCATCGTCCAGCCAAGACGTCCGCGAAGCTGCTCAGACGGGCGGGACGTGTGCGGGGGTCGCGCACGTCTCATCGCCCTCTGACCGGCTCCGCCGATGAACCGGCGCCATCGCGCAGCCGCTCCCCCCATGCCCTGAGCTTGCGCAACCTGACAGGCGCCGGATCGTCCTCGGCCACGTCGGGGAGAAGCGACCTCAGCAGCTCAATTCTGGAAGCGTTTTCGGGGCAGTGTGTGCTCAGGACGAGGGCGGACGCGGCTGTCTCCTTGTCCGCCTCGTGGAGCAGCTTCCCGACGGCCTGATGGGAGATGCCCAGGAGGTAGCCGATGTCGCGGTGGACGTAGCCTCTGCGGGCCAGGTCCGCCACGGTCGTCTGCGTCACCTCCGCAGCCTGCTGCTTGGCCACCCTGGCGGCGAGGCGGGCCAGCAACGTGGCCTCCAGTTCGGTGGCCACGTCCTCGTCGGCCACCGTCAGCTCGAAATCGGCGTCAATCTCCGAGACGTCGACATCGAGCATCGTGGCCACCAGATCGCGAGCCATCTCCTCGGCGTGCTCCAGGCGCTTCACCTGGGTGTGGTAGCCGCGCTTGAGACCGGGCCCGCGGACGGTCAACGCCCACCAGGGGCCGCTCTTGCCAGCAGTGATGGTGTAGGTGTCGTGTTCGCTCACTGGCCCTCCTGCTCCTTCGCGGCCTCGACGAGGATGCTCTCTCAGTTCTCCAAGATTCCTTTCGCCGTGCGCTCGTTGACCTCCGCATGGCGAGGGACGGGCATCGCCTCCGAACCGGCATGCCACTTCGTGTGACTACCGCCTTCGGTGGAGTGCACAGGCACGCCGTACTCCTTCGCGAGTTTGCGCATCCGGCGTTCTAGATCCCGCTTCCTCATCACCCAGTCTAGGCTACTCAGGTTGCAGAACTCTAGGCAACTCAGGTTGCAGATTGTCGCGATTGTGCGGCTGAAGCACGAGCAGCCGACGGGGAAGTGACACCTCAGGCGGGGGTGACGGTTTCCGTGGCCTCGTTCCAGCGCCACGGCACCTGGTGGCCCCGCAGGTGGACGCCGCCGATCCACCGGTCGACGCCGTTGAGGGTGATCTGGTCGGCCTGGCCGGCCAGGACCCGCGCGCCGGGCTCCGTCAGGCGCAGGCCCGTCGCGTGGGTCACCGGGCCGCCGTGCGGGTCGAGGTCGAGCAGCGGGTACGGCCCCCGCGCCAGCCGATCCATCCGGTCGTAGTACGTGCTGTCGCCCATGAACGGCCGTGTCTCGCGCGCCGCGGCCTGGTGGAAGGCCGTCCCCGCGTCGGGCGCGCCGGCGGCGACGGCGGCCAGCACCCGCCGCTCGGCCAGCGACAGGCCGTCCCGCGTCGAGGGGTACTCGCGGCCGAGCCGGTCGAACGCCTCCCCCAGGAACCGCAGCTCCCCCAGGCGGGAGGCGGCGACGCCGGCCAGTCCGTCAGGCGTCGGCGCGCGGAAGGCCGCCCACGCGCGGGTGGCCAGCTCCAGCGCCGCCGGGGTCAGCCGGGCGCACGCTCCCGTGGCGGGCAGCTCGCGCAACTGCGCGGCGGTGAGCTGGCCGAGGCCGCCGAACCGGGCGATCCCCGGGTATTCGCCGATGCAGATCAGCGTCACCCGCCCGGCGGGGACGCCCAGGGCGGCCAGGCGGGCGAGGATCTCGACGATCTGGAGCTGGTCGTACAGGTCGGCCTCGAACCACAGGACGTACTCGCCGTCGCGGTTGTCCTCCAGGGCCCGGTCGCGTTCGGCGAGGACGCGCAGCGTCGCCTCGCGCCCGGCGGGCTCGTGCGCCATGAGGTGGGCGGCGCGGACGCGGCGCAGCTTGTCGGGGGCGACGTCCGGCACCGGGCCCTCGTGCAGGACGTCGCGCCAGTAGACCACGCGCCGCGCGAGGCCGGTGCCCGGCACGTCGGTGGCGTCGCCGTTGCTGACGTGCAGCGCCTCGGGCAGCCGCCCGTCCGCCGCGCTCTCGGTCATGGTCGCCTCCTGTCGGTGCCCAGGGTACGGGGGGCGCAGGGTGTGGGCGAGCAGCCTCAACCTGTTCGAGGGCGGGTCGCCGCCGGGGCGGGCGAGCGGTGGAAGGTGGCACGCCAGCGGTGGCGTCCGCCGTCCCGCAGCTCCTCGACCGTGCCGCGGTCCAGGCCGTCCGTCGCGAACGCGGCGATCTCGGACGGCGTCAGCGGCCACGGCGGCGCGAAGACCGGCCCGCACCGGTGGCGTGGGTGGCGGTCCACTCGCCGAGCAGGGGGTGCGGGGCGCGGGAGTCCCACGGCACGATCGCCTCGCCGGTGGCCGACTCGGCGTAGAGCCGTTCGAACCAGCCCAGCGGGTCGCCCGCGGCCAGCGACTCGCCGGCCAGCCGGATCGCGTCCTCGTCAGGGTCCCTGCCCATCGGCCCCACCTCCGTCAGCGACCCGGACGCCTTGACGCGCCCGGCTCTCCGGGCCACTCCACCACGTGGGCACGTTCGCCGAGCACCCGGCGGGTACGCGCTCGGCGAACGCCGGCGTCACGAGTGGAAGGTCTCCTTCGCCATCCGGCGCAGGCGGCTCTCGTCGATGTCGTGGCCGAGCCCGGACTGCGTCAGCGGGACGGCGATGACGCCCGCGTTCGCCCCCACGATCGGGGTGACGAGCTGGTTCTGGCGGGGCGGCTGGGTGACGTCGCAGGGCAGCGTGCAGCCGGGCAGGCTGGCGACGGCGACGGTGGCGGCCCTGGCCAGCCCCATCCCCTGGCCGCCCGCGCACTGGATGTCCCAGCCGGCCGCCGCCGCCCGGTCGTGGGCGCGGCGGGCCTCGCTCAGGGACGGGAACGCCGTCGGCCGCAGCAGCAGCACCCGCGCGGCCCGTACGGTGAGGAAGTCGTCGAGCTCGGCCGTCGAGGCGACCTCGACGGCGACGGAGGCCGTCACCTGGTCCTGGAGCGCGGCGTGGGCGTAGACGTCGCCGGCGGCGAAGGGCCGCTCGATGACCTCCAGGCCGTAGGAGTCGAGGGCGACGAGCTGGCCGTGCTCGGTGTAGGCGTTGCCGCAGTCGACGGCGAGGGTCAGCGCCGGGTAGGCGGCCCGCACGGCCCGCACCGGCTCGACGTCCCAGCCGGGCCGCACGTCGAGCGTGACGTGCCCGTAGCCGGCGCAGACCTGCTGGTTGACCCGGCTGACCAGGCTCTCCGTGGACGGGTCGGGCGACAGGCGGACGGTGGCCATGAGCGAGGTGCGGGTGCCGCCGATCGCCTCGGCGAGCGGCACGCCGCGCATCCTCGTCCACAGGTCCCAGCAGGCCATGTCGACCGCGGGGTCGCCGCTCGGCACGGCGTCGGGGTGCTCCCAGTCGACGCCGATGATCAGGGCGGCCAGCGTCTCCTCCAGCTTCGACCAGGTCTTCGGCTGGGGGGAGAGCGCTTCTCCCCAGCCGGTCATGCCGCCGTGGTCGGTGAGCTTCACGAGCAGGGTCTCCGACCTCCTGCCGTACGGCAGGACGAGCCGGAAGACCTCGAGCTCACGCACTCGCGGCATGTACCCCCCTCTTACGGCCCGTTCAGGGCGCGGACACTTCCATAGTGCCTGCTGTACGGGACCGGACCAAACGGGGGGCCAGCGCGAACGCCAGCACCGCCAGCGCCACGGCGGTGAGCAGACCGGCCGCGTAGCTGCCGCCGGAGGCGGTGAAGACCGCTCCGCTGGCCGCCACGGCCACCACGGTGAAGACCGACTCGCCGACGCCCACGGCGGCGCTGTTCTGGCCCTCCTCCCCCGGCGCGGACATCTCCAGCACCAGCACCGAGACCGTCGGGTGCAGCATGCCGATGCCGAGCCCGGCGAGCGCCATGGCCACGTGCGCGAGCGCCAGCGGCACCGCGTCCACCAGCACGAGCGTCACCAGCGCGAGGCCGGTCGCGAGCAGGGCGGCCCCGCCGCGGACGGCGAGCAGGTTGCTGATCCGGCCGCGGCCCTTGAGCCAGGAGCCGGTGGACCAGCCGAGGGCGCCGATCGTGAGGACGATGCCGGCGGCGGTGGCGCTGAGCCCGCGCTCGTTGATGAGCATGAGCGGGATCAGCACCTGGGCGGCGGTGAGCGAGCCGAACGCCAGTCCGCGCAGCACCGGCGCGGTCGGCAGGCCGGGCGCGGCCCGCAGCGAGCCGGGCAGCAGCAGCCTGGGCAGGGCCACGGCCAGCAGGACGACGCCCGCGGCGAGCAGGGGCAGGCCGGCCAGTTCCATCGCGCTGCCGTACTGGATGAGCGCGGCGGCCACGGCCGTCACGGCGGCCCAGGCGAGCTTGCGGCCGAGGCCGGGGGCCGGCGCGGGCTCGACGGGGCCCGCAGCGAGACCGGGGTCCGAGGGGTCCGCGCCCAGACCGGGGTCCGAGGGGTCCGCGCCCAGACCGGGGTCCGAGGGGTCCGCGCCCGGACCGGGCGTCCGTCCAGGGTCCGCGCCGAGGTCGCGGCCGGTGGTGCCGCGCCAGAGCAGCAGCGCCGACGGCACGACGATGAGCGAGACGCCGAGGAAGATCCACCGCCAGTCGGCGTTCTCCACCACGAACCCGGCGATCGCCGGGCCCACCATCGACGGCACCACCCACGCGGCCGAGAACAGCGCGAACACCTTCGGATGCAGCGCGGCGGGGTAGACGCGGGCGACCAGCACGTACAGGGCGACCTGGGTGGCCCCGGCCCCGAGCCCCTGCACGAACCGCCCGGCCACGAACACCTCCATGTCGGGCGCGAACCCCGCCAGCAGCAGCCCCGCCACGAACGTCGCCACCCCGGCCGCGATCGGTTCGAGCGGCCCCCGCCGGTCGCTCCACCGCCCGCCCAGCACGGTCGCGATCACACTGGCCGCCAGCGTGGCGCTGAAGGCCAGGTTGTACAGGCGCATGCCGTGCAGTTCGCGGGCCACCACCGGCATGGCCGTGGCCACCGCCATCGCCTCGAACGCCATCAGGGTCACGATGGCCACAAGCCCGAAACTCAGCGCCCGGTACGGCGCCGACACCACGCCGCCCGCGGCCGGCGCCTTGCCAACAGTCGTCGTCATGCCGGTCACGCTAGGGCGACGGCGCAGCTCAGCGCATCGGCCGCTGGGCCTAGGAGGCTCTCGGCACTTGGTCCTAGATCAGGCCCCCGGCATGCGGCTCTCGAGGCCGTCGAGCATCAGCTCCAGCCCGTACAGGAAGCGGTTCTCGCCGTCGTCGGCGATCAGCTCGTCGATGTGCCGGTGCAGGTGCGGGAAGGTGGAGGCGGGCAGGGCGCGGTAGTAGGTGGCGATCTGGCCGGAGAACCGCTCGAAGTACTCCCGCGGGTCGCTCATCCCGGAGGCGCGCATGCGGGCCAGGTGCAGGGAGCCCTCGTAGGCGTCGCCGATGAGGTAGAGCGAGAGGCGGTCCATGACCAGCGACGCCTCCCTCGGATCCATGCCGGCCTCGATGAGCAGCCCGTAGACGAACTCGCCCGCGCGCAGGGAGTTGGGGCCGGTGGGGATGCTGGCCAGCGCCGCGCGGGCCACGTCGGAGTGGCGGCAGAGCACGCGGTGCACCTCCAGGCAGTACGCGCGCAGCTGCTCCTTCCAGCGGGACGGGTCGCGCTCGGGCAGCCGGAGCTCGCCGAGCACCCGGTCGTAGATCAGCTCCAGCAGCTCCTCCTTGTTGGCCACGTGGGCGTACAGGGACGCCGGGCCGGTGTCGAGCTCTTGGGCGACGCGCCGCATGCTGAGCGCGTCGAACCCCTCGGCGTCCAGGATCAGCAGCCCGGCCTCGACGATGAGGTCCTGGCTGAGCTGGCGCTTGGGCTGCGGCTGCCGGCGTGACTTGCGCCAGGGAGGCACGGGCACGCCGTCGGTCGTCCTCGTCCGGTCCATACCGAACACTGTACTTGACACGAACACTGTTCGCCTCTAAAACAGTGTTCGTGACGAACACCGTTCGTCCCTTAGAACACCGTTCAACCCGTCAGGAGTCCCCCAGATGACCGTCACCGCCTCCCAGGAGACGGGAGAGGCCCAGGGCTACCGGTGGAGATGGGTCGCGCTCTTCGTGATCCTCGCCGCCGAGGTCATGGACCTGCTCGACGCCCTGGTCACCACCATCGCCGCCCCGACCATCCAGCGTGAGCTGGGCGGCACCGACAGCCTCGTGCAGTGGCTCGGGGCCGGCTACACGCTCGCCATGGCCGTCGGCCTCATCACCGGCGGCCGGCTCGGCGACCTGTACGGCCGCAAGCGCATGTTCCTCATCGGCGCCTTCGGCTTCACCGCGGCCTCGCTGCTGTGCGGCGTCGCCGGCAGCCCGGAGATGCTGATCGGCGCCCGGGTGCTGCAGGGCCTGTTCGGCGCCGTGATGCTGCCCCAAGGGCTGGGCCTGATCAAGGAGATGTTCCCGCCGCACGAGCTGGGCAAGGCGTTCGGCATGTTCGGTCCGGTCATGACCATCTCGTCGGTCGGCGGCCCGGTGCTGGCCGGCTGGCTCGTCGACGCCGACTTCTTCGGCACCGGCTGGCGCATGATCTTCCTGATCAACCTGCCGCTCGGCCTGGCCGCCGCGCTCGCCGGGATCCGCTTCCTGCCTGAATACCGCCTGTCCAACGCCACCCGGCTCGACCTCGGCGGCGTCGGCCTGGTCTCGCTCGCCGCCCTGCTGCTCATCTACCCGCTCATCCAGGGGCGCGAGCTGGGCTGGCCCTGGTGGACGTTCGCGTCCATGGCCGCCTCGGCCGTGGTCTTCGCCGTCTTCGCCCGGTACGAGTCCCGCCGCGCCGCCTCCGGCAGGGACCCGCTCGTCGTCCCCGGCCTGTTCCGCAAGCGCGCCTTCACCGGCGGGCTCGTCGCCGGCCTCGCCTTCTTCTCCGGCATGATGGGCTTCGGCCTGGTCTTCAGCCTCTACGCCCAGATGGGGCTCGGCTTCACGCCGCTCAAGGCGGGCCTCGCCGGGCTGCCGCAGGCCATCGGCGGCGTGATCGGCTTCGGCCTGGCGATGTCCGGGCTGCAGGAGAAGCTCGGGCGCGGGCTGCTGCAGATCGGCGCGACCGTGATGGCGGCCGGCGCGGCCGCGCTCGCGCTCACCATCCACTTCGCCGGGCTCGACGTCACCGTCTGGCAGCTCGCCCCCGGCCTCGGCCTCGTCGGCATCGGCATGGGCCTCACCATGGCGCCGTTCTTCGACATCGTGCTCGCCGGGGTGGAGCCGCACGAGTCCGGCTCGGCGTCCGGGACGCTGACCGCCGTGCAGCAGCTCGGCGGGGCGCTCGGCAGCGCCGTGCTGGGGACGCTGTTCTTCAACCTGCTCGCCGACCGGTGGGGGTTCGGCGACTCGATGGAGGTCACGGTGTGGGTCGAGGTCGGGCTGCTGGTGCTGACGTTCGCGCTGTCGTTCCTGATGCCGCGGCACGCCCGCCCCGGCCAGGACCCCGCCCACTGAGCCCCCCGCCGGCCCGCGGGGGTGCCACCCGGCGGTCGGCTAAGATCGCGGCCATGCGCCTTCCCTTCCAGCTGCGCGGCATGGACGGCACGGTCGCGATCGAGGTCGGCCCCAACGACGAACCAGAGGCTCTGGGCTGCCGCTTCCCCGGCGGCGCCCGCGACCTGGCCACCTGCACGGCCGTCATCGAGCACCCCGGGCGGGGCTACACGGGGCTGATGGGGTGGGTGCAACTCGTGAGCAGCACGGACGGCGAGTCGGGCGAGGACGGGTTCGATCCCGACCCGCTGGGCTTCTACGGCGACCTCGACGTGCCCTACGGGTTCTTCGGGGTACGGCCGACGCTGTTCGACGCACCGTCCCGCGACACGCGCGACGACCTCGTCTGGGTGGCGCACAGCTTCCTGTGCTACTCGCCGGACCTGGCGACGCGGACGGTGTGCGCGGTCACGGGATTCTCCTGGGGATTCACCATCCGGTCCGGGCACATCGAGATCCAGGGGCCGGAGAAGCTGACCGCCGGCGACTGGGACCGGCACGGCGCCCGGCTCTCCGGCGCGTACCCCGGGTGGGAGTTCGCCCCGGGGTACCGCACCGGCTGAAGCATCAGGCTCCGAAGGCGCGTTCCGCCCACCGGCCGATGTCACGGCGCTCGATCGCCGCCGCCATCAGGCCGGGGAAGGCGTCGGGAGTGCAGGCGAACGCCGGCACCCCCATCGCGGCCAGCGCCGCGGCGTTCTCGTGGTCGTAGAACGGCGCCCCCTCGTCCGACAGCGCCAGCAGCACGATCACCTGGACGCCGGCCTCCTTCATCGCCGCCACCCGGCGCAGCATCTCCTGCCGGACGCCGCCCTCGTACAGGTCGCTGATCAGGACGAAGATCGAGTCGCCCGGCCGGGAGACGAGCCCCTGGCAGTAGGCGATGGCCCGGTTGATGTCGGTGCCGCCGCCGAGCTGGGTGCCGAACAGCAGCTCCACCGGGTCCTGCAACTGGTCCGTGAGGTCCACCACCGCCGTGTCGAACACCACGATCGACGTCTTCAACGACCGCATCGAGGCCAGCACCGCCCCGAACACGCTCGCGTACACCACCGACGCCGCCATCGACCCGCTCTGGTCGACGCACAGCACCACCTCGCGCTGCACCGCCCGCCTCCGCCGGGCGTAGCCGACCAGCCGGGACGGGACCACCGTGTTGCGGTCCGGCAGGTAGTGCTTGAGGTTCGCCCGGATCGTACGGTCCCAGTCGACGTCGGCCACCCGCTTCGGGCGGTGGGTGCGCGCCGAACGGTCGAGCGCGCCCGTCACCGCCGCCCGCGTCCGCTGCGCCAGCCGGCGCTCCAGCTCGGCCACCACCGTGCGGACCACCGCCCGCGCCGACTCGCGGGCCTGGTCGGGCATCACCTTGTTGAGCGCGAGCAGGGTGCCGACCAGGTGCACGTCCGGCTCCACGGCCTCCAGCATCTCCGGCTCCAGGAGGAGCCTGGTGAGGTTGAGCCGTTCGATCGCGTCCTTCTGCATCACCTGGACGACCGTGGCGGGGAAGTACGTGCGGATGTCGCCGAGCCAGCGGGCCACGCGCGGCGCGGACGCCCCCAGCCCGCCCTCCCTGCCGCCGCCGGTCCCGGCCCCGCCGCCGCCCTCGCCGCTGTCGTAGACGGCGGCCAGGGCCGCGTCCATGTGGGCGTCGTCGCCCTGCAACCCGTACCCGACCCCGTCGGCGTCCCCACCGCCCAGCACCAGCCGCCAGCGCCGCATCCGCTCGTCGCTCAACGATCCCCCTCTGTTGCGCGGGCCGCCGGGCGGCCGATGATCGACAGGACGGTGGCGACGGCGCCGGCCGCGCGGCGCTCGTCCAGGTCGTGGGCGTCGTCCCCGCCGCGTTCGTGTCCCGCCGAGCGCAGGCGCTCCCCGATCGAACGGCGCTCCGGGGCGGCGAACGCGCCGAACGTACGGCGCAGCAGCGGCAGCACGTCGGTGAACTGCTCGGCGGACAGCCCCGTGAGCCAGCCGTCCACCAGGGCGAGCAGCCGCGCGTCGTGCACCAGCAGCAGCCCGCCCCCGCTCAGGAAGCCCTCGACCCAGGACGCCGCCCGTGCCGGCGTCTGCCCGCGCGACATGGCCCGGGACATGCGGTCGCCGGCGTCGTCGAGCTCCCCGCAGTCGAGGAGGATCCGGGTGAGCCGCCCCTCGACGAGCCCGTGCAGATCCCGCCGATCACTGAGCCCCCGCAACGTCGCCACCCAACGCTCCCGCTCCCGGCCACCCTCCACCCCCTCAACCCGCCCTGACTCCCGCTGGGTGTCTGAGGGCCGCCCCTTCTCCCCCTGAAGGTCCTCGGTCCGTGCCGACTCCGGCTGGACGCCTGAGGCCCGCCCCGGCTCCCGCTGGGTGTCTGAGGCCAGCCTCTTCTCCTCCTGAAGGTCCTCGGCCCGTGCGGCGGGTCCTGTGTGTTCGGTGAGGAGGGCGACGGCGGAGTGGACGGCGTCGACGTGTTTGAGCAGGTCGGCAGCAGCGTCGTCGTCCAGGCCGGTCACGGCGACCGGCAGCCCGATCCTGATCCGGTCCAGCATCGAGCGGACGATCACCGCCAGCCCCTCGGCCGGGGTGCCGCGCACGTCGCCGTAGCGGTGGGCGCGGACCATCGCGGGCAGCGCCGCCATGAGGTGCGTGACGTCGGTGTCCAGGGCGGCCCGCGCCGACAGGGCCGCGAGCACGGCGGGCAGCGCCTCCGGCAGCCCGGCCAGCAGGCACTGCTCGACCAGCGCCGTCAGCTCCGCCAGCGCCGCCGAGCCGGTCCCGGCGAGGTCGGCGGCCCGCCGGACGGCCGCCGCGGCGACGGTGGTGCCGAGCGCGGCGTGCTCGATCAGCGCGAGGTCGTGCTCCGGCCGCCACCGCAGGGTCCACGTCTCGCGGAAGGTGCCCTTGCCGCGCGCCTGCCCCGGCGTGCCCCAGCCCACCTCCAGCAGCCGCAGCCGGTGCAGCAGGTGGCTGCGTTCGAGGTCGAGGGGCTTGCGCAGGTCGAGGTCGAGCTCGCGGTCGAGCGCCTCCGGCCGCAGCCGCAGCCGCCGCTGCTGGTCGCGCAGGTCACGCTGGAGCGGCACCATCGGCACGCCGTCGGGGACGTGGCCGAGCCGGTCGCCGACGACCAGCCGCCGCTGGATCAGCTCCACCGCGAGGTCGTCGCCCTCGCACAGGACGGCCCTCGCCGCCTCGGTGACCTCGCTCAGCCCGGCCAGGGGCCGGCCGCGGAGCGCGGCCAGGCTCCCGGCGAGCCGTACGGACTCGATGACGTGCGCGGACGACACCGCGAGCCCTTCGTCGCGGAGCACCCTGGCCGCCTCGGCCAGCCACCGCTCCACCGGGCGGTCGGGCACGGTGAACAGGTGGTGGTACCAGCCCGGCGAGGTGACGCCCGCGCCGTAGCCGCTCCGGGAGGCGAGCCGGCCGTACGTCCACGGCACCCAGGTCAGCTCCGCCTTCACCTTGGGCAGGCCGCGCAGCAGCGCGTTGTCGGCCGCGGCGGACGGCAGTGGGCCGGCCAGCGCGGGCACGTGCCAGGCGCCGCAGACCACGGCGACGCGGGTGTGGCCCTGCTTGAGTGCGGCGCGTACGGTCCTGCGCATGTGGGCCTCGCGCCTGGCCTCCCGCTCGTCGGGGACGTGACCCTCGCGTACGGCGGCCATGGCCTCGGCGATCACCTCGAACCACCGCACCGGCCCGCCCGCCGGCCCGTCCGCCGGCCCGCCGCCGCCGGGCTCGGAGCGGTGCTCGACGACGTCCTCCCACCAGCGTTCGGGGTCGTCGTAGCCGGCCGCGGCGGCGAGCGCGCCGATGGGGTCGGCCCGCCGCGCGTCGGGCGGCTCGCCCTCGCCGTCCCGCGGGTCCTCGGCCAGGGTGTGCGCGGCCGGCAGGTCGCAGAAACCCACGGGCACGCCGGCCGCCACGCCGTACAGGATGGCCTGCCACTCCGGCGAGAACCGGGCGAACGGCCAGAACGCCGCCCGGGACGGCGCCCCCGGCACGTGCGCCAGCAGCGCGACGGGCGGCTCAAGGCCAGGGGCGAGCCGGACGAGCGCGTCGGCCTCGGGCGGCCCCTCGATGAGGATCGCGTCGGGACGCAGGCGTTCGAGCTCGGCGCGCACGGCCCGGGCCGAGCCCGGCCCGTGATGGCGCACGCCGAGCACCGTCACCCGCGGCTCCCCCGCCGCGAACGCTCCGGACGTGGTCATGTGGCCTCGCGGCAGGCTCGGTAGAAGTCGCGCCAGTCGGAGCGCTCGCGGACCACGGTCTCCAGGTATTCGCGCCACACCACCCGGTCGGACACCGGCTCCTGCACCACGGCCCCCACGATCCCGGCGGCGACGTCGGCCGGACGCAGGACGCCGTCGCCGAAGTGGGCGGCCAGCGCGATGCCGCTGGTCAGCACGGAGATGGCCTCGGCCGTGGACAGCGTGCCGCTCGGCGACTTGAGCTTGGTGCGCCCGTCCTCGGTGACGCCCGCGCGCAGCTCGCGGAAGACCGTCACCACCCGCCGGATCTCCTCCAGCCCCGTGACCGTCTCCGGCAGCTCCAGCGAACGCCCGAGCTGGGCGACGCGCCGGGCGACGATGTCGACCTCCTCCTCGGCGGTCGCCGGCACCGGCAGCACGACGGTGTTGAAGCGGCGGCGCAGCGCGCTGGACAGCTCGTTGACGCCGCGGTCACGGTCGTTGGCGGTGGCGATGACGTTGAAGCCGCGTTCGGCCTGCACCTCGCGGTTGAGCTCGGGGATCGGCAGCGTCTTCTCCGACAGCACGGTGATCAGCGCGTCCTGGACGTCGGACGGCATGCGGGTCAGCTCCTCGACCCTGGCGACGCGCCCCTCGGCCATGGCCCGCATGACGGGCGACGGGGTGAGCGCGTCGAGCGAGGGGCCCTCGGCGAGGAGGCGGGCGTAGTTCCAGCCGTAGCGCACGGCCTCCTCGGCGGTGCCGGCCGTGCCCTGCACGAGCAGCGTGGAGTCGCCGCTGACGGCGGCGGCGAGGTGTTCGGACAGCCAGGTCTTGGCGGTGCCGGGCACGCCGAGCAGCAGCAGCGCGCGGTCGGTGGCGAGCGTGGCGACGGCGACCTCGACGATGCGGCGGGGGCCGATGTACTTGGGGGTGACGCGGTCGCCGTCGCCCAGCACGTAGGTGGTGACCGCCCACGGCGACAGCCGCCAGCCGGGCGGGCGCGGCCGGTCGTCGTCCTTGGCGAGGAGGGCGAGCTCCTCGGCGTACTGGTCTTCCGCGTGCGGGCGCAGGACGGTCATGGGTGCTCCTTCGTCGGTCTCATGACCGGGGCGCTGTCGGACATCTCGGGCAACAACTCCTTGTGCAGGTCGGCGCGGAACCGCAGCAGGGCCGCGACCTGCTGGATCGGCTCGACCGGCGAATAGCTCTCGGCCAGCGGGAACAGCGCGGGGTCGATGTGCTCGCCGGCCAGCTTGACCAGCTCGCCGAGGTTCCACGGCTGCGTGGCCGCCACTTTGACGATCTTGTGGAGGACGGCCGTGGCCAGCTCCTCCTTCCACGGGGACGACACGCCGCCGAGCACCATGATGAGCTGGCTGTCGGGCTCGTGCCCGCGGACGAAACCGGCCGCCAGGTCCTGCTGCTCCTGCGGGGGCAGCGACACCAGCAGGTCGGCGATCGGGTCCCAGCCGAACATCGCCCGCGCCCACCCGGGGTCGCGCTGGAGCACGGCGGCGCGTACCCAGGCGGTCCTGACGTCGGCGTCCCAGTCGGGGACGCGCATGGCCAGCAGCCGCTCGGGCGGATGGCCCCATGCCGCGAGCGGGGCGCGGGAGATGAGCTGCTGGAGCCACCAGGCGCGCTCGCCGAGGCCGCGCGGCGCCTTGGGGCGGATGCCGTCGCGTTCCATCGCCTTGTCACACGCCTGGGGGGCCTCGATGAGGATGAGGTCGCCGGTGACGGTGACGCACGACCGCAGCCGCTCGGCCATGCGCCGCGCCATGCGGGAGCCGGGGAGGCGGGTGAGGAGGTTGGCGGCCGTCTGGCGCACCTCGCGGCGGCGGTCGTCGAGCGCGGCCTCCAGGAACGGCTCGTCGGCCATGCTCAGCCCGTCGGACAGCAGCGCGACGAACTCGGCCCGGTCGTCCGGCGTCTCCCGCTCCCACGTGCTCTCCAGCAGCAGCCTGGCCTCGCCGGGGTCGGCCGCGCGCAGCGCCCGCAGGTGGGCGCGGCGGTCGGCGGGGCCGCCGAGCTCCCACGTCTCGCCCGTGGGCTCCGCCAGCAGGTAGGCCCACGCCGGGTTGAGGCCGGCCAGCCACCTGCCGCGCCGGCCGGCCAGCACGCCGAGGTGTGCCCGGATGGAGCCGTCGCGGCGGCCGCGGTCGAGCAGGTCGGGCAGCATGCGCGGGGGGACGCGGCAGCCTGTCGCCGCCGCCGCGGCCAGCCACTCGGGCAGCAGCCGCTCGTGCTCGCCGCCCAGGATCCGGGCCAGCCGCTCGGCCGCCCGCCGCCCGACCGCCGGGCGGTCCTCGGCGGGGGCGGGCTCCGGCGGCGCCACCGGGCCGAGCCGCCGCCCGGCCCGCAGCCGCGCCACCTCGACGGCCGCGTCCTCCAGCAGGACGCCGTGGTACGGCCGCCGATCGGTGCCCACGAGCGCCGCCGACGTCAACTCCTCCCACCGACTCACCACACCAGCCTCCGCAACTCGCCCCGCCCACTCACCACGCCGCCCCCCGCCGCTCGCCCCGCCCACTCAGCCGGGGGCTTCACGCGGTCGCGGGGTGGCGTCGTCGCTCGTACGGGGATCACAGGATCACCGCCACTCCGTCGTCGTCCCAGGTGGTGAGGGGGCGTAGGCCCCGAGGTGTCCACTCGGCCGCCACCGTCAGCGGACGGCCGCCCGACACCGCGAGGAGTCGCCAGGGGTCGCGGGCGGCGGGATGCAGCGGGAGCCCGCCGATCGCGGCCCGTTCGGGGACGACGTCCGCCAGCACCAACGGCCACGACTCCACCCATGGGTCCTCCCCGACGGCGCGGGCGACCTCCTCCAGCGCCTCCTCGGGCGACCTGCCCGGCGGCGGGCCGGCGGCGGGGACGGTGCCGTGCCGGTCGGCGACCAGCGCCCGCAGGGGGGCCGCGCCAGGGTAGAAGGTGACGTCGGCGTCGAGGGTGACGCCGGTGACCAGCGTCGCGTCCAAGGGCTGGCCCGGCGGCGCGAACGACAGCACCAGCGCCGCCCGCCCGCTCTTCCGCCCGCGCAGCCACACCCGGCGCGCGGTCAGGCGGTCCTGCGTCTCGTCGCGGCGGCCCAGGACGTCCCAGTGGTCGCGGAGGGCCGGGCCGGCCAGCACCTCGTCCCGCGTGACGGGGAACCCGGCGCGGACGAGGACGGTGCGGGCCAGCGGAGCGGGCAGCTCGGCACGCCGGCGGTAGGCGACGGCGAGCAGGTTGATCAGCGCGTATTCGGCCAGGAGCCGCCCCGGCCAGTCGTCGCCCGCCCGGACCTGGGCCAGCCTCGACACCATGCCGGCGACGCCGGGGGCCTGGGCGTCGATGAGGCGCTTGGCCAGGCCGTCCCACTCGTGCTCGGCCGCCCCCGCGAGCCCTTGCCGCACCTGGTCGGCCAGCCACCGCTCCACCTCGGCCAGCCCGGCTCCCACCCGCCCGTGCCGCACCGACTCCGCCCCGGTCTGCCCCGTCAGGCCGGCTGGGGCGGGGTGCTGGTCCGGGGTGCGGGTGGGCCGCTGCCGGCTCGCTCGGCGGGTGCGGGCGGCGAGCCATTCGGCGGCCCAGGCCGGGGCCGGGTCGCCCTCCGGCGCCCCGTCGCCCGCCCACAGCAGCAACAGCCCGAGCGCGTGCTTGCAGGGGAACTTACGGCTGGGGCAGGTGCAGCGGTAGGCGGGCTCGCTCAGGTCGACGCACGCCAGGTAGGGCTGGGCCCCGCTGCCTCCGCACGCGCCGTAGAGCAGCGTGCCGGCCACGCCGCGCACCTGCCATCGACCCGGCGACGCCACGCCCTGCGCGGCCTTCGCCGAGGCCGCGTCGGGGGCGAGGGCGAGCACCTGATCACGGCTCCACCGTTCGATCACCTGCCGCAGACTAGCCACTCCGACCGACATTTCGCGGGCCCCTGGACTCGGCCGGGTGGAGCTCAGGACCTACCCCGACGGGCCGTCCGTCCACGTCGCCGACGAGGCCGCCGCCCCGGACCTCCTCCCCCATCCGGAGGGCGGCTGGTTCCTGCCCCACGTGGTCAGGTCGGACGAGGTCTGGCTGTGGCACCGCGGCGGCTTCAGCCGAGGCCGATCCAGGCCGTCAGGCCCGCGCTCGCGCCGCGCCGGCACAGGCGGGCCAGCGACTCGCGTTCGAGCTGGCGCACCCAGTGCGAGGTCAGTCCCATGCGGTCGGCGACCTGGCGGGGGGTGTGCTCGTCCTGGCCGTCCAGGCCGAAGCGCATCCGTACGATCATCGCCTGGCGCGGCGCCAGCCCCGCCACCAGCGTGGCCAGCGTCTCCTTCAGCGCCTTCCGCTCGGCGGTCTCCACGGGCGTCAGGCCGCCGGGGTCCTCGACGAGGTCGCCGGGCGCGAGGTCGAGGCTGACGCAGCCCTGGGAGACCCGGCGCAGCAGGACGAGCTTGGCGGGTTTCTCGCCGAGGTGGGCGGCCAGCTCCTCCTCGGTGGGGGTGCGGCCGAGGCGCTGGGTGACGACGCTCTCGGCCTGCGCCAGCTTGCCGAGCTCGTCCTGGACGCCGATCGGCAGCCGCATGGTGTGCGCGTGCTCCAGCCCTTGCTGGATGTACTTGCGGATCCACCAGGTGGCGCAGGTGGAGAAGCGGTGGCCGCGGGTGTGGTCGAAGCGTTCGACGGCCTCGATGAGGCCCAGGTTGCCGTCCTGGACGACGTCGGCCCAGGACATGCCGCGGTAGGCGTACCGTTTGGCGACGGCGACCACGAGGCGCAGGTTCGCCCTGATCAGGTGCTCGCGGGCGGCCTGGCCGTCGGCGGCCAGCTCCTCCAGGCCGGGCCGGGCGCCGTCCGTGGCGAGCAGGCGGGCGGCGGTCCTGCCGGCCGCGACGCGCTCGGCCAGCGCGATCTCCTCCTCGGCGGTCAGCAGCGGCGTGCGGCCGATGCGCGCCAGGTAGTCGCCGAGGTGGTCGGCCTGCGGCCCGGCCTCGCGCGCCGTATGTGAGCCGTTCGACCCCACGATGCTCATCTCGCCTCCTGATCACTCCGGCTCCCATGACATCGCCGGGGCGGGGGGCGGGCCTAGCGGCGAAAGTCCCTTTCGTCAGGGACCTCCGGCAAGTGCGCGGCCGGGTCGTGGGCCGGCGGGTTCTTCGACGGGGTGCGGCGGCGATGCTCCGGGGGGCCGCGAGGCGCCGGCGGACCTGGCGGCCGGCGGCCGGCCGGTGAACGCGAAAGTGGCCGACCATGTGGTCGGCCACGTTCTGTCGGGGATCTCGGTCCTGCGGGAGGCCGGCTCCGGGAGCGGAGCGGGCGGCCCGGCTACCTGAGCCACGCGTTCCGGCGGACGATCGGCAGGTTGCCGAGGCCGAGGGTGGCGCCGGCGTTCGCGAGGGCCAGGCCGACGAGGACGATCGAGTAGATGATGTGGTCGTCCATGAACGGGTTGGTGGTGAGGGGCAGTTCGGCCGCCCACATGAGCACCAGCATCAGGCTCCCGGCGACGGCCGCGATCCGCAGGCCGACACCGAGGACGAGCGCGGTCCCGACGCCGAGCAGGCCGAGCATGAACAGCCAGTCCACCCAGACCTGTCCGGCCAGCGCGCTGAAGAAGCCGCCGAGGGCGTTCTCGCCGGTGCCCTTGAGGAAGCCGGTGGTGGGGCTGCCGCCGTTGATCCACGCCTTGGCCGCCGGGGTGGCGAAGCCCCAGCCGAAGGTCTTGTCCAGGAAGGCCCAGAGGAAGACCCAGCCGATCGAGATGCGGGCGGCGGCCCAGACGTAGTCGACGGGGCGGCGCGCTCTTTCTTCGGCGACGTAGGTCTGGGCGGCGTGCTTGCTGACTGTGGCGGTCATGACGGCTTCCTTTCCGTGGATGGTGCGTCGTGCTTCTCGTACCTCAAGAACACCGCTTTACACGGTTTTTACGCAGAGCCGTACGGCCCGCCCCGTCCGGGCCTTTGGTCCTCACCTCGGGCCGGGCAGGCGCCCGCTACAGCAACGGCGGCACGGCGACCAGGTCGTCCCTGCCGCAGCGCACGTCCGCGACCACGTCGATGACGCCCTCCACCGCCCGCACCCGCTCCACGAGCGCGATCACCTGCGAGCGCCGTTCGGCCTCCCCCGAGATGCGCACCACGCCCCGGTCGATCTCGACCGTGTACGTCCCGTGCTCGGACAGCACGGCCCGCACCTCGGCCGCCAGTTCCTCGACCGGCCGGGTGAAGACGCGCAGCACGTCCCGCTGGTGCAGGGTGCCGACGATCCGGCCCGTGTCCGGATCGACCACGGGAAGCTGTTTGATGTGCTTGTCGTGCATCAGCCGGGCCGCCGACCGCACCGGGTCCCGGGGCGCGACGGTGATCGCCGGCGACGTCATGAGCTGGGCGGCCGTGACCGCCGCGGCCTTCGCGTGCTCCGCCCGCTGCCGGCGCGACTCGTAGATCGAGACGCTGTGGCGCACCGGGTCGGTCTCCTTCATCAGGAGATCGTCCGCGGTGACCACGCCCACGGGACGCCGCTCGGCGTCGATGACGGTGACGGCCGAGACCGCGAACCGCTTCATCGCGGCCACGATGTCGGCGAACGGCGCGTCCTGCATGACGGCGATGGCCACACGTCCCATGAGGTCCTTGACTTCGATTGCCATGGTCTTCCCACCTCGCTTTCCCCTCCTACGCTCCGCTACCCGCGGGCGTACCCGTCACCGGCGAACGTCACCGACCGGTGGTGGCTTAAGTCCTCTGCGCGGGAACGTCCGCCGCGGGAGCGCGTACGACGGCCACCGTGCAGCGGGCGTGGTGCAGGACGCCCCTGCTGACCGAGCCGAGCACCGCCGCGCCGAACGGCCCGCGGCCGTGGGAGCCCACGACGACCAGGTCGGCCTCGGCGGAGGCCGCGGTGAGCGCGTCCACCGGGTGGGCGAACTTCACGATCTCCTCGACCTCCAGGTCCGGGTAGCGGTCGCGGAACGCCCGCAGGCGCCTCTGGACGACCTGGTGCTGGTTGGCGCGCACCTCGTCCAGGTCGCGGGCGATCTCCGGCGCGAAGGCGTGCACCACCTGGAGGGCGCTGCCGCGCAGGTCCGCCTGCTGGAAGGCGTAGGCGAGCGCGGGCTCGGACGCGGGCGAGTCGTCCACGCCGGCCACGATCCGGCCCTGCCTGGGCCGGCGCTCACCGCGTACGACGACGACGGGGCATTGCGCCTGCCCGGCGACCTGCGCGCTGACGGAGCCGAGCAGCGTCCCGGCGAAGCCGCCGAGGCCGCGGCTGCCGAGCACGATCTCGGCGGCCCGCTCGGCCTGCTCGCGCAGCACGACGACGGGCGAGCCCTCGATGTCCCGCGTCGTCACCTCGACCGAGGGCTGCCGCTCGCGCGCCAGGGCGACGGCCTCGCGCAGCACCCGCTGCCCCTCCCGCACCAGCGTGTCGCTGCCCCCGGAAGCGCCGAACCTGTCCACCTGGTACGGCGACCGGTCCACCGCGTACACGATCCGCAGCGGCAGGTGCGCGCGGAAGGCGTCCGCGGCCGCCCAGTCCACCGCCGCCCGCGCGGTCATCGACCCGTCCACACCCACCACGATCATGATGGCCTCCTCTCGTCCTTCCATCGCAGCGTGCGGGCGGGCGCCGGGCGCAGGGCCGGAGGTCCATCAGGCGAGGGCCGAAGGACCTTCAGAACGTCCGCCCGAACGTCCACGCGGGCACCGCCCTTCGGCACTGGCCGCCGCGGGGAGGCCGCGCGGACACTGAAGGCATGAGAGGTTTCCCTGACCGCCTGCGGCGGGTCCTGTTCTGGTCGGCGGCCGTGCCGGTCGCGTACCTGCTGCTCGTCCGTCCCCTGCTGCTGCGCTGGGGCGCGACCCGCGAGGAGGCCCGCGCCGCGCTGCCGGGCGACGAGCTGATGCCGCGCGCGCACGTCGTCGCGACCCGCGCCGTCACCATCGCCGCCCCGCCTGAGGCGGTGTGGCCGTGGCTGGCGGAGGTGAGCGGGCCGGACGAGCGCCTCGCGCCGGAGCCGCGGAAGTTCGGGGTCGGCGACCTGCTGCCGGCCGGGCGCGGCGACGCCGGCTTCCGGGTGGAGCGGGCGGAGCCGGATCGGCTGCTGGTGCTGTCGATCCGCGGTTTCTACGTCACGCTGTCGTGGACGATCGCGCTGCGCGACCTCGGCGGGGGGCGTACCCGGCTGGTGTCCCGGCAGCGGGTGCGGTGCCGGCCGGGCGTGCCCGGGTTCGTCTACCTGCTGCTGTCGCAGTCGGCCGATTTCCTCGCCGTCCGCGGCCGGCTGGCCGCCGTCAAGACGCTGGCCGAGCGCGAGTTCCGGCGGAGTTTCCTCGAGCCCCGGGCGGGCAGCCGGGTGCCATGAGAGCCAAGGAATGGACCGTACGCATCGAGCTGACCGAGGACGGCGACGACACCGCGGCGCGGGCGGAGCTGGTGACGGACGACGGCGTCGAGATGGAGGGGCAGGGGCGCGCGCGGCGCAACCCCTCGGACCCGGCGGTACCGCTGATCGGGGACGAGCTGGCGGTCTCGCGGGCCCTCGCCGACCTGGCAGAACGGCTGGCGCTGACCACCCAGCGGGACATCGCCGCCTCCGCCGAGACCCCCGCACCGGGCCGCTCCTGGTGATGCCGCCGATCTGCGGCACGCCGGCTCCGGGGACGCGGTCCGCCGCCTCGCCCGCCGATCCCGGTCAAGGGGCGGAGCTACGTAAATTGGCTCTGGAGGGCTAGCGTCTACCGCAACACTTACGGAGGAGGCCCGGTGAGCCGACAGATCATGTCCGTCGTGGGCGGCAAGGAGACCGCGAGCACGGCCACGTACGACTCGACCAACCCCGCGCGGCCGGCCGAGGTCGTGGCGCGGGTCGGCCTGACGGACGCGGCCACGTTCGCCGCCGCCTGCCGCACCGCGGCGGAGGCGCAGCGCGAGTGGGCGAAGGTGCCGGCGCCGGTGCGCGGCCGGGTGATCGCCTCGATCGGGCGGCTGGTGGAGGCCAACGCCGAGGCGCTGGCCCGGCTGGTGACGGAGGAGATCGGCAAGCCGTACGCGGAGGCGCTGGGCGAGGTCCGCGAGATCGTCGACACCTGCGACTTCTTCCTCGGCGAGGGCCGCCGGCTCTACGGCCAGACGGTGCCGTCGGAGATGCCGGACAAGAACCTGTTCACCTTCCGCAACCCGGTCGGCGTGGCGGCGGTCATCACCGCGGGCAACTTCCCGGTGGCCGTCCCGTCGTGGTACCTCGTCCCGGCCCTGCTGTGCGGCAACGCGGTGGTGTGGAAGCCCGCCGAGTACGCCGCCGCCTCCGCCCACGCGATGTTCCAGCTCTTCGCCGCGGCCGGCCTGCCCGACGGCGTGCTCAACGTGGTCTTCGCCGAGGGCGCGGAGACGTTCGCCGGCCTGGAGCGGGCGCTCGGGGAGGGCACCGTGCACAAGGTGGGCTTCACCGGCTCCAGCGAGGTCGGCCGGCGCGTCGGCGAGCTGACCGGCCGGCACCTGCAGTCGGCCTGCCTGGAGCTGGGCGGCAAGAACCCGATGGTGATCATGCCGGACGCCGACCTCGACCTCGCCGCCGAGGGCGCGCTGTTCTCCGGTTTCGGCACCGCGGGCCAGCGCTGCACCAGCCTCGGCACGGCGATCGTGCACGAGAGCGTCCACGAGGCGTTCGTCGAGCGGCTGGTGCGGGCGCTGGCGTCCGCCACGATCGGCGACCCGGCCGGTGACGTGCTGGCCGGGCCGCTGCTCGACCGCAAGTTCGCCGACCGCTACGAGGAGTACCTCACCTGGATCCAGCCGCACCACACCGTGGTGTCGGGGCCGGTGGGGCGCATCACGAAGGACAACCCGCGCGGCGGCTTCGACGGCGGCGAGGGCCTCTACTACCACCCGGTGGTCGTGGACGGCGTGCGCCCCGGCGACCGGCTGTTCATGGAGGAGACGTTCGGCCCGATCGTGGGCGTCACGACCTTCCGCACCCTGGACGAGGCCGTCGAGCTGGCCAACCTGCCCGGCTACGGCCTGTCCAGCTCGATCTACACGGGCGACGCGCGCAGCGCCTTCCGCTTCCGCGAGGGCGTCTCCGCCGGCATGGTCAGCGTCAACAACTCCACCTCCGGCGCGGAGGCGCATCTGCCGTTCGGCGGCAACGGCAGGTCGGGCAACGGCAGCCGCCAGTCGGGCATGTGGGTGCTCGACCAGTTCACCCGCTGGCAGGCGATGAACTGGGACCACTCGGGCCGGCTGCAGAAGGCGCAGATGGACGTCGCGGAGATCGTTCCCGACCTGGGCTTCCGGCTCGCCGAGACCCGCCTGCCCTGAACGCGTGGAAGGGGCTCCCGCCGGGCGGGAGCCCCTTCGTGCCGGGCCCGGGTCAGACCTGGCCGGCCTTCTCCAGCGCGGCGCAGCAGGTGTTGACCAGCAGGCGGGTGACGACGTACGGGTCGACGTTGGCGTTGGGGCGGCGGTCCTCGATGTAGCCCTTCTTGTCGACCTCGACCTGCCACGGGATGCGCACCGACGCGCCGCGGTTGGAGACGCCGTAGGTGTACTTGTTCCACGGGGCGGTCTCGTGGTGGCCGGTGAGGCGGAGCTCGATGTCGGCGCCGTACTGGCTGACGTGCTCCATCGGCTTGTCGCCCTCGCCGAGCGCCTCGCAGGCGGTGATGATGGCCTCGTAGCCCTCGCGCATGGCCTTGGTGGAGAAGTTGGTGTGGGCGCCGGCGCCGTTCCAGTCGCCGCGGGCGGGCTTGGCGTCGAGGGTGGCCTCCACGCCGAACTCCTCGGCGGTCCGGTAGAGCAGGTAGCGGGCGACCCACAGGTGGTCGGCGACCTCGATCGGGCCCGCCGGGCCGACCTGGAACTCCCACTGGCCGGGCATGACCTCGGCGTTGATGCCGGAGATCTTCAGGCCGGCGGCGAGGCAGCGGTCGAGGTGGAGCTCGACGATCTCGCGGCCGAACACGGCCTCGGCGCCCACGCCGCAGTAGTAGTGGCCCTGCGGGGCGGGGAAGCCGCCCTCGGGGAAGCCGAGCGGGCGGCTGCCCTTGAAGAAGGTGTACTCCTGCTCGATGCCGAACCAGGACTCCTGGTCGGCGAACTGCTCGGCGATCGGGCGCAGCAGGGCGCGGGTGTTGCTGACGTGCGGCTCGCCGTTGATCTCCTCGACCTCGCACAGCACGAGCTTGTGGTCGCCGCCGCGGATCGGGTCGGGACAGACGAACACCGGACGGAGCACGCGGTCCGAGGCGTGGCCCTCGGCCTGGTTGGTGCTGGAGCCGTCGAAGCCCCACACCGGCGGCTCGACCCCGTCAGCCACGATCTTGGTCTTCGAGCGCAGCAGGGCGGTGGGCTCGGTGCCGTCGATCCAGATGTACTCAGCCTTGTAGCTCACGGTGGTCCCTTTCACGTCTCTTCCAGCCACGCCGAGTCTTGCGGACGGCCGTTTCCCGGTTTTTGCCCGCATGTGAACGCCGTGTTAAGGAGCAGGTCGCCTGACCTGGCGGTCGCGGAAGGCATAACCAGCGGCAGGTGGGACAGACGTTACCCATGAGCGTCTCGCCGTTGGTCTGGGGTCTCACGATCGCCGGAATCGTCGCGCTGCTGCTGTTCGACTTCTTCTTCCACGTGCGGAAGGCGCACATCCCCACGCTGCGCGAGGCGTCGTTCTGGTCGGCCCTGTACGTCGGCATCGCGCTCGTCTTCGGCGCCGGCGTGTGGATCTTCGGCGGCTCCGACCCCGGCGCCGAGTACTTCGCCGGCTACGTGACGGAGAAGGCGTTGTCGGTCGACAACCTCTTCGTCTTCCTCGTCATCATGTCGAGCTTCAAGGTGCCGCGCGCCGACCAGCAGAAGGCGCTGCTGTTCGGCATCGTGTTCTCGCTCGTCGCCCGGACGCTGTTCATCCTGGTGGGCGCGGCGCTGATCAACACCTTCGCCTGGGTGTTCTACCTGTTCGGCCTGATCCTGCTGCTCACCGCGGGCAACCTGCTCAAACCCGAGAGCGAGGAGAGCCATTCGCCGGACAACCTCATGGTGCGCCTGGCCCGGCGCGTCTTCCCCGCGACGGACGTCTACGACGGCGACCGGCTGTTCACCGTCAAGGACGGGCGGCGGGTCATGACGCCCATGCTGCTGGTGATGGTCGCCATCGGCGGCACCGACATCCTGTTCGCGCTCGACTCGATCCCGGCGATCTTCGGCCTCACCCAGAACGTCTACATCGTCTTCACCGCCACCGCGTTCTCGCTGCTGGGGCTGCGCCAGCTCTACTTCCTCATCGACGACCTGCTCGACCGGCTCATCTACCTGGCCTACGGCCTGGCCGTCATCCTGGGCTTCATCGGGGTCAAGCTGATCCTGCACGCGCTGCACGAGAACAACGTGCCGTTCATCAACGACGGCGAGCCGGTGCCGGTCGTCGAGATCAGCACCGGCCTGTCCCTGACGGTGATCATCGCCGTCCTGCTGGTCACCGTGGTCGCCTCGCTGGCCAGCGCGAAGGGCCGGGCGCAGAGCACCGTCTCGGCCGCGCGCCGGTACGCCCAGGAGTACCTGGAGGTCGAGCACGACCCGCAGCGGCGCGAGGAGCTGTTCGTGAAGGTCTGCGCCAAGGAGCGGGACCTGGGGGAGCTGCCGGAGAAGTACCGCACGCGCATCCACGACGAGGACAAGCTGAGGGCGCTGCTGCGCCGGGTGCACGAGGAGCACGACCGGAGCTGCTGACAGGTCCGGCCGTGCTCCTCCGGCACGCCGCTTCGTTCAGGTGCGGCCGTTTCCGTTGCCGTCGTAGCCGAGCAGCCGCAGCGCGGTGTCCGGGTCCATGGCGGCGGCGAGGAGCTGGGCCCTGGCGTGCGCCTCGTCGCGCTCGCGCTCGGCCTTCGCCTGGGCCGCGCGTACGCCCTTGACCGCGACCAGCGCGAGCCCGCCGCCCACGATGACCGCGACGATCACCACGAACAGCACCAGCAGCAGCCCCGGCGAGGCGATCCCCGGAGAGCCGGCGGCGTTCAACAGGTCGCCGCCCGCGCCCGTCACCGCCAGCGCGGCGATGACGGACAGAACCACGAGGCCGAGCAGGCTGGCGATGACCAGCCACACCCTGCCCGCGATCCGCCGCCTCCGCGACGGCCCCGGCCCCGTGGCCGCCGGCCCCACCACCACAGGCGCGGGCGCGGGCGCGGGCGCCGGCGTCGGCGTCGGCGCCGACGGTTCAGCCGCCCACGGCACGAACTCCGGCCGCTCCACCGCCCCCGATGCCGCCGAAGGGAGCGAGGCGGGCGGGGGTGCGGCGGGCGCCGGTGGGGGTGGCGGTCCGCCGGGGCCGCCTGGGGTGCCGGGCGGGGGCACGATCTGGACGGCAGTCGTGATCGTGTCGCCGGCGTACGCCGCCGCCGGCACGGGCGGGTACGCCGGCCCCGGCAGCTCGCGCTCGACCCGGCTGTGCTCCCGGTGCGCCCGCGCCGCCTCCGCGTGGTACTCCTCCAGTTCCTCGTACAGGGTGTCGGAGGCGTAGACGGTGCCGTCGATGAGCGGGCCGGGCTCGCGCCGGATGATCGCCACGACGTCGTCACCGTTGAGGGTCTTGTGCGTCTCCAGCGCGTGCGCCACGCACAGCACCTCTCTGCGGTGCTCCTGCAGCAGTCGCTCGGTCTTCTCCAGCAGCCGCACGAGGTTGAACTCGATCCGCTCCCCCAGCACGTCGGGGGTGAGGTCGGGTTCGCGCCGGGCCGGCTCCCGGTCGGTGATGCCGATGCCGCCGCCGGCGCCGGGCGGCTGCTTGCGCACCGCCTTGCCGCCCATGATCTCCAGCTCCTGGAGCGCGGGCAGCGAGGTGACGCCCGACCCCATCCCCCAGTACGACTCCATCATGGCCGTCAGGTAGGTCGCCGAGAACAGGTCGCCGGAGACGCCGGAGGAGTTGTCCTCGCCGAAGAACATGCGCTCGCCGGCGAGCGACGCCAGCGACACCATGATGTCGGCCTCGTGCTCGGACTTCCACCGGGTGAACTGGTCCTCGGGCTTGATCGAGGCGACCATGCCCAGGTAGTCGGCGCCCTTCTCGATGGTGGCGATGTCGATCTCCAGGTGGAACCTGGTCGCGTACGCCACCACGGCGTGACAGGCCTCGTGCACGGCGACGGCGTGCCGCTCGCGCTCGATGTACTCGACGTCCTCGGGCGGGCCGAGCTGCTTGAGCCGTTTGGCGCGCAGCACGTCGGACCAGGTGATGATCTCCCTGCCGTCGCGGATGGCGGTGATCAGGGACTCGTTGACGAGGTCCTTGATCGTGGCGCCCGTCGCGTACGGGGTGATGGTGGCGAGCTTGTCGATCTGCTCCGGGGTGAGCTGGTGCCAGACCTTGTCGAAGTAGCCCTGGTAGGTGCGCACCCGCCCGGCCTTGGACGGGTAGCCGACCTTGTAGATGCGGTCGATGCGGCCGGGCCGCAGCAGCGCCTCGTCCAGCGCGTCGGGCCGGTTGGTGGCCATCATGACGAGGATGCGGTATTTCGGCGGCGGCTTGGGCCGCATGCCGAGCAGCCGCCGGACGAACCGGTTGAAGAAGCCGCGTGGTTTCTTGAGCCCGGACAGCTCGGTGAGCAGCGCCTGGAGGGTTCCGGCGTCGCCGCCGCCCATCATGCCGCCGCCCATCATGAAGCGGTTCCGCCCGCCGGGCTCGTCCCTGTCCTCGCGCCGGGAGCGGAAGGTGAGCACCTGCCGGGTCGGCTCGGACAGGTAGCCGAAGCCGTGGCAGCCGTGCGCGTCCGTCATCGCGGAGAAACCGCCGCCGGGCACGTTGGGCCCCTGCTGGGCGAGCCGGCCGCGCTTGCCGAGCGAGTCGGCCTCGTCGAAGAAGACGATGACGCCGCCGTAGCGCAGCGCCAGCTTGCGCAGCTTCCTGAACAGCGTCTTGACCTTGAGAATGCCGATGCCCATGAACATGTTCGTGAACGCGCCCGGATCCACGAACACGTACGGCTTGCCGGTCTCGCCGGCCACGGCCTCGGCCATGAGGGTCTTGCCGGTGCCGGGCGGGCCCCAGAGCAGCAGGCCGCTCGGGACGTACCCGCCGCGCCGCTCGATCTCGTCGGGCCGTTCCAGGAAGACGATGTTCTCGCGGACCCGCTCGACGACGTGGTCCTGCCCCCAGACGTCGTGGAAGCGGGTCTTGATGTCGTCGGGGAAGTACGTCTCGACGCCGCCGCGCGACAGGAACCAGAACAGGCCGACGAACTGGATGATGACGAAGAAGAACAGGAAGACGATCTGGAGGAAGAACGGCAGCGCCTGCCAGATCAGCGCGGGCGCCTGCATGAGCGCGGCGAACGGGCTGACGTCCAGCACCGCCCCCAGCACCAGGGCGGCCAGCGCGACCAGGAAGGCGATCTTGAGCGCGCGGGAGAGCCGGTAGCGCGTCCAGTCGTCGAAGCGCCGGTGCGTCCACCGTTCGAAGCCGCCGAAGACTCCCTGGCTCCAGAACCGGTGGTAGCCGGACCAGTGCTCGCTGACGAGGAAGTGCAGCTGACGCGCGAGCTCGACGCCCAGCAGCCAGAAGATCCACGGATAGTGCTGGGCGATGGTCCGCATGCCGTCGTAGAAGGGCATGATGCCCGTGAAGTCGACCGTCTCCTTCCACGCCAGGACGAGAAAGGCGAGCACCAGGGCGATGAGGAATTTGCTCCGGTCCCAGAGCCGCATCTTCTTCCTGGTCACGGAGTCGGGGTCGGAGGGCCCGCTGCCGGGTGCGCGCAGCCCTTCATGGTGTTCGGTCGTGGTCAATGGTGCTCCCTCATCCAGGCAGCCGGAGCAGCTTCAAGGAACTCGCGATCTTGTCGAACTCGCCGGCGCGCTGCCGGTAGCAGGCCATCTGGCAGCTGAGGAGCATGACGGAGACCGTGTCGCCCTTCTCGTTGAGGATGGCGGTGTGGTCGAAGGTCTGGACGTCGGCGCCGATCTGGTAGTTGAACCGCACCCGTACGCCCTTGGCGCCGTCGTCGAAGCTCAGGACCTGGTCGTCGAGGAGCTCGAAGTTCTTGAAGACCTGCGGCTGCCCGGTGGCGGCGGCCTGCTGCGCGTAGAGCTCCCGCACCTGCTCGGTGACCGGCAGCACGAAGTCGCGCAGCCGGTTGAGTGAGACCGCGTCCCGCTGCTCCTCGGTGAGCTGGTGCACGGTGGCGTAGACGAAGGGGTCCTTGGAGCCCAGCAGGTGGTCGACCGTGGGATCCGCGGACTGGTCGAAGGCCGTGGACCAGACCCGCTGGGCCCGCAGCGCCGCGGCCGCCGAGCTGGGGTGGTCGCCCGACAGATACAGCTCGATGGGATTGGCGTCGAGCTGCTTGAACGAGGACGGCACCTTGAAGTACGTCGTCCCTTCGCGGTCACGGACGTAGGTGAACTCCGGCTGCCCGCAGGCGGACAACAGGGTCACCGTCACCATGAGCGCGATCAAAGCCCGTGTCTTGATCACCAGGGCTTACCTCCGCTTTACGGACCGACGGAGTTGTTGTGCCCGCTTTCGAGAGGGAACGAGCCCGTGGCGGAATGAGAAATCTTGACCAAATCTTGCCCGGACCTTGGCTCGATTTGTTACAGATCAGCCGGAACGCCGAGCCTCGGGTGGCGCGGCGGCCACTACAACGTTCATGCAACCCCCATTGGTTCAACTCAGGAAGTAGCGAAAGATATGAGGATCCCTATCGATCCGGAGCCCCTGATGACCGAACCCGCAATGCAGATCGTCGACTCCTTCGGCATCATGGCCGAGCGCCGGTTCGCCGACGTGTGGGCGAGGACCGTCCTGCCGGTCAGGGAGCGCCGCCTGCTCCTGCTCGGGCTGCTCGTCGCCCAGGGCCTGGACGATCAGGTGGAGACGCATCTGGACGCCGCGCTGCGCACCGGCGAGCTCACCGAGACCGAGCTACGCGAGGTGGTGGTGTTCCTGTCCCACTACGCCGGATGGGCGCGGGGCGCGCGGCTCAACGACCAGGTGGAGACGCTGATCGAGCGCGCCGCCCGGTCCCGCTCCGGTGCCGCGGGCCACGCGGGGTAGGCGTTAGGGTTGCGGGCATGCCCACCGCTCTGATCACCGGCGCCACCGCGGGCCTCGGCGCCGCCTTCGCCCGCCGCCTGGCCGGCGAGTCCTGCTCTCTCGTCCTGGTCGCGCGGGACGAGGCCCGTCTCGCCGAGATCGCGGGCCAGCTCAAGCTGAGGTACGGCGTGAGCGTCGAGGTGCTGCCCGCCGACCTGACGACGGAGGAGGGTCTCGCGGCGGTCGAGTCGCGCGTCCGCGAAGGCGTCGACGTGCTGGTCAACAACGCCGGTTTCGGCAACCGCGGGCACTTCCCCGAGGTGCCGGCCGCCGACGAGGTGCGCATGCTGCGGCTGCACTGCGAGGCGGTGCTGCGGCTCACCCTGGCCGCGCTGCCCGGCATGCGTAAGCGCGACCGGGGCGCGATCGTCAACGTCGCGTCGGTGGCGGCGTTCTTCACGCGCGGCACCTACAGCGCGTCCAAGGCGTGGGTGGTCAACTTCAGCGAGTCGGCCGCGAACGAGGTCGGCAACCCGCGCATCAAGATCATGGCGCTCTGCCCCGGCTTCGTGCGCACCGAGTTCCACCAGCGGGCCGGCATGGACACCGCGGGCATCCCGGGCTTCCTGTGGCTCAAGGCCGACGACGTGGTGCGCGAGGGGCTGCGCGACCTGGCGCTGGGCAAGCGGGTGTCCGTGCCCGACCTGCGCTACAAGGTGATCGTGGCGGTCGGCCGGCTGGTGCCGCGCGGCCTGCAGCGCTACGTCTCGTCCCGCATCGGACGCTGACGGCTCACCCGGAATGAGAACGGGCCCCCGCCGCGGGAGGGGGTCGCGGTGGGGGCCCAGCGGCCGTGAGCGAGGCTCACGGCCGGGATTCAGGAGACGGGAAACCCGCTCAGCGGTTGGCCTCGTGGCCGATGGCCAGACCCGAGGTCGGGTCGAAGAAGTGCAGGTTGTGCGTGTCGACGACCAGGTCGATGGTCTGGCCGGAGCGCGCGTGGCTGCGGGCGTTGACCCGGGCGGTCCACAGGGACTTGTCGCCGGCCAGCGGCAGCGTCGCCTCCTCGTCGTCGCCCGTGTCGGCGGCGGCGACGGTGTCCTTGTGCTCGACCGGCGGGGCGTCGATGAGGAACAGCACGTTGATCTCGGAGCCCAGCTCCTCGGTGACCTCCACGCGGGCCGGCAGGGTGGCCCAGCCGTTGGCGTGGTTGCCGGCGGAGTTCGCGTCCTCGAAGTCGGACGGGCGGATGCCGAGGATGATCTTCTGGCCGACGTACCGGTCGAGGCCCGGCTTGTCGCTGAAGGTGGAGTCGGGGATGGGCAGCTTGTAGCCGGCGAAGGCCACGGCGGCGCCGCCCTCGTCGCGGACCAGCTCGGCGGTGACGAAGTTCATCGCCGGGGAGCCCATGAAGCCCGCCACGAACAGGTTGACCGGCTTGTCGAACAGGTTCTGCGGGGTGTCGACCTGCTGCAGGATGCCGTCGCGCAGCACGCAGACGCGGTCGCCGAGGGTCATGGCCTCGACCTGGTCGTGGGTGACGTACACGGTGGTGACGCCGAGGCGCTCGTGCATCTGGTTGAGCGAGGCGCGCATCGAGACGCGCAGCTTGGCGTCGAGGTTGGACAGCGGCTCGTCCATGAGGAAGGCCTGCGGCTCACGCACGATGGCGCGGCCCATGGCGACACGCTGGCGCTGACCGCCGGAGAGCGCGGCCGGCTTGCGCTTGAGGTACTGCTCCAGGCCGAGCATCTTGGCGGCCTCGTTGACGCGCTTCTGGATCTCCGGCTTCGGCATCTTGCGCAGCTTGAGGCCGAAGGCGAGGTTCTCCTCGACCGTCATGTGCGGGTAGAGCGCGTAGTTCTGGAAGACCATCGCGATGTCGCGGTCCTTGGGCGGCAGGTGGTTGACCACCTTCTCGCCGATGGAGATCTCGCCCCCGCTGATGTCCTCAAGGCCGGCGATCATCCGGAGCGCGGTCGACTTGCCGCAACCGGACGGACCGACCAGCACCATGAACTCGCCGTCCTTGATCTCAAGGTTGAGCCCGTTCACGGCCTTCACGCCACCGGCGTAGATCTTGTCGACGTTGCTCAGAACGATGGATGCCATGACATTCCTTCGTGATCCGGGGCGCGCTAGGGCCCGGATGGGTAGCGTGTCCCCACGTACGTGGATACGTTTTCAAACATCTCACCCGAAAGGGTGATCGCTGTCAAGAGTTCCCGTGTGAACAGGCGTTGTCGGCGCGTGCGGCTTCCCTCTCCGTGGAAACCATGATGGAATCGTTTCCATGGACAAGCGGGCGACGATCAAAGATGTGGCCGAGGCGGCCGGCGTGGGCGTCGCGACCGTCTCCAGGGTGCTGTCCGGCGGCTCGGCCAGCCCCCGCACCCGCGAGCGGGTGCTCGCCGTCGCCGCGCAGCTCGACTACCGGCCGAGCGCACTCGGCCGGAACCTGCGCCAGCGCCGCACCGGCGGCATGGGCCTGCTCGTCCCCGACCTCACCGACACCTTCTACGGCCAGCTCGCCGAGGGCGTGCTCGCCTGCGCCCGCTCGACCGGCGAGCCGGTGGTGGTCGGCTCCACGGGCGACGACCCCGAACAGGAGTCCGAGCTGATCGGGATGCTGCTGGAGCAGAGCGTGGACCGGCTGATCGCGGTCCCCACGGGCGACGCCGAGACGTGGGCGCCGGCCGTACGGGCGGGGATGACGGTGGTCTTCGCCGACCGCCTGCCCGCCCGGCCCGCCGAGGAGGAGCAGCAGGAGGCCGTGGACGACCTCATGCGCCTCGACGGCCTCTCCCCCGCCCCGCGCCCGCACGCGCCGGAGGCCCCGTCGGTGCTCGCCGACGACCGCGCGGGCATCCGCACCGCCGTGCGTTACCTGCGCGGCCTCGGGCACCGGCGCATCGCCTTCCTCGGCGGCCCCGGGCACGACCGGCGGGTGGCGGCCTTCCGCGAGGCGGTGGGCGCGCCGGTGGACGAGGACCTGGTGGTCTTCGCCACCGGCAGCCGCGACTCCGCCTACGCGGCGGCCTCCGGGCTGTTCCAGAGCCGCCCCGACCTGACGGCGGTGGTGGCCGGGGGCAACGTGCTCGGCGAGGCGGCGGTGCTGGCGGCCAGGGAGCTGGACCTGCGGGTGCCACGGGACGTCTCGCTCGTCATGTACGACGACGTGCCGTGGGCCGAGCTCTGCTCCCCGCCGCTCACGGTGATCGCGCGGCCGGGGCGCGACATGGGCTACCGGGCCGCCGAGCTGGTGCTGCGGCCGGGGGGCCGCCGGCCGCGCGCGGTGGTGCTGCCGACCGAGCTGATCATCCGGGGAAGCTGCGCCCCGCGCCGTTGACCGGCTCCGGCCCCGCGCCCGCCGCACCCGGCCCCGCGCCCGCCGCACCCGGCCCCGCGCCCGCGGCGCCCGGGCCCGCGCCCACGCCAGAACCCGGGCCGGCGCCCGTTTCCGGCCCGGCTCCGGTGTAGCGGCGCGGCAGGATCATCGTCGGGTTGTCGTCCAGGATGACCTCCGGCGGCCCGAACCGCGCCGCCACCTCCCTGATCTCCGGATCGTCGAGCAGCAGCAGCCGCCCCTGCTCCACGAACAGCTCGCCGTCGACCACGATCGTCGGCCGGTCCACCTGGATGTCGCAGTGGGCGAAGCCGGGCCCCGTGGTGACCGGCACGCCGTCGGTCAGCCCGTCGAGGCCGCAGTAGAAGGCTCCGGCGTGCTTCTCCCGTTCGAACTGGGTGCCGCCCGCCACGCGCACCTTCGGGTTGAGCCCGAGCAGGCCGTGGCGCATGTAGTAGCCGCCGGGGGCGTAGCGGCGGAGCTGCTCGGCCGCCGTGCCGCCCTCGATCTTGCGGACCAGGTTGCCCTCCAGCGTGACGCGCAGCGGCTCCTCGGGGACGCCGGTGACCGTGGACTCCTCGATGACGATCACGCCCTCGGTGTCCGTGGGCCAGAAGTTGGCGCCCCCGTACGGGAAGGGCCGCCAGTCACCCGGGCGCATCGCGCCGGGATCGGGGTCGAAGGTGAACCCGGAGTAGGTCACGTCGGTGCCCCGTTCGGAGGTCACCCGGATCGCGCGGGCCGGCGAGAGCCGCGCCAGCGTCCGCCGCAGCAGGGCGTAGAAGACCTCGGCGGGCAGCCGGCCGCCGGTCAGCAGCGCCCCGGCGGTGGCCGTCATGTGCAGCGACAGCCAGCGCGAGGAGCGCGCCTTGATCTGGTCGAAGAAGAGCGGGGCCGTGTGCACCTCGCCCCACCACGTCCCGGCGATGACGACGTCGGCCTCACGGAAGGCGGCGGTCTCGATGGCGAGCGGCGCCTCCCTGTCCCACCCGCCTGGACTGAACGGCGGCACCGACAGGATCCGCACGTCCGCGTCACGGAACGCGGCCGCCGCCGCGAACGCCTGCACCACGACCGGGTCGACCGTGTGCTCCATGATCAGCAACACCCGCTCGCCGGCCCGCAGCCGCAGGTAGTCCAGCGCGTTGCGGACGCCGGGCATCAGCTCGACGATGGAGTACGGCGCGACGGCGGGCTCGGCGACATAGCTGAAGGGCGATCCTGCGTACGGGTTGATGGTCATGGGGCAAGGGCTCCTAGCGTCATGGCCGACATGTGCTAGATCGATACCCCGTGCCGGAAAACGCGTACCGTGTCCGTTCGATTACCGCCCTGGTCAGCTCAGGAGCTTGTCGATGGCCGAGGTGACGGCCGGGTCCTCGGGCGTGGTGCGGGGACGGAAGCGGGCGACCGGGGCGCCCTCGCCGTCGACCAGGAACTTCTCGAAGTTCCACTGCACGTCGCCGGCCTCGCCCTCGGCGTCGGCGAGCCGGGTGAGCTCCTCGTAGAGCGGGTGCCGGCCGGGGCCGTTGACCTCGGTCTTGGCGAGGAGCGGGAAGTCCACGCCGTACGTCGTGGCGCAGAAGGTCTGGATCTCCTCCGCCGTGCCCGGCTCCTGTCCGGCGAACTGGTTGCAGGGCACGCCGATGACGGTGAGGCCGCGCGGGCCGTACTGCTCCTGGAGCTTGACCAGGCCGCTGTACTGCGGCGTGAGGCCGCAGCGGGAGGCGACGTTGACGATGAGGGCGGGCCGGCCCTCCGTGAGCTCGCGGAGCGTGGTGGGGGCGTCGGCGAGGGTGCGGAGCGGGATGTCACTGAGGCTCATGATCCGACGATACAGAACCCCGCTAAGTGATCAGTCACGGAAAAATGTGACGCAGCCCTCATTTAGCTGACAAAACCCCTGAACAGCGAGACATGGCACCCTTTACCAACGATCTACATTTTCATCGTCAATTCGCAACGAAAGGTTCTTATCGGGCAGGGTGGCGCGGTCCATGTCCCCTTCGAAAGGGAATCCATGCCCATGCTCCGCCGTACCGGCGTCCTCGTCCTGACCGCCACCCTGGTGGCGGCGGGCGGCGCCTCGGCCGCACAGGCGCAGAGCTCCCAGACGAGCGCGACCAGCAGGAACAAGTCGATCGCCAAGCCCATGGTGGCCGCGCGCGGCTGGAACATCACCCAGTTCAGGTGCCTGGAGAGGCTCTGGGCCCGCGAGAGCGGATGGAACCACCGGGCCGCGAACGGCTCCGGCGCCTACGGCATCCCGCAGGCGCTCCCCGGGGCCAAGATGGCCTCCTCCGGTCGCGACTGGCGCACGAACCCCCGCACCCAGATCAAATGGGGCCTCGGATACATCAAACAGCGGTACGGCACGCCGTGCGGCGCGTGGGGACACTTCCTCTCCCACAACTGGTACTGACCCAAACCCCAGGCTTGTCCGCTCTTTGCGGCAAGACCCCGTCAGCACCGCGACCGGCCCGGCAACGGCGGTCCAGCGAGGCCGCCTTTTATCCGCAACGATCACACAAAGGACTGTCCTTCGCGTGTCCCGATGTATGACCCGTGGTGACACCGCGTAATAGGAATCGTGCTAAAGGACACGTCGCGGTGCCCTCCGGGCCGCCCAGCAGGATCGGGCGGAACAGGATCCCGGAGAGCCGGCGGACCCCTTCGCGTGCGCGCCACGTACGCGGAGCGGCAGGGCGCCCCCTTCGGCGGGGCGCCCGTCCGCGCGCGGCCCGGAAGCAAGGATCACCTTGGACAGCAAACGCGCGCGCGGCGGCACGATCATCGGCCTGACCGCGTTCACCGCGCCCGTCATCGTGCTCAGCACGATCACCGCACCCACGGCCTGGGCGGAGGCGGCGGAGTCGCCGATCCCGATCAGGACCAGGACGTGGACGACATCCGCGCAACCCAGGATCCCGGCCGTCGTGCCGGCCAACAAGAACAAGCGGATCGCCCTCGGCCACGTCGTCCAGCGATCGTGGAACCTCAGGGAATTCCGCTGCCTGGACCAGCTCTGGACCAGGGAGAGCAACTGGAACCATCACGCCTACAACCGCTCGTCCGGCGCGTACGGCATCCCGCAGGCGTTGCCCGGGGGCAAGATGAGCGGCGCCGGCCGCGACTGGCGGTCGAACCCGGAGACGCAGATCCGCTGGGGCCTCGCCTACATCAAGGGACGCTACGGCAGGCCGTGCGGCGCATGGGGACACTGGAGGTCGCACAACTGGTATTGACGGCGACCGGGAGGGCGCCCGCTCACCGGACGCCCTCCCGGCCGGCCTGCCCGACCGCCGTGGCGCGGGCCGCTGCGGCCTGGATGAGCATGTCCAGCCCGAACTCGAACTCCTCCTCGTGATCGCACGTGCCGAGCAGCGACGCCATCGCCCCCACCTCGGGGAACAGCGCGGGATCCACGCCCGCCGACGGGACCGCGGGGGCGCTCCCGGGCGCGAACGCCGGCGTCACCCCGACCTCGCGCAGCAGCGACCCCACGATGTAGGCGATGAACACCCGCAGCATGCTGACCGCCTCGGCGCCGTCGAACCCGGCGCTGCGCAGCGTGGCCAGCGCCCGCTCGACCGGCAGCAGCCCGGCGGCGGAGTGGAGCTGCCTGCTGACCACCAGCATCGTCGAGCGCGGGTAGTGGCCGGCGATCTGCCGGAAGGCCCGCGCCTGCACGCGCACCCGGTCGCTCCAGTGGGCGCCGGGGTCGTCGGTGAACTCGATCTCGCTCAGCACCGCCTCGGCCACGCCGTTGAGCAGCGCGTCCTTGCTGGGCACGTGGTTGTAGAGGGACATCACGCCGACGCCCAGCTCGGCGGCGAGGCGGCGCATCGAGACCGCGTCGGCGCCCTCGCGCTCGATGAGGTCGATGGCGGCCGCGACGATCCTGGCCCGGGAGAGCGGCTTCGTGGGCATGGCTCATTCTATTGACCGCCGTACAGCGTACGTGCAACTCTCACGGAAGGACGTACGGCGTACGTCATCCCCCCGCGGAGGTCAGATGTCGACCCACGATCTCTACACCATCCCCGCCGGCCTCTCCACCTGGGACGTCCAGATGTCCGGCGCCAGCCGGTTCACCTGGGAGTACGACGACGGCCGCGACCGCATGCTCGCCCTGTACCAGAAGGGCAAGGACAAGCAGTGGGACTCCGTCAAGCGCATCGACTGGGACCTTGAGGTCGATCCGTACAACGTGCTCGGCATCCCCGACGAGACGATCGCCATCCACGGCACGCCGCTCTGGGAGCGGATGGACGAGCGGACCCGCCAGGAGGTGCGCCGGCACGGCGCCGCCTGGCAGTTCTCCCAGTTCCTGCACGGCGAGCAGGGCGCGATGATCTGCTCGGCCAAGATCGTCGAGTCGGTGCCCGACCTCGACTCGAAGTTCTACGCCGCCACCCAGACCATGGACGAGGCCCGCCACGCCGAGACCTACGCCCGGTTCCTCCAGGAGAAGGTGGGGCTCGCCTACCCGATCAACCAGCATCTGAAGGCGCTGCTGGACAGCACCCTCGGCGACTCGCGCTGGGACATGCCCTACCTCGGCATGCAGGTGCTCATCGAAGGGCTGGCGCTGGCGGCGTTCGGGGTGATGCGCGACATCACGACCAAGCCGCTGCCCAAGCAGATCCTCGCGTACGTGATGCAGGACGAGGCCCGGCACGTCGCCTTCGGCCGGATGGCCCTGCGCGACTACTACAGGAACCTGTCGGAGAGCGAGCTGCGCGAGCGCGAGGACTTCGTCATCGAGGGCTGCTACCTCATGCGTGACCGGCTGCGCGGCGAGGAGACCTGGGAACGCCTCGGCCTGTCGCCGTCGGAGGTCGCCGAGGCGATGGAGGCCACGGAGCACTCGGAGTACCTGCGGCTGTTCCGCTCGCTGCTGTTCAGCAGGATCGTGCCGTGCGTCAAGGACATCGGGCTGTGGAGCCCGCGGCTGCGGCAGGCGTACGCGGACATGGGCGTGCTGGACATGGCGGGCCAGTCGCTGGAGGCGCTCATGCGCCAGGACGAGGAGATCGCCGACCAGGTCGACGCCGAGCGCTTCGCCCGGGAGGAGGCGGACCGGCACGCCGAGGTCGCCGGCACCATCGCCCTCGGTGAGGCCGGCGCCTAACCCGGCGCGCGCTCCAGGGCCGCCAGCATGAGGCGGCGCGCGCGGGCCGGGGCGGCGGGGTCGGCGAGGAGCTGGATCTCCTGGTTGGCCGCCATCGCGATGCCCGTCAGCGTCGCCACGAGGTCGTCGGGGCCGGGCGTCGCGGCGAGGTCGCCCGCCTCCTGCGCGAGCACGATCTGCTCGCGCAGGAAGGCCCGCCAGCGGACGACCGTGGCGAGGAGGAGGTCGCGCAGCTCGCCCGGCCGGGCGTCCAGCTCACAGGACGCGGCGGTGATGAAGCACCCGTTGGGGAACGGGCTGCTCTCCAGGTAGTCGCACCAGCGCTCGACGACCGCGCGCAGGCGCGGCAGTCCCGGCTCGGCCCGCAGGCCCGGCTCGACGACGGCGGCGGCGAACAGGTCGGCCGCCCTGGCCAGCACGGCGAGCTGCAGCGCGGCGCGGGAGCCGAAGGGGCCGACGACGCCGGCCTTGCTCATGCCGACGTCGCCGGCCAGGGAGCCGATGGTCAGCCCGTGCAGGCCGTCGGCGGAGGCCCTGAGCACGCCGGTGGCGACGATGCGCTCGCGGGTCGCCTGGGCCGCCTCGGCGGAGTTCCTCATGGTTGACGAGTTTAGCAAACGATCGTACGCTCACCTCGATAACGAACGATCGTTTGCTAAAGGGAGGCCGCAGATGCGCGTCCGATGGCTGGGCTGGGCCGGGGCCGAGATCGAGTCCGGGGGCCACAGCGTGGTGATCGACCTGCTCGGCCGTCCCGAGGGGGTGCTGGAGGGCACCCCGCTGTCGGCGCCGCTCCCGGAGGTCGTCCGGCCGCGCACCGAGGGCGACGTGCTCGCCGGGCTGTGCACCCACCTGCACCGGGACCACACCGACGCCGGCGCCCTGGCCACGGCGCTCCGCCCGGACGGGCTGGTGCTGCATCCCGCCTCCTTCGGCGGCGACGACCACGAGAACCTGTGGACGCTCAAGGCCGACCGCGAGCTCGACGGCCACGGGCTGTCCCGGCGTCCCATGGGCCTGTGGGAGACCGTCACGATCGGCCCCTTCACGATCTCGGCCGTGCCGGCCGTCGACACCCTGGGCGATCCGCAGGTGTCGTGGGCCGTCGAGGCGGGCGGCAAGCGGGTGCTGCACCTCGGCGACAGCATGTTCCACGGCTACTGGTGGCGCGCCGCCCACCGGTTCGGGCCGTTCGACGCGGTGCTCGTCCCCGTCAACGGGCCGACCGTGTGCTTCCCGCACTGCCTGCCGCCGAGCCCCTATCCGGCCTCGCTCGACGCCGGCCAGGCCGCCGTGGCCGCGCGCCTGCTCGGAGCGCGGATCGCGGTGCCGATCCACTACGACGGGTTCCACGTCGACGGCTTCTACGAGACCAGGCCCGGCGAGCTGGCCCGCTTCCAGGAGGCGGCCGCCGCCGAGACCTATGAGGTCGCCGCGCTCAAGCAGGGCGAGGACGTCACCCTGTAGTCCTGTGGCGGGAGCGGCGACGTCGCGCTTCGTGCATGATCGTTCACGTTTTCCCACGTCACATACGTGAAACGCACCTCCGGGCCACAAAAATTCGGTTGATCGCCGGTATTAGCCTTGAGGGGATGCCTCCCGATACACACGTACCTCGCCGTCCCCTGCTCTCCTCACTTTCCTCCAACTCCCTGTGGCGGATGAAGTCCTACCTCCGCCCCTACGCCGTCAGACTGGTCTTCATCTGGCTGTCGGCGATCGTCGGCATAGGCGCGAGCATCGCCCTCCCCCTGATCAGCAAGCAGGTCATCGACGGCCCCGTCTACCACAAGGACGCCGACGCGCTGCTCCCCCTCGGGCTGCTCGCGCTCGGCGTCGGCGTGGTCGAGGCCATGCTGATCTGGCTGCGCAGGTGGGCCCAGGTGAAACCGGTGCTCGGCCTGGAGACCGCCATCCGCGACGACCTCTACGAGCACCTGCAACGCCTGCCCATGCGCTTCCACGGCGACTGGCAGTCCGGCCAGCTGCTGTCGCGGGCGACCACGGACCTGTCGACCATCCGCCGCTTCCTCGGCTTCGGCCTGCTGTTCCTGGTCATGAACATCCTGCAGCTCATCACCGTCACCGTGCTGCTGCTCAACATGTACTGGCCGCTCGGGCTGCTGGTGCTGGCCTCGGCCGTGCCCATCGTGTGGACGTCGCTGCGCTTCGAGAAGCGTTACATCCGCATCTCCCGCCAGGTGCAGGACGAGCAGGGCGACCTCGCCACGCTCGTGGAGGAGTCCGCGCTCGGCATCCGCACCATCAAGGCCTTCGGCCGCCGCCACCACGTCTACGACCGCTTCGACGACGCCGCGCTCAAGGTGTACGGCACCTCGCTGGCCAAGGTGCGCATGTCGGCCCGTTTCTTCTCCTTCCTGGAGGTGATCCCCAACGTCACGCTCGCCCTGGTGCTGCTGCTCGGCGCGCTCGCGGTCGGCGGGGGCGGGCTGACGCTGGGCGCGCTGGTCGCCTTCACCACGCTGATGCTGCAGCTCGTGTGGCCGATCGCGAGCCTCGGCTACATCCTGGCCATGGCCCAGGAGGCGATGACCTCGGCCGACCGCCTCATGGAGGTCATGGACACCGTCCCGTCCATCGAGAGCGGCACCGAGACCATCGAGCAGCCCCGCGGCCACCTGCGTTTCGAGGGCGTCGGGTTCAGCTTCCCCGGCGCGGACCGGCCGGTGCTGCGCGACGTGCGGCTGGAGGTGCGGCCCGGCGAGACGGTGGCGATCGTGGGCCCCACCGGCGCGGGCAAGACCACGCTGACGGCGCTGGTGCCCCGCCTGCTCGACCCGACCGAGGGCCGCGTCACGATCGACGGGCACGACGTGCGCGACCTCGACCTCACCGCCCTGCGCACGGTGGTGGCCACGGCGTTCGAGGAGCCGACGCTGTTCTCGATGAGCGTGCGCGAGAACCTCATGCTGGGCCGGCCCGACGCCACCGAGGAGGAGCTGGCCGAGGCGATCCGCACCGCGCAGGCCATGTTCGTCCACGACCTGCCGTGGGGGCTCGACACCCGCATCGGCGAGCAGGGCCTGTCCCTGTCCGGCGGCCAGCGCCAGCGGCTCGCCCTCGCCCGCGCCGTGCTCAGCAGGCCGCGCATCCTCGTGCTCGACGACACGCTGTCCGCGCTCGACGTGGAGACCGAGGCGCTGGTGGAGGAGGCGCTGCGGCACGTGCTGCGCGACGCGACCGGCATCGTGGTCGCCCACCGCGCCTCCACCGTGCTGCTGGCCGACAAGGTGGCGCTGCTGCGCGACGGCACGATCACGCACATCGGGCAGCACCACGAGCTGCTGGCCGAGGTGCCCGAGTACCGCGAGCTGCTGGCCCAGGACGCCGACCTCGACGACGCCTCGGAAGGAGCGCTGCGATGAGCGCCACCACCGAGCCCTCCCGGACGTCCTGGCGCGGGGTCGCCTCCGAGGACCAGGACGCGCTGCCGGACAAGGTCTCCGTCCTGCTGCGCGACCGGTCGCGGCGGCTGCTCGGCGCGCTGCTGCGGCCCTACCGCAAGCGGATCGCGGTGCTCGTGGCCACCATCGTGGTCTCCAGCGCGGCCGGGCTGTCGATCCCGTTCCTGGTCTCGATCGGCATCGACGAGGGCATCCCGCCGCTCGCCCGCGGCGACGGCGCGACCGTCCTGCTGACCGTGGTCGGGGTGATCCTGGCCGCCGCCCTCGTGCAGGCGGTGACCAGGCAGGCGTTCCTCAACATGTCGGGCCGGATCGGCCAGAGCATCCTGCTGGAGCTGCGCCGCCGGGTCTTCGACCACTTCCAGCGCCTGTCGCTGAGCTTCCACGAGCAGTACACCTCGGGCCGGGTCATCTCGCGGCTCACCTCGGACATCGAGAACATCGCCGAGCTGCTGCAGTCGGGCTTCGACGCCCTCGTACGGGCCCTGCTGACCATGATCGGCACGGCCGTGCTGCTGCTGGTGCTGGACGCGCACCTCGGCCTGATGGCGCTCGTCCCGCTGCCGTTGCTGCTGCTGTTCACCCGCTGGTTCCGCCGGCAGTCGGCCATCGTCTACCGGCGCACCCGTGAGACGGTCGCCCTGGTGATCGTTCACTTCGTGGAGTCGATGACCGGCATCCGCGCGGTGCAGGCCTTCCGCAGGGAGCCGCGCAACCAGGAGATCTTCCAGCAACTCAACGACGACTACCGGGACGCCAACGCCGGCGGCATGAAGCTCGGCGCGACGTTCATGACCGGCATCAGGCTGGTCGGCAACCTCACGGTCGGCGGGGTGCTGCTCTACGGCGGCTACCTGGCGCTGCACGACGAGGTCAAGGTCGGCGTGCTCGCCGCGTTCCTGCTCTACCTGCGCCAGTTCTACGAGCCGATGCAGGAGGTCAGCCAGTTCTACAACACGCTGCAGTCGGCGAGCGCCGCGCTGGAGAAGCTGTCGGGCGTGCTGGAGGAGGAGCCGTCGGTGCCCGAGCCGCGCGATCCGCAGCCGCTGCCGCAGGGCCGGGCGCGCGGCAGGATCCGCTTCGAGCACGTCAGGTTCGCCTACGTCGAGGAGATGCCGATCCTGCCGGACCTCGACCTGACGGTCCCGGCCGGGCAGACGGTGGCGCTGGTCGGCTCGACGGGCGCGGGCAAGACGACGCTCGCCAAGCTGATCTCCCGCTTCTACGACCCGACCGAGGGCCGGGTGCTGCTCGACGGCGTGGACCTGCGCACGCTGGACGAGCCGACGCTGCGCGGAGCCGTGGTCATGGTCACGCAGGAGAACTTCCTGTTCAGCGGCACGGTCGCGGACAACATCAGGTTCGGCCGGCCGGGGGCCTCCGACCGGGAGGTGCGCGAGGCCGCCAAGGCGATCGGCGCGCACGAGTTCGTGGCGGGCCTGCCCGACGGCTACGACACCGAGGTGGGCAAGCGGGGCGGCCGGATGTCCGCGGGGCAGCGGCAGCTCGTCGCGTTCGCGCGGGCGTTCCTGGCCGACCCCGCGGTGCTCATCCTCGACGAGGCGACCTCCAGCCTCGACGTGCCCAGCGAGCGGCTGGTGCAGCGCGCGTTGCGGACAATCCTGGCCGACCGTACGGCGCTGATCATCGCGCACCGGCTGTCGACCGTCGAGATCGCCGACCGGGTGCTGGTCATGGAGCGCGGCGAGATCGTCGAGGACGGTCCGCCGGACCGGCTCATCGCCGCCGCGGGCCGGTTCGCCGGCCTGCACCAGGCGTGGCTGGACAGTCTGAGCTGAGCCGTCAGTGGTGCACGGGCGCCACGATCGCGGCCCAGAGCTCGTAGCCGACGAACAACGCGATCGGCGCCCCGATCGCCACCAGCAGCCGGCCGGGCAGGGTGACCCGCTCCACGGCGGGCACCCGGTCCGGCGGCGTGACCCCCGGCACCCGTACGGGGCCGGGGTCCGGGTCCTGCGCCGCCACCAGCTCGGGGTGGCGGCTCAGGTAGCCGGACGGGAACGAGGTGACGCGGTAGGCGCCGCAGCCGGGGCAGCACGGCCCCGACCAGGGCGGCTGCACCGCCACGCCGGAGCTCAGCCAGATCTGCCGCTCGTTGCCGCGCGCGTCCGTGAAGGTGCGGAGGAGATATTCCTCCTCCCACACGTGCAGGCAGCGCAGGCACTCGAAAGGCCATGACACTCGGGTCTCGAACCCCTCGGGCACGAAGATCACCCCCGGCCGCGGATCGCCGTTCGCCCTCAGTGTCCGCCCGGTCACTCCGGACCGGCAAGGCGGTCTTGTGACACCCGACGTCAGGGAAAGCTCACCAACTGTCAGGTTTTGCCCTAGTAGAGCGGCTTCGGGACCGGGCTCAGCAGCGGCGTCGCGTCGGGCTTCCCCGCGTCCTCCCGCGGGATCAGCTCAGGATGGTGCAGGAGATAGCCCTCGGGAAACGTGGTCGCCTGCTCGCAGCCGCACCTCGGGCACCTCGCCCCCGGCGCGGGCGGCGGGACCGCGACCCCGTCGAGCAGCCAGAGCGTCGCCTCGTTGCCGTGAGCGTCCTCGATGTGCCGGACGAGGTATTCCTCCTCCCACACGTGCCAGCAGCGGCGGCACTCGAAGGGCACGATTCTGCGTTCTTCCTCCACCGAAATCACCCCCTCCCTCGAGTCTCCGCCCTGGGCGCCGCGTCACGCAAACCGGTGCGCCGCTTCCGCGCAGGTCAGAGCGCCTGCGACCAGACGAAGACGATCGCCCCCGTGACCACGCAGAGCGTGCCGAGCCAGGCGACCAGCACGTCCGCGCCGTGGTCGAGAGGCCGGCCGCCGTGCAGCGCCGCCTGCACCCGGCGGTAGCGGGCGCGCGTCCTGATGAGCAGCAGACCGCCGCAGAACGAGGCCATCGCGAACACCACCCCCGCGGGGACCGGCAGGTCGTGGCGCAGCGCCAGCCCGGCCGCGCCGAGCCCTCCGGTGGCCAGCAGCACCGCCGTGCGCACCCAGGCCAGCCGGGTCCGCTCGCTCTGCAGGCCGCTGTCCCAGACCTCCTCCTCCGGGGCCGCTCCCATCGCCCGCGCCCGTCAGGCCGCGAGGATGACGAGGACGAGCGCGATGACCGCCACCAGCGCCACGCCGTAGCCGAACACGGCGGCGAGCGCGGGCGGCGGCAGCGGCGCCTGCGCGCGCAGGGCGCGCTGGATGTGGCGCCAGCGGGGATAGGCCATGCCCGCGGCCAGCGCCGAGAGCGCGACGAGCACGACGGCCAGCGTCGTGCGGATCCACGGCACGAAGACGTCGGAAGGCAGCGCCGCCATGGCCACCCCGCCCGCGCTGAGCGCCAGCGCCGTGCTCAGCCAGGTGAGGAAGGTCCGTTCGTTGGCCAAGGTGAAACGCGGGTCGGGTTCCATGGGAAAAACGATAGTTCGTCCACTTTTCCCCTAGAGAAGGCGGGATTGCCGGTCAGCTCAGTTGGCGCAGGCCTGCCGGACCGTCTCCAGATAGGCGACCGTCTCCTTGCCCACCTTCTGGGCCGCGTCGACGGCGTCATTGACGTCCTGGACCGAGATGCCGCTGAGCGTGTCGGCCAGGTTGTCGGACGCCTCCTTGAGCGTGGTGTTGGCGGCCTTGCCTGCCACGTCGTTGAGCTTGGCCGCGGCGTCGTCGAGCGCCTTGTCCATGGCCTGGGGGTCGTCGGTGAGCTTGGTGATCTGCGCGCCCAGATCCGCGACGATCTTGGGCGCCTCCAGGCACGCCTGGGCCTTGTCGATGGTCTGGTTGACCTCGCCGCACCCCGCGAGGGCGAAGGCGACGGCGGAGAGGCCCGCGAGGGACAGCAACCGGCTCTTGTGGAGTCGCATGACCCGACCCTACCCAAGCCCTTGCCCGCGCGCGGTTCCCGCGATCGACCATGCCTCCGACCAGCAGCGATATCGGTTGAGATATCGGCTGATTGGCGATATCGCTATTAGACATCACGTGATCCGGTCTGGTGTGCTGCTGCCCTCTGACGGACGACAGTTGGGACCGGTCACATGCGACACACCTCCGCCAGCCGCCTCGCCGCCGCCCTCGCGGCCACGTTCCTCGCCGGGAGCGCCGTGGGGACGGGGACGGCCACGGCCTCGACGACGGAGGCCGCCGTCTCGCAGGTCAAGGGCGGGCAGGCTCAGGTGACGAAGGAACTGCGGGCGCTGGAGAAGTCCTACAAGGGACGGATCGGGGCGTACGCGATCGACACCGCCACCGGACGGACGGTCGGCTACCGCTCCGGCGAGCGGTTCCCGCTGCTGTCCACGTTCAAGGCGCCCGTCTGCGCGGCGGCGCTGCACAAGGCCAGCACGACCTCGCCCGGACTGATGGACAAGGTCGTCAAGTGGACGAAGGCCGACCTCAAGCCCCACTCGCCGACGACGGAGAAGCACGTCGAGGACGGCCTGACCGTCGCCCAGCTCTGCGAGGCGACCATCACCCTCAGCGACAACACCGCGGGCAACATGGTGCTCAAGCAGGTCGGCGGCCCGGCCGGCCTCACCCGCTACTTCCGGTCGCTGAAGGACCCGGTCTCGCGGCTCGACCGGTGGGAGACCGAGCTCAACGACTGGACCGCCAAGGAGCGGCGGGACACCACCACGCCCGCCGCCATCTCCCGCGACCTGCGCCTGCTCACCTGGGGCGACGCGCTGAACGCCCAGGACCGGCGACGGCTCAACGGCTGGCTGCGCGCCAACCAGACCGGCGACGCGCGCATCCGCGCCGGCCTGCCCAAGAGCTGGACGATCGGCGACAAGACCGGCACCAACGCCGAGATCGGCGGGGCCAACGACATCGCCGTCATCTGGCCGGACAAGGGGTCCGCGCCGATCATCATGGCCGTCTACACCACCCGGTCGACGCCCTCGGTGGACGACAAGGTGCTCGCGAAGACCGCGACCGTGCTCGCCCGCGGACTCGGCAAGCTCTGATGGCGGGCCGGGGGACGAAGATCGTGCGCCTGGCCGCCGCGGGGGCCGCGGCGGGCGTGCTCGTGGCCGGGATCACCGTCCCGGCCGTGGGCGGGGCCGGGTTCGGGCTGGTGGCGGCGGCCGACGAGGTGGACCTCAAACCGGTCGACCTGGTCGAGCCGCCGCCCGCCGAGGTCACGATCGTGCGGGACGCGAAGGGCCGCGAGATCGCGCGCTTCTACGAGGAGTACCGCGAGGTGGTCGGGTTCGACGCCATCGCGGAGGTCATGAAGACGGCCATCGTGGCGATCGAGGACTACCGCTTCTACGAGCACGGCGCCATCGACGTCGAGGGCACGCTGCGCGCGCTCGCCACGAACCTGGCGGCGGGCAAGGTCGCGCAGGGCGGTTCGAGCATCACCCAGCAGTACGTCAAGCAGGTGCTGCTCAACTCCGCCGGCACGGACGCCGAGCGTGAGGCCGCCCTGGAGGCCAGTTACGCGCGCAAGCTGAACGAGCTGCGGTACGCGATGGGCGTCGAGAAGAAATACACCAAGGACCAGATCCTGGAGAAATATCTGAACATCGCGTACTTCGGCGCCGGTGCGTACGGCGTCGAGGCGGCGGCCAGGCGCTTCTTCGGCGTCCACGCCGCCCGGCTGACGCTGCCGCAGGCCGCCACGCTGGCCGGCGCCGTCCAGGACCCGAACGCGACCGACCCCAACCTGGGCGCCGGGCACCGCGCCCGCCTGCTGAAGCGGCGCAACGTGGTCCTCGACCGGATGGCGGAGCTGGGGAAGATCACGCAGGCGGCGGCCGACCGGGCCAAGCGCACCAAGCTCGGCTACAAGGGCACGAAGCTTCCCGGAGGCTGCGAAGCCAGCAAATATCCTTATTTCTGCTTGTACGTACGGCAGGAGATCCTCAACAATCCCGACTTCGGCCGGACCGCCAAGGCCCGCCTCGCCACCCTGAACCGCGGCGGCCTCACCATCAGGACGACCCTCGACCCGGTCAAGCAGGCGGCCGCCGAGCGGGCGATCCGCGCGTACGTCCACGCCTCCGACCACCCGGTGGCCGCCGAGGCCCTGGTCCGGCCGGGCACCGGGGCGATCGAGGCGATGGCGGCCAGCCGCCCGTACGGCAACCGCGCGGCCCGCCACGAGATCTCCTACAACGTGGTCGCCGACGCGGCGCACGGCGGCGGGACCGGTTTCCAGGCGGGCTCGACGTTCAAGACGTTCACCCTGATCAGCGCGCTGAAGCAGGGCATGAAGGTGGACGACGGGTTCACCGTGGGCGCGGGCTACCGCGCGCCGTCGTACGCGACGTTCAAGAACTGCGCGGGCAAGAACATCGGCGACCCGACCCACACGGTCACCAACGACGAGGGCTCCCCCGGCTGGAAGACCCTCAGGACGGGCACGTGGGGGTCGGTGAACACGTTCTTCATGGAGCTGGAGCGCCGGGCCGGCCTCTGCGAGACGGTGACCACGGCCAAGTCGCTCGGCATCCGCCGGGCGGACGGACGCCCGCTCCAGGAGTACGAGACGTTCACGCTCGGCATCAACGAGATGGACCCGGTCACCGTGGCCACCGCGTACGCGGCGATCGCGGCCCGCGGCACGTACTGCGCGCCGATGGCCATCACCGCCATCACCGACCGGAACGGCAAGACCACCCGCTATCGCCCGAAGTGCCGCGAAGCCCTCGAACCGGCGATCGCGGACGCCACGGCCGACGTGCTGTCCGGCGTGTTCACCGAGGGCACGATGCGCGGCGTCGGCGGCATCGGCCGGGACGCGGCCGGCAAGACCGGCACCACCGACGGCTACGCGGCCGCCTGGTTCGCCGGCTTCACGCCCGACCTGGCGGCGGCGGTGAGCATCGGGGACCCGCGGGGCTCGCAGCGGCACAAGCTGGTGGGAGTGACGATCGGCGGGCGCTCCTACGGGGTCGTCGCGGGGGCCAGCCTCCCCGGGCCGATCTGGAAGGCGACGATGATCGGGGCGTTGAAGAACGTCCCCCCGACGTCCTTCACCCCGATCGACCGGGCCCGCTTCGAAGGCTGCGCCGCCCACTGCCGCCCCGATGACGACGCCGGTCCCGAGCCGGAGGAGACGCCTGCGGAAGATCGGCCACAAGGGCGATGACCAGGGGAAACGCCCTGAAGATCGCTCTTGGCGCCGCGTACTAGGATGATTCACATGGCTATGTGCGAGCATCTTTCCCAGTCCGGCGACCCGGCGGCGCGCACCCCAGAAGGCTGCGAGGAGTGCCTGGCGGCGGGCGGCCGGTGGGTGCATCTGCGGCGCTGCCTGGAGTGCGGCCACATCGGCTGCTGCGACTCCTCGCCGGGCAAGCACGCCACCGCCCACTTCCACGACACCAGGCATCCGGTGGTGCAGTCGTTCGAGCGGGGCGAGAACTGGCGCTGGTGCTACCTGGACGACCAGATGGGCTGAGGCCCTGCGGCCTCAGCGCTCCAGGATGGCCTCCTCGAAGTCGAGCTGGGCCATCACCTCACGCAGCACCTCGTCGTCGAGGCGCCGCTCGTCGCGCAGCCGGACGAACACCTGGCGCTCGGCCTGCAGCATGGCGCGGCGCAGCCGCCGGTAGAGCGCGCTCGGCGTCTCCGAGCCGCCCGGCCCGGTGCCGCCGCCCAGCCGCTCCCAGGCGGTGAGCGAGCGCCGCCACGACTTCTCCCTGAGCTGGTCGATGACCTGCTTCTGGATCTCGTCGGGCTCGTGCCCCTGCTCGGCCACCAGCCGGTCGAGCTCGGCGAGACCCGCCTCCAGCGCCGCCTGCTGGGCCGCCGCCTCGGCCAGCCGGTCCTCGTAGCGCTCCTGTTCGCTGGACACGCCGAGCCGCCTGATCAGCGCGGGGAACGTGGTGCCCTGGATGAGCAGCGTGCCGATGACGGTGGTGAACGTCAGGAACAGCAGCATCGCCCGCTCGCGCGGCGGCACCTCGGGCGGGATGGCGAAGGCCGCCGCCAGCGACACCACGCCGCGCATGCCCGCCCAGCCCAGCAGGACGCTCTGCTGCCTGCCGGGCGCCTGCGGACCGCCCCTCCGCACCACCTTGAGCAGGAACGAGGCCGCGAACACCCACACGAACCTGGTCAGGATGGTCGCGGCGAGCACCGCGGCGGCGTAGCCCGCCACCTCCCACGGGCCGTAGCCCGAGATGCCGCGGATCACGGTGACGAGCTGCAACCCGATCAGCGCGAACACGATCGTCTCAAGGAAGAAGGCGGTGACCTTCCACACCGCGTCGGACACCAGCCGCGTGCCGAACCCGCGCAGGTGCATGCGGGAGCCGAGGTGGAGGCCGACGATGACCACCGCGATCACGCCGGAGGCGTGCACCGACTCCGCCGCGAGATAGGCGGCGAACGGGATGAGCAGCGTGAGCGTGTTCTCGACCAGCGAGTCGCGGGTCAGCGTGAACAGCCAGGCGAACACCAGGGCCAGCCCCAGCCCGATCGCCACGCCGCCGGCCGCCGCCAGCACGAACGCGCCGACGCTGTGCAGCAGCTCGACCGTGCCGCCCAGGAACGCGCCGATCGCCACCCGGTAGGCCGTCAGCGCGGTGGCGTCGTTGAACAGGCTCTCGCCGATGAGCAGGGTCAGCGTGCGGCGCGGCAGCCCGAGCCGCCGACCGACCGCCACGGCGGCCACCGCGTCGGGCGGCGCGATGATGGCGCCCAGCGCGAACGCCAGCGGCAGCGGCAGGCCGGGCAGCAGCAGGTGCACGACGAAGCCCACCACGGCCGCGGTGAACAGCACCAGCCCGATCGACAGCAGCCCCACCGCCCGCCTGGCGTCGCGCAGGCGCAGGTAGGAGCTGTCGAGGGCGGCGGAGTAGAGCAGCGGCGGCAGGAAGACGTAGAGGACCAGCTCCGGGTCGAGCGGCACGGCGGGCACCAGCGGGGACGCCAGCAGCCCGGCCGCCACCAGCAGCAGGGGCGCGGGCCAGCCCTTGCGCCTGGCGACCGCGGCGACGGCGATCGCGCCGCCCGCCACCAGCAGCAGTTGCAGGCCCAGGATGGGACTCATCGGGCGCGCCTCCCCCCGTCGGCCGATCAGGCTCGCCGACGAGAGCGTACCCGGCCGCGCGGGCGCGGCCGGGCGCTCACCAGTCCCTGCGGTCGCTCCGCTCGTGGTAGTCGGGCTGGTCGGGGCGCAGGCGCTCGCCCGTGGAGAACATGGGGTCCCCGACGTACGGGCGGGTCATGCCGGGGTCGGGCTGCTGGGTGTACTGCTCCTGGCGGCCGAGCGCGAGCAGCGGGTCCACCGGGTTGGGCTGCTGCTGCGGCTGCTGGTACGCGCCGTAGTCGTCACGGTAGTCGGCGCCGTAGTCGGCGGCCGGCTGCTGGGGGGCGGTGCGGCGGCGGCCGGCGCCGGGGATGCCGTGCATGGGCGTGCCGAGCCCGGCCCCGGCGGAGCCGCCCTGGCTCTGCTGCTGCGCGGGCTGCTGCTGGGCCGGCTGCTGGGCGTAGGAGTCCCGGCGGCCGTAGGAGTCCGGCCCGTAGGAGTCGGCCGCGTACGGGTCCACGGGGTAGGGCTGGGCCTGCTGCCCGCTCCCCGCGTACGTGCCGGCGGCCTGGGAGGGGAAGCCGAGGGGGTCGGTGCTGAGCGGCGCCTGGCGGCGCCGGTCGGTGCCGGGCATCTGGTAGAGCGGCTCGTTCTCGGCGTATTGGGGCTCGGCGTACTGGGGGCCGGTGAAGCGGTCGGGCTGCTGCTGCGGCTGGTACGACGGCCGGTCGGAGGTGTACTGCGGCCCGCTGAACGAGTCGCCGGTGTACTGGGGGCCGCTGGCGGGGTCGCCGGAGTAGTGGGGGCCGCTCGCCGGGTCGCCGGTGTACTGGGGACCGCTGTAGGGGTCGCCGGTGTAGCGGGGCTGCGGGCCGGTGCTCTCGACGTACTGAGGACCGGTGAAGGGCGCCCGCTCGCCGTAGGCGGGGGTCTGCTCCCTCGATCCCGTCGTCTCGCCGAACCCGGCCACGAGTTTGTCCTGGGGCGCGGGGCCCCGGGCCACGAGGACGTCGTTCGGGGACAGCGCGACCGGCCGCTCGTCGAGCGGCGGCTGCTGCTGGTGGACGGGCGGCGCCGGGCGTTGGTACTGGCCGGTGCCCGGCATGACCTCGGTGCCCGGGTCGTGCGCGGGGACGGCGGGCTGCTCGCCCGTGGCCTCGGCGAAGCCCTCGTCAAGGGTGTCGAGCAGCCGGCCGACGTCCTCCATCGGCATGCGGAAGCTCGCTGTGCACATCTCCCCACGCCACAGGCTGAGCACCAAGGTGCCCTCGTGCCACGTGACCCGGAGGCAGCGCTCCTGACCTCGTGCATCGAAGAAGACTTCGCCGAACGACGGCAACGGGACAACTTCCGACATGGCAGACATACTGTATTAACCAGCCTTTATGCGTCCACTCAACCCCGGAAAACCCTACTGAACCGGCCTTCCCATACACACCCCAGGCCCCTCTCGTCAACCACTCTGAGTCCGTGTCCGACGAGCCGGCGTCCCGATCGCCCAGTGTGCCACGCCCGCCGCCGCACGTGTTCGGGAATGCCGGGATGCGTCTGGCCGATCACGCCGCGTTCGGCGCGGCGACCCGGCAAATGCGGGTAGCGTTTACTGCCGTGCCGGACTCCCATCTCCCGTCAGTCGACGAACTGCTCAGCATCGCCGTCAACGCCGTCGGAGGGAGCGAGCGGCAGGGCCAGGTCACCATGGTCCGCGCCGTGCAGCAGGCCATCGACGCCGACGAGCACCTGGCCGTGCAGGCCGGCACGGGCACCGGAAAGTCGCTGGCCTACCTCGTCCCGTCGATCCGCCACGCCATGGACAGCGACAAGCCCGTGGTCGTCTCCACGGCCACGATCGCGCTGCAGCGCCAGCTCGTCGACCGCGACCTGCCCCGCCTCGCCGAGGCGCTCGGCAAGGAGCTGCCGCACGAGCCGACGTTCGCCATACTCAAGGGCCGGCGCAACTACCTGTGCCGCTACAAGGCGACCGCCGGCTGGCCCGAGGACGACGAGCAGGACCAGCTCTTCGACCCGCGCGAGGTGAGCGCCACCGGCCGCATGGTGCAGCGCATCCAGGAGTGGGCCGAGGAGACCGAGACCGGCGACCGCGACGAGCTGGTGCCGGGCGTGAGCGAGCAGGCGTGGCGGCAGTTCTCCGTCAGCGCCCAGGAGTGCCTGGGCGCCAACCGCTGCCCCAGCGGGGCCGAGTGCTTCGCCGAGCTGGCCCGGCAGCGGGCCGGCGAGGTCGACGTCGTGGTCACCAACCACGCGCTGCTCGCCATCGACGCCATGGGCGAGCTGCCGGTGCTGCCCGAGCACAAGGTCGTGGTCGTCGACGAGGCGCACGAGCTGGTCGACCGGGTCACCTCCGTCGTCACCGGCGAGCTGTCGGAGCTGACCGTGTCGCTGGCCGTGCGGCGCGTCGGCCGGCTCATCGAGCAGTCGGTCGCCGACCAGCTCCAGGAGGCCGGCGAGGACCTCAAGGCGCTGCTCGCCGCCGCCCCTCCGGGGCGCGTCGACGAGCTGCCGCAGGTGCTGGGGCTGACCCTCCAGCTCATCCGCGACACCGCGTGGCGCTGCGTCACGGCGCTCGGCCCGCGCAACGCCGACAAGGACGACCCCGACAAGGCGGGCCAGCGCAAGGCCGCGTTCACCGCCCTCGACGAGGTGCACGACACGGCGGTGCGCATGCTGGACGCCTACGGGCACGCCTCCGAGGCCGACCGCGCCGAGGTGGTCTGGCTCGACGCGGGCACCGACCGCCGGCCGCCCGCGCTGCGCGTCGCCCCGCTGACCGTCAGCGGCATGCTGCGCGACAAGCTGTTCGGCGAGCGCACGGTGGTCCTCACCTCCGCCACGCTCGCGCTGGGCGGCACGTTCGACGCGCTGGCCGCGCAGTGGGGGCTCAGCGGGCCCGGCGAGTGGCAGGGCATCGACGTCGGCTCCCCCTTCGACCACCCCAGGTCCGGCATCCTCTACGTCGCCAAGCACCTCCCCCAGCCCGGCCGCGACGGCCTGCCGCAGCAGTACCTCGACGAGATCACCGAGCTGATCGAGGCGGCCGGAGGGCGCACGCTCGGCCTGTTCTCCTCGATGCGTGCGGCCAAGGCCGCGACCGAGGCGCTGCGCGACCGGCTCGACGTGCCGCTGCTGTGCCAGGGCGACGACTCGACGATGCTGCTGGTCAGGCAGTTCGCCGAGGACGAGCCCACGTGCCTGTTCGGCACGCTGTCGCTGTGGCAGGGGGTCGACGTGCCGGGGCCGTCGCTGCGGCTGGTCATCATCGACCGGGTGCCGTTCCCGCGCCCCGACGACCCGCTGACCTCCGCCCGGCAGCGGCACGTGGCCGCGCGGGGCGGCAACGGCTTCATGGCGGTGGCCGCCAACCACGCCGCGCTGCTGCTGGCCCAGGGCGCGGGGCGGCTGCTGCGCTCCCAGCACGACAAGGGCGTCATCGCGGTCCTCGACCCCCGCCTGGTGACGGCCCGCTACAGCGGCTTCCTGCTGAACTCGCTGCCGCCGTTCTGGCGCACCACCGACCCGGCGATCCCCCGCGCCGCCCTGAAGCGCCTCGCCGCCGAGTCCGCCGAAGCCGCCGACCCGGCCACGGCGTGAGGCGGAGGGTCAGCCCCAGGGGGTGAGTTCGGGGCGCTTCGGGGACAGGCCGTCGCCCGAGGAGACGCCCCGCAGGCGGCGGCTCATCCACGGCACCAGATGCTCGCGGATCCACTGCGCGTCCTCGCGCCGCCGGGCGCGCGGGTCGACCGACCGCTCGGGCCAGTCCTTGCGCCAGTCGTCGAACGGCACGCCCAGCACGTCGAGGACCCGGGCGGCGACCAGCCGGTGCCCGTCCTCGTTCATGTGCAGCCGGTCGGCGCTCCACGCCCGCCAGTCGCGCAGCCCCTGCATGGACCACTGGTCGACCAGCCGGCACCCGTAGAGGTCGGCGATCGAGCGCAGATGCAGGTAGAAGATCGCGAAACGGCCCCGAAGCCGGCGCATGAGCGGCGTGTCGCGCGGGTCGACGCCGGTGAACAGCAGCACGTCGGCCCCGCCCGCCCGCAGGTCGCGCACCGCGTGGGCGAGCTTCTTCGCCATCACGTCGGGGTCGCAGCCCGGCCGGAGCAGGTCGTTGCCGCCGGCGCAGAAGCTGACCAGGTCGGGCGCCATCCCGACGGCCACGGGCACCTGCTCGGCGATGACCTGGTCGAGCAGCTTGCCGCGGACCGCGAGGTTGGCGTAGCGGAAGGAGGGGTCGTCGGCGGCCAGCCGCTCGGCGACCCGGTCGGCCCAGCCACGGTAGTGACCGTGGGGGCCCGGGTCGTTCAGTCCTTCGGTGAAACTGTCGCCGAGCGCGACGAAGGACTTGTAGTGCCTCATGAGGTGGTGTCCATCTCCGCGATAGCGTGCAGCGCAAGGACGTACGACTGTAGTCCGAAGCCGGCGATGGTGCCCGTCGCCACCCCGGCGACGACGGAGGTGTGCCGAAACTCTTCCCTGGCCGCGGGATTGGTGAGGTGGACCTCGACGAGCGGGGCCGTGCGCTGGGCGATGGCGTCGCGCACCGCGTAGGAGTAGTGGGTGAACGCGGCCGGGTTGAGCACGACCGGGATGCGGCCGTCGGCGGCCTCGTGCAGCCAGCCGATCAGCTCGGCCTCGTCGTCGGTCTGGCGGACCTCGACGTGCTCGCCCAGTTTCCTGCCGGTGTCGCGGCAGAGCGCGGCGACGTCCTCGAAGGTGTCGGAGCCGTAGACGTCGGGCTCGCGGGTGCCGAGCCGGCCCAGGTTGGGCCCGTTGAGCACGAGGATCATGCCGAGATCTCCTTGTAGGCCGCTTCGAGCAGCTCTTCCGGCGGGCCTTCGAGCCGGCCGGGCTCGGCGAGGCCGTCGAGGACCACGAACCGCTGCCTGGCGCCGCGGTTCTTCTTGTCGAGCCGCATGTGGTCGCGCAGCCGCGGCCAGGCGTCGGCCCGGTAGGAGACGGGCAGCCCGACGGAGGTGAGGACGGCCCGGGTGCGCGCCACGAGGTCGGCCCGCCCGGCGAGCCTGGACAGCTCGGCGGCGTAGACCATGCCGATGGCGACGGCCTCGCCGTGGCGGATGCGGTAGTGCTCGTCGCGCTCGATCGCGTGGGCCAGCGTGTGGCCGTAGTTGAGGATCTCGCGCAGGCCCGCCTCGCGCAGGTCGGCGCCCACGACGTCGGCCTTGACCCGGATCTTGCGCTCGATGAGCTCGCGGGTGTGCGGGCCGTCCGGCCGGGTCGCGCCCTCGGGGTCGGCCTCGATCAGGCGCAGGATCTCGGGGTCGGCGATGAAGCCGCCCTTGATGACCTCGGCGAGCCCGGCCCGGTAGTCGTCGCGCGGCATGCCGCCGAGGGTCGACAGCTCGCACAGCACGCCCGCGGGCGGCAGGAACGTGCCCACGAGGTTCTTCCCCTCGGGCGTGTCGATGCCGTTCTTGCCGCCGACGGCGGCGTCGACCATGGCCAGCAGCGTCGTGGGCACGAGCACGACCTGCACGCCGCGCAGCCACGTGCCCGCCACGAAGCCGGCGAGGTCGGTGGTGGCGCCGCCGCCCACGCCGACGACGGCGTCGGAGCGGGTCACGCCGTGCCGGCCGAACTCGGACCAGAGGCGGGCGGCCACCTCGACGGTCTTGGCCCGCTCGCCGTCGGGCACCGGCAGGGCGACGACCTCGTGCCCGGCCGCCGCGATCGCCTCGCACACCGGGCGGGAGATCTCCGGCAGGGTCTCCGGGTGGATGACGGCGACGGTGGAGACGCCGGGCCTGAACAGGGTGGGCAGCTCGGCCAGCACGCCGGTGCCGACGACCACGTCGTAGGGGCTGTCACCGCGTACGGTGATCCTCGTCGCGGCGCTCATGCCGGCAGCCCCTTCATGATCTCGTCGGCGATCTCGGCGGGCTCGCGCTGGTCGGTCGTGACGGTCACCGCGGCGAGCCGCTCGTAGACCGGCCGCCGCTCCTCCATGAGCTTCTTGAGCCGGCTGCGCGGGTTGAGCACCAGCAGCGGCCGGGCGGAGGCGAGGCCGACCCGCTGGACGGCGTCGGCCAGCCCCACCTGGAGGTAGACCACGTGGTGGCCGGCCAGCATGGCCTGGGTCTCGGGGTGCAGCACGGCGCCGCCGCCCAGGGACAGGACGCCGTCGTGCTCGGCCAGAGCCCGGCGTACGGCCTCGTGCTCCAGCTCGCGGAAGTGTTCCTCGCCGTCCTCGACGAAGATGTCGGAGACGGGCTTGCCCGCCACCGCCTCGACGTCGGCGTCGGTGTCGCGGAAGCCGACGCCGAGCCGCTCGGCGAGCAGGCGCCCGAGCGTGGTCTTACCGGAGCCGGGAGGCCCTATCAGCACTGCCTTGGCCGTCATTTGATCACCATCGAAGAGAGGTAGCCGGACAGGTTGCGCGCGACCTCCTCGACGGAGTCGCCGCCGAACTTCTCCAGGGCCGCGTCGGCCAGGACCAGCGCGACCATGGCCTCGGCCACGACGCCGGCCGCCGGGACGGCGCAGACGTCGGAGCGCTCGTGGTGGGCCTTGGCCGCCTCGCCGGTCTTGACGTCGATCGTGGCGAGGGCCCGCGGAACCGTGGAGATCGGCTTCATGGCCGCGCTGACGCGCAGGATCTCGCCGTTGGTCATGCCGCCCTCGACGCCGCCCGCGCGGTTGGTGAGACGGCGGACGCCGTCGTCGGTGGTGTAGGCGATCTCGTCGTGGGCGCGGGAGCCGGGCCGCTTGGCGGTCTCGAAGCCGTCGCCGACCGCCACGCCCTTGATCGCCTGGATGCCCATGAGCGCGCCGGCCAGCCGGGAGTCGAGCCGGCGGTCCCAGTGGGTGTAGCTGCCGAGGCCGGGCGGCAGGTTGTAGGCGAGGACCTCGACGACGCCGCCGAGCGTGTCGCCGTCCTTGTGCGCCTGGTCGATGACCGCGACCATGGCGGCGCTGCCCTCGGGGTCGTGGCAGCGCACCGGGTCGGCGTCGACGCGGGCCAGGTCGCCGGGGCCCGGCAGGGTGTCCGACGGGCTCTCGGCGCCGCCGATGGAGGTCACGTGGCTGACGATGTCGACGCCGAGCGCCTGCTTGAGGAAGCGGCGGGCGACCTCGCCGAGCGCGACCCTGGCCGCCGTCTCGCGGGCGCTGGCCCGGTCGAGCACGGGGCGGGCGTCGTCGAAGCCGTATTTCTGCATGCCGGCCAGGTCGGCGTGGCCGGGGCGCGGGCGGGACCGGGGCGCGTTGCGGGCCAGGCCCTCCAGCTCCGCCGGGTCGACCGGGTCGGCCGCCATGATCTTCTCCCACTTGGGCCACTCGGTGTTGCCCACGCGGATGGCGACCGGGCTGCCCATCGTGCGGCCGTGGCGGACGCCGCCCACGATGGTGACCTTGTCCTCCTCGAACTTCATCCGCGCGCCGCGGCCGTAGCCGAGCCTGCGGCGGCGCAGGGCCTCGTCGATGGCGGCCGTGGTCACCTCGACCCCGGCCGGCAGGCCCTCCATGACGGCGACGAGTTCGGGCCCGTGGGACTCTCCGGCGGTCAACCAGCGCAACATGCGTACAAGTCTTCCACGTGCCGTCGAGTGGACTGTCCCACGTTCGTCAGTCGAGACACAGCACGGTGAACGCGCCCATCAGCATGAACGGCCCGAACGGGAACTGCGTGTGCCTGGTGCCGCGCCGCGTGGCGAGCAGCGCGAGGGCGTAGAGCGCGCCGAGCGCCTGCCCGGCGAAGGCCGCGACGACCCACGCGGGCCAGCCGGCCGCGGCGGCGTGGAGGCCGATGAGGCCGGCCAGCTTGACGTCGCCGAGCCCCATCGCCTCCGGGCGGGCGAACCAGAGCAGCCCGTAGAGTGCCGTCAGCGCCGCCGCTCCGGCCAGCGCGCGCGGCAGCTCCCCCGTGGGCCAGAGCGCCAGGGCGGTGATCGGGTAGGCGGGGAGCGTGATCGCGTCGGGCAGGATCGTGGTGCGCCGGTCGATCACGGCCAGCGCGACCCCGATCACCGCGAACGGCACGTACGGCAGGCCCATGCGCCAGGCGGCCAGCGCCGCCACGGCGGCGGTCAGCAGTTCGACGGCCGGTCCTGGGGCGGGGCCGGGGGCGCGGGTCGTGTGGAGGCGTTCGTAGGCGTCGGCCAGCGCCCTGATGCGGTGTCCGCAGACCAGGCCGGCCAGCGCCATGAGTGCGACCACGAGCCGACCCTAGTGCGCGGCGCGCCGCCCGGCGCCCCGTTCGCCCACACCGGTCCCGATCGGCAGGCGGCGGAACCCGGGGCGGGGTGGTCAGCGGCGGGAGAACCAGCGGCGTCTGGGGGCGGGCTCGACGCGGGCGACGGTGGCGCGGTCGAGCTGGGCGGCGGTGCCGGCCTCGACGGCCGCCAGGGCCTCCAGCACCGCGCCCTCGATCACGAACGGCACCGGCCCGGCCACGTCGATCACGACCGCCGCCGCGCCCTCCTGGGCCGCGGCCCGGCAGACCTGGAGCGTGGTGCTCTGGATGGGGCGGGCGTCCGGCCGCCACCTGGTGAGCGCGTCGGTGCCGGTGAAGGCGGGGACCGCGTGCCGGCCGTCCTGCCCGACGAGCTTGGGCAGGGCCATCTCGCTCTCCTTCTCCTGCCGCAGCCCGTGCTCGCCCACCTCGGAGCGGGTCAGCAGCGCCACCACGGGCACCAGCAGCCGTGCCCCGGCGAGGGCGTTGAGCACGGCGGCGACGTCGCCCGTGCCGTCCCGGTGGGCGGCGAGGGCGGCGGCGACGGCGGGCGGGGCGCCGCCGTCGTCGTCAGGGACGAGGGGCTGCGGAATGCTCGGCACAGCGCCGAGACTACCCGCGCCCCGGTCCGGTCCCGATCCTGCCCCGCAGCTCCCGGGCCCACCCGGCGACGTCCCATCGGCCGAGGGCCGCGGCCATGGCGGGCATGCCGAGCAGCAGCCCGGCGGCGAAACGCCTGCGCTCCCGCCGGGTGGGGATGGCGTGCAGCTCCGCCAGCCACTCCTCCAGGTAGCGGGCGCGGGCGTGCGGCGGGAGCAGCACCGCGCCCGCCCTGACGATCCGGTACGGCCCGTTCCCCGGCAGGTGGGCGGTGGCCAGCCGCCGCAGCTCCTCCCCCACCCGCTCCAGGCCCGCCCTGCCCGCGGCGGGCACGTACAGCTCCAGGGTCTCCGCCGCCTTGCGGCGCCGCTTGGCCTCGGGGAGGAAGCGGGCGGTGCGCAGGTTGTGCAGCCGGTCGGCGAGCTTGAGCGCGAGGACGCGCGCGTCGGCGGAGTCGCGCCGGTCCTCCGGGGCGCGGCGGGGGTCGCCGAGCGCGCGGAGCCCGCGCAGCAGCCCCAGGACGGTGCCGCCGAACTCGGCCAGCTCCGCCTCGGGGCACGCCGTGTCGTCGAGCACGTCGTGCAGCAGGGCCGCGCACAGGACCTCGTGGTCGCGCACGCCCTGCTCGGCGAGGATCACGGCGACGGCGAGCGGATGCGTGACGTAGGGGTCGCCGCTGTGACGCCGCTGCCCGTCGTGCCAGTGGGCGGCGACCTCGTAGGCGCGGCGGACCAGGCGCAGCCGCTCGCCGTCCAGCCCGTCGGCGCCCGGCCCCTCGCCTACGGCCCGCAGCAGGGGGCGGAGGGGGTCGCCGCGGTTCACGAGGCGCCTCCCGGGTGCGGCAGCCAGGCCGGGAGCGGCTGGCGGCGGGAGCGGTAGGCGCGGGCGACGGCGTCCCGGCCGCGCTCGGCCCCGCCGGGGGTGATGCGGTAGTAGCGGCGGCGGGGGCGGCCCGCCTCCTCGTGGGCGCCGGGGTCCTCCCAGCGGCTCTCCACCCAGCCGAGCCGCTCCAGCCTGGCCAGGATCGGGTAGACGGTGCCGCCGGGCAGCCCGGCGAGGTCGCACAGCTCCAGCCCGTACCGTTCGCGGGTGGGGTCGGCGAGCAGGGCGCGCAGGACGGCCTGGGTCGGCAGGGTCATCCGGGGTGCGTCGCTCTTCATAGCTCGTACTCTACATAGGTAGAAGAACGCAGGCTACCCTCCCAGGTCGGCGATGGCGGCGACCGGGCCGCCGCCCGACGGGCCCTGGTGGACGGCCGCCACCGACACGAACACGGCGGGATCGCCGGTCACCGACGCCGCCACCCCGCCCACGGCCGCCTTGATCTGCCGGTGCCAGTGCACGTCGGAGTCGTCCAGCATGATGTTGCGCCGGCCGCGTACCCGTCCTGACGGGTCGGCCTCGCACTTCATGAAGACGTTGACCAGCCGCCCGCCGAGGTCCGACGGATGCGGGCGCTCGGGCAGCGGCAGGCCGGAGTCGCGGATGGCGGCCCAGATGCCGTCGGCGTCGAGGGCGTCCTTCATGACGCTGTGGCCGATGCGGTAGCGCCCGCCGATGCCGCGTACGTTGCCGACCAGCACGATCTGCGCCCGGTCCAGCTCGACGCCGGACGAGCACGAGGCCACGGACGAGTAGAGCGACAGGTCCTTGTGGATCTGCTCGGCGCGCGGCATGTCGATCTCGCCGAGCGCCACCGCGATGCCGAGCGCCGTGGTCGAGTTGGACAGGTCCATGGAGGGGCCGGTCTCCTCGATGGCGGTGTCCTTGCCGCGGCTGCGGGCGTCGGTGATGGTGGCCAGGGTGAGCAGGGGCGTCTTGGTCTGGACGTAGTGGACGTCGCGCGGGTCGTCGATGCCGGCGATCTTCATGGCCTCGCGCACCCCGGCGGCGACCTTCTCCACCATGGCGGGGCGGCCGATGTCCTCGGGCAGGATGACCTCGCTCATCGCGACGCCGACCGACAGGCGCGGCTCGTCGGTGACGGGGGCGCGCTCGGCCGGGGTGGTGGCGAAGACGGTCGCGTGCGGGCTGAGAACGCCGTCGGTGCCGCCCGACCACACCAGGGGGACGTTCTCCGGCGCCGGATGCCCGTGCCGGGCCAGCACCTCACGGAAGGCGCGGTCGGCCAGGATGCGGGTGTAGTCGTTGACGCCGCCGTTGCCCTCGGTCTTGCCGACGACGGCGAGCACCCGTTCGGCCTCGATCACGCCCTCGGCGATGAGCCTCGACAGCCCGGAGGCGTCGGTCACGCTCTCGATCGGCACCTTGCGGACCTCGATGGGTTCCGGCATGCGACCACCCTTTCTCTGCACCCCTGGCGACGCTAGCCGAGCCCGCCACCGGCCTTCATGGGCAATGTCTGCCCATGAAGGGCGCGCGCCATGTCAACGCGCGCCGTACGACGGCCGCCGCAACCCGGTGGACGCCGGACGCACAAATGGGCTAGAACGGGCGAAAAGTGATCCGAACGTCATAAAGATCCGCCATGGTGGAAGGGTGCGTACGAGGCTCACCGAGCATGTCAAGGATCGGCTGGGCACGTTCGCCCTCACGTGGCCGTCCATCGCGCAGTGCGCGGTCGGCGCGGCGCTGGCCTGGATCGTGGCCGTCCGGCTGCTCGGCCACCCGAGGCCGTTCTTCGCCCCCATCTCCGTGCTCATCTGCGTCGGCGTCGGCCTCGGGCAGCGGCTGCGCCGGGTGGCGGAGCTGATCGTCGGGGTGAGCCTCGGGGTCGGGGTGGGCGACCTGCTGGTGGCCTGGATCGGGTCGGGGCCCTGGCAGATCGCGCTCGTGGTCGCCCTCGCCATGGCCATCGCGGTGCTGCTGGACGGCGGGGCGCTGTTCGTGGCGCAGGCCGGCTCGTCGGCGGTGCTGGTGGCCACGCTCGTCCCCGTCGAGGGGGCCGGCGGCCTGGACCGCATGGCCGACGCGCTGACCGGCGGCGTCATCGGCATCGCGGCGGTCGCGCTGATGCCCGCGAGCCCGTTCACCATCGCGGGCAAGCACCTGTCCGACGTGCTGGACGCGCTGTCCACCGCGCTGGAGCGCGCCGCCGAGGCCATCGAGAAGCGGGACGTGGACCTCGCCGCCGACGCCCTGGAGGCGGCGCGCGGCACCCAGGCGCTGGTGGAGGAGCTGGAGAAGGCGCTGGAGACGAGCAAGGAGATCACCACGATCTCGCCGATGCACTGGCACCGGCGCGCCCGCCTGGCCCGCTACGAGGCCGCCGTGCTCCCGGTGGACCTGGCGATGCGCAACGTCCGGGTGCTGTGCAGGCGGACGCTCGCCTCGCTCGGCGAGGCCAGCCCGCCCCCGGCCGCGCTGGCCGAGGCCATGCGCGAGGTGTCGGAGGCGGCCCTGCTGCTCCAGCTCGAACTCGGCGCGGGCCGGGAGCCGACGCTGGCCAGGCAGGCGCTGCTCGCCGTGGCGGCCCGCGAGCGGCCCGAGCACCTCGGGTTCTCCGCGCACGTGATCATCGCCCAGCTCCGGTCCGTCGTGGTCGACCTGCTGGAGGCCACCGGCATGGAGCACGAGGCGGCCACCGCCACCCTGACGCCGCTCGACGAGGGCGCGGCCTGACCGCTCAGGCCGACAGGCGCTTGAGCCGGGCCGCCGCCTCGTCGATGACCTCGTCCTTCTTGCAGAAGGCGAAGCGGACGTAGTGGCGGCCGCGCTCGGGGCGGTCGTAGAAGACCTGGGTCGGGATGGCGACCACCCCGGCCAGCTCGGGCAGCCGCCGCGTCAGCTCCAGCCCGTCGGTGAAGCCGAGCGGCCTGATGTCGGTCTGCACGAAGTAGGTGCCGGCCGGCCGCAGCACCTCGAACCCGGCCGCCGCCAGCCCCTCCATCAGCCGGTCGCGCTTGTCCTGGAGCCCGGAACGCAGCGCCGACACCCACTCCAGCTCGTGCCGCAGCCCGTGGGCCACCGCGAGCTGCCACGGCGCGCCCGCCGTGAACGTGAGGAACTGCTTGACCGTCTGCACCGCCGTGACCAGCGGCGCGGGCGCGCACACCCAGCCGGTCTTCCACCCGGTGACCGAGAACGTCTTCCCGGCGGAGGAGATCATCACCGTCCGCTCGCGCATCCCGGGCAGCGTCGCCATCGGGACGTGCGCGACCCCGTCGAAGGTCAGGTGCTCGTAGACCTCGTCGGTGATCGCGATCAGGTCGCGCTCGCGGCAGAGCTCTGCGACGACCTCCAGCTCCTCACGGGTGAAGACGGTGCCGGTCGGGTTGTGCGGCGAGTTGACCAGGACGGCGCGGGTGCGCGGCGTGACGGCGGCGCGCAGCTCGTCGGGGTCGAAGGTGAAGCGGCCCTCGACCGGCCGCAGCGTGACGGGCACCAGGCGGGCCTGGGCGAGGGCGATGGACGCGGCGTAGGAGTCGTAGTAGGGCTCGAAGGCGATGACCTCGTCGCCGGGCTCGCAGAGCGCCAGCACGCTCGCCGCGATCGCCTCCGTGGCCCCCACCGTGACCAGGACCTCGCGGGCCGGGTCGTAGTCGAGCCGGTAGTGGTCGGCCCGGTGCTCGGCGACCGCGCGGCGCAGCTCGGGCACGCCCGGCCCCGGCGGGTACTGGTTGGCGCCCGAGCCGATGGCCTGGACCGCCCGGTCGAGCATGCCGGCCGGGCCGTCGGTGTCGGGGAACCCCTGGCCGAGGTTGATCGAGCCGGTCTGCGCGGCGAGCGCGCTCATCTCCGCGAAGATGGTCGTGCCAAAGGCACGCATCCTGGACACCAGTGGTTCCGTCACGGTCCCAGACTATTAGTCTCGTCGCGTGATCACTCGGGTCGTGCTCGCTCTCGCCCTGTCCGCGCCGCCGGTCATGACCTCCTCCGCGCCGCCCGCGCGGCCCTGTCCTGTCGCCGTCCCGGCCGGCACCACGTGCGGGTTCCTGCTCGTCCCCGAGCGCAGGGACGCCCCCGGCCGGACGATCCAGGTCGGCTACGCCGTACGCCACTCGGCCGCGCGCGGGCGCAGGCCGGACCCCGTGGTCTTCATGAGCGGCGGCCCCGGCTCGGCGTCGCTGCGGCTCACCGGCTTCCTCGCCCAGATGTTCCCCGACCGGGACGTGGTGGCGCTGGAGCAGCGCGGCGGCCGCTACTCCGAGCCGGCGCTGAGCTGCCCCGAGACCGCCGAGGCGCTGCTCGGGCAGCTCCGCCGCCCGCCCGCGGACGTGGCCGCCGCCGCCGTCGCCTGCCGCGACCGGCTCCGCGAGCAGGGCGTGGACCTGCGCGGCTACACCACCAAGGAGATGGCGGCCGACGTCGTCGCGCTGCGCCGCGAGCTCGGCTACCCGAGCTGGAACCTGTTCGGCGTCAGCTACTCCACCCGCGTCATGGTCGAGGCCGCCGCGGCCGACCCCGGGGGCACCAGGTCGCTGGTGCTGGACTCGTTCCTGCCCGAGGGCGTCGCCTGGTACGACGACGCCGAGCGCAACCTGGCCGACACGGTGGCGAGGCTCGGCGTGAAGGACGCCTACGCGGCCATGACCGCCCGGCTCAACGCCTCCCCCGCCCGGGTGCCGGCCACCGACCCGCTGCTCGGCCGGGAGTTCACCGCGCGCCTGAGCGGCGACGACGTGGCCGCCCTGCTGTTCGAGGGGCTGGCCGAACCGGATGTCGCGGCGGTCGCCCCCGCGCTGCTGCCCGCGCTCGCCGAGGGCCACGACGAGCTGCTGCGGCCGCTCGCCGACGCCGCCGGGGAGGGGCTGGTCACGCACGAGCTCGGGCTCTACCACGCGGTGCAGTGCCAGGACGAGCTGCCGTTCAACTCCTCGGCGGGCCGTTCCCGGCTGTTCACCCACAGGGCCGACCAGGCGGTCTGCGACGCCTGGGACCTGCCGCGCTCGCAGCCCTCGGGGGCGGTCCCGCGCGCCCCGGCCTTCGTGCTCGGCGGCCAGTACGACCCCACCACCCCCGTCAGGACCAGCAGACCGGCCGCCGAGGCGCTGCCCGGGGCGCGCTTCGCCGAGATCCCGCACGCCTCCCACGCCGTCTTCCTGTCGAGCGCGTGCGCCCGCCGCATGATCGCCGAGTTCGTCGCCGACCCGGCGGCCCGCGCCGCCGCCCCCTGCCTGGACGCGGCCGGCGACCGGCCGGTGGACCTGCGCGTGACGGCGGCGCCGTACGCGATCGCGCGGGCGCCCTGGCTGGCCGCGCCGTTCGCGGTGTTCGCGCTCGTCGCCCTGGCGCAGCTCGTGGCGTCCGCGCTGAAGGGCCGGGCGCTCGCGGCGTTCGGCGGGCTGTGCGGGGTGGCCTTCGCCGGGCTGACCGCCCAGGCGGTGCACGGCCTCGCGGCGCGCAACGCGGCGGCGCCGGCCGTCGGCCTGCCCGCCGACGTCATGTTCTACACGTGGCTCGCGGTGGCCTCGGTCGCGCTCACGGCGGCCGGCGCGGCGGTCCGGTGGCGCCGGTGGCCCGGCTGGGCGGCGACCGCCGTGGGCGGCGGATTCCTCGTATGGTGGGTGCTCTGGGTGACATGACGCGCATCAGAGAGCTCGACGCGCTCCGCGGGTTCGCGGTGTGCGGCATCATGCTGGTCAACACCTGGCAGCACACGCGCGTCGCCCACGTGCCGTCCACCTCCGTGGACGTCGTCGTGGAGGACCTCTTCCAGAGCCGGTTCTACCCGATCTTCTCGGCGCTGTTCGGCATCAGCTTCCTGCTGTTCCTGCGCGGCCACAGCAGGTGGGCGCTGCTCAGCCGGCTGTTCTGGCTCTACTGCATCGGGCTGGCGCAGGGGCTGTTCTACGCGGGCGAGGTGCTGACCGACTACGCGCTCTGGGGCGCGGTGGCGCTGCTGCCCGCCTCGTTCGTGCCCGGCGGCTGGGCGCAGCTCGTGCTCGGCGTGGCGGCGCTGGCGTGGGGGCTGCTGGCCAAGGGCGGCGGCTCGTGGCTGATCCCCGGCCTGCTCCTGGCCGGCATGGGGCTGTGGCGGCTGAACCTGCCCCGGTCGCTGCTGCTGCCGGGGTTCGCGGTCAGCGCGCTCGCCTCCGCGCTGCTCGGTTACGCGGCCTTCACCACCGGCGACTGGAACGCCTACAGCGCAGCCGCGCTGGCGGGGGCGCTGGCGTACTCGCTGGGGCTGCTCCTGGTGCTGCGGCCGGGGCTGTCGGCGGTGCTGGAGCCGCTCGGCCGCATGGCGCTGACCAACTACGTGACCGGCACCGCCGTGATCGTGCTGACGCTGCCGCTGGTCAGGGCCGACCCGACCCGCTGGGCTGTCGTGGCGCTCGCCGCCGTGACCGTGGCCGCGCAGGTACTGGTGAGCCGGTGGTGGCTGGCCCGCTACCGGTACGGCCCCCTGGAGTGGGTCTGGCGGTGCCTGACCTGGTTTCGCCGGGTGCCCAACCGGTTAGAGTCGGGCCGTGACCACAATCGCCCTCTGCCAGATCCCGGTCTCCCCTGATCCCTCCGCCAACCTCAAGAGGGCCAGGGAGGCGCTGTCCCGCGCCGAGGGGGCCGACCTCGCGATCTTCCCCGAAGCGACGCTGACCCGCTACGGCCGGCGCATCACGGACCTGGCCGAGCCGCTGGACGGGCCGTTCGTGTCGGGCCTCGCCGACGCGGCGCGCGAGCACGGCCTGGCGGTGATCGCCGGGACGTTCGAGCCGGGCGACGGCCGGGTCCGCAACACGGCCGTGGCGCTCGACGCCCAGGGGGCGCTGGTGGCCGCGTACCGCAAGATCCACCTGTTCGACTCCTTCGGCGCGAAGGAGTCCGACCTGGTCGAGCCGGGCGCCGAGCCGACCGTGGTCGAGCTGGCCGGGCTCAGGGTCGGGCTGATCACCTGCTACGACGTACGCTTCCCCGAGCTGGGCCGGGCGCTGGTCGACCGGGGGGCCGAGCTGTTCGCGGTGATCGCCGCCTGGGGGTCGGGGCCGCTCAAGGAGGACCACTGGACGACCCTGGTCCGCGCGCGGGCCCTGGAGAACACCATGTGGACCGCCGCCGTCGGCCAGGCCCCCAACCCGGGCGAGTCCTCCGACGGCTACGGCGTGGGCCGCAGCATGCTGGTCGACCCGCTCGGCGTGGTCCGCGCCGACCTGGGCACCGCGCCGGGGGTCGAGGTGGTCAGGATCGACCGCGCGTACGCCGAGTCGGCGCGGGCGACGCTGCCCTGCCTTCAGCACCGGGTCTTGTAGGGGTCAACCGACCGTAAAGTAGTACCGTGAGCGGAACGCAGATGCAGAAAGTGATCCCGCCGCGTCTGCTCGTCCCCTACCTGTCGGGCAAGCGCACGGTGATCTCCGGATATGTCTACCGGGTGCAGGACTGCGTCAGGCTGACCACCCCCGAGGCGCTCTACTGGGGCCTCGATCTGTCGTTCGACGGCTCGGAGCTGTTCGCGGAGGTGCCCGAGGTGTATGTGATGCGCTGGTACGCCCGCGACGTCGACACCTACGCGGTGCCGTACGGACCGCACATGGGCGGCGACTGGAGCGACGCCCCGCCGTTCGCCGGCAACGGCTTCACCACCTCGCCCGACCACGTCGTGCCGCAGTTCCACACCGTGCCGATGCCGATCCCGGCCGGCGCGGAGATCGTGCACGTCACCCGCGACGGCGAGCGGCCCTTCGCCGGCTACGACGGGCTGACCTGGCGGCCCGCCGCATGAGCGAGGAGATCACGCCGGTCGCCTCCGGCTTCGTCGCCCGTTTCGGCGAGCACACCCTGCCCGCGGCCGTGGGGCCGGACGACGGCCAGGTGGTGCTGTTCAGCGAGTCCGAGCTGCCGGGGTTCGAGCCGGCCGCCGGCTACTGGCGGCGGCAGGTGACGCGGGCCGAGGTCGAGTGGCTGGTGCTCATCCGCACCGTGGGGGCCTTCGGCGGCGAGCCGTGCGTCATCCTCGACGAGGACGAGGACGGCCTGCACATCGCCTACACCGGGCACAGCGGGATGAAGGCGGAGGCGTTGGGCTACTGGATGGTGGATCATGGGGCGTACGAAGTGGTCGTGCCCCGCGAGGAGGTCTTCTCCATCCGGGTCGAGCGGATCCCGGTGCCGTGAAGCACCTGTTCGCGGTCGAGCTCGGCGATGACGGCGCGCTGCTGGGGCCTCTGGAGCCGTGGCGGGCGGAGGAGTTCCTGGCGCACATCGAGCGCGGCCGGGAGCACATCGGGCGCTACATCGGTCTCCCCGACCTCGTGACCGATCTGGAGTCCGGCCGGGCGTTCCTGCGGTCCTACGCCGACAAGGCCGCCGCCGACACCGGCCGCCTCTACGGCATCTGGCTGGACGGGCTGCTGGTCGGCGGGGTGCTGTTCCGCACGATGGACGTCCCCAGGGGCATCGCCGAGGCGGGCTGCTGGCTGGAGCCCGCGGCCGTGGGCAGGGGCCTGATCACCCGGGCGGTGCGGGTGATCATCGACTGGGCGGTCGAGGAGCGCGGCATCCACCGCGTGGAGTGGTGGGCGGCGGCGGACAACACCGCCAGCGTCGCGGTGGCCAGGCGGCTCGGCATGACCCGCGAGGGCGTGCTGCGGGAGCACTATCCGCACCGGGGGCGGCGGCTCGACATGGAGATCTGGTCGGTGCTCGCGCCGGAGTGGCGCGCCGCCCGCTGAGCCTGGAGACCTCGCGCGCCGGCGGCGGTCAGGTGCCGAGGGTGCGGTAGCGGGCCAGGCGGGCGGCGAGGCGGTCGGCCGGGTCCTGCCGCAGCAGCCCCGCGATCTCGTGCTCCAGCGCCCGCCCCACCCGCTCGCAGAACGCCCGCGGCTCGTAGGCGGCGTCCGGCACCTCGGGGATGACCCGGTCCACGATGCCGTCGCGCCGCAGGTCGGTGGCGCGGATGCGCTGGAGCCTGGCGATCTCGGGCGCGAAGTCGACCGAGCGGTAGAGGATCGCCGAGGCGCCCTCGGGCGGCAGCGGCGACAGCCAGGCGTGCTGCGCGCACAGCACCCGGTCGGCGGGCAGCAGGGCCAGCGCCGCGCCGCCCGCGCCCTCGCCGAGCAGCAGGCAGACGGTCGGCGCGTCGAGCATGACCAGCTCGGCCAGGCAGCGGGCGATCTCGGCGGCCAGCCCGCCCTCCTCGGCCGCCTTGGACAGGTCGGCCCCGCCGGTGTCGACGACGGTGACCAGCGGCAGGCCCAGCTCGCCGGCCAGCCGCACGCCGCGCCTGGCGACCCGCAGCGCGGCCGGGCCGAGCGGCGCGCTGACCCGCTGGATCCGCCGGTCCTGGCCGAGCACCACGGCCGGCGCGCTGCCGAACCTGGCCAGCGCGAGCAGCAGGCCCGGCTCGTTGTCGCCGGTGCCGGTGCCGCTGAGCGGCGTGGTGTCGGTGGCGGCGAGCTTGAGCAGGCTGCGCACGCCGGGCCGGTCGTCGCGCCGCGAGCGGGTGATCGCCTCCCACGCCTCGGCCGGGCGGAGGTCCTCCTCGGGCGGCTCGCCCGCCTCGACCGCGCTCCGGTCGGCGGCCAGCACGCCGAGCGCGCGGATCGCGACCGGGCGCAGGGCGTCGGCCGACACCACGGCGTCGAGCAGGCCCTTCTGGAAGAGGTTCTCGGCGACCTGGACCCCCTCGGGGAACGGGTAGCCGTGCAGCGCCTCGAACACCCGCGGCCCCATGAACCCGATCAGCGCGCCCGGCTCGGCGGCCGTGACGTGCGCGAGCGACCCCCAGGACGCCAGCACGCCGCCGGTCGTCGGGTGGCGGAGATAGACCATGTACGGCAGGCCGAGCGCGCGGTGCCCCTGGATCGCCGCGGTGATCTTCACCATCTGCACGAACGCCTGCGCGCCCTCCTGCATGCGGGTGCCGCCCGAGGCGGGGGCGGCCAGCAGCGGCAGCCGCTCGCGGCCGGCCCGCTCGACCGCGGCGGTGATCCGCTCGGCCGCGGCCACCCCGATGGAGCCCGCCATGAACGAGAACTCGGAGGCCACCACCGCCACCCTGCAGCCGTCGAGCAGCCCCTCGCCGGTGATCACGGCCTCGTCGTAGCCGCACTTGGCGCGGGCGGCGGCGAGCTCGTCGGCGTAGGAGGAGCCCGGCTCGGCCGGGTCGGCGGGCGGAGCGTCCCACGACTTCCACGACCCCGGGTCGAGGACCGTTTCGATCAGTGTGCGCGCGTCCGGACGGCTCACTCTCGCTCCCTCGTGGTCGGCCCTGCAGAGTTGACGCGCGAGCGCCGCGGCGGGTGGCATCGCGTGCCGGTCATCGTTCGCGCTCCTCCAGCCAGGCGAGCACCGCCTCGCCGTCCTGGCCGAGCATCGGGGGCGCGGTGTGCTCGCGGGCGGGCAGGCCGTCGAAGCGCAGCGGCGGCCCCGGCAGCTCGACCCGGCCGAGCACCGGATGGTCGACCTCCACGACCAGGCCCTGCGAGCGGGTCTGTTCCCACGTGTAGACCTCGTCGATGGAGCGGATCGCGCCCGCGGGCACGCCGGCCGCGCCGAGCTCGGCCAGCCAGTGGGCGCGGTCGTGGGCGGACAGCGCCTTCTCCATCTCGGCGACCAGCTCCTCGCGGTGGGCGCGGCGGTCGCGGTTGGTGCGGTAGCGCGGGGCGTCGGGGTCGATGCCGAGCAGCACGGCGACCTTGCGCCACTGGCCGTCGTTGGCGGCGGCGATCTGCAGCATGCCGTCGCCGCAGCGGAACGAGCCGTAGGGGGTGATCGAGGCGTGGTGGTTGCCGGCGGCGCGGGAGACCTGGCCGCCGACCGTCCAGGCGGTGCCGTGGTAGGAGTGGACGCCGGTGACGGCGGCCAGCAGGGACGTGCGCACGACGCGGCCCTTGCCGGTGTGCTCGCGCTCGTAGAGGGCGGCGGCGACGCCGTACGCGCCGTGGATGCCGGCCAGCAGGTCGGCGATCGAGGCGCCCACGCGGTAGGGCTCCTCGGGCGAGGGGCCGGTCAGCGACATCAGCCCGGCCTCGCCCTGGGCGATCTGGTCGTAGCCCGGCCGTCCGCCCTCGGGGCCGTCGTGGCCGAACCCGGTGATCGACAGGACGACCAGGCGGGGGTTGAGCTCGTGCAGGCGCTCGACGGAGAAGCCGAGGCGGTCGAGCACGCCGGGGCGGAAGTTCTCGACGAGGACGTCGCTCTGGCGGACCAGGCGCTCGATGACGGCTTTGCCCGCGGCGGACTTGAGGTCGAGGGCGATGGACTGCTTGTTGCGGTTGGCCGCCAGGAAATAGGTCGATATTTCGTGATCAGGACCGACGAACGGCGGGCCCCAGCCCCGCGACTCGTCGCCGCCGTCGGGATGCTCCACCTTGATCACCCGCGCGCCCAGGTCGCCCAGCATCTGCGCGGCGTGCGGCCCGGCCAGCGCCCTGGACAGATCCAGCACGACGATGTCGCCGAGGGGTCCGAGCACGGTCAACCTCCTGCTTGCGTCCGGGTGAGAGAACATTCTCTCAGTTGCCGCTCCTCCGTCACCTACCCTGGGTCCGTGAATTCGCTGGCCGCCCGCATCCGGAGCCTGCCGCCCTCGTGCGGCCTGGTCCGCCTGGTGGCGGTGGACGGGCCCGCCGGGTCGGGCAAGACGACGTTCGCCGGGCGGCTGGCGGGGGCGCTGGGCTGCCAGGTCGTCCACAGCGACGACTTCCCCGTGCCGTGGGAGGAGGGGCCGGGCGGCTGGTTCCACGCGCTGGAGGAGCAGGTGCTGAGGCCGCTGCGGGAGGGGCGGGCCGGCGGGTTCCCGCGCTACGACTGGGTGCGGGGCGCGTACGCCGAGCAGGTGACGGTGCCGCCCGCGCCGGCGCTCGTCGTCGAGGGCGTCGGCACCGCCCGCGCCTCGGCCGCGCACCTGGTGGCGTACACGGTGTGGGTGGAGGCCGCGGAGCCGGTGCGGCTGGCCCGCGTGCTGGAGCGGGACGGGCCCGCGCTGGCCCCGAGGTGGAGGGAGTGGTTCGCGGCCGAGCGCGCGTGGTTCGCCGCCGACGGCACCCGCGAGCGCGCCGACCTCATCGTCCGCACCTGAGAGCTCACGCCAGGTGCCCGACGTCGTTGAAGCGCACCACCTCGAAGGACCCCTGCCCCGCACGCCAGACCGACACGGAGGCGTTGAGCACCGGCGCGAGGCGCGGGCCGGCATGAGGATCGCGGGTCAGGACCTGGTGCAGGCCCAGAACCACCGAGTCGTGCGCGACGATCAGCACCCGCCGGTCGGCGGCCTGCCCGTCCAGGTCCTCCACGAACGCCCGCAGCCGCGCCACCACGTCCGCCAGCGACTCACCTCCGGGCGGGCGGAAGGCGTAGACGCCGGCCGCCTCCCGCCGCGCCGCCTCCTCGGGGAAGCGCTCGCGGACCGCCGCCGGGTTGAGCCGGTCGAAGGCCCCCTGCTCCTGGTCCCTGAGCCGCTCGTCCACCGTGACCGGCAGCACGACCCCCCAGGCGTCCCGCGCGACCTCCCACGTCTCCAGGGCCCGCAGGTAGGGCGAGCACCACACCGCCTCGGGCCGCTCGCCGTCGGGCAGCGCCGCGAGCAGCCGCCCGAGCGCCGCCGACTGCCGCCGGCCCAGCGCGGTGAGCCGCACCTCGTCGTCGCCCCGCCCGTAGACCAGCGGCCGCTCGCCCGCCTCCCGGTGGGCGAGGTTGGCCTCGCTCTCGCCGTGGCGTACGGCGATGATCCGCGACGGTCCCGAGCCGGGCCCGGTCACAGCTCGTCCACGTCCGCCTGGGCCCGGCCACCCGACAGCCGGGCGTAGCCCGGCCCCCGGTCGAAGAAGCGGTTGGACGGGGGCCGCAGCGTGGCGCGCAGCTCGGCGGTGCCCCGCTCGTCGATGCGGTCGCCGTCCAGCACCACGCCGTAGTCGCCGAGCGCGCCGGCGATCGAGACCTTGCCGTCGCGGACGTCGGCCGCGACCGCGCGCGGATCGCGGTCGTAGGGGGAGCCCCAGCCGCCGCCCCCGGTGGTGCGGATGCGGATGATCTCCCCGGCGTGCACCGGGAAGTCGTCCACCAGGCCGTCCATCTCCTTGCCGTTGACCTCGACGCGGAAGGGCCGCCCGGCCAGGCCGCCGTTGACGCCCCAGCACGACAGGATCGAGCGGTCGGCGATCGACATGTACGAGGCGTCCCGCAGCACCCGGATGTGCTTGTCGTAGCCGAGCCCGCCCCTGAACATGCCGGGCCCGCCGGAGTCGCAGGCGAGCCCCAGCCGCTCGACCCGGAACGGCCAGCGCGCCTCGGCGAACTCGACCGGGATGTTGCGCGAGTCGGGCACGACGTGGATGGTGTCCTCGCCGTCGGCGTACCAGCGCCCGCCGGAGCCGCCGCCCAGGACCTCGCGCATGAGGTAGGGCCGGCCGTCGGTGTCGGTGCCGTACACGCCGGTGTAGCGGATCGTCTCCTGGTCGGCCGGCATCCGCCCGCCGGTGGCCTTGGCCAGCACGCCGGCGAGCACGCCGAGCAGGCGCAGGATGACGAACGTGCGGGCGTTCGTCGGGGCGGGGAAGACGGGCGTGAGGAGCGTGCCCTTCTCCGGGAAGATCATCTTGATGAGCGGCACGACGCCCTCGTTGACGTCCAGCTCGGCCATGCGCTCGGGCGTGTCGGCCAGGTTGCGCAGGATCGGGGCCAGCCACTTCTTGAGGAACACGCCGTCGGCGTAGTCGCCCGCGTGGTTGATCGGGCCCTTGGCCTGCGGCGAGGTGCCGGTGAAGTCGATGGTCAGCGGCGCCTCGGCCGCGTGGTCCACCGACAGCGTGATGCGCTGGGCGTGCAGGCGGGGCTCGTCCACGCCGTCGTGCTCGGCGTAGTCCTCCCACACGTACGTGCCCTCGGGGATCTTCGACAGCAGCTCGCGGCGGAAGGTCTCGGTGGTCTTGCCGATGATGGCGTCGAAGCACTCCTGGACCGCCTCACGGCCGTAGCGCTCGAACAGCTCGCCCAGCCGCCGCGCGCCCATCAGGCAGGCGGAGCACTCGGCGTCGAGGTCGCCGGCCAGCGAGTCGGGCATGCGCGAGTTGCGGGTCATGATGCGCAGCGCGGCCTCGTTCGGCACGCCCTGGTCCCACAGCTTGATCGGCGGGACCATCAGGCCCTCCTCGAACACCGAGCGCGCGTGCGAGGGCATCGACCCCGGCACGCTGCCGCCGATGTCGTCGTGGTGGCCGAACGCCTGCACGAACGCCACCACCTCGCCGTCGTGGAAGACCGGCACGGTGACGCACAGGTCGGGCAGGTGGCCGATGCCGCCCTCGGACAGGTAGACGTCGTTGTGGAAGTAGACGTCGCCGGGCCGCATCGTCTCGATCGGGAAGTCGCGCACGACCGGCTGGACCAGCGCGCTGTAGGAGCGGCCGGTCAGCTTGCGCAGGCGGGCGTCGTGGATGCCGGCGCGGAAGTCGTGCGCGTCGCGGATCATCGGCGAGCGGGCGGTGCGCGCGATCGCGGTCTCGACCTCCTTCTCGACCGACGCGAGCGTGCCCTCGACGATCTCGACGAGGATGGGATCAGTCACGCTTGACCTCCACGTTGCCGTAGGCGTCCACGGTGGCGGTGAAACCGGGGTGGATGGGGATGGTCGAGCCGTACTCCTCGATGACCGCGGGCCCCTTCACCGTCGCGCCGGGGCCGAGCGCGGCGCGCTGGTGGATCGGCGTGTCGCGGGTCTCGTCGAAGTGCACGGCCCGTACGGAGGTCGCGCCCGCCCCCGGCTTGTCCAGCGGACGGAGAGCCGGGCGGGTGATGGGGCCGACGCCCGAGACGCGCAGGTTGACCCATTCGACGGCGTGGCGGGGGTCGTCGCGGTAGGCGTAGCCGTACAGCTTCTCGTGCGCCTCGTGGAAGCGCTCGACGACCTCGGCCTGCCAGCCGGCGTCGATCTCCCCGGCCGGGGCGGGGACCCTCACCTCGTAGCCCTGGCCGTAGTAGCGCAGGTCGGCGCTGCGGATGTGGACGGGGTCGTCGAAGCCCTCGCGCTCCAGCGCCTCCGCCGCCTGATGCTCCAGGTCGTGGAAGATCTCCGCGGCCCTGTCGAGCGACAGGTCGCGGGTGACGTACGTGCGCACGTAGTCGTTCTTGACGTCCACCGTGAGCAGCCCGAACGCCGAGACGTTGCCGGGGTCGCGCGGGACGACGACCGAGGGCAGCCCCAGGATGTCGATCAGCCGGCACGCCAGCAGCGGCCCCGACCCGCCGAAGGTCACCAGCGGGAAGTCCCGCACGTCCAGCCCTCGCTTGACGGTGAGCCGGCGGATCGCGTTGCTCTGGTTGAACGCGCTGATCTCCAGGATGCCGGTCGCGGTGCGCTCGGGGGTGAGGCCGAGCTTGTCGGCGAGGGCCTCGACGCCGGCGCGGGCGGCCTCGGCGTCCAGCGGGATCTCGCCGCCCAGCAGGTGCGGCGGCACGCGGCCGAGGAAGACGTGCGCGTCGGTGACCGTGACCTCGGTGCCGCCCTTGCCGTAGCAGATCGGGCCGGGGTCGGCCCCGGCGGAGCGCGGGCCGACCTTGAGCGTGCCCTCCGGGGAGATCCACGCGACCGAGCCGCCGCCCGCGCCGACCGTCGCGATGTCGATCATCGGGATCTTGCACGGGTAGCGCCCGATCGAGCCCTCGGTGGTGATGGACGGCTCTCCGTCGATCACCACGGCCACGTCGGTCGAGGTGCCGCCGCCGTCCAGCGTGATCACCGACTTGTGGCCGGCGGTTGAGGCGATGAGCGCCGCGCCGAGCGCGCCGGCCGCCGGGCCCGAAAGGACCGTGGTGATCGGCTGGTTGACGACCTCGCGGGCCGACAGGATGCCGCCGTTGGACTTCATCACCGAGAACGGGCGGCCGAGCCGGGTGGACAGGTTGGCGAGGTAGCCGCGCATCGCGGGCTTGACGGCGGCGTCCACCAGCGTGGTGACCGAGCGCTCGTACTCGCGGTACTCGCGCAGCACGTCGCTGGAGAGCGAGATCACCGCCTCCGGGTGCTCGCGCCACAGCACCTCGCGCATGCGCCGCTCGTGCTCCGGGTTGGCGTAGGAGTGCAGGAAGCACACGCCGATCGCGTTGATGCCCCTGCTCCTGAACCAGCGGGCCGCCTCGACGGCCTGCTCCTCCGAGAACGGCCGCACCTCCTCGCCCAGGTGGTCGAGCCGCCCGCCGACGGCGCGCACGTGGTGCACCGGGACGATCCGGGGCGGCTTGACCCAGAAGTAGGAGTTGCCGTAGCCGTCGGGGACGCTCTGCCTGGCGATCTCCAGGATGAACTCGAACCCCTCGGTGGTGATGAAGCCGAGCCCCGAGATGCGGTCCTCCAGCAGCTGGTTCGTGGCGACGGTCGTGCCGTGCACGATGCCGCCCACGTCGAAGCCGCCGCCGCCGTCGAGCTCGCTCAGCTTGGCGATGCCCGCGAGGAACCCGTCGGCCGGGTTCGCGGGCGTCGAAGGGGTCTTCGTGGTGAGGATCTCACCGGTCTGCTCGTCCACCGCGACCACGTCGGTGAACGTCCCTCCGGTGTCCACTCCGATTCGTACGCTTCGCATGGCCCCTCAGCTTCGGCGCCGGCCGAGCACTTCGTCGACGACCCTCGGCGCGTTGGCCGTGCCGACGTGCGCGGCCAGGCGGATCGCGAGCTCCTGCGTCCTCGCCAGCTCGGCCTCCACCCTGGCCTTGCCCGACTGGCCGGCCTGCACGCCGAAGTACGCGCCGACGATCGTGCCGATCACCCCCGCCACCCCGGCGAAAAGCGCGGCGAACTCGCGCGTGGCGAACACCGCCGCGGCGAAGGCGACCAGGACCGCCACGATTCCCGCCACGACCACGTAGAAGCCGTAACGCCATCGGGTGGCGTCGGCCTGCGCGGCGGTAAGGTCGTCCTGCTGCAACATCGCGTCGAGCGACGACGGTTTGTCGGTGACCACAGTTCCTCCTGAAACCTCAGGGGGAAAATGTCCCACGAGGTCATGGAACAAGCCAAGCCACTAAGCTGGCGGCCCGTGACCCAATCGTCTGCCTTGTCGCCGGTGCCGTCCGGGGCGCGGGATGCCGTGCTGAAGTTCTACTTCGGACCCATGGACTGCGGGAAGTCCACGCTCGCGCTTCAGATGAACTACAACCACGCGAGACAGGGCCGGCGGGGCCTGGTGCTCACCAAGCACGACCGCTCGGGCGGGCCGCGGGTGACCAGCCGCATCGGGCTCGGGCAGGAGGCCGTCGAGGTCGAGGACGGCCTCGACCTCGTCCGGCTGGTCACCTCGTACGACCGCGTCGACTACCTCATCTGCGACGAGGCGTGCTTCTACAGCGTCGAGCAGATCGAGCAGCTCGCCGGCCTGGTGGACGAGCACGGCGTGGACGTCTACGCCTTCGGCCTCGCCTCCGACTTCCGTTCGGTGATGTTCCCGGCCGCGCAGCGGCTCTTCGAGCTGGCCGACGAGGTGTGCCGGCTGCAGGTCGAGGTGCTGTGCTGGTGCGGGCGGCCCGGCCAGCTCAACGCGCGGGTGGTGGGCGGCACGATGGCGAGGACCGGGGAGCAGGTGGTCATCGGCGACACCGACGACTCACCGGTCCGCTACCAGGTGCTCTGCCGCCGCCACCACCGGTCCGGCCGCCTCGGCGAGGGCTCCCCCACCGACCGGGCCGGCCGCCTCGGCGAGGGCTCCCCCACCGACCGGGCCGGCCGCCGCGACGAGGGCTCCCCCGCCGACCGGGCCGGTCAGCGCGGCGACGGTGACGTGCTCGCGCCGGTCGTTCAGACGGCGCAGTAGCCGTCGTCGTCGCAGCCGTCCGCCGGGGCGGCCAGCGGGGTGATCGGCTGCTGCCCGGTGCGCTCGGCCACCTCGTCGATGGCGGCGTCGAACGCCTCCGCCGGCTGCGCGCCCGACACCGCGAACTTGCCCTCGAACAGGAACAGCGGCACGCCGGTGATGCCGAGCGCCCGCGCCCGCGCGATCTGCTCGCGTACCTCCTCGGCGCCCTCCCCGGTGTCCTCGACGCCGGTCTCGGCGGCCAGCTCGGCGAGCACCGCGGGATCGGCGACGTTGCGTCCCTCGGCGAAGTGCGCGCGGAACAACCGCTCGGCCATCTCGCCGCCGCGCCCCTGCCGGGTGGCCAGCTCGATGAGGCGGTGCGCCTCGAACGTGTTCGCGCTCACGCCCTTGTCGTAGTCAAGGGTCAGGCCGTCGGCGGCGGCCACGTCGATCACCCGGCGCACCATCTGAGTGGCGTTCGGCCCGAACTTGCGCTCCAGCATCGGGATCATCCGCTCGCCCTCCGGCGAGGCGTCCGGATTGAGCTGGAACGGGCGCATCGTCACCTCGATCGTGCCGCCCTTGGCCCGGAACCGCTCGGCCGACGCGAGGAACCTGGCATGCCCGATGTAACACCAGGGACACGCGACATCGGAGAATATTTCCACTTTCACACCAGGCGACAACCCCGGGGAAGCGCGGGCGATTCCTGCCCGCCGCCGGGAGTCAGCCGGCTGCCAGCTCCTCCAGCCGGTGCGGCAGGTACGCCGAGTCGTCCACCAGCGCCGACACCCCGCGCCACCATCCGAACCACTCGCCGCTGCGCCACATCCAGTCGACCCGCTCGATGGCCGCCACCACGTCCCCGACCGTCTCCCAGGTCTCGCCGAGCTGGTCGCGGGTGGCCCCGTGGCGCAGCGCCCAGTCGCGCAGGACGCCGGAGGCCCGCGCGGGGACCTCGCGGGCGTACGGGTCGGGGTGCTCGCCGGGCAGCCGGTGCGGCCCGAGCCCGGCCGCCACGCCCCAGCTCCACTGGGCCTCGGCCGGACGGGAGTAGCGCAGGGACTGGAAGTCCAGGTTGGAGCCCAGCTCCTCGTCGGCCCGCCGGGTGACGACCGCGTCCAGCCGGCCGCCGGCGTCGAAGTGCACGACGAGCCGCTGCCCCGGCCTCGCGTCAGGCGGCAGCGGGAAACGGTCCTCCGCCTGCCAGGAGTTGAGGTCCACCTGCGCGACCGGTCTGCCCCAGACCTGGTCGGCGGCGTCGTCGGAGATCCAGGCGGCGAGCATCTCCAGCGCGGTCAGGTCGGTCCACGGCTCGATCGCCACGGCCGTGCGTATCACCTCGTCGGGCGGCGGCAGCTTGCCGCCACGGGCGCGGGTCCACCACTCGGCGCCCAGCTCGCGGGTGCCGACCAGCAGCGCGGCGAGGGCGGCCAGCTCGGCCGAGCGCCGGGTCAGCGCGGCGCCCAGCGCGAGGTCGAGCGCGCGGCGGGTGCGTTCGTCCCCCAGCACCGGACGCACGTCGGCGATCAGGGTCCGGGCGGACGGCCGCTCCTCGCCCAGCAGGTCGCGGACGATCCGGCGGGCTTCGGTCCGTGCGTCTTCAGCGTGTTCCTGCCGCATGTCGCCACGTTACGCCGGGAGATCCTTTTCCGCGAGAGGCCGTGTGGGCCTCCGGGAGAGCGGTCTCTCAGGCGCGGGGGCGGCGGCCGGTCCTGGCGAGCAGCCAGCCCACGGCGACGCCCGCGAGCGCCACGCCCGCACCGGCTCCGAAGGAGGCGAGCATCACCCATGGACGGGTGGAGGTGCGGGTGTCAGGCTTGGGCGGCCGCTCGTAGACGGCCCCGGCGCCCTGGGCCGCCAAGCCCTCTTGGACCGGCCCGGCCCCCTGGATCGGCCAGGCGCCCTGCACCGCCCCCGCCCCCTGGACCGGCCCGGCCGCCGTCCCTGTCGCGACGGCCTCGGCGAGGACGGGAGGTTCGGCGGAGGCCGAGTCGGCGCAGAGGTGTTGCTCGACGGCGGAGAAGAACTCGCCCGCCGTCCGCTTGGCCACCGAGCCGAGCATGCGCTGCCCGACGCCGCCGATCATCCCGCCGATCACCGCCTCGGCGTCGTAGTCCACGCGGGTGCCGCCCGCGCCCCCCGCGCCGTCCGCCTCGCTGAGGCGGAGCTGCACGGTCGCCTCCACGGTGCCGGGCGCGCCCTGCCCCCGGGCCTTGAGCGTGAAGCCCTCGCACGGCACCGGCTCGGTCAGCACGACCTCCCCCTGGTAGACGCCCTTGATGGAGGCCACGCCGGCGTTGACCGTCATCCGGTACGCCCCCGGCCCGGTCTCCTCCAGCCGCTCGCAGCCCGGGATGGTGCGTACCAGCACCGCCGGGTCCTGGAGCGCCGCCCACAGCTGATCCTTCTGCACGCCGATCACGGCGCTGCCCGCCACTCGCATGCCGCCACTCTAGGCAGCGGAAGGCCGCCGGATAAGGGCAACACCTGCCAGACGGCGGCGGTGTCGCGCCGACAAGGGTCGTCCGCGGGAGATGGCAGGATGGTCCCCCGTGCGTCCAAGATCCGCGCTCGAAGCGCCCCGGCCCGCCCGCGTCGCGCCCGCCTGTGTGGCGCTCGCGCTGGTGGCCGCCGCCTGCGCGCCGGGTGGCGGCGCCGGGTCCGGCCGGTCCGGCGACACCGCCGCGCCCACCGGATCCACCGGACCCGACGGGTCCGTGCCGCGGTCGTCCGCCTCCCCGAGCCCTCAGGGCCCGCCGGGCGCGGTCCCCCGCGCGGGCGAGGTACGCCCCGTCCCCGCCTCCGCGCTCCCCCCGGTGATCAGCTCGATCCCCACCAGGCGCAGGGTCGTCTTCCTCACCATCGACGACGGCTGGGAGCAGGACCCCGGCCTCGTCCGCCAGGTACGCGACCAGCGCATCCCCCTCACCGTCTTCGCGATGCGCGACGCCGTGGAGGCGAAGGGCACCCCCGACCAGGCGGGCGGCACGGCCCGCTACGTCGGCGCCGGCAAGTGGGACTACTTCCGTGAGCTGCGCGACGCCGGCGCCCCCGTCGAGAACCACACCCTCACCCATCCCGACCTCCGCACCCTCCCGTACGAGGCACAGCGCCGCGAGATCTGCGGCGCCTCCCGCCTGATCGGGAAGGAGCTGGGGGTTCGCCCGGCCCTGTTCCGCCCGCCGTACGGCTCCTACGGCACCGACACCCTGCGGGCCGCGAAGAGCTGCGGCGTGTCCGCCGTGCTGCTCTGGACCGCCACCGTCCAGCCCGGCGGCAAGATCGCCTACCAGGTGCCGGACAAGCGGCTGCGTCCCGGCGACATCCTCCTCCTGCACTTCCGTCCCAACCTGGCGCGCGACTTCCGCGTCCTGGTCGCCAAGATCAAGCGCCGCGGCTACGAGCTGGGCAACCTCCAGGCGTACCTGGACGCCGCCCTGGCCCGCTGACGCGCCGGGTCCGCCGAGCGGGGTACCCCGGAATCAGCCCGGCGGGTGACGCCCCGGAGCGCCCTTCGGCGGCATTCTCGATACCCGGCAACCAGCACGTACGGGATCGGTGTGACCAAGGTCGCACCGCGATGCTCTACAGCGTGTAGTACTACTGAAGGTAGATGTACTACAGCTTGTAGAGCTCAGGAGTCGACGGGGAAGATGGACGCACTTGACCTGGCACGGTGGCAGTTCGGGGTCACCACCGTGTACCACTTTCTGTTCGTTCCCCTGACCATAGGTCTGGGGATCTTCGTGGCCGGGCTGCAGACCGCCTGGCACCGCACCGGCAAAGAGCACTACCTGAAGCTCACGAAGTTCTTCGGCAAGCTGTTCCTGATCAACTTCGCCATGGGCGTGGTCACCGGCATCGTGCAGGAGTTCCAGTTCGGGATGAACTGGAGCGAGTACTCCACCTTCGTCGGCGACGTCTTCGGGGCGCCGCTCGCGATGGAGGCGCTGCTGGCCTTCTTCATGGAGTCCACGTTCCTTGGCCTGTGGATCTTCGGCTGGGACCGGCTGCCGAAGAAGGTCCACCTGGCCTGCATCTGGGCCGCGGCCATCGGCTCCAACCTGTCGGCCTACTTCATCCTGGCCGCCAACGCCTGGATGAAGCACCCCGTCGGGTACGAGGTCGTGGACGGCAAGGCCCGCATGACCGACCTGTGGGCGGTGCTCACCAACTCCACCGCGCTCGCCCAGGTGCCGCACGTGGTCGGGGCGGCGTTCATCGTGGCCGGCGGGTTCGTGCTGGCCGTGTGCGGCTACTGGATGCTGCGGCGCAACGCGCCCATGTGGCGCAGCGCGGCGCGGGCCGCGCTGGTCATGACGGCGGTCGCGGGGGCCGTCGTCGCCGGCACGGGCGACCTGTCGGGCAAGCTGCTGTACGAGCAGCAGCCCATGAAGCTGGCCGCCGCCGAAGGTCTCCAGCACGACACCGCGGGCGCCGGGTTCAGCGTCGTCCCCGGCGTCGAGATCCCCAAGGTCCTGAGCTTCCTCGCCACCAACGACCTCAACGCCACCGTCCAGGGCACCGAGGACCTGCAGCGCCGCTTCGAGCAGCAGTTCGGCCCCGGCGACTACCGCCCGGACCCCGCCGTGGTCTTCTGGTCGTTCCGCCTGATGATCGGCTTCGGGATGGCCACCGTGGGCCTGTCGGTGCTCGGGCTCTGGCTGACCCGCCGCCGCCGCGAGTTCCCCCGCCGGCTGTCGCGGGCGCTGGTCGCGGCCCTGCCGCTGCCGCTGCTCGCGGTGATCGCCGGCTGGCTGCTGAGCGAGATCGGCCGCCAGCCGTGGACGGTGGCCGGCGAACTGCTGACCGCCGCCAGCGTCTCCCCCGGCGTGTCCCTCGCCGAGGTGGCGGTCTCGCTGGGCGTCTTCACCCTCCTCTACGGCGCGCTCGCCGTGGCCGAGGCCGTGCTGCTGACCCGGCACGTCCGCGAGGGAGTCCCCGAGCCCGAGCCCGCCCCCCTGGCCGAGCAGCGGCGCGAGCCGTCGCTCATGTACTGAGCGGAGGCACACCGACAATGATCGATCTCTGGTTCGTCATCATCGCCTTCCTCTGGACGGGCTACTTCGTGCTGGAGGGCTTCGACTTCGGCGTCGGCCTGCTGGCGCCCCTCCTCAGCAGGAACGACGCCGAGCAGCGGCAGAGCCTGCACACCATCGGCCCCGTCTGGGACGGCAACGAGGTGTGGCTGATCACCGCGGTGGGCGCGATGTTCGCCGCCTTCCCCGCCTGGTACTCGGGGGTGTTCAGCGCCTTCTACCTCCAGGTCACGCTGATCCTGGTCGGGCTGATCCTGCGCGGCGTCGGCCTGGAGTGGCGCGGCAAGGTCCGCAACCCGGCCTGGTGCGACATGGCGGTCATGGTGGGCAGCGGGCTGCCGGCGTTCCTGTGGGGCGCGGTCTTCGCCGACCTGCTGTTCGGCAGCGCGGTCGCGGCGGTGCTGGGCGGCGCGTTCACGCTGACCGTGTGCGTCCTGCACGGCGCGGTGTTCCTGGCGCTCAGGACCACCGGCGCGATCCGCCGCCGCGCCCGCGTCGCCGCCCTGGCGGCCGGCGCCGCGGTCATCCCGGTCGCCGTGCTCGCGCTGTCCAAGCTGGGGACGTTCCCCGCCCTCGCCGCCATGGCGGCGCTGGCCGCGGCGACGGCGCTGATCTGGCGGCGCAGGGAGGGCTGGGCGTTCACGGCCACGGCCGCCGCGATCGTGCTGTCCACGCTCGCGGTCTTCATGGAGCTGCGGGTCCGGCCGCTGCCGGGGCTGACGCTGGCGGAGGCGGCCTCCGGGGCGTACACGCTGACGATGCTGAGCTGGATCGGGCTGCTCGCGCTCCCGTTCGTCCTGCTCTACCAGGGCTGGACGTACTACGTGTTCAGGAAGCGGGTCCGCGTGGCCGCCTGACGGCGCTCAGCCGGCCACCCTCATCCGCTTGGTCCGGTGGTCGGTCAGGTGCAGGTCGCCACCGAGGCGTTCGCGCAGCAGGTCGAGCACCTGGCGGCCGGACAGCACCGTCCACAGGTCGCCGACCAGGTGCGGGTTGTACTCGGGGGCGGCGTCCATCCAGGCGTCCTTGCCCGCCTGGGACGCGAAGGTGGTCACGAAGAACTCGCCGTCGGGGGTCCTGCAGTAGCCCGTGCGCAGCTCGGCGGCGTTGACCTGGATGCGCGGCTTGCAGCCGACCTTGGCGGCGAGCTGCTCGACGGAGGGTGGGGCGGCGCCGGCCCGGCCGCCCGCGACGGCGGGGCCGCCGCCGCTCCCGCTGCCCTGGGAGCAGGCGGCGGCCAGTCCGGCCAGCAGGACGAGGGCGGCCAGACGTGGAAATGTCGTCATGTGCGGAGGTACGCAGCCCTCCCCGCCCGGGTTCGGCCTCATACCGGTTCGGGCTACTTCGGGGTGGGCGTCTGCGAGACCCGGTGGTCCATGAGGTGCAGGTCGCCGCTGAGCGGGGACTTGAGCTGCTCCAGCACCTCCAGCGGGCCGAGGACGGTCCACCGCGGGCCGACCAGGTGCGGGTTGTACTCCGGCGCCTGGTCCATCCACTGGTCCTTCAGCTTCTCGGACTTGAAGGTGTTGACGAAGAACTCGCCCACCTCGGTCTTGCAGTGGCCGGTGCGGATCTCCGCGCTGTCGACCTGCATCTTCGGCGTGCAGCCCACCTTGGCGGAGAGCTGCTCGACGGAGAGAGGGACGGCGTCGGCCTGTTGCTGGTCCTTGCCCGCTGCGACGTAGCCGCCCCAGCCCCCTGAGGAGGAGCATCCGGCGACCAGTCCGGCCAGCAGCGCGAAAGCGGCCAGACGTGGAAATGTCGTCATGTGCGGAGGTACGCAGGGACCCGCGGTCCGGTTCAGCGGGACACCGGGACGTCCCCGTCAGCGGAGGACGACGCAGCCACGCCCGGCGAGCACGCGCAGGACCCCGGGATCGCCGTCGAGCTTGTTCCAGCGCAGGTCCAGCTTCTCCAGCGCGGTCAGCCCGGCGAGACCGGCGGGCAGCTCACGCAGCCGGTTGTCGCGCAGGTCGAGATGGGTGAGGCGGGGCGGCAGGGCGTCCGGCAGCGCGCGGAGGCGGTTGCCGCGCAGGTCCAGCACCCGCAGCTCCGCGCAGTCGGCGAGGGCCGCGGGCAGCTCACGCAGCCGGTTGCCCTGCAGGTGCAGCTCACGCAGCCGGGAGAGCCGGCCGAACGACTCCGGCAGCGCCTCCAGCCTGTTGCGGTAGAGACGCAGCTCCACCAGGGCGGCCAGGTTCCCGAGCGCGTCGGGGAGGCGGGTCAGGCGGTTGTCGGTCAGGTTGAGGTAGGCGAGCCGGTCCAGCCGCCCCAGGGCCGCCGGCACCTCCGTGAAGGCGTTGTCGCTGAGGTAGAGGTAGTCGGTGAGCGGCAGGTCGCCCAGCTCCGGCGGGATCGTGGTGAGGCGGTTGTGGCCGAGGTCCAGCATCCGCAGCCGGGTGAGGCCGCCGACGGCCGCGGGGACGTCCGTGAGGGCGTTCTCGGCCAGGTTGAGCGACCGCAGCCCGGTCAGCTTCCACAGGGCGGCGGGGACGGCGGTCAGGCCGTTCGCGCCGGCGGCCAGGTGGCGGAGGGCGGGCGGCAGGCGGGCAGGGAGCTCGCGGACGCGGTTGCCGTACAGGGAGAGCGTCTCCAGGCCGGGCGGGCAGGAGGGGACGGCCGTGAGCCGGTTGCCGTCCACGTGCAGCGCCCGCAGCGCGCCGAGGCCGGACAGGTCGGGCAGGGCGGTGAGGGCGTTGCCGTCGAGCCGCAGCTCCTCCAGCGCCGCGAGCCCGCCCACCCGGGCGGGCACCTCGGCGATGTCGTTCCACGCCAGGTCCACCACCCGGACGTCGTCCGGCACCTCGGGGAACACGGTGAGCCCGGAGGCAGGCGCGCGCATGCGGCCGATCCTCCCACGACCCTTACGTGGTGCGCAGATGGAACAGGTCGGAGGGAGAGATGGGCATCCGGTCGATGGGGAAGCCCTCGGCGTCCTCGATGGCCGAGGCGATGACGGCCGAGACCGGGATCACGCCCGCCTCGCCCGCCCCCTTGATGCCGAGCGGGTTGAGCGGCGACGGCGTCTCCAGGTGGGCGGTCTCGACGTGCGGCACCTCGGTCGCGTACGGCATGAGGAAGTCCATGAAGGAGGCGTTGACGAGCTGCCCGTGCGGGTCGTACGCCATCCGCTCGTAGAGCGCGCCCCCGATGCCCTGCGCCACGCCCCCGTGGATCTGCCCCTCCACGATCATGGGGTTGATGAGCCGCCCGCAGTCGTGCACCACGGCGTAGCGCAGCACGCGGATCTCGGCGGTGTCCGGGTCGGTCTCGACGACGGCGGCGTGCATCCCAGCCGCGAACGTGGACCGGATCGGCGAGTAGTAGTCGCGCCCCTCCAGCCCCGGCTCCTCCCCCTCGGCGACCGGCGGCCGGTCGGGCGCGGCGGACCCGGCGAACTGGGTGGCCTTGGCGGCCTCCTCGTCGAAGGCGTAGCGCAGCGGGTTGGCGAGCACGGCGACCGTGGACAGGGGGACGGCCGCGTTCGGCGCCCCGGCCACGTGCACGATCCCCTCGGTGATCTCCAGGTCGGACGGGTCGGCCTCCAGCGCCTCGGCGGCGATGCGCAGCGCCTTCTCGCGCACCTTGCGGCAGGCGAGCGCGATGGCGTTGCCGCTGACGACGGCGGCGCGGGAGGCGAAGGTGCCGACCGCGTAGCCGAACCTGCGGGTGTCGCCGGTGACCACGCTGATCCGCTCGATGGGCACGCCCAGCTCGGTCGCGGCGATCTGGGCGAAGGCCGTCTCGTGGCCCTGCCCCTGCGAGGTGAGCCCGGTCGAGACGTGCACCCGCCCGTCGGAGGTGATCTGCACGTGCCCGCCCTCGTACGGCCCCACGCCCGTGCCCTCGACGTAGCAGCCGATGCCGATGCCGCGCCCCGGGACGCGCTCGAAGGAGTCCCAGCCGATCAGCTCCTTCAGCAGGCGCAGCATCTCGGGGTAGTCGCCGCTGTCGTAGATGAGCGGCCGGCCGTCCTGGAAGGTCATCCCCTGGTCGTACGGGAACTCGCCCGGCCCGATGAAGTTGGCCGCGCGCACCTCGGTCCGGTCGCGGCCGAGGTAGCGGGCGATCTTGTCCATGGTGCGCTCCATGCAGAACACGCCCTGCGGGCGGCCCGCCCCCCGGTAGGGCGTGACCTGCACGGTGTTGGTGTAGACGGCGCTGAACTCGACCCGGTACGCCCCGATCTTGTAAGGACCGAGGAGCTGCGTCGAGGTGACGATCGGCACGATGATCCCGTAGGGGGTGTACGCGCCGTGGTCGTGCAGGATCGTCACGTCCAGCCCGAGGACGCGCCCGTCGTCGTCGAAGCCGACGCGGACGTACTGCACCTGGCCGCGTTCGTGGGCGGAGGAGACGAAGTGCTCCCTGCGGTCCTCCGTCCACTTGATCTCGCGGCCGAGCGTCATCGCCGCCCACGGCACGAGGATCTCCTCCGGCCACGGGTGCACGATCTTGACGCCGAAGCCGCCGCCGACGTCCGGCGCGACGACCTCGACCCGCGGCAGCGGCAGGCCGAGCGCGGCGGCGACCGCCATGCGCACGCTGGTGGAGGTCTGGGTGCTGGAGTGGACGCGCAGGTCGCGGCCGTCCCAGCGGGCGTGGACGCCGCGGCCCTCCAGCGGCATGCTGGCGCTGCGCTCGATGTCGAGCCGGAAGGCGAGCGTGTGCGGCGCGGTCTCGACGGCCTCGCGGGCGCCGCGCCCGTCCGCGCCGGCGACCTCCTGGACGAGGTGCGCGCCGACGTTGCCCGGCACGTCCTCGTGGACGAGCGCCGCCCCCTGCACGGCCTCCTCCAGGCCGACGACGGGCTTCAGCACCTCGTAGTCGACCTCGATGAGCGCGCAGGCGTCCTCGGCGGCGTAGCGGTCGGCGGCCACCACCATGACGACCGGCTCTCCCACGTGCCGGACGACGTCCCTGGCCAGCGGGTACGCGGTCCGGCCGTGGGTGAGCGCCGGGTGCGGGATGAGCAGCGGCAGCGGCCGGCCGACCCGTTCGGGCAGGTCCTCCCACGTGTAGATCGCGACCAGGCCCTCGACGTCGAGCGCCGGGCCGACGTCGATGTCACGGATACGGGCGTGCGCGTGCGGGGAGCGGACGAACGCCGCGGCGAGCGCGTCGGCGCCGAGGTCGTCGAGGTAGCGGCCGCCTCCGGTGAGCAGCCGCGGGTCCTCGCGCCGCTGGACCGGCTCGCCGAACAGCCTCGTCGTCATGCTTCCTCCGCCAGCAGCTCGGCGGCCCGGTGGACGGCCTTGACGATGTTCTGGTAGCCGGTGCAGCGGCACAGGTTGCCGGAGATGCCCTCCAGCACCTCCTCGTCCGTGGGGGCGGGGTTCGCCTCCAGGAACGCGGTCACCGTGCACAGGAAGCCCGGGGTGCAGAAGCCGCACTGCAGGCCGTGGCACTCGGCGAAGGCCCGCTGCACCGGCGACAGCCCGCCGGGCCCGGCCAGCCCCTCGACCGTGGTGATGTCGCGGCCGTCCACGGTGACGGCGAACGTCAGGCACGAGCGCACCGGCTCGCCGTCGAGCAGCACCGTGCAGCAGCCGCAGACGCCGTGCTCGCAGCCGACGTGGGTGCCGGTCAGCCCGAGGTCGTGGCGCAGGCAGTCGGACAGCAGCCGCCTGGCGGGGACGCGCACCCGCCGGGCGGCGCCGTTCACCACGAGCGTGATCTCATGTTCCAAGGGTCTCCGCCTCCTGTGCGGCCTCGCGCAGGGCCCGTTCGGCCAGCACCCCGACGAGATAGCGGCGGTAGGCGGCCGTGGCGTGGATGTCGTCGTCGGGGTCGGTCTCCTCCCGCACCGCGCGGGCCGCCGCCGCCCAGTCGGGGGCGTGCCCGCTCACGTCCACGACGACGGGGACGGGGCCGACGCCGACGCAGGCCACCCGCGCCGCGCCGGCCGGGCCGGCGACGGCGCACACCCCGGCGAGCGCGTAGTCGCCGTGGCGGCGGGACACCTCGGCGAAGGCGCATCCCGCGCCCGGCGCGAGGTCCGGGAACCAGGCCGACACGGCCAGCTCGCCGGGCAGCACCGCCGACTCCATGGGGCCGGTGAAGAAGGCGGCGGCCGGGATGTCACGCTCCACCGGGGCGCCGTCGCGCCAGCGGGCCACCCGTACGGACCCGCCGAGCACCGCCAGCACGGCGGGCAGCTCGGCGGCCGGGTCGGCGTGCACGAGGCTGCCCACCACGGTGCCGCGGTTGCGGATCACCGGGTGGGCGACCAGCTTGAGCGCCCGCGTGAGCAGCGGGTGCGCGCCGGAGCGCTCGGCCTCCGCGTGCCTGGCCAGCGCCCCGACCCGCACGCCGCCGGGCTCGCGCTCGACGCCGCCGAGCCCGGCCACCCGGTTGATGTCCACGAGGTGGGCGGGCGCGACCAGGCGCATGTTGAGCATGGGGATGAGGCTCTGCCCGCCGGCCAGCACCTTGCCCCCCGCCCCGATCTCTTCCAGGGTGCGGAGCGCCGCGCCGAGGTCGCGGGGGGCGTGGTAGGTGAACGGCGGCGGCTTCACCCGGCCTCGCTCCCCGCCGCCGTTGCCGGTGCCGGTTCGAGCGGCCGCCCGGCGATGGCCCGCAGCAGGTGGTAGCCGCCGAGCACGACGATGGTGCCGAGCGCGATGCCCTCCAGGGTGAGGTCGCCGCCGACGAAGTGGCTGACCGGCCCGATGGCGAGGATGATGCCGGCGCCGGTCGGCACCATGTTGACGGGGTCGGCGAAGTCGACCCGGTTCTCGATCCAGATCTTCGCGCCGAGCAGGCCGATCATGCCGTAGAGGATGACGGTGACGCCGCCGAGCACGCCGCCCGGCGTGGCCGCGACGAGCTGCCCGAACTTGGGGCACAGCCCGAACAGGATCGCGATGACGGCCGCGATGTAGTAGGCGGCGGTCGAGTAGACCTTGGTGGCCGCCATGACGCCGATGTTCTCGGCGTAGGTGGTGGTGGGCGAGCCGCCGACCGCGGTGGCGACCACGGTGGCGACGCCGTCGGCGGCGACCGCGCGGCCGACGTAGGGGTCGACGTCCACCTTGGTCATCTCGCCGACGGCCTTGACGTGCCCGACGTTCTCGGCGACGAGCGCGATGACGGCGGGCAGCACCAGCAGCACCGCCGAGAAGCGGAAGTCGGGCCCGTGGAAGCTCGGCAGCCCGAACCAGTCGGCCTTGGCGACGTTGTCGAAGCTCACCCGGTCGTGGGAGAAGGCCGTGGCCAGGCAGTACGGGCCCTCGGGCGCGCAGGCGTTGCCGGCCGCGTCACGCAGGTTGGCGCCCGGCAGCACGGAGGTGACCGGCCCCGCCAGGCGGTCGAGCACCCACGACAGCACGAACCCGGCGACCAGCCCGACCAGCACCCCGATCCGCCCGATGAAGCCCTTGAACGCCACGATCACCACGAACGTGATGAGCATCGTGAGCAGCGCGACCCAGTGGTCCTGGGGCCAGTAGACGTCGGCGACCACGTACGCGAGCCCGAACCCGATGAGCATGACCACCGCGCCCGTGACGACGGGAGGGAACACCTTGTGGATGATCTGCACGCCGAGGAAGTGGATGGCGACCCCGATGAGCGCCAGCACGAAGCCGGCGACCAGGATCGCGCCCGTCACGATGGCGTCCGCGCCCGCAGTGTCGCCGCCGAAGGCCGCCCGGATCGCGAGCACGCCGCCCACGAACGAGGCGCTGGTGCCGAGGTAGCTGGGCACCTTGCCCTTGACGATCAGCAGGAACAGGATCGTCGCCACGCCCGACATCATCACCGCGACGTTGGGGTCCAGCCCCATGACGAGGGGGAAGACGAACGTCGCGCCGAACATCGCGATCACGTGCTGCGCGCCGAACCCGACCATCCTGGGCCAGCTCAGGCGCTCGTCGGGCCTGACCACCTCTCCGGGCGCCAGGTGCTTGCCGTCACCGTGTCTGGTCCATCCCAAAACCATGAGCGCCCCTTTTGCGCTGGGCCTTGCCGGCGACCCGTTTACCGTTGCGGGCACATTAGGCCCGCCCCGGTAGTCCTACACGGGCATGATCTGCCAAATCTGCGCGGCCCACCAGTGGAAACCTCGCGCACATGTCGATCTAGGCGACGTGAATCGAGAAACCGTCGCCGCTCACGACCTGGCCGGCCCGGATCTTGGCGGTCTTGCGCAGCTCCACCTCCCCGTCCACGAGGACCAGGCCCTCGGCGATGAGGTGTTTGGCCATGCCGCCGGTCTCGGTGACGCCGCAGTACTTGAGCAGGTCGCAGAGCGGGATGAAGTCGGAGCGCAGTTCGAAGTCGAGGTCCACAGAGGACAGCCTAGATACCTCTCATGCGCAGCACGTGCAGGGCCAGCGTCAGGTTGAGGCGCAGATGCGGGTCGTCGGTGAAGTTGCCGAGCATCCGCTCCAGCTTGCCGATGCGGTAGCGCAGCGTGTTGTAGTGGAAGTGCAGCCGGCGCGCGGTCTCGGCCACGTTGAGGTTGGTCTCCAGCAGCACCTGGAGGGTGCGGCGCAGGTCGGCGTTCTCGGCGTCGTCGTCGGCGGCGAGCGGGCCGAGCGTCTCGCGGACGAACGCGTGCAGCTCGTCGGTGTCGTTGACCAGCGACAGCAGCCGGTAGACGCCGAGCTGGTCGAAGTGGGCGACCGCGCCGGGCCCGTGGAGCTGGCGGCCCACGCGGGCCGCCTTGAGCGCCTGCGCGTACGCCTCGGGCAGCGCGTCCGCCCCTGGGCTCGGCCGGGAGGTGCCGGTGGAGAACGTGGCGGGCGGCAGGTCGGCGAAGGCCGAGGCGGCGTCCTTGGCCACCCGCGCCGCGTCGAGCGCGGCGTCGATCACCGCGACCACCTCGTGCGAGAACCCGGCCACCGCGCCGCGCTGGTCGTGCCGCCGGACGGCCGCCGTCCAGCAGGCGACGAGCCGGTCCTGGGCGCTGCGCTCGTCGCCGTCGGGGTCGAGCTCGGCCACGAGCACGGTCACGGGCCGCGACAGGTCCCACCCGAACGCCCGGGCGCGGGCGGTGACCCGTTCGGCCGCGCCGGCCCGGCCGGTGAGCACGTCGCGCAGGAAGTCGGCGCGGTATTTGCTCTCGACGGCGTTGACCGCCTCCTGCCGGGTGACGACGAGCGCGGCCACGGTGGCGGCCCGCTCCAGGATGCCGACGTCGCTGTCCCTGATCGCGGTCGAGGCGCTGTAGGCGACGATGCGGCCGTGGTGGTGCCCGCCGGCCAGCACGGGCACGGAGGCGTACTCCCTGCCGCGCCCCCCGGCCCCGGCCCTGGCGGGCGCGCGGGCAGCCGTGGTGGGCGGCCCCTCGCGGGAGATCGACTCGCGCAGCGCGGCCACCTGCTCGGCCGGCCCGGCGGTGGCCAGCACGGCGCCGGCGCCGTCCACGACCGCCACCGACACGTCGAGGAGCTGCGCCACCTCGGCGGCCACCTCGCGGAGCCCGCCGCCCGCCAGCACGACCTGCACCAGCGCGCGGTGCGCCTCCTCGGCGCGGGCCAGCACGGCGGCCTGGCGGTTGAGTATGTCGGTGAGCACCTGGTTGAGGATGTCGTCGAAGCCCACGTCGTTGGGCAGCAGGATGAGCGGGAAGCCGAGCCGGTCGGCCTGCTCCACCATGTCGCCGGGCAGCTCGTCGACGTACCGGCCGAGCTTGATCGCCAGGGCGGCGAGGCCGCGCTCGTCGAGGTCGGCGACCAGCCGGCCGAGCGACTGCGGGGTGTTGCGCAGCGGGTAGCCGGTGGTGAGCAGCAGCTCGTGCGGCTTGACCCAGGCCAGGATGTCGGGGACCTCCATGACGTTGAGCCGCTGCACGATGCGGCCGAGCCCGCTCTCCCCCGCGATGAGCCTGGCCTCCGCGAGGGTCGACACGCCCAGCACCTCCCCGACGGAGACACCGTGAATGATGGTGCCGGTGCTGGCGAGACGGACTGGGGGCTCCATGGGGAGATTGTGACCCCGGGAACGGTCTGTCAGGAAGAGCCAACCTTCCCGCGCACTGTTGGCAAATTTCTCCGTACGGAGGGTTCGCGGGCCGTTCTACGGTCAGGTCCAAGGTCGGTCAGGGAGGTCCGGTGCCCGTCGGTGTCCATGTCAGCACGTCCGCGCGGCGCGAGCGCGTCCACGTCTCGGGAGCGGCGAGCACCGCGGTCCGGCCGCTCCTGGAGGCGACGCGGCGGCCCGCCCGGGTGCTCGCGGCCTTCCCCGCCGGGGTCTACCTGGAGGTGCGGACGGAGCTGGAGCCGACGGTGATCGCGGTCATCACCGGCGATGCGGTCCGGCTGCCCAACTCCGTGCTGCTGGCGGGCGGGCTGCCCAGGGCCGAGGTGGGCGAGGAGGCGTGGGTGGGCGACCGGGGCGTGGACCTCGGGCCGCTGAGCCTGCGCGTACGGCGCTGGTGGGATCCCGCCCCGCCGCTGGGACCGGTGGACCTGGCGGGCCTGGAGGCGGCCGCCGCGGTCCTCGCGCGGCCGGCGGAGCCCGCTCCCGGGCTGCCGGGCAACGGCGCGGTGGACGCGCTCGCGGCGGCCTGCGGGCGCGGCTGGCTGCTGGGCATGGCGACGGCGGCCGAACAGCTGGTCGGGCTCGGGCCGGGGCTCACGCCGAGCGGTGACGACGTGCTGGCCGGGCTGCTGGTGACGCTCCGGCATCTCGGGACGGCGACGGGGACGGAACGGGCGGTGTGGCTGGCCGGCTGGCTGGCGGCGACCGTGACCTTCGACGCGCGCACCCGTACCACGCCCCTGTCGGCGACGCTCCTGCACTGCGCGGCCCGGGGCGAGGCGAGCCCGGAGGTGACGGCGGTGCTGCGCGGCGTCGCCGGCGCGCAGCAGCTCGAACCGGCGCTGCGGCGGCTGCGCCGCGTCGGCCACACCTCGGGCGCCGACCTGGCGCAGGGCGTGGCCATCGGCGTGGACGCGGTGCTCTCCCTCGCCCGGTCCGCGGGCGGGCGTCCGTGAGCGGGGAGGTCGTCCTCGTCCGCAAGGGCGCCTACCACGACTCGGTGCAGCTCATGCGGGTGAGCAGGGCGCTTCTGGCGACGCCCGGCGTCGAGGCGGCCATGGTCGCCATGGCGACGGAGCTGAACGTGGCGGTGCTCGGCGACCTCGGCTTCACCGTGCCGCCCGCGGGTCCGGGCGACCTGCTGATCGCCGTACGGGCCGACGATCCCGGCGCGGCCGTGGCGGAGGCGGACCGGCGGCTCGCCGAGCTGGAGCGGCCCGGCGAGGCGGGGGCGGACGGGCAGCGGCCCCTCACGACGGGGTCGGCGATCCGCCGCGAGCCCGCCGCGCTGGCGCTGGTCTCGGTGCCGGGCGAGCACGCCTTCTGCGAGGCGTACGACGCGGTGACGGCCGGGCTGCCGGTCATGATCTTCAGTGACGGCGTGCCGGTCGCGCTGGAACGGCGGCTGAAGGAGCTGGCGGAGGAGCGGGACGTCCTCGTCATGGGCCCCGACTGCGGCACCGCCTCGATCGGCGGGGTGGGGCTCGGCTTCGCGAACGTGCTCACGCCGGGTCCCGTGGGCGTGGTGGCGGCCTCAGGCACCGGCGCGCAGCAGGTCACCTCGCTGCTCGACTGGGCGGGGACGGGGGTCAGCCACATCCTGGGCGTGGGAGGCAGGGACCTGTCGGCCGAGGTCGGCGGCCTGTCCACGTTGCGCGCGCTGCGCCTGCTCGACGACGATCCGGCCACCGAGCTGATCGTGCTGATCTCCAAGCCGCCCGCCCCGGAGGTCGCGGGGGCGGTGGCGGAGGCCGTGGCGGGGCTGCGTACGCCGGTGGTCAGCGCGCTGCTGGGGCGGGACGCCGCCGACCTCACCGGCGCCGCCGAGGCGGCGCTGCGGGCGCTCGGGCGGCCGGTGCCCGAGTGGCCGTCCTGGCCGGGCCCGGTGCGCGGCGGCGCGCGCAAGACGCTCAGGGGCGTCTACTCCGGCGGGACGCTGTGCGCGGAGGCCGCGCTGGTCGCCGGGCGGGGCGACTTCGTGGACTACGGCGACGACGTCTACACGCGGGGCCGCGCGCACCCGATGATCGACCCGGCGCTGCGCGTGGAGGCGCTGGCGCGGGCGGCCGAGACGGACGTGGTGCTCATGGACGTCGTCCTCGGCCACGCGGCCGACCCGGATCCCGCCGTGACGCTCGCTCCCGCGATCGCCCGCACGCCCGCCACCGTGGTCGTGGCGCTGGTCGGCACCCTGGGCGATCCGCAGGACCTGCACCGCCAGGCGGCGGCCCTCCGGGAGGCGGGCGCGGCCGTGTACCTCTCCAACGCCCAGGCCGCCCGGCACGCCAGGAGCCTCGTATGACCTTCCTGTCCGCCCCGTCCCGCGTCGTGACCGCCGGGGCCGGCCTGCTCGACGAGTCCCTGGCCGCGCAGGCCGTGGCCACCACCCCGGTGGACTGGCGCCCGCCGCTGCCCGGCACCGCCGAGGCGCTGGCCGTGGTGCTGACCGACCCGCGCAGGCAGGCCGCGAACGAGCTGGCCGCCCGCCGCCTGACCGCCGCGAGGCCGCACCTGGTGGGCGTACGGCGGGCCTCGGAGGTGCTGAGCGAGGCGCTCGCGGGCGGCGCGTTCCTGCACGCGGGTCCGCCGATCACGTGGGAGCGGGCGTCCGGGCCGCTGCGCGGCGCGCTGATCGGCGCGATGCTGCTGGAGGGCCGGGCGGGCGACGAGGCCGACGCGGAGCGCAGGCTGGCGGCCGGCGAGGCGGCGCTGCGGCCCTGCCACGAGCACGGCGCGGTGGGGCCGATGGCGGGCGTGGTGAGCCCGTCGATGTGGATGTTCGAGGTGCGCGACGAGGAGCACGGCGGCCTCGCGTACTGCTCGCTGAACGAGGGCCTGGGCAAGGTCCTGCGCTACGGCGCGTACGGCCCCGAGGTGCTGGAGCGGCTGCGCTGGATGGACGAGGTGCTCGGCCCGGTGCTCGCCGCGGCACTGGCCGCGACCGGGCCGCTCGACCTGCGCGCGCTCGTCGCGCAGGCGCTGCAGATGGGCGACGAGTTGCACAACCGCAACCGCGCGGCCACCTCGCTGCTGCTGCGCGAGCTGGCCCCGGCCGTGGTCGAGGCCGCTCCGGGGCGGGCGGCGCAGGTGCTGCGCTTCATGGGCGGCAACGACCACTTCTTCCTCAACGCGGGCATGGCCGCGGCCAAGGCCGCCACGGACGCGGCCCGCGACGTGCCCGGCTCGTCCATGGTGGTGGCGATGGCGCGCAACGGCACCGACTTCGGCGTGCAGGTGTCGGGGCTCGGCGGGCGCTGGTTCACCGGCCCGGCGGGGGTGCCCGACGGGCTCTATCTCGGCGCGTACGGCCCTCAGGACGCCAACCCCGACATCGGCGACTCCACGATCACCGAGACCTCGGGCCTCGGCGGCTTCGCGATGGCGGCCGCGCCGGCGATCGTGCGTTTCGTGGGCGGCGAGGTGGCCGACGCGGTGCGCGCCACCCGCTCGATGTACGAGATCACGCTCGCCGAGCATCCGGCGTACCAGATCCCGGGGCTCGGCTTCCGCGGCACGCCGGTCGGCGTCGACGTCGCGCTGGTCGCCAGGACGGGCGTGCTGCCGGTGGTCAACACCGGCATCGCGGGCCGCGTCCCGGGAACCGGTCAAGTGGGAGCGGGTCTGGTCGAACCGCCCGCGGAGGCGTTCGTGACCGCTTTGCAGGCATTGGCCGCGGCGACTAAATGATCCAATTTGAAAGAATGCATATCTGCACGTCAGATGGGATGTAAAGGCGCATCGGCTTCCCTTGCGCATTCCCCGGCCGTTATCGTAACGAACCTCATAATCTGCAAGTAGCGTGATGAACGCACGTGACGGATGAGGGAGATGGGGGCGGGATCATGGCAGCGGACCGCTTGCTCAGCGGATCCGGCCCGGAAGGGGACGCCGCGGCCGGCGCCGCCCCCAGCCAGGGCCGCCTGGTCGGCCGGCGCTACCGGCTGATGTCCCCGGTCGGCAGGGGCGGCATGGGCATGGTGTGGCACGCCCACGACGTGCTGCTCGACCGGGACGTGGCGGTCAAGGAGCTCATCCTGCCCTACGGGCTCGACCACGCGGGCAAGCAGCTCGCGCACCGGCGGATGCTGCGCGAGGCGAGGTCCGCCGCCCGGCTGCAGCATCCCGGCATCGTGACCGTCCACGACGTCGTCGAGGAGGACGGGCGTCCCTGGATCGTCATGGAGCTGGTCCGGGCGTGGTCGCTGGAGCAGGCGGTGCGCCAGAGCGGGCCGCTGCCGGTGCTCCAGGCGGCCGAGATCGCCATCCGGGTGCTCGACGCGCTCATGCACGCGCACGCCGCCGGCATCATGCACCGCGACATCAAGCCCGGCAACGTGCTGCTGACCTCCGACCGCGTCGTGCTGACCGACTTCGGCATCGCGGCGATCGAGGGCGACGTGACGATCACCCAGACCGGGCTGCTCATGGGGTCGCCCGCGTACATCCCGCCGGAGCGGCTGTCGGGGCGGGCGATCACGCAGGCGGCCGACCTGTGGTCGTTCGGCGCGACGTTGTACGCCGCCGTCGAGGGGCGGCCGCCGTACGAGGGGCCCGACCCGGTCGCGGTGCTCGGCCAGGTGCTCACGCAGGCCCCGATCACGCCGCAGCGCGCCGGCTCGCTCCTGCCGGTGATCGAGGGCCTGCTGCGCAAGAACCCCGCGGAGCGGCTGACCGCCCCGCAGGTCGTCGAGATGCTGGAGGCGGTGCTGCGGGCGCACGGCTCGGTCCGGCCGCGGGCGCCCGAGCCGCTGCCGAGCCCGGCGGAGCCGGTGCCCGCCGACCTGCTGCCGCCGCTGGACACGCCGTCGGGGCCGATGCCCTCGCGGATCGTGGAGACGCCCTCGGGGCCGGTCCGGGTCCCGTACGACCCGCTCACCAGCCCGTCGGGCGGGCACGCGATGCCGTACGACGGGCTGTCCACGCCGTCCGGCAGCCACCGCACCGACCAGCTCCCGCGCCCGCAGGGCTTCGGCGATCCCGGCGGGCCCGGCCGGCCGTTCGCCGGGGGCACCGGTCCCCGCGTCCCGGCCCGCGACCTCGGGCCCGGCCTGGACGCGGACCCGGACGACGACCTGATCGACGGGCCAGGCCCGCATCCGCGCCCGATCCTGCCGCTGACCACGGACAGCCGCTCCGCCGGCCCCGCGGACACCCCGTGGCCGCTGGCCTCCCCCGACGACCTGCGCGAGCACTCCCGCGGCCTGACCGACGACCTCCGCCCCGGCCGCCTGACCCGGCTGCCCGCGGCCGCGCCGCGCACGGGCAGGAGCCGGCGCAGGGCCGAGGACGACGACGGCCTGTGGATGCGCGACGGCCGGCCGACCCCGCTCACCATCGCCGGGTCCCTGGTGCTGGTCGGCGGCGCCATCGTCGCGGCCGTCCTCGGCCTGTCGAGCGGCGGCTCCCCCACGCCGGCGGCCGGACCGCCGGCCGCCACGGCCACCGCCCGCACCCTGCAGAGCGAGCCGTCGGCGGCGCCCGACGGCTACCGGGAGCAGACCTCGGCCGGGTTCACCGTCGCGGTGCCCGAGAACTGGAAGCTGACGGCGGCGGGCGGCCTGGCCACGTTCGCCGGGCCGAAGGACTCCGGGCTGCGCGCGGTGGTCGAGGACGCCACCCCGGAGGACGACGGCGGCCTGGCGGAGCTGAGCCACCGTGAGTCCGAGGGCGGGCGGGAGAGCTACATCCAGGTGCAGCTCCAGGCCGTGAACTACCGGGGCTGGAAGGCGGCCGACTGGGAGTACACGTACACGACCGCCGCCGGCGTCCCGATGCACGCGCTGACCCGGTACGTCACCCTCGACGACGCCACCGCGTTCACGATCACCTTCGACGTGCCCGAGCTGAAGTGGGACGAGCAGGCCGACATGCGCAAGGTGTTCCTGGACACGTTCAGGAAGACCACCTGACCCGTTTTGCACTGATCGTTCCAGAACGTGCTAGCGTGGCCGTCATGGCGCGACCGAGGACGTTCGACGAGGATTCCGCGGTCGAGGCGGCGATGCGCGCGTTCTGGCGGGCAGGTTACGAGGCCACCTCGACGCAGGACCTCTGCGCGGCCACCGGGCTCGGGCGCAGCAGCGTCTACAACACCTTCGCCGGCAAGCACGACCTGTTCCGCAGGGCGCTGCGCCGCTACATGGACCAGCGCGACGCCGCGCTGGCCGAGCTGATGGACGGCGAGCGGCCGATCAGGGAGAAGGTCGCCACCGTGCTGGGCTGGGCGGTCGCCCCGCCCGATCCCGACGACCCGGACGGCTGCCTGGTGGTCAACACGATGATCGAGCTGGCCCCGCGCGACCCGGAGGTCGCCGGGATGCTGCGGCGGGACAACGAGCTGCGGGTGCGGATCATGCGCGCGGCGTTCGAGGACGCCAGGGCGCGGGGCGAGCTCGCGCCGGACAAGGAGCCGCTCGCGCTCGCCCGGTTCGTGACCGCCGCCGTCTCCGGGCTGCGGGTGCTGGCGCGCGGCGGGGCCGACCGGGCGACGCTCGAGTCCGTCGCGCGAACCGCGCTGGACGTCCTCTGATCTTCTCGTGCCCCGATTTTGAACTGACCGATCCAAAACAAGGGAGGCCGCCGTGCCCCTGGCGGTTTACGTACTGGGCCTGTCGATCTTCGCGCAGGGCACCTCGGAGCTGATGCTGGCCGGGCTGCTGCCCGAGCTGGCCGCCGACCTCGGGGTGTCCGTGCCGCGGGCGGGGCTGCTGATCTCGGCGTTCGCGATGGGGATGCTGGTGGGCGCTCCGGTACTGGCCGTGGTGACGCTGCGATGGCCCCGGCGCACGGCGTTGCTGACGTTCCTGGTGATCTTCGCGCTGTCCCACGTGGTCGGCGCGCTGACCAGCGACTACACCACGCTCTTCGTCACCAGGGTCGCCGGCGCGTTCGTGTACGCCGGGTTCTGGGCCGTCGCGGCCGGCACCGTCATCGGGCTCGTGCCCGCCGGCGCCCGCGGCCGGGCGATGAGCGTCCTCGCGGGCGGGCTGACCGTCGCGACCGTGCTCGGGCTGTCCCTCGGCACCGTGCTCGGGCAGCACCTCGGCTGGCGGGCGGCGTTCTGGGCGGTGGCCGCGATGACCCTGCTCGCCGGCGCGGGCGTGCTCGCGACCATCCCCGGCGGCGGCGCTCGCGGGGGCTCGGCGCCGCGGGTCGGGGCGGAGCTGCGCGCGCTGGTCAACCCCCGCCTCTGGCTCGCCTACGGCACCACCGCGCTCGCCACCGCCGCGCTGCTGGCCACCTTCAGCTACCTGAGCGCCCTGCTCACCGTCACCACCGGCCTGGCCCCGGCCTGGGTGCCCGCCGTGCTGGCCGGCTACGGCATCGGGGCGCTGGCCGGCATCACGGCCGGCGGCAGGACCGCCGACGCCCGGCCGTTCCCGACCCTGTTCCTCGGCGTCGCGGGCGTGGTCGTCATCTCGGCGGCGCTGGCCCTCGCCGCCCCGGTCCCGGTGCTCGCCGTCGTGCTGGTGGTCCTGCTCGGCGCGTTCGGCTTCGCCACCAACCCGGCGCTCAACACCCGCGCCTTCGCGCTGGCGGAAGGCGCGCCGACGCTCGCCGCCGCGGGCAACGTCGCCGCCTTCAACGCCGGCATCACCGTGGGCCCCTGGCTGGGCGGTCTGGTCATCGACGCGGGCCTCGGCTACCCGTCGGTCTCGTGGCTCGGCGCGGCGCTCGGCCTCGCGGCCCTCGCCGCGGTCGCGCTGTCGGCGCGCCTGCGCCACGGTGAGGCTCCCGCGGCCCAGGACCCGGCCGGGGCCCGTGCTGTACGGTCAGCGCTATGAGGCTGGCCAGCATCCACCGATACCCCATCAAGTCGACCGCCGGGCACGACCTCACCGAGGCCGAGGTGCAGCCCTGGGGCCTGGCGGGCGACCGCCGCCACCTGATCACCGACGAGCGCGGCGCCATCCTCACCGCGCGCGACGAACCCCGGCTGCTGTCCTGCGTGCCCCGGCTCGACGGCGACCGGCTCACCCTGACAGGGCCGCACGCCGGCCCGCTCCCCGTGGTCCCCGACGGCCCGCTGTCCACGGTGGACGTGTGGGGCACGCCGGTGGACCTGACCGACTGCGGCGAGGAGGCCGCGCGCTGGCTGTCGGAGCTGGCCGGGCGGCCGGTCCGGCTGAAGTGGCTCGACGACCCCACCCGCCGCCGCATCGACCCTCCCCACGGGAGGCCGGGAGACAGCGTGAGCCTGGCCGACGGCGCCCCGCTGCTGCTCACCACGACCGCCTCGCTGGCCAGGCTCGACGAGTGGGTCGCGGAGGGCGCGCGGGAGCGCGGCGAGGAGCCGCCCGCGCCTCTGTCCATGCGCCGGTTCCGGCCGAGCGTGGTCGTGGACGGCGCGACGGCCTTCGCCGAGGACGAGTGGAAGCGGCTCACGATCGGCGGCGTGGCCTTCCGGGTCACCAAGGGCTGCGACCGCTGCGTGCTCACCACGATCGACCCGGAGACGTACGCGAAGGGCAAGGAGCCGATCCGTACGCTGTCCCGGCACCGCAAGTGGGACGGCAAGGTCTGGTTCGGCATCAACCTGATCCCGGACACGACCGGAACGATCACGGTGGGCGATTCGATCACCGTTCTCTGAAATATTGCAAGAAAAGTTCTTCCCAGCCGGAAAAGGGTTGCTGTCCCCCTTTGGGGTGTTGTTGGGGTACATGCGAGACTTCACAGGTGACCAGCGCCCCCACCAGACCCGCCGAATCCCCGCCTGACCGGGTCCGGAGCATCCAACGGCGCACCTTGGGCGTGTTGTCGGCGGCCCAGATCATGGGCGGCGTGGGGGTCGCGGTCGGGCTGGCGCTCAGCTCGGTCGTGGTGGACGAGCTGTCGGGGTCCACGGTCATCAGCGGCTTCGCGGGGACCGCGACCACGCTCGGCGCGGCGCTGCTGGCCCTGCCCACGGCCAAGGCCTCCGGCAGGGGCGGGCGCCGCGCGGGGCTCACCCTCGCGTACGTGGCCGCCCTCACCGGCTGCGCGATCTCGGTGACCGCCATCAGCCTGCGCACCTGGCCGCTGCTCCTCGTCGGGCTGGTGCTGGTCGGCGGCGGCAGCGCGGGCGGCCTGGCCGCGCGCTACTCGGCCACCGACCTGTCGCCGAAGGGCCGCTCGGCCCGGCACCTGTCGCTGGTCGTCTGGGCCTCGACCATCGGCTCCGTCGCCGGGCCCAACCTGGCCGAGCCCACCGACCGGATCGGCATCCGGCTGGGGCTGGTGGACAAGGCGGGCCCGTTCGCGTTCGCGGCGCTCGCCTTCGCCGTGGCGATGGTCATCATCCTGGCCCTGCTCCGCCCCGACCCGCTCCGGCTGGCCCGCCGCCTCGACGGCACGGCCGAGGACGGACAGGCGGGGAAGCGGACGATCCGCACCGCCTGGGACACCCTGCGCACCACCCCGGCGGCCCGCCGCGCCCTGGTCATGATCGCGGTGAGCCACACGGCCATGGTGTCGGTCATGTCGATGACGCCGGTCAAGCTCCACCACGACGGCTCCACCCTGGAGGTGATCGGCCTCGTGGTCAGCCTGCACATCGCCGGGATGTACATGCTCTCGCCGCTCGTCGGCTGGCTCGCGGACAAGGCGGGCAAGATGCCCGTGCTGCTGCTCGGCACGGCGCTGCTGCTGATCGCCGCCACGCTCGCCGGCACCGCCGGGCACGGGGTGACCCAGGTGACGGTGGCGTTGTTCCTGCTCGGCCTCGGCTGGTCGTGCGGGCTCGTCGCCGGCTCGGCGCTGGTCACCGAGTCGGTGCCGATCGAGCGCCGGCCCTCCGTCCAGGGACTCTCCGACCTGATCATGAACGTCTGCGGCGCCACCGGCACGATCGTCGCCGGCGCGATCGTCGGCGTGCTGTCCTACGGCGTCCTGGGCCTGGTCGTCGGCATCATGGTCGCCCTCGCCGGGCTCTGGCTCCTCGTGGTGCGCTCCCGCCCGTGACGCGACCGGCTCACTTGGCCTCGCCGTAACAGGTGACGGCCACCGCCTCCATCGGGAAACGGACCGGGGTGTCGCCGAACAGCAGGCGGGTGGCCTCGGCGGCGGCCTTCTGCACCGCCGCGACCACCTCTCCTGCCTGCTCGTGCGGGCAGTGCACCATCACCTCGTCGTGCTGGAAGAACACCAGCCTGGCCGGCTCGGGCAGCAGCCCGCGCAGCACCGCCAGCAGCGCGAGCGCCCACTCCGCCGCCGTGCCCTGCACCACGAAGTTGCGGGTGAAGCGGCCCCGGTCGCGGGCCGCGCGCCCGCCCTCGGGCCCCGACACGAGCTCGCGCCAGCGCGCCGACGGCGGCGGGCTGGTGCGGCCCAGCCACGAGCGCACCAGCCGCCCCTCCTCGCCCGCCTTGGCGGCGTCCTCCACGAACCGGTACGCCTCGGGGAAGCGCTGCCGCATCACGGCCAGCAGCTTGGAGGCGTCGCCGCTGGTGCCGCCGTACATGGCCGACAGCATGGCGATCTTCGCGTGCTCACGCTGCCCGCCGAAGGACCTGGCGAGCGCCGAGTAGAGGTCGATCTCGCCCGCGGCCCTCGCCAGCCCGACGTCACCGGCCATGGCGGCGAGCACCCGTGGTTCGAGCTGGGCGGCGTCGGCCACGACCAGCGTCCATCCCTCGTCGGCCATCACCGCGCGGCGCATGACCTTGGGGATCTGCAGCGCGCCGCCGCCGCTGGTGGCCCAGCGCCCGGACACCACGCCTCCCACCACGTACTCGGGGCGGAACCGCCCGCCCCGCACCCACTGGTCGGCCCACGCCCAGCCGTGCGCGCTGAACAGCCGGGCCAGCTCCTTGTAGGCCAGCAGCGGCGCCACGGCCGGATGCTCGACCCGCTTGAGCTCCCACGACCGGGTGCTCTTGAGCTCGACCCCCGCGTCCTTGAACGCCTTGACGAGCTGGCGCACCGAGTCGGGGTTGACCGGGCGGCCGAACGCCGCGGCCACCTCGTCGGCCAGCGCCTGCAGCCTGGCCGGGCGCATGCCGTGCACGGGCCGCGGCCCGAGCAGGCCGGTCAGCAGCTCGTCGTGCAGGTCCCTGCGCCAGGGCATGCCCTCGTGCGTCATCTCGGCGGCGACCAGCGCCCCCGCGGACTCGGCGGCCACCAGCAGCCGGAACCTGCCGGGCTCGGGCAGCGCCGCGACGCGCCGGAGCTGGTCGGCCAGCACCTCGGCCACGGCCTCCCCCGGCATCGGCTCGGGCGCGAACAGCGTGCCCGGCGCGCTCGCCGTCTCCTCCGGCACGGGCAGCCCGCGCAGCCGCGCGTGGGCGGCCCTGGCCGTGCGGCTCTCGCCGTGGCGGCCCTCATGGGCGAGCAGCAGGCCCTCGGTGAGCGCGAGGTCGTGGCAGCGGCCGACCCGCGCGCCGGCCTCCAGCAGCGCCGGGTAGGTCTCGCGGGCGTCGGCCCAGACCCACCGGGGCCGCTCGGCCGCCTCGATCTCCCGCACGGCCGCGGCCAGGTCGGCGGGACGGCTCACCTCGCCCCCGACCGGGAGCACCGTCTCTCCGGCGACCACCACGTACACGTGACCAAGGGTGCCAAACGGCTACGACAGACTGATGCGCACCTCGTCCTCGACGGGCGGCTCCCGCTCCTGGGCCAGGCAGCCGGTGACGGCGAAGCACCGCAGCGTCAGCTCCTCCGGCGTCACCGAGGCGTGCAGGAAGTGCTTGAAGAACGGCGGCTCGTCCCAGTCGGACAGCTCCGACAGGAAGCGGTGGTTGGCCTTGCCCACGGGCAGCCGCACCGGCCACGGCCAGGAGCCGAGCAGCCGGGCCGCCCACCGCATCCTGGCGGTGATCTCGACCGGCCCCTCGGGCGTGCGCACCGGCTCGTTCCTGATGCGCTGCGACATGATGCACACGGCCTCCCTCGGCCGCAGGTAGAGCCACCTCATGCGGAGCCTGCGGGCGTAGAGGTGGCTGTAGTACGACAGCGAGTCGCCGCGCAACGGATAGCACTTGAAGTCGTCTTCGGCCACGCCGGCCACGTCGACCCGGTCGATCGTGTGCGTGGCGTGCATGAACGCGCCGCCCCCGCCGGAGACGACGTACTGGATGACCCGGTCGCCCACCCGGACCGGGTAGCGCTGGTAGTTGTGCACGTCGCCGCCGATGGCCGCGACGTAGCGGTGCGCCGGGTCGCGCACGATGTCGTCGATCGTGCCGCCGCCCGCCAGCGCGGACGGCTTGTACGTGTTGTTCACGTAGATCGGCTTGCCGGTCACCAGGATCTTGGGCCGCGGGTCGAGCGAGACCCGGCGCAGCCAGGCGGCCTGGCCCTCGTCGATGACGTTCCTGATGCCGGTGTCCACGCCGACGACGAGCAGGCTGTCGGTCTCGACCACCCAGTACGGCCCCGGCTGCGTCCCCTGCTGCGACGGCCTGCCGCGCAGCGCGCGGGCCTCCTTGAGCAGGGCCTCGTCGATGGTCTCAGGCCGGCGCCAGAGCAGCCCGCGCAGGCCGCGGTCCGGCTTGGGCTTGAGCGGCGGCGCGTCGCAGAAGACGCGCATGAAGCCGCCGAGGCCGTCGTACCAGTCGTGGTTGCCGGGGATCGCGTAGATGGGGGCGTCGTAGTCCTTGTACGGGCGGAAGAATTTGGGGCCGTACTCGTCGCCGGATCCGGTCGGATAAATGACGTCGCTGGCGATGACCGCGAAAGCGGTGCCCGCGCCTGCTTTCAGCATCGGGGGGACGACGGCGTACTGGGAGGCGTCGCCCTCGCCGGTGTCCCCCAATAACAGGAAACTGAAATTTCCCTTTACGGGCGGCTTGATGCGGAATTCCGGATCGACCCCCCGGGATTCCTGGCCGGCCACCCACCGCGCCCGCACCTCGCCGGACGGATCCCCGAACAGCCCCGCCAGGATCTCGTTGCGCGAACGCCACAACGTGCTCGCGTTGAGCCAGGTGAAGCCCCGCTCATCCGGCCTCAGTGCCGCGAATGTCCCCATGTGTGAGCAGGCCCATCCCGCTCCTTCCTCCGACTCCCGAGAAGAGAGCCTTTTCCCACGCTCGGCCGCCGCTTCCTCCATGGCCACATCTTTACCTCCATCTACCTTTCACGCATCATGGACGCTCCGTGCCGTGAAGAACACAGAAGGTTCCCGATGGTGTACCCTCACGGCCCAAGCAAGCGGTTGGGACCGCCGAGGGAGGCTCCCATGACGCGTAACGGCCCGGATGACGCGACCCGGAAGGGGACCGCGGAGACGGCCGAGATCGAGGGCCTGATCGCCCTCGCCGCCACCCGCCCCAAGTGGGGCAGAGCGGCCCTGAACGTCATGAGCGAGGCGATCGCCAAGTGCAGGGTCCTCCGCCGCAGGTCCCCCGGCGAGCACGACACCCTGCTCGCCCGCTGCCTCTGGACGACGGCCCTGATGCTGCTCGACCGGCGCCAGACCGTCGAGGCCCTCCCTCTCGCCCAGGAGGCGGTGGCGCTCACCCGCGAACGCGGCGGCGCCCCGCTGGTCCAGGCGCTGCGCCACCTGGCGAGCGTCCAGGAGGCGCTCGGCCGCTTCAGCGAGGCCGCCGCCACCCTGGAGGAGGCCGACCGGGCCAACCGGCCGCCGGACTAGGGCCCGGCGACCAGCGCGCCGGGGTTGAGTATCCCCGCGGGGTCGAGGCGGGACTTGACCGCCTGGAGCACGGCGACGCCCAGCGGCCCGATCTCGGCGGCGTAGGCGTCGCGGTGGTCGCGGCCGACCCCGTGGTGGTGGGAGATCGTGCCGCCGGCCGCCACGATGGCCGCGTTCACCTCGGTCTTGGCCCGCTCCCACTGCGCCACCGGGTCGCCGTCCTGGGGAGTGACGACGGTGAAGTAGAGGGAGGCGCCGGTCTCGTACACGTGCGAGATGTGGCACATCACCAGCGGGGAGCCGAGCGCGCCGAGCAGGGCGAGCCGGACCGCGTCGTAGAGCCGGGGCAGGTCCGCCCAGAACCCGGCGGTCTCCAGCGTCTCGACCGTGGCCCCGGCCGCGAGCAGCGAGTCCCGCAGGTACGGCGCCGAGAAGCGCCCGTGCTCCCACGCCCGCCCCGGCTCCTCCCCCAGCGGCTCGCCGCCGAGCCGCGCCAGCACGGCCGCGGCCGCCTCGCGCCGCGCCGACACCGACGCCCCCTCGTAGCCCGCCACCAGCAGGCAGCCGCCGGAGCCGCCGGAGCCGATCGCGTCCGGCTTCGCCAGCCCGATCATCGTCTCGGTCTCGTCCGACAGCCGCAGCACCGTGGGCGTCGGGCCGTCCTGGGCGAGCGCGCGCACGGCCGCCGACCCGGCCGTCCACGACGGGAAGCGCCATCCCTCGTAGACCCGCTCGGCCGGGGCCCTGCGCACACGCAGCCGCAGCGCGGTGATGACGCCGAAGGCGCCTTCCGAGCCGAGCACGAGCTGGCGCAGGTCGGGGCCGGCCGCCGACTTCGGCGCGCGGCCGAGTTCGAGGGTCCCGGAGGGCGTGGCCAGGGTGAGCCCGACCACCATGTCGTCGAAGCGGCCGTAGCCGGCCGACGCCTGGCCGCTGGAGCGGGCCGCGGCGAAGCCGCCGAGCGTGGCGTACTCGAAGGACTGGGGGAAGTGCCCGAGGGTCAGCCCGTGCGCGGCGAGCAGCCGCTCGGCGTCGGGGGCGCGCACGCCGGGCTCGAACACGGCGGTCATCGACTCGGCGTCCACCGAGCGCAGCCGGTCGAGCCTCGCCAGGTCGAGCGCGATCACGCCGGCGAAGCCGTCGCGGGCGCTCGCGGCGAGCCCGCCCACCACCGAGGTGCCGCCGCCGAAGGGCACGACCGCGACGCGCTCGCGCGCGCAGAGGGCGAGCAGGGCGGCGACCTCCTCGTGCGAGCCGGGCAGCACGACGGCGTCGGGCGCGTCGGAGCCGTCGCCGGCGCGGATGCGCAGCAGGTCGGGCGTGGACTTGCCGCGCGTGTGGCGGACCCGCTCCTCGTGCCCGGTCCGTACGTGCTCCGCCCCCACGACCCCGGCCAGCGCCTCCAGACGGGCCGGGGTGAGGGCGACCGGCGGCAGCCGGACCGACTCCAGGGCGGCGGCGGGCGCGTCGGGGGCCCGCACGCCCAGGAGGTCGCGCAGCAGCCCGCGTACCTGTTCGGGCAGCTCCCGGGCCTTGGCGGGATCGCCCCAGCCGCACCACAGCATCGGTTCTCGGGTCATGCGTACACTGTGACATATGACGGCTATTCGTCACAATGACGTCGTTCTGGACGCGGCCCGCGACTGCGTGCTGGCCTACGGCGTCCGCAGGACGACGCTCACGGACGTCGCGCGGCGGGCGGGCGTGTCCCGGATGACGCTCTACCGCCGCTGGCCCGACGTGCGCACCCTGGTCGCCGACCTCATGACGCGGGAGTGGGTGCGGGTGCTGTCCGGGCTCGACCTCGGCGACCCGGTCCCGGCGGTCGTCGAGGGCGTACGGACCCTGCGCGCCCACCCGCTCTGGCGCAAGATCGTCGAGGCGGACCCCGACCTGCTCCTCCCCTACCTGCTCGACCGGCGCGGCGCCACCCACGAGGCCGTGCTGGAGCTGCTGGAGCCCGCCGTCGGCGACCCGGCGAGGGCCAGGGCCGTGCTGCTGGTGGCGCAGTCGTTCCTGCTGTCCGCGCCCACCATGCTCGGCCCCGTCACCCTGGACGAGCTCGACGCCGAGCTCGCCGCCCTGCTGGAGGTCTATCTTGGACAGTTCGCTCAACGCCGCCCGCCGCGCCCGTGAGCTGCGCGAGGTCGCCGGGGAACGGCTCGACGTGCTGGTGGTCGGGCTCGGCGCGACCGGCGCCGGGGCCGCGCTGGACGCCGCCGCGCGCGGCCTGCGCGTGGCCGCGATCGACGCGCACGACCTGGCGTTCGGCACCTCGCGGTGGAGCTCCAAGCTGATCCACGGCGGGCTGCGCTACCTGGCGAAGGGCCAGGTGGGCGTGGCGCACGAGAGCGCCGTCGAGCGCGGCGTCCTGCTGCGCAGGACGGCTCCTCACCTGGTCAGGGCGCACCCGTACGCGCTGCCGCTGACCCCCGCCGTCTCCCGGCGGCAGGCCGCGCTGGTGATGACCGGCTACCGGCTCGGCGACGCGCTCCGTGCCGCCGCCCGCACCCCGCGCCGCCTGCTGCCCGGCCCGTCCCGGCTGGACGCCGCGCGGGCGCGCACGCTCCTCCCGGTCGCCCCCGCGGGCAGCCTTCGGGGCGCGCTGCTGTCCTGGGACGGCCGGCTGGTCGACGACGCCCGCCTGGTGGTGGCGATCGCCAGGACCGCCGCCGCGCGCGGGGCCCGCGTCCTGACCCGCTGCCGCGCCCTGCGCCTCACCTCCTCGGGCGGCTGGACGACCGCCGCCGTGCGCGACGAGCTGACCGGCGAGGAGTTCGAGATCCGCGCCCGTACGGTGATCAACGCCACGGGCGTCTGGGCCGGGACCCTGGATCCCGGCGTGCGGCTGCGCCCGTCCCGTGGCACGCACCTCGTGCTGCGGCCGGGGACGCTGCCCGGCCTGATCGCCGGCGTGCACCTGCCTCTTCCCGGCGAGACCAGCCGGTTCGCCCTGGTTCTCCCCCAGCCCGGCGGCCGCGTGTACGTCGGCCTCACCGACGAGCCGGTGGACGGTCCGGTGCCCGACGTCCCCGAGGCCCCCGAGGAGGACGTCACAGCGCTCCTGGAGGTGCTGAACGAGGTTCTCGGGACCCGGGTGACCAGAGAGGCGGTCGCGGGCGCGTACGCGGGCCTGAGGCCGCTCCTGGCGGCCGACGGGAGCGAGGACGGCGGGCGCACGGCCGACCTGTCCCGGCGGCACGCGGTGCTGTCGGAAGGCGGCCTGGTCACCATCGTCGGCGGAAAACTCACCACATACCGCCGCATGGCGGAGGACGCGGTTGATCGTGCGGTTTCGTGCGGAAACTTGCGGGCAGGACCGAGCAACACCCGGCGTATCCCGCTCGTGGGGGCGGAGCCCCGCGCGGCGGACGGCGTCCCCGCCCGGCTGACCGAGCGCTACGGCGGCGAGGCGGCCGCCGTCCACGACCTCGTGCGGGCGCATCCGGAGGAGGTCGGCCTCGGCATCACCGTGGGCGAGCTCCTGTGGTCCGTCCGGCACGAGGGCGCGCTCGACGAGAGCGACCTGCTGGACCGGCGGACCAGGATCGGCCTGGTCAAAGAGGACAGGGAGCGCGCTCTGCCCGCGACACGTGACGTGCTGGCGCGAATCACCCACCTCTGATCCCCGCCTATCCGTTAGGTTAGTCTTACCTAATTCAAAGGCGAATGAGGGAGGACCGGCGTTGGCGAAGGGCTGTCACCATCCGCTCGGGTGCCACCGCGGGGAGGTGCCCACTCTTGCCAGCGCCACCGTGGGCGCCCGGCTGTGGCTGCTCGTCGAGTATCCCGGCCCCTGGCCCTCCCACCTGGAAAGCTTCGAACTTCCTGAAGAAATCTCAGAACTGGTCCGCCGGGCGCTCGCACGCGGTATCAGGCCCCAGCTGATCCGCCGTCCAGGACGCCGGACCCGCCCGCGGGAGCAGGGCATCCGTGTGCTACTCGCGTACGCGGCAGGGGAGCGTCCCTGGCTCGCCGGCGGCGTCGTCGCAGGTCCCGAAGATCTTGACCTGGACGCGCTGGTGGCCGGAGTGGTCCCCGAGTCCTGCATACTGGAAGACGAGCCGGTATTTCTGGTCTGCACGCACGCCAAGCGCAATGTGTGCTGCGCCCGCATTGGACTACCCCTCGCTCGGTCCCTGGCCGAAAAGTTGCCGGACAGAGTATGGGAAACGTCACACGTTGGCGGCGATCGCTACGCCGCCAACCTCGTGTGCTTGCCACACGGAATTTTCTACGGCAGCATGTCTCAGGCTGCTGCACTGGCAGCGGCTAACGCGTACCGGTCGGGCGAGGTCATCCTCGACCGCTACCGGGGACGCGCAGGCATCCCTGAGCCATTGCAAGCCGTGGAGCACTTCGCCCGAGCCCATACGGGAGAGTGCTCCGTCGGCGCGGTGGCCGTGGAATCCTCCAGGACGGACGGCGACGTCACCGAAGCCATCGTGCGGGTGCGCACGAAGCGGCGCGGCGACGTCCGGTTCCAGGTCGTGATCGAGCCATCGGCGTTCACCACGCCGTGTGGTACGGCTTGCGCCGAGACGATCTCGACCTACCGGCTGGTTTCGCTGGACAGGCTCACGCCTGTGCGGTACGCCACGCCCGCCCTCGCCTGAACAGGGAACATCACGGCTCCTCCTTGCGTTGGAACAGTGACGCCAAAAGCGTCCAATGCGGCTCAATTACCGAAATACCTCTCACGAAGGTGGTTTTCTCATGTCTCAGGTACGTCGGCAGCTCGCCCGCCCGCGCCCCAGCTGGGGTTGGCAGGATGATGCCGCGTGCCGGGGTGAGGACCTCGTGCTCTTCTTCGGCCCCGACGGGGAGCGGCAGCCCGAGCGTGACGTACGTGAGCGGAAGGCCAAGGCGATCTGCGCCCAGTGCCCCGTCCGCAACGAGTGCCTTGACTACGCGCTGTCCCGGCCGGAGAAGTACGGCACGTGGGGCGGTCTCAACGAGGACGAGCGCGCCAGCGAGCGTCGCCGTCGCATGCGCCGCGCGGCCAGCGCCGGCATCTCCGCGGCCTGAACCCACACCCCGCAGCAACGCAGCAACGCCATCATCGCGTGATCACGCAGTTGTCCCGATGAACCGGAGCCTGGCGCCCCACGACCAGGCTCTGGCGAACCCGGTCGGGGCAACTGCCTGATCAGGCGCACACGAACCACGAGGAACCCGACGCCCGCAGGCCCGCACGAGGGGCCGTCGCGCGCTCGGGTTCCGTCGTCTTCGGACGCGGGAACATGCGGCCGGTGACCCCTGATCGGGGGTCACCGGCCGCGCGCGTTACAGTTCCCGGCATGACACGTTCTGCGCGGGTTCCTGTGACGGCCGACGACCTGCTGCGGGTCGTGCATCTCGCCGTCGATCTGCTCGCCGGCGCGCCCGCGGGCGCGTGGGAGGGCAGGGCGGGTTCGCTGGAGTGGACGTGCCGCGAGACCGCCGACCATCTGGCCGACGACCTGTTCGCCTACGCGGCGCAGCTCGGCCCGCGCCGCCCGCCCTTGACGGACTATGTCCCCTTCGCGGTGAGCGTCCGCAGGGAGGGCGCTCCCGTGGAGACCATCCGCACCCGGCCGGAGGCGGGGCCGGAAGGGCTGCTGCAGGTGGTGGAGGCGTGCGGCGCGCTGCTGGCCGCGATGGTGCGCACCGCGCCGCCGGACGTGCTCGCCCATCACGGGTTCGGCGACGCCGACCCCGAGGGCTTCGCCGCGATGGGGCTCGTGGAGACGCTCGTGCACACGTACGACCTGGCCGAGGGCCTGGGCCTGACGTGGGAACCACCCGCGGACGTGTGCGCGCGGGTGCTGGACCGGCTCTTCCCCGACGCCCCCGGGGACGTCGAGCCGTGGCCGGCGCTGCTGTGGGCGACGGGACGCGCCGAGCTCCCGGGGCGCCCGCGCCTCACGGAGTGGCGCTGGTACAGCGCGCCCCGGGACTGAAACGGCGCCTCAGGATCGGAGGCCGGCCGCGACCTCACACGATGAGGTCGTCGAACTCCCCGTCCTTGGCCCCGAGGACGAACGCGGCGATCTCGGCGGGGGTGTAGACCAGCGCCGGCCCCTCGGGAAAGCGTGAGTTGCGCATGGCGATCTCCCCGTTGGGCAGGGTCGCCACCTCGACGCAGTTGCCGTTGGGATTGCTCCGCCTGCTCTTGCGCCAGACGACGGGAAGGCGGCCGGCGGGGGTTCCGTTCCGGAACTCGTGCATGGGGGCAGCTCCTCGCGATCTTACGGATGCACGTGCATCCGCGTGTTGCGAGGAGACAATACGGCAGCACGATGAACTCCATATACAGGACGACCAAAAATCCCGATATGGAGTGGATCACAGGGATATCAGCAGGTCACCTTCACGCAATAAGGCGCTCCAGGAACCGGCGGGTCTCCTTCGGCGTCTCCGCCTGGACGCTGAGCCGGTCCATGACCTCCATGTAGTGGTCGGAGTCTGCCGGCTTGTCCAGGTAGAGGGCGCTGGTGAGCTGCTCCATGTAGACCACGTCGGGCAGCTCGCGCTCCGGGAAGCGCAGGATGCTGAACGGCCCGCCCGCCGCGGCGTGCCCGCCCCGGTCGAACGGCATGACCTGGACGGTGATGTTGCGCTCGGCCGTGACGTCCAGCAGGTGGGCGATCTGGGCGCGCATGGTGTCGGGACCGCCGAGCGTGCGCCGCACCACCGCCTCGTCGATGACCGCCCACAGGGTCAGGCCGCTCTCCAGCCGCCGCTGACGGGTGGTGCGCAGGGCGACCCGGCGGTCCAGCTCGGCCCTCGTCGCCTTCTCGTGGGCCAGCTCGATGACCGCCCGCGCGTAGCCGGCGGTCTGCAGCAGGCCGGGGACGAACTGGTTCTCGTAGGTGCGGATGCTCGACGCGGCCCCTTCCAGGCCGATGTAGACCTCGAACCAGGCGGGCAGCACGTCGCCGTACTTGTGCCACCAGCCCGGGGCGTTGGCCTGCTTGGCGAGGTCGAGGAGCTGCTGGCGCTCGCCGGGGTCGGTGACCCCGTACAGGGTCAGCAGGTCGGCCACGTCGCGTTGCTTGAAGCTCACCTGGCCGAGCTCCAGCCGGCTGATCTTCGCGTGAGACGCGCGAATCGAGTATCCGGCGTCCTCCCGCGAGATACCCTTGTCCGTACGAAGCCTGCGGAGCTGGGTTCCGAGCAGGATCCGCAGCACCGTCGGGCTCCCCGGCGCATAGCTGAGAAGCTTCCCCTCCGCGCTCTCTGCGCTCACCGTACCGCTCCTAGATCATCTGCACGTGCAGATGCGATTCGCATCCGTAAACTACGAAAAGTCTTGCATTGGTAAGCGCTCCCCGTAAAGATGGGCATTGGATCACCAGACCGCGCTTCGGGGGCCAGAATGACGACTTTCGACGCTCGGCCGCAAGCCGCCATCGGTTCCCGGCCTCCTGGCTGGCTGTTCTCCATCTTGGTGGACGGCCTCGCCGGTGAGTGCGACGCCGTCTTCCCCTTTCACGAGCGGACAGCACTGGAGCCCGCCTGCGTCTCCACCGCCCGCCGCTTCGTCGACCGGACGCTGGGCTCGTGGGGCGTCGGCGATCTCGCCTTCGAGTGCCAGCTCGTGGTCTCCGAGCTGGTGACCAACGCGATCCGGCACGGCGGCGGCGCCGCCCAGCTCCGGCTGCTGACCCACGGCCCCGAGCTCGCCTGCGTCGTGACCGACCACAGCCGCACCGTGCCCGTGGCCGCGTCGCCCGACGTGTTCTCCGAGTTCGGGCGGGGGCTGCGGCTGGTCGACGCCCTCTGCACCGGCTGGGGCTGGCTCACGACCAGCACCAGCCGCAAGCTCGTCTGGGCCGTGCTCGCCAACTGACGCGGGCGGCCGGTCCCGGCCGGGCTCACGGCTGTCCCAGCAGGTCCAGCACGTCGGCGTCGGTGAGCTGCTCGAAGTGCTCGTACCACTGGCCCACCGCGCGGAAGTCCACCGGCGTGAGCAGCGCCACCACCTCGTCGGCCTCGCGCCGCAACGACTCCACCGTGCCGAGCGCCCCCACCGGCACCGCCAGCGTCACCTTCGCGGGCCCGGCCGCGGCCACCGCCCGCAGCGCCGCCCGCGCCGTGCCGCCGGTGGCGAGGCCGTCGTCCACGACGATCACCTCGCGGCCCGCGAGCGAGGGCAGCGGCCGGTCGCCGCGGTAGACCCGCACCCGGCGGGCCAGCTCGCGCCGCTCCCGCTCCACCACGTCGGCGACCGAGTCGGCCGTCATGCCGAGCCGGCGCAGCAAGGTCCGGTCGAACACCGGCTCACCGCCCTCGGCGATGGCGCCGACGCCCAGCTCGGGCTGCGGCGGATAGCCGATCTTCCTCGTCACGAGCACGTCCAGGGGCACGCCGAGCCGGCGCGCGACGGGCACCGCCACCGCCACGCCGCCGCGCGGCAGCGCGAGCAGCACGGGATCGTGGGCATCCAGCAGCCGCTCGGCCAGGCGCCTGCCGGCCTCGGCCCGGTCCGCGAAGAGCTCCATGCCTTCTGCCTACCCACCCGCGCCCGTCCCTCGCCCTCCCGGCCCTGGTCGCGGGCCGGAAGGGCGGCGGGAGCCCCGGGTCAGGGCCGGTTACGGCCCGAGCGGCGCATCTCCTTCGTGATGATCTTCCACTTGTTCTGCTGCTCCTTGCGCAGCCGCGCGTCGGTCCTCGACGCCATCCAGGCCGCCTCCCGCTGCAGCTTGCGCCAGCTCTCCAGGCGTCGCTCCGGCAGCTCGCCGCTCTCCACGGCGGCCCGCACCGCGCAGCCCGGCTCGCCGTCGTGCCCGCAGTCGCCGAACCTGCACCGCTCGGCCAGCTCCTCGATGTCGGAGAAGACGAGGTCGACGCCCTGGTTCATGTCGTACAGGCCGATGCGGCGGATGCCCGGCGTGTCGATGACGATGCCGCCGCCGCGCAGCGGGATCAGCTCCCGGTGCACGGTGGTGTGCCTGCCGCGCCCGTCGGCGGCGCGCACCTGCTGGGTCTCCATCACGTCCGCGCCAGCCAGCGCGTTGACCAGGGTGGACTTGCCGGCCCCGGACGGGCCGAGGATCACCGCCGTACGGGAGCCGCCGAGGTAGGAGCCGACCAGCTCCACCCCCTCGCCGCGCAGCGACGAGACGGCGTGCACGTCCACGCCTGGCGCGGCCGTGCGGACGTCGGCGAGCAGGTCGTCCAGGCCGTCGTCGAACAGGTCGGACTTCGTGACGAGCACGACCGGCGTGCCGCCGGACTCCCAGGCGAGCGCGACCAGCCGCTCGATGCGGCCGAGATCGGCGAAGTCGGTGGAGTGCATGGACGGCTCGGCCACGAAGACCACGTCCACGTTGGCGGCGAGCACCTGGCCCTGGCCGTCGCCGGACAGGCCGCCGACCGAGTCGCGGCTCACGCCGCCGCGGACGAAGGCGGTGCTGCGCGGCAGCACCGCGTCGAGCTCGTAGCGGCCCTCGGGCAGCAGCCGGAGCGCCACCCAGTCGCCGACGCAGGGCAGCGCGACCGGGTCGGCCGCCGAGGCCCGGCGCACGGGCGCGGAGTAGCGGACGTGGTGCTGGCCGTCGGCCGCGATCACCTCGGCGGCGCCGCGGTCGACCCTGGCCACACGGGCCGGGACGGTGTCGTCGGGCAGCTCGGCGGCGCGCGAGCCGGTCCAGCCGAGCAGGGAAAGGTCAGAGAAAGACACTGGAGTGAGAACCTTTGATCGAGAAGGAAGAGAAGAGCCGGGGCGGCGTCAGCCGAGCGCCCGGAGGTGGACTGACGGAACGCTGAACAGAACGACCCGCATGGTCCTCACCTCCTCGATCGTTTTGACCGGTCACGACTCTACGCATCACGCTCCCTCGCGCGCAAACCTTTTTGGTCTGGCGTTTCGTTGAACCGTGCCAGGCCGGCTCCCCGTACCTCCTCGCGACGGACACGAGAAAGGGGAGCACATGCGAACGAGCACGTACCCCCCGCCCTCGGCCGACGGAGCCACCGCGAAGGGCAAGCCGCGCGCACGCCACTGGATCAGGCGCGTGCGACCGGAGCACGAGGTGCCCGACGACGAGGTGGCCGTGTCCGCGCTCTACCGGGAGTATCACGGCCCCCTGCTGGGCTTCGTGATCCGGCTGACGGCGGGCGATCGGCAATGGGCGGAGGACGTGGTGCAGGAGACCATGATCCGGGCCTGGCGCAGCGCCGAGCGGCTCGATCCCGACGCGGTCTCGCTGATGCCCTGGCTCGCCACGGTCGCCAGGCGGATCGTCATCGACGACCGGCGCCGCAAGGACGCCCGCCCGAAGGAGTCGGGCGACGGGCCGCTGGAGAGCGTGCCCGTGCCCGACGAGATGGAGGGGCTGCTGCACCAGGTGGTCGTGTCGGAGGCGCTGAAGGCGCTGTCACCGGCCCACCGCGAGATCCTCAACGAGACGATCCTGCGGGACCGGTCGGTGAACGACGCCGCCGCGGCGCTCGACATCCCGGTGGGCACCGTGAAGTCCCGCGTGTACTACGCCGTGCGCGCGCTGCGGATCGCGCTGGAGGAGAGGGGGGTGACGGCGTGACAGCGAGAGTCGAGCACACGGACGTGGGCGCCTACGCGCTCGGCCTGCTCGAGGAGGAGGACAGAGCGGCGTTCGAGGCCCATCTCCTGCACTGCGGCGGCTGCCGAGCCGAGCTCTCCGACCTGGCGGGGGTCGCCAGCGCGCTGGACGGCCTCGGCCCCGTGCACGAGGGTTTCCCCCCGGACAGCGGCCCCCCGATCGCTCCCGCGATCGACCTGGTGCGCCGCAAGCGGGCCGCCGACCGGCGGACCCGCAGGGGGACGTTCGTCATCGGGATGGCCGCCGCGGTCACGCTGGTCGCCGGCGGGCTGACCGTCGGCACGCAGCTCAGCGGCGGCAGCACCGCCCAGCTCGCCCAGGAGCATTCCGGCCACGCCGGCCACATGGGCCCTGCCGAGCAGTTCTACGCCGACGGGCGGCCCATCGAGGGCAAGGGCGTGGACGGCGTCATCGGCGGCCTGGTGGTGGAGTCCAAGGGCTGGGGCACGCACGCCGCGCTCAAGCTGGCCGGCGTCAAAGGGCCGCTCCAGTGCGAGCTGGTCTCGGTCGGCCGGTCGGGCGAGCGGCGGGTGATGACCGGCTGGGCCGTCCCTCCCGCCGGGTACGGAGTGCCGGGTTCGCCCGATCCGCTCTACATGCACGGCGGCAGCGCGACGCCGCTGAAGGAGATCGACCACTTCGAAGTAGTGACCGCGACGGGCAAGCGGCTGCTGACCGTCCAGGTCTGAGCTCCGGATCGTCGACGGGGGTTCCCATGTCCATACGAAGATCAGCCGTCTTCCGCGGGGTGCCGGCCGCCGCCGCCTTCTCCGTCTTCCTGAGCTGAGGCCCGGCGGGGGGCGACTCGGTCCCGTCCCCCGCCGGCCGTCCCGGCCGCGTGACGCCCCGGAAGCCCGGAGCGCCGCCGGCCACCGCGAGCGGGGCGATCCGGCCTGCTCCGCTCGCGCCGGGAGCCCCGCCGCACACGGAGCCCGTGCGGCGGGGCTCCCGCGCGTCCGGCGCTCCTACAGGCCGGGGGCCGGGAACTGCGAGGTGAGCTCGCTGACCTCGCGGTGCACGCGGGCGATGACGTCCTCGGCGTCGCCCTTGGCGACGGCGGTGACGACCTCGTCCATCCAGGCGCCGATCTGCCGCATCTCGGCCTCGCCCATGCCGCGCGAGGTGACCGACGGCGTGCCGATGCGGATGCCCGACGGGTCGAACGGCTTGCGCGGGTCGAACGGCACCGTGTTGTAGTTGGTCTCCAGCCCGGCCCGGTCGAGCGCCTGGGCGGCCGGCTTGCCGCCGATGCCCTTGGGCGTGAGGTCGAGCAGGATGAGGTGGTTGTCGGTGCCGCCGGAGACCAGGTCGAACCCGCGGCTCGCCAGCTCGTCGGCCAGGGTCTTGGCGTTGGCGACGATCTGGTGGGCGTAGTCGCGGAAGGACGGCTGGGCCGCCTCGTGCAGCGCGACGGCGATGGCGGCGGTGGTGTGGTTGTGCGGGCCGCCCTGGAGGCCGGGGAAGACGGCCTTGTTGAGCGCCGTGGCGTGCTCGTCGCTGGTGGCCATGAGCATGGCGCCGCGCGGGCCGCGCAACGTCTTGTGCGTCGTGGTGGAGATGACGTCGGCGTGGCCCACCGGGGACGGGTGCGCGCCGCCCGCGACGAGGCCGGCGATGTGCGCGATGTCGGCCGCGAGCACGGCGCCCACCTCGCGGGCGATGGCGGCGAAGCCCTCGAAGTCGATGGTGCGCGGGATGGCGGTGCCGCCGCAGAAGATGAGCTTGGGCCGGTGCTCCAGGGCGAGCTCGCGGACCTCGTCGAGGTCGATGCGGCCGGTGTCCTTGCGCACGCCGTAGCGGACGGAGTTGAACCACTTGCCGGTGGCCGAGACCGACCAGCCGTGGGTGAGGTGGCCGCCGAACGGCAGGCCCATGCCCATCACGGTGTCGCCCGGCTGCAGGAACGCCAGGTAGATGGCGAGGTTGGCGGGCGAGCCCGAGTAGGGCTGGACGTTGGCGTGGTTGACCCCGAACAGCGACTTGGCGCGGTCGATGGCCAGCGTCTCGATCTGGTCGATGACCTGCTGGCCCTCGTAGTAGCGCTTGCCCGCGTAGCCCTCGGAGTATTTGTTGGTCAGGACGGTGCCCGTGGCCTCCAGCACGGCCTTGGAGACGTAGTTCTCCGAGGCGATCAGCTTCACCGTGTCGGCCTGGCGACGCTCCTCGGCCTTGATGAGGTCGGCGATCTGCGGGTCGACGCTAGCGAGAGAACCCATGACTCTCCTGTCATCGTTGACGACTGCGAAGACCCAGGCGCCCGGCCTCCGCTCCTTTCGCTCCCTGGTGGTCGATCCCACCCAATGCGCCAGTCGCGTCTCGCTGTAGACGATAGCGGATGCGGCGGAGGGCTTCCCCCCTCCGATCAGCGCATCCGCTCCCGCCCGCGCGGTCAGGCGGGGGTGATCGGGACGTCGTGCAGGACTCCGAGCAGCCTGAGGTCGACGTCGACCTTCTCCAGGTCTTCCGGGACGTTCTCGAAGATCGCGTACATGCGCATCTGATCCCCGCCGCCGAACGGCGCGGCCGCCATGCGCGTGCACTGGCAGGAGCCGTTCTTGACGGCGGGGCCGATCGGCTCCGCGACGCCGGGCGGGATGAGGTTGACCGCCGAGGCGGAGAAGTCGAGCGTGCCGTTGCCGAACTGGTTGTACAGGGGCGCGTTGCCGTTGCCGACGTTCGTGACCGTCCACTGCAGGCGGACCGTGCCGCCCTGCCGGGTCAGCGCGTCGATCCGCACGCCGAGCCTGCTGCCCGCGGCGTCGCGGGTGGCCGTCACGGCGGGCTCGCCGGACCCGCCTCCCCGCTCCTCCCAGGGGCGGAGCACCGCGAGCGTGGCGGCCACGCCGAGCACGGCCGCGGCGACGCCGACCAGGACGGTCGGCAGCAGGCCCCGCCGGGCCGGAGGGGGTGGAGGGGCCTGCCTGGTGGACGGGGCGACGACGGGCGTCCAGGTCTCGGAGACCGCCCTGGTGGCTGCGTCCACCGGCACCGCGGAGCGCCCCATGAGCAGGTCCATGAGCTGCTGGGCGCTCGGCCGCCTGGCCGGGTCCTTGTCCAGCGCCCGCTCCACGAGCGGCCGGACGCGCTCGTCCAGCCCGTCCAGCGCGGGGGCGTGGTGGATGACCCGGTAGACGACCTCCGCCACCCCGCCGGTGCCGAACGGCGGCCGGCCGGTGCCGGCGTACGCCACCAGCGAGCCCCAGGAGAAGACGTCGCTCGCGGGGGTGGCCGGCTCACCTCTCGCCTGCTCCGGCGACATGTACGCGGGCGTCCCCATCCCCTGGGCCAGGGTCGCGGGCGCGTGCCCGGAGGTCTCGGCGAGCTGGGCGATGCCGAAGTCGATGACCCGGGGCCCGACCGGGCTGAGCAGCACGTTCGACGGCTTGAGATCGCGGTGTACGACGCCCGCCTGGTGGATGGCGGTCAGCGCGGTGGCCACGCCGATGGCGAGCGCCTCCAGGTTCGCGCCGGTCAGCGGCGCCTGGCGGACCACGGCGGCGAGGTCGGGGCCCTCGACGTACTCGGTGGCGAGGTAGGCGACGCCGCCGTCGAACCCGGCGTCCAGCACGGGCGCGGTGCAGAACCTGGCGACCCTCCTCGCCGCCTCGGCCTCCTTGCCGAACCTGCGCCGGAACTCCTCGCGGGCGGCCAGCTCGGGCCGCATGGTCTTCAGCGCGACGCGCCGCCCCGACGCGTCCTCCGCCAGGTGCACGACGCCCATGCCGCCCTCGCCCAGTTTCCTGAGCACGCGGAAGGGGCCGACCTGCTGCCGCATGACATCCATCGGGGGGATTATCGCGAAGATCCGCGCTATTTGGTACGGCCTTCTCCCGGCCACAGCCGATCGACCTCGGCGTTGAGAATCGCCCCGATGAGCACGGCGAGCGCCGTGATGTAGAGCCACAGCAGCACCGCGATGGGGGCGGCCAGGGAGCCGTACACGGAGTCGGGCGAGACCCAGGCGGCCAGCACGGCGCGCAGCACGGCGGCGCAGACGATCCAGAGGAACAGCGCGAGGATCGCGCCGGGCAGCTCGCGGAACCACCGGGTGCGCACCGGCACGCTGACGTGGTAGAGGACGGTCAGGAAGAGCACCGACCCGATGGTGACGACGGGCCAGTAGAGGATGTCGATCATGATGCCGTACTGCGAGGGGAGCGCGCCCTTGAGCATCGTCGGGCCGACGACCATGATCGGCATGATGATGATCGCGATGACCAGGCCCACGACGTAGAGGCCGAAGGACATGAGCCTGGTGCGGATGATGCCGCGCTCCTCCCCGAGGCCGTAGGCGACGGAGATGAGGTCCACGTAGACGTACAGCGCCCGCGAGCCCGACCACAGTGACAGCAGGAAGCCGAGCGAGATGATCGACACCTTGCCGGCGTCGTCGCTGAGCACGTCGGCGATCAGCGGGTTGACGACCTTGTTGATGGCCTCCTGGGTGAACAGCAGGCCGGCCTGCTCGATCACCCAGGTCTTGACCTGAAAGACGACGCGGCCGCCCACCCAGGTGCCGATCTTGCCGAGCACCCCGATCAGCCCCAGCACGAACGGCGGCAGCGACAGCAGCGCGAAGAACGCCGCCTCGCCCGCCAGTCCGGTCACCCGGTATTCGACGCCGGCGTTGGTCGAGGCCCGGACGATCGCCCACGACTTGGTGTCGAGCACCCAGCTCAACCGGGCCCGGGCATGCCTGACCAACCCCTTCTTCGGCCGTGGAGGCGCATCGGTGGACGTCATGGCACCCAAACGTTCGCAGTGGTTCTCCGGGACAGCTTACGTCCCTGACACCTGCCCTAGTCGATGTCCACGATGCGGGCGCCCAGCGGAAGGAGGGAGACGGGGATCAGCTTGAGGTTCGCGACGCCCATCGGGATGCCGATGACGGAGAGGAACAGCGGGATCGAGGTGACGACGTGCCCGATGGCGAGCCAGATCCCGGCGACCACGAACCAGATGATGTTGCCGATCAGCGAGAGCACACCGGAGTCCGGGTCGCGCACGACGGTGCGGCCGAAGGGCCAGAGCGCGTACGCCGCGATCCGGAAGGAGGCGATGCCGAACGGGATGGTGACGATCAGGATGCAGCAGACGATCCCCGCCAGCGCGTAACCGAGCGCCAGCCAGATCCCCGCGAACACCAGCCAGATGACGTTCAGTAGAGTGCGCATGATCACAGCATGTCACCGAGGGGCGCCGGGCGTCATCAGGAACCGCCCTGATCCTGCCCTGAGGACCACCCCGTCACGAGGACCGCGGCGGCCGTCCCGCGCCCGGCGGGCCCGCGAACGCCTGGGCGATCTCCATCCAGGCCCGGGCGGGCTCGCCGACGAGGTCCAGCGCCGTGTCCGACAGGTGGACGCGCTGGGTGACGGCGAGGCAGAAGTCGAGCATCGGGCCGCGTACGACGCTCGCGGCGTCCGCGGGGCCGGCCGTCCAGACGCCGCCGCCGGGCATGGCGAGCTCCACCCGCACCGGCTCGTCCGGCTGCGGCAGGCCGCGCACCGCGAAGCCGTACGGGCGCGCCCGGTAACCGATCGTGGCCACATGCCGGAGCCGGTCCGTGGGCTTCCTGACGACGCCGAGCGCGTCGGCCACGTCCTGGCCGTGCGCCCAGGTCTCCATCAGGCGCGCGGTGACGAAGGAGGCGGCCGACATGGGCGGCCCGAACCAGGGCACCCGGTCGCGGGCGTCCAGCCCGGCGAAGACCTCCATGCTGCGCCCGCGCGCGGCGCGGAACCAGCCGAGCAGCTCGGCCGGCGACATGCCGCGCGCCTGGCGGGCGAGGTCGTCCACGGAGTTGACGCCGGGCAGGCCGGCCGTGAAGCCCTCGGGGTCGGTGACGGCCCGGGTGGCGGCCTCGTCGAACCAGGCCAGGTGGCTCACCTGGTCGCGGACGGCCCAGCCCTCGGCGGGCGTGGGCAGCTCCCAGTCCGCGTCACCCAGCGGCTCCAGCAGCCGTTCCAGTGACGCGGTCTCGGCACGCAGGTCGTCGAGCAGCTCGGCCATGAGGTCCACGCGCGCCAGCCTAACCCGAACATCGTTCTGGGAGAATAATCGGAGGTGTGATCTGCGAGAGCTGCAAGGACCATCGCCACGAGGACTGCCGCGGCGGCTCCTGGTGCGACTGCCAGCACCAGAGCCCTGACCGGCCGGTGGAGTCCGAGCTCGACTGGCCCCGCCAGGGATAGCCCCGGAAGCCGGCCCAAAAGTCGGCCCGGAAGTCGGACAGTCCCACACTCTGGACCCGGCCTTGGACATCCCGGACGCCCAAGGTATCGTCGAGGACATGCCAGCGGACCCCATGCTCGTCGGTCGACGCCATGTCGACCTCCAGCGTGTCCGCAGTGCCATCTGTTGCGACGCCCGCTAACTCCGCTTTTTCTCTGCCGCTGAGCGCGTCGCGACCCCTCCTGGAACCACCTGCCCCTCGCTGACGAGGCCAGGTAGGGCCTTTGCGCGCGCCCATGAATCGAAGGACGCGCAATGAGCACCCCTGCCAGCCGCACACCCGCCAGCCGGCATCACAAGCGCCCGCGCGGCGAGGGCCAGTGGGCTCTCGGGTACCGGGAGCCGCTGAACAAGAACGAGGAGAACAAGAAGAACGACGACGGGCTCAACGTCCGCCAGCGCATCATCGACGTCTACGCCAAGCGCGGGTTCGACTCGATCGACCCGGCCGACCTGCGCGGACGCATGCGCTGGTACGGCCTCTACACCCAGCGCAAGCCCGGCATCGACGGTGGCAAGACCGCGGTGCTGGAGCCGGAGGAGCTCGACGACCGCTACTTCATGCTGCGCGTGCGCATCGACGGCGGCCAGCTCGACCTGGCCCAGCTCCGCACGATCGCCGACATCTCCAACGAGTACGGCCGCGGCACCGCCGACCTGACCGACCGCCAGAACATCCAGCTCCACTGGGTGGAGATCGAGTCGGTGCCGGACATCTGGGAGCGTCTGGAGGCCGTCGGCCTGTCGACGACGGAGGCGTGCGGCGACACGCCGCGCGTGATCCTGGGCTGCCCGCTGGCCGGCATCGACGTCGATGAAGTGCTGGACGCGAGCGAGCAGATCCGCGAGATCCAGGAGCGGGTCGTCGGCAACCCGGCCTACTCGAACCTGCCGCGCAAGTTCAAGTCCGCGCTGAGCGGCTGCCCGGCGCACTGCACGGTGCACGAGATCAACGACGTGGCCTTCGTCGGCGTCGTCAACGAGCACGGCGAGGCCGGCTACGACCTGTGGGTGGGCGGCGGCCTGTCCACCAACCCGATGCTCGGCAAGCGCCTCGGCGTGTTCGTCCGGCCCGAGCAGGCGGCCGAGGTGCACGAGGGCGTGGTCGGCATCTTCCGCGACTACGGCTACCGCAGGCTGCGGCACCGGGCCCGGATCAAGTTCCTGGTCAACGACTGGGGCGTGGAGAAGTTCCGCGAGATCCTGGAGACCGAATACCTGAAGGCCCCGCTGCCCGACGGGCCCGCCCCCGAGCAGCCGCGCGGCAGCCGCCGCGACCACGTGGGCGTCTTCCCGCAGAAGGACGGCAACTTCTACGTCGGCTTCGCCCCCAAGGTGGGCCGGCTGGACGGCGACGCGCTGCACAGGATCGCCGACATCGCCGAGCGGCACGGCTCCGGCCGGGTGCGCACGACCGTCGAGCAGAAGATGGTCATCCTCGACGTCGCGCCGGACCAGGTCGACTCGATCGTGGCCGAGCTGGAGGCCAGCGACCTCCAGGTGCGCCCCTCCACCTTCCGCCGCCAGACGATGGCGTGCACCGGCATCGAGTACTGCAAGCTGGCCATCGTCGAGACCAAGGCCACCGCGGCCCAGCTCATCGACGAGCTGGAGCGCCGGCTTCCCGAGTTCGCCGAGCCGCTGACCATCAACGTCAACGGCTGCCCCAACTCCTGCGCCCGCATCCAGGTCGCCGACATCGGCCTCAAGGGCCAGCTCGTCGTGGACGAGAACGGCGACCAGGTCGAGGGCTACCAGATCCACCTGGGCGGCTCGCTCGGCCTCAACGCCGGCTTCGGCCGCAAGGTGCGCGGGCTGAAGACCACCGCCAAGGCCCTGCCCGACTACGTCGAACGGGTGGTGAAGAACTTCGACGCCCAGCGCAAGGAGGGCGAGTCGTTCGCCGACTGGGTGCAGCGGGCCGACGAGGCGGACCTGCGATGAGCGAGCGCGCGGTTCCCTTCCACTGCCCCTACTGCGGCGACGAGGACCTGGAGCCGTACGAGGGCGACGGCGGCTGGTACTGCCGGTCCTGCGCCCGCGCTTTCAAGCTGAAGTTCCTGGGGATCGGAGTGAAGATATGACGCTGGTGGACATCGAGGTCGGATTAAGAGATCAGCGCGGCACGCTCGACCTGCAGGACATCGTCGAGTCCGCCGCCACGTTCCTGGAGGGCGCCACCGCCAGGGAGATCATCCGCTGGGCGGCGGCCACGTTCGGCGACCGGCTCTGCCTGACCTCCTCGATGAGCGACGCGCTGCTGATCGACCTGGTGAGCAGGGTGAAGCCGGGCGTGGACGTGCTCTTCATCGACACCGGCTACCACTTCGCCGAGACCGTCGGCACGCGCGACGCGGTGCGCCAGGTCTACGACGTCAACGTGATCGACGTGAAGCCGTCGCGCACGGTGGCCGAGCAGGACCGCGACCTCGGGCCGCGGCTGTTCGGGCGCAATCCCGACCTGTGCTGCTACCTGCGCAAGGTGGAGCCGCTGAACCGGGCGCTGGAGCCGTACCTCGCGTGGATCTCCGGCATCCGCCGCGACGAGTCGCCGGCCCGCAAGGACGCGCGGGTCGTCGAGTGGGACGCCAAGCGCCAGATGGTGAAGGTCAACCCGATCGCCGCCTGGACGCAGGAGGACGTCGACAACTACATCGCCGACAACGGGGTGCTCATCAACCCGTTGCACTACGACAACTACCCCTCGATCGGGTGCGCGCCCTGCACGCGGCAGGTCGCCGAGGGGGAGGATCCGCGCAGCGGGCGCTGGGCGGGCCTGGGGAAGGTCGAATGCGGCATTCACCTGTGATCCCCGGTAGGGGTCTCGTCCCGTTGGCAGGCGGGACGGCCCCCGGTCGCGTGCCACTGGTGGCGGTGGCGCACGGGTCGCGTGACCCGCGGGCCGCCGCCACCGTGGCCGCGCTGCTCGACCAGGTGCCGCTGGACGTGCGGGTGGCGTACCTGGACCACTGCGCGCCGACGCTCGCGCAGGCCCTGCACGGCCTGGAGGAGGCCGTGGTGCTGCCGCTGCTGCTCACCGAGGCGTACCACAGCCGGGTGGACCTGCCTGCGGCGCTCAACGAGGCGCGGGCGCACCAGCCGCGGCTGCGCGTCCACTACGGGACGACGCTCGGGCCGCACCCGCTGCTGCGGGCCGCGCTGGAGCGGCGGCTGGCCGAGGCGGGCGTGCTTCCCGGCGATCCCGGCACCGCCGTGGTGCTGGTGTCGGCCGGGTCCAGCGACGCGCGCGCGAACGCGGTCGTCTCGCGCATGGCGCGGGAGTGGCGGCGCGGCGGGTGGTGGACGGTCAGGGCCGCGTACGCCTCGGCCGCCGGGCCCACCCCGGCGCAGGCGGTGGCGGAGCTGGTGCGGGCGGGCGCGCCGCGCGTGGTGGTGGCGCCGTATCTGCTGGCGCCTGGACACTTCGCCGACAAGGTGCGGCGGGAGGCGCTGGAGGCGGGCGCCGCCGTGGTGGCCGACGTGCTCGGGCCCGCGCCCGAGCTGGTGGACGTGCTCATGGAGCGGTACGAGGGCGCGCAGCGCGACCCGGTGTCCCTGGTCGGCTGAGCGGTCGGCTGAGCGGTCGGCTGAGCCTGGCCCCTCGGCGGCGGCGTGACGGCCGGCGGGTGCCGCCGGTCAGTAGCCGCGCTCGCGCCCGTAGCCGTCGCGCCCGTAGCCGTCGCGCCCGTAGCCGTCGCGCCCGTAGCCGTCGCGGTCGTCGCTGAGCTGGCGGCGCAGCTCGCGGCCCTCGTTGCGGAGCTGGCGGCCGAGCTCGCGCCAGTCGTCGCCGTGCATCTGCCGCCAGTGCTCGCGCCAGGCGGCGAACCCGCGCCGCAGCGGCTTGGCCCGCGAGTCGCCGATCACCTTGACGTCGCCCATCACGGCGTAGGCGTGCACGCGCACCACGGGGACGTTCATGCCGGGCGCGGCCTCCAGCACGTCGACCTTCTTGTCGCCCATGATCGCCATCCCGGCGAGGTCGACGTTGACGCCGTCGGGCACGATGATCTTCACGTCGCCCATGACGGAGACCGCCATGATCTCGACCATGTCCGTGCGCACCTCGGCCTCGCGCAGGTCGAGCAGCACGTCGCCCATCACGGCGACCGCGCCGAGCTCCTGGTCGATGCGCCACGAGCCGCGCCGCTTGGAGTCGCCCATCACCCCGACGAACCACCGTCTCTTGCGCTCCGGCCGCCCGGACGCGGGCGACGGCGCGGGAACGGCGCTGCCGACGGGGAGGTCCTGGGTGAGCAGCGCGAGCTCGGCGTGCGTGGTGGCGGAGTAGGCGGCCTCCGTGCGGTCGGTCAGCTCGGCCAGCGTGAGCCTGCCCTCCACCGACGCGACGCGGAGCTGTTCGACGACGGCCTCGCGCTCGGCGTCGGACGCGCGGACCTCACCGGGATCGGTCATACTCGCAACATATCGCGTTTCGCGGGCCCCTGGCCTCCTCCCTCAGGAGGAATTGCCGCCCCGCCGAAGGGCGCACGCCCTGCGCCGGCGCTCGACCCGTCGCGGCGTTCCCCTCGCTTGGCCCGGCGCGCGGCCGGACCAGGCTAGGGTCCGTGTCATGCATGAGGAACAGCTCTACCGCGCGGCGTTGAACGGCGAGACCGACACGGTGGCCAAGCTGCTCGCCGCCGGCGCCGACCCCAACAAGCCCAGCGAGGGCGAGGAGGAGGGTCTCCCGCTCTGCGCGGCGGCCGCGTGGGACCGCGAGGAGGTCGCCGAGACGCTGCTCGCGGCCGGGGCCGAGGTGAACGGGCGGGAGTCCGGCGGCTGGACGGCGCTGCTCTGGGCGGCCGCCAACGGCCAGGCCGACGTGGCCCGGCTGCTCGTCGGGGCGGGGGCCGACGTCGACGCGCAGAACGACGACGGCGACACCCCGCTCACCCTGGCCGCCAGGCGCGGCGCGCTCGGCGTGACGCAGGTGCTGCTTGAGGCGGGCGCGGACCCGGCGAAGTACGACGGCGACGGCGACACGCCGCTGGAGATCGCCGCCGACTGGGTGGGCGTGCACCTGGAGAGCGCGCTGCTCGACCAGGTCGAGCAGGACGGCTGGGAGTACGTCGTGGCCCGCCAGTACGCCAAGGACGGCACCGAGCTGGTCACCGTGGCCGGCCGCTCCCCTGACGGCGAACGCGGCGAGCAGGTCCAGGCGCAGCGCGGCCACGCCGCGATCGCGACCCTGCTGGAGGACGCCACGGGCGTCGAGACGCCGGTCGAGCGGCTGGTGGCGCGGGCACTCGCGCACCGCGACGTCGACGAGGACGCCGAGACCTGGTGGATCGTGGCCGACACGCTGGCCAAGCGGGCCGACGACGACACCTACGAGGCGCTGGCCCGGCTGTGCGTGAGCGAGGACGCGCGCGAGCGCGAGTTCGGCGTGGACGCGATCGCGCAGTTCGGCTTCGCCGACGGCGAGAAGCCCTACCTGGAGCGCACGCTGCCGCTGCTGCTCAAGATGGTCACCACGGAGGGCAACGGCCAGGTGCTGCGTTCGGTGCTGGCCGCGCTCGGCCACCAGGGCGATCCGCGGGCGCTGCCGGCCGTGCTCGACGTCATCGGCCGCCCGGGGCACAAGCGCACGATGACCGACGCGATCGCGCTGGCCGACGTGCTCCCGCCGGACCACGAGGAGGGGCTGGCGCTGCTGGTCGAGATGAGCGAGGACGACGACGCCGAGGTGCGCGACTGGGCGACCGCCGGGCTGGCCGGGCTCGACGCCGACACGCCGCGCATCCGTGAGGCGCTGGCCGCCCGGCTGGGCGACTCCGACCTGCGCACGGTGGCCGAGGCCACGCGCGGGCTCGCGGCGCGCGGCGACGACCGGGCCGCCCAGGGGGCCGCGCGGGTGCTGGCCGAGAGCGACGACGAGTACGCGCGCGACCTCGTCACCCGGCCCACGGCCTGACTCGTCGCCGCGGACCGGGCCGATCAGGGGACGCCGTCGCCGTTGAGCACGCGCACCACCCAGTCGAGGGTGCCCGTGCTCAGCGCCTCCTCCGCCAGCCGTTTGCCGGTGGTGGTCGTGATCGCGGCCAGCGAGCTGTCGATCCACCCTTGGGTGTTGTGGTTGCCCTGCTCGCGGTACTCGACGGCCTGGAGGAGGCATTCCAGCTTGTCGGCGTCGCGCGCGCAGACGGCCTCGACGCTGGTCTTCTCCTCGTACTCGGCGACCGCGTCGCGGACCATGTCGGCCACCGGGCCGCTGACGTCGCGCGTCTGGTCGGCGGTGACCTCCTCGTTGGAGGCCGCCTTCAGGTAGCGCTTGCCGAGGTAGGGGATGTCGGTGACGCGCGTCTCCTGCGAGTCGTGGAACAGCGCCATGAACGCCGCCCGCTGCGGGTCGCCGCCCTCCAGCCTGGCGATCACGGCCGCGATGACCGCCGTGCGGAAGGAGTGGTCGGCCACGCTCTCCGGGTCGCGCACCCCCGCGACCAGCCATCCCGTGCGCTTGTAGCGCTTGAGCAGACCGAACTCGTACATCAGGTCCGCCAGCCCTGTCACGTCGCTCGCCACGATGAGCCCCCTCTCGTCATGCGCCCGAGCCCGAACGCGCGCGGGGTGCAGATGTACCCAGCAAGGCGGCGGCTCACCCTCTCTGTCAGGGACCGGAGAGCGTGGGAGCGGTGCGGAGGAGGTCGGCGGCGAGGGCGTGGTCGCCCGTGACCGTCGCGGGGAAGGCGGCGGGGTCGCCGCGGCCGCCCAGGAGGAAGCAGAAGGCGCGGACGTCCGCCGTCAGGTGCGCGTCGGGCTCGCCCGGCACGGTCTCCTCGACGCCCAGGGGCAGCAGCCACTCGCCCCCGCCGGCCCCGGTCAGCGTCAGCCGCAGCGTACGGCCCGAGCCGTCCAGCCCGGCGAGGAGCATCGTCCAGGGCAGCAGCCGGGCGCACAGGTCGGCCGTCGGCCGGATGTGCTCGGGGATCGGGTCGGGCAGCAGGACGCCGGCCGCGCGGGCGGCGTCGTCGGCGTGGATCCAGGTCTCCAGGCCGCGCCCGAGCACGTGGTCGCGTACGGGCACCTCCAGCCCGTCCAGGGTGGCGGGGGCGGTCCCTGACAGCCCGGCGAGGTGCCGGCAGAGGGCGTCGGCCTGCGCCCGCCAGTCGCGCCGCGTCTGCTCGGGGCTGCGCGCCCGCTCGTACGCCTGCACGTCGCCGGTGCGTCCCGCCGAGTCGAGCGCCCGCAGCGGCGGGCCGAGGACGGGGGCGCCCACGGAGGCGGCCAGCAGCCCGTCCTTCGCGGCCAGGTGCGCGACGAGCTCCTGCAGCGTCCATCCCTCGACGACGACGCGCGCCCAGTCGTCGTCCCCGGCGGTGGCGAGCAGGGCGTCCATGGCGGCCACCCGGCCCGCGTACGGCGCCGCCCACGAGGCCGTGGCGGCCGCGGGCCTGCGCCGTGCCCTGGCCCCGGCCAGGAGCTGGGGCCGCAGCGAGCCGGCCGGCACGGCCGGCTCCTCCATCAGCGCGTCCAGGTAGAGACGCTCGACGGATTCCATCACACCTCTTCCTCCGCCAGCGCGTCCGCCAGCCGCCTCAGGGCCAGCCGGATGCGCGACTTGGCGGTGCCCTCGGGCACGCCCAGTTCCTCGCCGACCTGCCGATACGTCCTGCCGCCGAAATAGGCCAGCTCGACCGCCTGGCGTAATCCGTCGGGCAGCCGGGTCACAGCTTGGCGGACGCGCTCGGCCTCGTCGGCGGCGAGCACGCCGTCCTCCGGCCGGGCCGGCTCGCGCTCGAACAGCCGGGGGCCGAGCGCCGAGACCCGCCGCCGCTCCTCCGCGCGCACGTGGTCCACCGCCCGCCGGTGGGCGATGGTCGCCAGCCAGGCGCGCAGCGTGCCGCGGCCGGGGTCGTAGGCGAGCGGCCGCTCCCAGAAGACCAGGAACACCTCCTGCGTGATGTCCTCGGCGATCACCCGGTCCCTGGTGACCCGCAGGGACAGGCCGAAGATCAGCGGGGAGAGCCGATCGTAGACCTCGCCCAGCGCGGACTCGTCGCCGCCGACCACCCGCTGGTGCAACAGGCGGTCGTCGTACGGTGCCTCCACTGGCACCACGCTCCCGTTGTATCCGGACCCAGGCGGCAGGTGCGCCGCGACCCGAGCATGTCATTATTCGCCGCAAAAGTAGAGACGGATGAGTGCCCCGCCGGATTCGTCCCTCCGGGGGGCGGGGTTCCTGACGCGGTAGGGTCGGAAGTCCTTACAGGAGGGAGCACGTCATGGCCACCACCCGCACCGCGACGACGCAGTGGAAGGGCGCTCTGCTCGACGGGTCGGGCACCGTCTCGCTCGACACCTCGGGCGTCGGCACGTTCGAGGTCTCGTGGCCGTCGAGGGCGGAGGCCGCGAACGGCAAGACCTCCCCCGAGGAGCTCATCGCGGCGGCCCACTCGTCCTGCTTCTCGATGGCGCTCTCGCACGGCCTGGCGGGCGCGGGCACGCCGCCGGAGTCGCTGCGGACCAGCGCGGACGTCACGTTCCAGCCGGGTGAGGGCATCACGGGCATCGTGCTGACCGTCCAGGGCCAGGTGCCGGGCGTCACGGCCGAGCAGTTCCAGCAGGCCGCCGAGACGGCCAAAGCCAACTGCCCGGTGAGCCAGGCGCTGGCCGGCACCACGATCACGCTCAGGGCCGAGCTGCTCTGAAACGTCATCCACGGCGCCGGTGTCCTTCCGGCGCCGTGCAGATGAGGGCATCCGCACATTGAGAGACCAAGAGCGGCTTCCCGTGCGACAATTGGGCCACATGCGCGAGGTCTGGCCGGGGCAGCCCTATCCACTCGGCGCGACCTGGGACGGCGTTGGCACGAGCTTCGCGGTGTTCTCAGAGGTCGCCGAGCGGGTCGAGCTGTGCCTTTTTCACGATGACGGCTCCGAGGACCGGGTGGAGCTACCGGAGGTCGACGGGTTCGTCTGGCATGGCTACCTGCCGGGCATCCAGCCGGGCCAGCGCTACGGCTACCGCGTCCACGGCCCGTACGCGCCCCAGCACGGGCACCGGTGCAACCCGAGCAAGCTGCTGCTCGACCCCTACGCCAAGGCGATCGACGGCGAGCTGACCTGGAACCAGGCGCTGTTCCCCTACTACTTCACCGATCCGGGGCGGCGCAACGCCGAGGACAGCGCGCCCTACATGCCGAAGAACGTGGTCATCAACCCGTTCTTCGAGTGGGGCAACGACCGGTCGCCCGGCATCCCCTACCACCAGACGGTGATCTACGAGGCGCACGTGCGCGGGCTGACGATGCGCCATCCCGACGTGCCGCGCGACCTGCGGGGCACGTACGCGGGGATGGGCCATCCGGCGATCATCGATCATCTGCTGTCGCTGGGGGTCACGGCGGTCGAGCTGATGCCGGTGCACCACTACGTGCCCGAGCACTTCCTGGTCGCGCGCGGGCTCACCAACTACTGGGGCTACAACACCATCGCCTACCTCGCCCCGCACGGCCGCTACTCCAGCAGCGGCACCCGGGGGCAGCAGGTGCTGGAGTTCAAGGGCATGGTGCGGGCGCTGCACGAGGCGGGCATCGAGGTCATACTCGACGTGGTCTACAACCACACCGCCGAGGGCGACCACATGGGCCCGACGCTGGGCTTCCGCGGCATCGACAACGCCGCCTACTACCGCCTGCACGACGGCGACCGGCGCTACTACCTCGACTACACCGGGTGCGGCAACTCGCTCAACGTGCGCTCACCGCACGCCCTGCAGCTCATCATGGACTCGCTGCGCTACTGGGTGCTCGACATGCACGTCGACGGGTTCCGCTTCGACCTGGCCTCGGCGCTGGCCCGCGAGCTGCACGACGTCGACCGGCTGAGCGCGTTCTTCGACCTGATCCAGCAGGATCCGGTGATCTCGCAGGTCAAGCTGATCGCCGAGCCGTGGGACGTCGGGCCGGGCGGCTACCAGGTGGGCAACTTCCCGCCGCTGTGGACGGAGTGGAACGGTAAATATCGCGATATTGTGCGCGATTTCTGGCGGGGCACGCACTCGGCGCTGCCCGAGTTCGCCTCCCGGCTGACCGGCTCGTCCGACCTCTACGAGTCCTCCGGCCGCCGCCCGGTCGCCTCCATCAACTTCGTGACCTGCCACGACGGGTTCACGCTGAGCGACCTCGTCTCCTACGACCACAAGCACAACGAGGACAACGGCGAGGACAACCGCGACGGCACCAACGACAACCGCTCCTGGAACTGCGGCGCGGAGGGCCCGGTCGAGGACCCCGGCATCGTGGCGCTGCGCCGCCGCCAGCGCCGCAACTTCCTCGCCACGCTGTTCCTGTCGCAGGGCGTGCCGATGCTGTCCCACGGCGACGAGATCGGCCGCACCCAGCACGGCAACAACAACGCCTACTGCCAGGACAACGAGCTGGCCTGGGTCGACTGGTCGAGGGTGCGCACCGAGTCCGACCTGCTGGAGTTCGTCCGCGCGCTGGCGAAGCTGCGCCGCGAGCACCCGGTCTTCCAGCGCCGCCGCTTCTTCCACGGCCGTCATCCCGACAACGGCGACCGCGACCTGGTGTGGCTCACGCCGGGCGGCACCGAGATGACGGCCGGCGACTGGCACATCGGCTACGCGAAGTCGCTCATGGTCTACCTCAACGGCGAGGCGATCACCGAGCCGGGGCCGCGGGGCGAGCGCATCGTGGACGACTCGTTCCTGCTGCTGATCAACGCCCACCACGAGAACATGCCGTTCACGCTTCCGGGGCCGGAGTTCGGCGGCGGCTGGCTGCCGGTGCTCGACACCGCCCACGACTCGATCGACGACCTCGTCACCGAGTCGCGCCATCCGGCGGGCGGCGTGGTGACGGTCACCTCGCGCTCGCTCCAGGTGCTCCGCCGCCCACGCGAGACCGAGTAGCGCGAGGCCGCGTAGCCGCGGGGCCCGGCGGCGGGAGAGCGGGCGGCGCCGTCAGAAGACGCGGGCGGCGCTGGCGGTGAGGAACACCAGCGCGAACGCGGTCACCCCGGCGAGGCCGTGCAGCACCGCCAGCACCGGCACCCCGGACACCGCGTCCCCATGCCGCCCCTCGCCGAGCCACCGGGTGAACATCACGCACCCCAGCAGCGCCGCCGCCGCCAGCCCGGCGGTGGCGAGCCAGGCGAGCGCCCGGCTGCCGGTGGCCAGCGCGGCGGCCCAGCACGCCAGCGCCGACACCGCGAGCGCGGGGTGGGAGAGGACCAGCGCCAGCGGGAAGCGGGTGACCTTGGCCCGGCGGCCTCCGCCGACCGCCAGCCAGCGGCGCAGCAGGTGCGCCCCGGCGAGCGCGGCGATCGTCCACGTTGCGGCGGTGACCAGCCCCACGGGCCCTCCCCCTGTCCGTGCCATGCCTGCCTTGACGTCAAGCGTCACGTTAAGCAGAGAGTTGGCGTTATGTCTGTAGATACACAAAGGTTCGTTATGACCGAGACCGGCGGACGCCCTCGGACCCGTTGTCGGTGGCGTGTGCCAAGGTAGAGGGGTGCGGCGCATCCTTCCCGACATTCACGACAATCCAGACATCGCCCAGGCGTACGCCTATCCCGAGGGCCGGCCCTGGCTGCGGCTCAACATGGTGTCCAGCGCCGACGGCGCCGCCTGGCTCAAGGGCCGCTCCGGCGGCCTGTCCACCCCCGGCGACAAGCGCGTCTTCCAGGTGCTGCGCGGCCTCGCCGACGTCGTCATGGCCGGCGCGTCGACCGTCCGCACCGAGGGCTACCGCCCGATCGAGCCACGCGCCTCCTGGGCCGGCATCCGCGCGGGCCGTCCCGACGTGCCCCCGATCGCGGTCGTCTCCCGCAGCCTCGACCTCGACCCCCGCCACCCGCTGTTCACCGGCGCCCCCAGCCGCACCCTCGTCATCACCTGCGAGGCCGCGCCGCGCGAGCGGCGGGCCGAGCTGGCCAAGGGCTGCGACGTCATCGTGGCCGGCGACGAGAGCGTCGACCTGCGCGAGGGCGTGGCGCGGCTGCACGAGCGCGGCCTCGGCCGCATCCTGTGCGAGGGCGGCCCTCTGGTCAACGCCCAGCTCTCGGCCGCCGGCCTGGTCGACGAGCTGTGCCTGACGATCAGCCCGCTCCTGGTCGGCGGCGACGCGGCACGCATCCAGAACGGCGAGGCCGCGCTGGTCGGCCTGGACCTCGTCCAGGTGCTGGAGGAGGACGGGGCCCTCTTCTGCAGATACGTCACGGGGAAGGAAGACCACGCTTGACATCCTCCCCCTCGTAAACAAGGGGGATTCCGACCGTCGCCGGTCGGTCTTCCTGCTTCATCGCCGATCGCCCGCCCGAGAGGAGGACTCCCGTTTGAGGTCTTACACCAGCTCCACAGGCGTTTCAGCTCTCCGCCAGCCCGGCGGCGAGCAGCATGTTCTGCGCCGCGTTCACCTCCCGATCATGGATCGCACCGCAGGCACAGGTCCACTCGCGGACGCTCAACGGCATCTCTTCCCGCAGGGCCCCGCAGACCGAGCACAACTTGGAGGAGGGAAAGAACCGGTCCACCACGACCAGGGTGCGACCGTACCAGTCCGTCTTGTACTCCAGCATGCGCAGCAGCTCCCGCCAACCGGCATCGGAGATGGCGCGGGCGAGCGCATGATTCTTCAACAGGTTGCGGACAGCCAGGTCCTCCACGGCGATCACTTGATTCTCGCGAACCAGCCGGGTGGTGACCTTGTGCAGGTAGTCGCGCCTGCGATCGGCGATCCGGGCATAAATCTTCGCCACGCGCAGCCGGGCCTTGGCCCGGTTGTTCGATCCTTTCTGTTTGCGGGCCAGGGCCCGCTGTGCTTTGGCCAGTCTGCGCCGCTCACGACGCTCGTGACGCGGGTTGGCGATCTGCTCGCCGCACGACAACGTGAGCAGGGCGGTGAGGCCGGCGTCCACGCCGATCGACCGCTCGACCGGCGGCAACGGCGCGATCTTCTCCTCCACCAGCAAGGACACGAACCACCGCCCGGCCGCGTCCCGGCTCACGGTGACCGTGGACGGCTCGGCTCCCTCGGGCAGCGGGCGCGACCATACGATGTTCAGCGGCGCGTTCATTTTGGCCAGGGTGAGCCGGCCGTCGCGCCAGCGGAACGCCGAGCGGGTGTACTCGGCCGACGCCCTCGACCTCTTCTTGCTCTTGAACGTCGGATACTTGGCCCGTTTGGCGAAGAAGTTCGCGAACGCCGCTTGCAGATGCCGCAGGGTCTGCTGCAGCGGCACCGACGACACCTCGTTCAAGAACGCCAGCTCGGGTGTCTTCTTCCAGGCGGTCAGCGTCGCGGACGACTCGGTGTAGGAGACGCCGCGGCCTTCCTGGGTGTAGGCGCGAATCCGCTCCTCCAATGCCTTGTTGTAGACCAGGCGCACGCAGCCGAACGTCCGGACAAGCTCCTCGGCCTGTTCGGGGGTTGGATGGAAGCGGTACTTGCAGGCCCGCTTCACCAGCTGCGCCATTCCCCGATCCTAGGTGCGAGATCACCCGCGCACCGGCCGATCCCAGAAGACAACGGCGGTCCGCCTGGCGGCGTATCGCCTGCTCCTGCCCTGCTTCGCAGGAGTCCGATTCCTCCCCCGCCTGAAGGCGGGGGTTTCCTCGGAGGTACCTGATGACCACCGACCCGACAGTCAACACGACTCCGGCCGAGGAGCCCGAGCCGGAGCCGGTGCCCAACCTGGTCGTACGCCCGCCGGTGCCGCCCATGCTGGCCAAACCGGTCAAGGCCATGCCCAGCCAGGACGGCAACCTGTTCTACGAGCCCAAATGGGACGGCTTCCGCTGCATCATCTTCCGCGACGGCGACGAGGTCTACCTCGGCAGCCGCAAGGAGCGGCCGTTCACCCGCTACTTCCCCGAGATCGTCGAGGCGGCCAAGGCCGAGCTGCCCGACAAGGTGGTGATCGACGGCGAGATCGTGCTGCCCAGGGGCTCGCAGCTCGACTTCGACGCGCTGCAGCAGCGCATCCATCCGGCGAAGTCGCGGGTCAAGCTGCTGTCGGAGGAGACGCCCGCCCAGTTCATCGCCTTCGACCTGCTGGCCGTCGGCGAGGAGTCGCTGATGGAGGCGCCGTTCGCCGAGCGCCGGGCGCGGCTGGTCGAGCTGTTCACCAAGGAGGGCGGCTCGATCCGGCTGACGCCGGTGACGACCGACGACGGGCAGGCGCGCGAGTGGTTCGAGGCGTTCGAGGGGGCCGGGCTCGATGGCATCATCGTCAAGCCCGGCGATCAGCCGTACGTGCCGGACAAGCGCACCATGTTCAAGGTCAAGCATGAGCGCACGGCCGACGTCGTGGTGTGCGGCTACCGCGAGCACAAGTCGGGGCCGATCGTCGGCTCGCTGCTGCTCGGCCTCTACGGCGACGACGGCAGGCTGCACCACGTCGGGGTGGCGGCGTCGTTCCCGATGGCGCGGCGGGCCGAACTGGTCGAGGAGCTGCGGCCGCTCGTCGCCGACCTCGGCGAGCACCCGTGGGGGCACTGGGCCGAGGCGGCGCAGGCCAACGTGGGGCAGCCGGCCGCGGGGCCGTCGCGGGGCGGGCAGCGCGTGCCGGGCGCGGTGTCGCGGTGGAACGCCAAGAAGGACCTGTCGTTCATCCCGCTGCGGCCGGAGCGGGTGATGGAGGTGGCCTACGACCAGATGGAGGGCGACCGGTTCCGGCACACGGCGCACTTCCGGCGGTGGCGGCCGGACCGCACGCCGGAGTCGTGCACGTACGAGCAACTGGAGCGTCCGGTGAGCTACAACCTCGACGACATCCTTGCTCACTGAGCGATCTGCCCCAATAGTCTCTATACATGAGCACTGGGGATGAGTTGAGGGCCGCTGTCTCGGCTCGCCGCGAGTTAGGGCCCGAGTTCGAGGACGCCATCGTCGAGTCGTTCCTCGACAAGATGGGCAAAGAGGTCGACCGGCGGGTGGACGAGCGCCTGGCTCAGACCCGGCAGAAGTCGTCCCAGCGCCGGGCGAGCCACGGGCAGCGGCTCGCCCTGGCCATCGTCTCCCTCTCCCTGGGCACGATCGCCACGCTGGCGCTGGCGCTCGCGACCGAGGGGAAGACATTCCTCTTCGTGGCCGTCTGGGTCGGCATCATCATCGTGAACGCGATCTTCAACGGCGGCCAGGACAAGGGCTGAGCGCCGCCCGCCGCGCGCGTCAGTCGAGCCAGACGAGGCCCGCGAACCGGCCGCCCGGCTGCTCACGGCGATGGGAGTAGAGCTCCCGCGACTCGATCGTGCAGCGCGCGTCGTGCCGGATCTCCGCCAGCCCGGCCGCCCTGAGCTGCGCCTCGATGCCGGCCCTCAGGTCGAGCGCGGGCGTCTGCCACGACGTCGTGGACCACGTCTCCGGCACCTTCGCCGCGACACGCTCGCGCAGCTCGGCGGGCACCTCGTAGCAGCGGCCGCAGGCGCCGGGGCCGATCAGCGCGACCATCCGGCCCGGCTCGGCCCCCTTGGCCGCCATCGCCGCCACCAGCGCCGTCGCGATGCCCGCCTCGGTGCCGGGGCGGCCGGAGTGCGCCGCGCCCACCATGCGCGCGACCGGGTCGGCCACCAGCACCGCGGGGCAGTCGGCGCCGAGCGAGGCCAGCGCCAGCCGGGGCTCGGTGGTGAACACGCCGTCGAGCGGCGGCGGGTCGTCGCCGAAGGGCTCGCTCACGTACGCGACTTCGGCGCTGTGGACCTGGCGCATGTAGACCACGGCCCGCACGCCCAGCTCGGCCACGAGACCCGCGCGGTTGGCCCGCACGGCGGCCGGGTCGTCGCCGACCATGCCGCCGAGGTTGCGCGAGCCGTAGGGCGGGGCGCTGACGCCCCCGTGCCGGTCGGTGACGGTGGCGTGCACTCCGGGGGCCAGTTGCATGCCACGATCCTAGAACGCCCGGGACCTGAGGTGAGGAGCGCCCATGACCGATCTCGCCACGCTGCACGCCCTGCTGCCGCTCACCAACGGCCCCACCGCCGCGCTCTACGAGCGGCTGGGCGCGGGCACGCTGAACGTGGCCACCGACCTGACCGTGCCGCACCTCGCCGAGATCAGGGCCGCGACCGGGGCGGCGCTGGTGCAGCGGCTGATCGAGGAGCTGGACCCGGAGCTGGGCGGCCGGTTGTCCCCCGCGGGCCCGGCGGCGGATCTCGGGGTGCCGGAGGTGTGAGGGGCGTACGCGTTCCCTGGCCCCCGCTATCAAGCAAGCATATGCTTGGTCGCGTGCCTGACTATCGTCATCTCATCGGCGGCGAGCTGGTCGCCGCGTCCCGCACGATGGAGTCGGTCGATCCCAGCACGGGCGAGCCGTGGGCGAACGTCCCGGCCGGTGGCCCGGCGGAGGCCGAGGCGGCCGTGGCCGCGGCCCGCGCGGCCTTCCCCGCCTGGGCCGCGCTGCCCGCCCTGGCCCGCGCCCACCACCTGCGCAAGGTGTCGGAAATCTTCGGCCGGCACGCCGAGGAGCTGGCCCGGCTGGAGACCCGCGACAACGGCCGCGTCCTGCGCGAGACCCTGAGGAGGGACCTGCCGGGGATGGCGTTCCTGTGGCAGCTCGCGGCCGGCCAGTGCCTGGACGCGGTCACCGGCGACACCGTCGTCCTGGGGCCGGACGCGCTCGGCCTGACCCGGCGCGAGCCGTACGGGGTCGTGGTCTGCATCATCCCGTGGAACTCCCCCATCTCGACCTTCTCCGCCAAGGCCGCGTACGCGCTCGCGGCCGGCAACACCGTCGTCGTCAAGCCCGCCGAACAGGCGAGCGCGTCCGTGCTGCGGCTGGGCGAGCTGCTGGCCGAGGTGTTCCCGCCCGGCGTGCTCAACATCGTCGCCGGGCTCGGCGAGGAGGTGGGCGACGCCCTCGTACGCCACCGGGACGTCGCCAAGATCAGCCTCACCGGCTCCACCGAGACCGGCCGCGCGATCACCCGGGCGTCGGCGGACGCGCTGAAGCCGATGACGTTCGAGCTGGGCGGCAAGTCCCCCAACATCGTCTTCCCCGACGCCGACCTCGACGCCGCCACCCGGGGCGTCACCGTCAACTCCATCTACACCGGCAACGCCGGGCAGGTGTGCGTCGCCGGCTCGCGCATCCTCATCCACCGCTCGATCTGGAACGAGATGCTCGGCCGGATCAGGGACGTGTGCGCCGGGCTGGTGCTGGGCGACCCCCAGGACCTGCGGACCACGATGGGGCCGATCGTGTCGGCCGGGCAGTTCGAGCGCGTGACCTCCTACCTGGAGCTGGCCGCGAAGGAGGGCGCCCGGCTGGTGTTCGGCGGGCGGAGCGGCGCGGAGGTGGTGCCGGAGCTGCCCGGAGGCTACTGGGTGGAGCCGACGCTGTTCGCGACCGAGGACAACCGGCTGCGGGTGTGCCAGGAGGAGATCTTCGGGCCGGTGGCGGTGGCGCTGCCGTTCGACGACGACGAGGAGGCGCTGGAGATCGCCGACGACTCGCCGTACGGGCTGGCGGCCGGCGTCTGGACCCGCGACCTGGGGCGGGCGCACCGGTTCGTCCGGGATCTGCGGAGCGGGACGGTCTGGGTGAACACCTACCGGCAGATGCCGCCCGGCCTGCCGTTCGGCGGCGTCAAGGACAGCGGGTACGGCCACGATTCGGTCCTGGAGTTCACCCGGGAAAAGGCAGCCATTATCCAGATCTAGTTGGATAGAGTTCCGCGTCATGAGCGAGGGGATCAAGGACCGGGCGGAGCCCGGAATGCCCGAGGCGGCGGCTCAGTCGCGGGCGTCGGTGCTGCGGAGCCGTGCGGAATCGTACATCGCCCTGTCGCGGTACGAGGCCGCGATCGCGGATCTCACCGAGTCGATCGCCCTGGTGCCCGACAACGCCCGCGCCTGGCGGCTGCGCGGCGAGAGCCACCGGATGATCGAGCGGTACGAGGCCGCGCTGACGGACTTCGACGAGTCGCTGAAGCTGGAGCCCGACAGCGCGTACGCGCTGGGCTCCCGGGGGCAGACGTACGCGGCCATGGACCGCCTGGAGGAGGCCATGGCCGACTTCGAGCACGCCCTCACCCTGACGCCCGACTCGCTGTGGATCCTGGAGGCGAAGGCGGACGCCCTGGTGGACCTCGACCGCCTCGACGAGGCCCTGGACGAGCACGCCAAGATCATCAGGCTGAACGGCGAGCAGCCGTACCCGTGGGTGGCCCGCGGCGACCTCTACCAGCGGCTCAACCTCTACCCCGAGGCCATCGACGACTACGCCAAGGCCCTCGCCCTCGACCCCGGGCACGTACGCGCCCTGAGCCGGCGCGGCGAGGCGCTGCGCATGATCGACCGCTACGAGGAGGCGCTGGAGGACCTCAACCGCGCCCTGGAGCTGGACCCGGACAACGACCGGGCGCTGGGCAGCAGGGGCGCGGTGCTGAGCGAGCTGGGCGACAACGAGGCGGCCCTGCACGACCTCGACCGGGCCGTCGAGCTGGACGACGAGTACGTCTGGGCCTTCCGGGTGCGGGGCGAGATCCTCCAGGAGATGGACCGCCACGAGGAGGCGGTGGCCGACTTCACCCGGGCTCTGCACCTCGAATTCGGCGATTGAGCCCCGCGACGGGCGGTGGACACGGTAGAAAAGCAGCGAAGCCCCTGGCATCGACGGGCGTGGTTGTGGTGGCCCTCCCGTTCGCCAGGGGCTTCACTGTGCTCACGTGATCAGAGCGCGAGCAGCGCCGCGGCCGGGAGCCGGCCGCCCGTGGACAGCGGGCGCACGGCGATGCGGAGCAGCGCCAGCGCGTTGTCGTCGCCGGCGATGCGGTTCGCGCTGAGCTCGTCGCACGACTGGCAGTGATGGATGATCAGCCACTCGCCGTCCGGCCGGACGGTGACGCTGAGCGCCGCCATCCGGCCCCGGCAGCCCGCCCGGCGATCACCGGGCACCCGGCGATCGACGTGCAGGCTGGTCAGGCAGTGCGGGCAGTGGTTGCGGTGCGCGGTGCCGGGCGCGGACATGGGCACGTCCAGCCGGCAGCCGACACAGCGGAACGCGTCGCCGCGCTCGCCGTGCCGGACCGCGATCTTGCGCCGTTGCGGCCGTTCGCCACGGCCGGGGTTCCTCCTGGGCATGTCAGAGATCGCCGAACGCCTCGAGCGGGAACGGCGGCTGCGCGAGCGGGCGCACCGCCATGCGCATGAGGATGAGCTGGTTGTCGTCCCCGCAGATGGGGTTGGACGTGAGCTCGCCGCAGCGGGTGCAGCGGTGGATGATCATCCAGTCGCCGGTGCGCAGGACCGCGATCGAGATCGGGATCATGCGCGACCGGCACTCGGACGGGCCGCCCTCCACCCGGTCGAGCACGTGCAGCGAGTGCAGGCAGCTCGGACAGTGGTTGCGGCGGGCCCCGCCGGGCGCGGCGGCGGTCACGGTGAGGCCGCAGCGCACGCAGGCGAACGTGTCGGTGGAGAGGGTGGAACGTGGTTTGCCGTTGCTGGACAACGCGGGTGGCTCCTTGCCGGAAGAAGAACGATGAGCGTCGACGAACGCGGCAAAGGTGCGCCCGGCGGGCCGTCGCACAGGGGTGCGCGGGCACGCCGGTGCCGTGGGCTGTCGTCCTCCGGCCGGCCGGTGCGGGAAACGCGGGATCAGCGGCAGGAGGGGCCGGCGGCACGTCGGGGCGCACGCCGCGGCGTGACGGTCATAAACGCACTCCCTCCAGGGGCGGCGGGTCGCCTGCCCGGGCTTCTCCTCGATCCGGCACTGACGGTTCGGAGACTAGCGGGGGCGGGTGACGGGCGGCCAACCATTTTCCGGACTGGAGGTATACCGAACAATGTTCTAGGTTCGGTGCCATGAGTATCGGGTTGAGTGAGGAACATCGGGCACTGGCCCGCTCCGTGCACGGGATCGCCGGGCGCGACGCCGGCCATCCAGCGCTGGCCGCGCAGGGGCTGCTGGGGCTGCACCTGCCGGAGCGCTGCGGCGGGCAGGGGTACGGCCTGCTGGAGCTGTGCGTCGCCCTGGAGGCGCTCGCCGAGCGGCGGACCGGCGGACCGTACCTGGCGAGCGTGGTGGCGTCGGCCGTCCTCGCGCGGAGCGGCGGGCACGACGACGTCGTGGCCGCCCTGGCGGACGGCTCAAGAACCGCCGCCGTCGCCCTGCACCCGGCGGGCGAGACCGCCTCCCCCGCTCCCGCCGCCGGAGGTGAGGCGCTTCTGGCGCTCGGGGCGGTGGACGCCGACTACTTCCTGATGCCGGTCGGCGGCGGCTCCTGGGCGCTGCTGGGCCGGGACGCCGTCACCGCCGCGCCCGCCGGCGGCGTCGACCTCGACCGGGCCCTCTGCTCCGTCACCGTGGAGCGGCCCCCGGCGGAGACGGTGCTGCGCGACGCCCCCGTACGGGAGATCGCCGCCGTCCTGCTGGGCGCGGACGCCTGCGGGGTCGCCGCCTGGGCCGTCGCGACGGCCGCCGAGTACGCCAAGGTCCGCGAGCAGTTCGGCCGCCCGATCGGCCAGTTCCAGGCCGTCAAGCACCGGGTGGCCGCCGCCCTCGTGGCCCTGGAGCAGGCCCGCGCCGCCGTCTGGGACGCCGCCCGCGCCCTGGACGCCACCCAGGACCGGCCGTCGCTGGACGACGAGACCCACCTGGCCGTGGCCGTCGCGGGCGTGCTGGGGCCGGACGCGGGCGTACGGTGCGCCGCCGACGCCATCCAGGTGCTCGGCGGCATCGGGTACACCTTCGAGCACGACGCCCACCGCTACTACCGCCGCGCGCTGTCCGACCGCATGCTCGCCGGCGACCCCGGCCCGTGGGCGGAGCAGGTGACCGGGCTGGCCGTGGCCGGCGTACGGCGGGCGATGGAGCCGGACCTGCCCGAGGAGGCCGCCGCCGTCAGGGACGCCGTCCGCGCCGAGGCGGAGTCGCTGCGCGCCGAGGAGCCGGAGGCCAGGAAGGCGAGGTTCGCCCGCGAGGGATGGATCATGCCGTACCTGCCGAAGCCCTGGGGGCGGGGCGCGTCGCCGCTCGAGCAGGTGATCATCCACCAGGAGTTCCGCGGGCTCAAGCGGCCGAACCTCGGCATCGGCGCCTGGGCGGTGCCGTCCATCGTCACGTACGGCACCCCTGAGCAGCAGGAACGGTTCCTGCCGAAGACGTTCGCCCGTGAGATCGTGTGGTGCCAGCTCTTCAGCGAGCCCGGCGCCGGATCGGACCTCGCGGGCCTGACGACCAAGGCCGTCCGCGTGGAGGGCGGCTGGTCCCTGACCGGGCAGAAGATCTGGACCTCGCTCGCCCAGTACGCCCACTGGGGCATCTGCCTGGCCCGCACCTCGCCCGACCGGCCGAAGCACGACGGCATCACATACTTCCTGGTGGACATGTCCTCCCCCGGCGTCACCGTACGGCCGCTCAAGGAGATCAACGGCGACGAGATCTTCAACGAGGTGTTCCTCGACGACGTCTTCGTCCCGGACGACCTGGTCGTCGGCGAGGTGGACCAGGGCTGGCGGGTGGCCAGGGACACCCTCTCCCACGAGCGGGTCGCGCTCGGCGACTCCTGGGGGCCGGGATCGCAGCACACCGACATGGCCGGCCTCGTCGCCCGGCTCCCCGCGCTCGGGCAGGCGCGGCGCGAGCAGGCGGGCCGGCTGTGGGCGGAGGGGCAGGCCATCTCGGCGCTCGGGCTGCGCGTGACGCTGTCGAAGCTGTCCGGGGGCGACGCCGGGGCGGCCGCCAGCGTACGGAAGCTGCTCGGCATGCGGCACTCGCAGGCCATCTCCGAGTTCTGCTGGTCGCTCGCCCCCGGCGACCCCTACTGGAGCCGCATGATCCTCACGACCCGGGCGTTCACCATCGGGGGCGGAACCACCGAAGTGCAGCTCAACATCATCGGCGAGCGGGCGCTCGGGCTGCCCCGCGACCCGTGACCGGTCAGCTTCCCGCCCCGGGATAGTACGGGGCCGCGAGGTGGGCGTACACGATCGTGTTGTCCCGGTAGCTGTGCGCCCGCCGGTCGAACGTCCCGCCGCAGGTCACCAGCCGCAGGCCCGGGTAGGGGAGCTTGCCGTAGACCTTCTTGGCGGGGAAGCCGGACTTCGGCGCGTGCTCGACCTTGTCCACGACGAAGACGGCCACCGAACGGTCGGCGCGCAGCACCTGCACCTGGTCGCCGCGCCTGACGTCCTTGAGCCGGGCGAAGACGGCGGGACCGCTCCTCGTGTCGAGGTGGCCGGTGATGACGGCGGCGCCGCGCTGCCCGGGGACGGGGGCGTAGCGGTACCAGCCGGCCAGGTTCGGCTGGTCGAGCGGCGGGTTCTCGATCGCGCCGCGGGCGTCCAGGCCCAGCTCCGTCAGCGGGGCCGCCACACCGACGGACGGGATGTGGACGGCGGTGGGACGGGCGGCCCGCATCGGCCGGGCGACCACGCCCACGGGCAGGGGGCCGGTCACGGGCGCGGCGCCGGGCGGCGCCTGACGCGCCGCCGTCCCCTCCGGCCGGGCCGTCGCCCGGGCTTGGTCGCCCCCGACGGGCTCGCCGCCGTCCCCGGCGATGCCGCGCAGCCCGTACGCGACCAGCGCCAGCCCCGCCACCGTGACCAGAGCCGCCAACCCCCAGACCCCCCACTGCCTACCCCCACCGGCCGTCCCGGTGGAGAGCACCGGACGCGCGCCCCCGCCGGCCGTCTCCGTGGGGGGCGACGGGTCAGCCGGCATTCCGGCGGCGGCGTACCGCGACGCCGGTCAGGCCCGCGCCCGTGAGCAGGGCCACGCCGCCGACCGCGAACGGCCACACCGGCCCGTCCTGGACGAGCCCGCCGCCGCCGGTCTCGGGGTGGCCGCTGGGGATCCGGTGCTCGCGCTCGCGCGCCGGCCGCCAGGGCGCCTCCGACGCCTGCGGGGTGGGCGCCGAGGACCAGGAGTCCTGCGGGGCGGGGGCCCCGGACCAGGTGTCGCCAGGGGCCGGGGCGCTGGACCACGTGTCGCCGGGGGCCGGGGCGTCGGACCGGCTGTCGTCGGGGACGGGCGACCAGGAGTCGCCGCGGCCCGACCAGGAGTCGCCGGTGCCGGACCACGAGTCGTCACCGCCGCTCGGTGAGGAGGCGGCCGGCCGGGCGTCACCGCCCGTCCACGAGCTGTCGCCGGGCGTCCCGCAGCGCAGCGGCGGCGGCAGGACGCAGGCGGACCCCGTTCCCGGCACCTGCGGGTCGGTTCCGGTGACGGCGGCGGAGTGGACGGCGGAGGTGGAGGCGGCGACGGTGGAGGCGGCGGTGGAGGCGGCGGTGGAGGCGGCGGCGGTGCCGTAACCGGCCGCCAAGCTCACTCCCGCCACCACGAAGGCCGTCACCGCTCCCGCGGCCGCGAGACGTCGCGCTCTTGCCATGGAAGGCTCCCGAAGAGGTCGGCTGTCGCCCCCGATGCCCTAGAGAGCCTTGCGAACTATTGGACGAGCCGTCAAGTAATGTGACCGAAGTGAAACAGGCCGATACGTTCTGTGTGCGGTGTTTGGTGCTCGACCCGGGTGGCAGGGGACCTCGTGCAAGCCGTACAGGGGAGGACGAAGCGCCATGACCAACCCACAGCAGCCTGAACTACGCAGATCAGGCAAATCTGCCACCGAGTCCAAGTCCGCGAACGCCGTGCCCGAGACGAAGAGCGGCGGGAAGCGTTCGGCGCGGCCCCACGGCACCGACAAGGGCGGCAAGGGCGGCGGCAAAGGCGGCGGCGTGCCCCCCGGACAGCAGCCTCCGCACCCGGAGTGAGCAGCGCCGTGAAGGGGAGCCTCCAGTTCATCGGGAACGCGACCACGCTGATCCGCTACAACGGCTTCACGCTGCTGACGGATCCCAACTTCCTGCACCGGGGGCAGCGCGCCTACCTGGGCCACGGCCTGTTCTCGCGCCGCCTTACGGACCCCGCCCTGGAGATCGAGGACCTGCCGACCCTGGACGTGGTCGTGCTCTCGCACATGCACGGCGACCACTGGGACCGGGTCACCCGCAGGGGCCTCGACCACGACACGCCCATCGTCACCACCCTCTCGGCCGCGGGCAAGCTCCGCCGCCGGGGCTTCGGCCAGAGCGTCGGCCTTCGGCAGTGGCAGCAGCACGAGCTGCGCAACGCGCAGGGCAGCGTGACGATCACGGCCCTGCCCGCCAAGCACGCGCCGGGCCCGCTGGAGCGGCTGCTGCCGCCGGTCATCGGGACGATGCTGGAGTTCCGCGACCGCGAGGATCGGGTGGAGCTGCGCCTGCACATCAGCGGCGACACGCTGCTCGACCGCCGCCTCGACGCGATCCCGCGCCGCTTCCCGGAGATCGACGTGGCGCTCGTCCACCTGGGCGGGACCAAGCTGCTCGGGAGCGTGCTCGTGACCATGGACGGCAGCCAGGGCGCCTCGTGGGTGGACCTGCTCGACCCGCGTACGGTCGTGCCGATCCACTACGACGACTACACCGTCTTCACCTCGCCGCTGGACGACTTCCGGCACCACGTGGAGGAGGCGGGGCTGGGCGGCCGTGTGGTCTACCTGGAACGGGGCGAGACGCGGGAACTCGCGCCCCACCAGATCGCCCGCCGCTGACCCGTCGCTGACCCGCCGCTGACCGGCCTCGGCCTCGCCTGGCCCGGCCTCGCCTGGCCCGGCCCGGCCCCGGCTAGCCTTCCTGGTGCCGGGCGCGGCTGGGCTGCACCCGCATCGGCTCGCCCGGCATTTTGGGATAGTTGGGCGGATAGGGCATGTCGCCGCGGTCGTCCTTGGCGTAGAGCTCCAGCAGCGGCTCGATCGAGTAGGCGTGGTCGTCGATGGCCGCGTGCACGTCGCCCAGCTCGGCGAAGCGCGCGGGCACGGTGCGGATGTCGAAGTCGCGCGGATCGGCGTCGGCCAGCTCCTCCCACGTCAGCGGGGTGGAGACGGGCGCGTGCGGCTGGGCCCGCACGGAGTAGGCGCTGACGACGGTGCGGTCGCGGGCGTTCTGGTTGAAGTCGATGAAGACCCGCTGCCCGCGCTCCTCCTTCCACCAGGCGGTGGTGACCAGGCTCGGATCGCGCTCCTCGACCGCCCTGGCCAGGGCGATGCCGGCGTGACGGACCTGGATGAAGTCCCACCTCGGCTCGATGCGGACGGCGATGTGCGCGCCCCGGTTGCCGGAGGTCTTGACGAAGCCGGTCATGCCCAGCTCGCCGAGGACGTCCCTGGTCAGGAAGGCGGCCCTGCGCGCGGCGTCGAAGTCGAGGCCGGGCTGCGGGTCGAGGTCGATGCGCAGCTCGTCGGGATGCTCGACGTCGGCGGCCCGCACCTGCCAGGGGTGGAAGTCGATGGTGCCGAGATTGGCGCAGTAGGCCAGAGCGGCCACCTCGGTGACGCGCAGGGACTGCGCCGTGCGGCCGCTCGGGAAGGTAACGGTGACCGACTGGAGCCAGTCGGGGTGCTTGGGAGGCATGCGCTTCTGGTAGATGGCCTCGGTCTGGACCCCGTCGGGATGGCGCTTGATGTTGGTCGGGCGGTCGCGCAGCGCCCGCAGCGCGCCCTCCCCGACGCTGACGTAGTAGGCCACGAGCTCGCGCTTGGTGGCGCCGAGCTGCGGGAAGTAGACCTTGTCGGGGTTGGTCACCTTGACGGTGCGCTCCCCCACCTCCAGCTCGATGAACGGCGATGCCATACCCAGGAACCTACAGCCCTTCTCCGACAGAAACGGGGTGGGAGGGCCGGCCGCGAACAGGGTGGGCCCGCCCCGGAGCACTTCTCGGTGGCGGGACCGAGGGCTCGACAGGGCGGGCCTGCAGACCGTCCGCCGCCGTTCCGGGCGCTGGCGCGCCACCCGGCCGGCCGTTCCGACCCCTTCAGCGGCGCCAGCACGGGCGTGGGCTGTGCCGCTCATCGGGTCCGCGGACGATCTCACCCCTTCGCAGGAGGCGATGACACCCCCTTACCGACAAAGACGCGAATTCTCCCCAGAATGGATGCTTCACCCTGCGGAGATCTCTTTTTGCCGGATCTCGCGCTTCGGCCGTCTCGTACCCTGGGGGTATGGAAAAGGTCGTCAAGAGCGAGGCCGAATGGCGGTCGCAGCTCTCCCCGGAGGAGTACCACGTCCTCAGGGAGGCCGGGACCGAGCGCCCGTTCACGGGGGAGTACGTCGACACCAAGGTCGAGGGCGTCTACTCGTGCCGCGCCTGCGGCGCCGAGTTGTTCCGCTCCGACACGAAGTTCGAGTCGCACTGCGGGTGGCCGAGCTTCTACGCCCCCTCCGAGTCCGACGCGGTGAAGCTGATCGAGGACCGCAGCCTCGGCATGGTCCGCACCGAGGTGCGGTGCGAGCGCTGCGACTCGCACCTGGGGCACGTCTTCCACGGCGAGGGCTACCCCACGCCCACCGATGACCGTTACTGCATCAACTCGGTGTCGCTGCGTCTCGAACCCAAGGCGTGATCACTCAGCGACTCCGCGTACCAATCTTGGGCCACGGGTAAGCCCCTCCGCGTGCGGTTCATCCATCTCCGCCACCGCTGGGTGACGATCGAGACCATCGGTCGCGTCGTCACCCAGCGGTGCGAGGTGTGCGCGAAGACGCGCGTACGGGTGCGTTGACCCCGGCGGCGGCGCTCAGCCCGGGGCGGGGTGGGTGAGGGTGCAACTGCGGTCGGAGGGGCCGAGGATGTTGGCGAGCACGGGGTTGCCGTTCCCGCCGAACCGCGCGTGCACGAACACCACGCGCCGGGCCGCTCCGGCGGCGCGCAGGTAGTCCATGCCGCGCTCGCACAGGACGACGGCGGTGCGGGAGTTGTGCGCGGACTCCGGCAGGTTCGTATAGATGCGTAAATATCCGCCGACGGAGCGGATGTCCGTGACACGGCTCTGCGCCCTGTCGGCAGGGCTCCAGTGCGCGCGGAAGTAGTCCATCGCGCGGTGGTCGGTGTGCGAGGAAGGGCCGTCGGACCGGTACTCGCCGGCCCGGTAGCCAGCGGTCGTGTCCGGGGCGGGAACGGCGAGCAACCCTTCGTCCAGGGGTGGGATGCCGCCGGGGATCGCGGCCGGGTCAGAGGTGGGGGCGCCCGGGACCGGCGCCGTCGTGGCGGCGCCCCCGTTGAGCGCGCCCGTCGCGGCACCGGCCCGCCTGGGGGCGGCGGTCCCCCGGGAGGTGGCGGACGAACCCGGACCCCCTGGGTCCGCAGTCCCCCCGGACGTGGCGGACGAGCCCAGATCCCCTGGGTCCGCAGTCCCCCCGGACGTGACCGACGAGCCCAGATCCCCTTGTGCCGTCGTTCCCCCTGACGTGGCAGACGAGCCCGGGGCTCCTGGGGCCGTCGCCTGGCCCGCGTCGCCCGCTCCCGACGGGACGCCGGGCCGCGGTTCCGTGCCGGCGGCTCGCCCGGGTGACTCCGGACCGCCTGGCAACGCGGCCGACGCGGGACCGCCAGTCCCACCGCCGGCCACTGCCCCACCGAACACCCCGCCGCTGGAGAGCGCCCACGCCACTCCCCCTGCCAGCAAGAGCACCCCCATGACCATCGCGACCACCGGACGCGCAGAAGCCCGGCCCGCAGAGGTGGGACGGGCCGCGTCTTTCCGCGTCCCGCGCCCCCACAGCCCGCGCCCCAGCAGCCCGCGGCCCCATAGGCCGCGCCCCCGCAGCCCGCGGCCCCATAGGCCGCGCCCCCGCAGGCCGCGCCCTCGCAGGCCGCGCCCCCGCAGGCCGTACCCCCGCAGGTCGCGGCGTGGTCGGTGGGCCGCGTGCCGCCCGCTCGCGTGTCTGCGGCTCCCCGCCCGCGGGACCTGCCGCGCCGGATCCAGGTCCGGTGCGCGGCTGGGCTTGCCGGATAGTCGCATCCCGGGCTCCTTCACCCCCGTGGCCCCGGCCCTCCGGGGCTTGCCGGTGTAGGACGCCTACGATCACACTACGGTTGTGGCCCAGGACGAGATCCTGACATGTCGTGAGTTGCGCAAGACGTTCGGCGATCTCGTGGCGGTCGCCGACGTCGGCTTCACCATCGCCGCCGGCGAGACGTACGGACTCCTGGACCCCAACGGCGCGGGCAAGACGACCACGATCTCGATGATCGCCGGGATCCTCGACCGCGACGGCGGCGAGGTGCTGGTCTGCGGCCGGCCGCACAGCCCGTCGAGCACCTGGGGCAAGCGCCGCATCGGCTACGTCCCCCAGGAGCTCGCCCTCTACCCCGACCTCACCGCCCGCGAGAACCTGCGCTTCTTCGCCCGCCTCCACGGCCTGGGCCGCGCCGAGGCCCGCCGCCGCGCCGACGAGGTGCTGGCCGTCGTCGGCCTCACCGACCGGGCCGGGGACGCCGTCAAGGAGCTCTCCGGCGGCATGAAGCGCCGGCTCAACATCGGTGCCGGCCTCCTGCACCGCCCGCCCCTGCTGATCCTGGACGAGCCCACCGCGGGCGTGGACCCGCAGAGCCGCCACGCCATCCTGGAGAGCGTCGCCGCCCTCGCCGGCGAGGGCGCCGCGATCCTCTGCACCACCCACTACATGGAGGAGGCCGAACGCCTCTGCGACCGCATCGGCATCCTCGACCACGGCAGGATCAGGGCCGAGGGCACCCGCAGGGAGCTGGTCGGCCTGGTGGGCGAGCTGGACCGGATCACGCTGACGGTCGAGGGCCCGCGGCTGGTTCCGTCGCTGCTGGCGCTGCCCGAGGTGCGCGAGGCCACCGGGCACGAGGGCCGCGTCGAGGTGATGGTCGAGGACGCCGGTCGCGCGCTGCCCCGGGTCCTCGGCGCGGCCTCGGACGCGGGCGTGACCGTACGCGCGGTCGAGGTGCACGAGCCGAACCTGGAGTCGGTGTTCCTGCACCTCACCGGCAAGGCGCTGCGGGACTGACGGGCGGGCGACGCTCCTCGTCCTGGCGATGGATCTGCGCCGGCGGGTACGTGACCGCTCCCCTTTCCTGCTCGCGCACGTGGCGCCGTTCAGCCTGGCGGCCGTGTTCAGCCTGGTGTCCGGAGGCATCGGCACGCAGGTGACGCCGGCGCTCGCGCTGGCCGACCGGGACGGCGGGCCGGCCGCCACCGCCTTCGCCGAGCGGGCGCTGCGCCCCCTGGAGCGGGACGGCGTCATCAGGCTGCGCCCGGTCGCGGACGAGCGGGAGGCGCGGGCGGCGGTGGAGCGGGCGACGGCGGTCCCCCGCCCGGTCACGGTCGAGCCGCCGGGGTCGCCGCCACGGCCGTCCTCATGATCGCCACGGCGCTGCTGCTGGGCGCGCGCTGGGACCACCCGCTGGGAGTGGGGCTGCTCGTCGTGACGGGCGTTGCGGCCGCGACCGGCATCATCGCACTGGTGGCGACGGTGGCGAGGACCGCCGAGCAGGCGGGCAACCTGCAGAGCATCGTCGCGCTGCTGCCGGCCCTTCGGGCTGGTGAGCGGCGGGGCCGCGATGCTGCTCGGGGCGGCGGCGCGCACCGAGCAGCAGGCGGGCGCGCTGGGCCTGCTGCTCGCCCTGGGCCTGGCCGTGGTCGGCGCATGGCGTCTGCGCGCCGCCCTGACCACCACGACCAGTTAGGGAAGGGCGGCGACCAGCTCGCGCACCGGCTTGCGGGCGCCGGTGTAGAACGGGATCTCGACCCGGGTGTGCCGACGGGCCGAGGCGCCGCGCAGCGTGCGCATGAGGTCCACGATGCGGTGCAGCTCGTCGGCCTCGAACGCGAGCATCCACTCGTAGTCGTTGAGCGAGAAGCAGGAGACGGTGTTGGCCCGCACGTCGGGGTAGTCGCGCGCCATCCGGCCGTGCTCGGCCAGCATCGCCCGCCGCTCGGAGTCCTCCAGGAGGTACCACTCGTAGGAGCGGACGAACGGGTAGACGCTCACGTAGGCGCGCGGCTCCTCCTCGGCGAGGAAGGCCGGGATGTGCGACTTGTTGAACTCGGCCGGCCGGTGCAGCGCCATGGCCGACCAGACGGGCCTGCTGTGCCGGCCGAGCGCCGTGCGGCGGAAGCGGGAGTAGACGTCCTGCAGGTCCTCCGGCGTCGGCGCGTGCCACCAGAACATGAAGTCGGCGTCGGCCCGCAGCCCGGCGACGTCGTAGACCCCCCTGGTCACGACGTCCTTGCCCGCGGCCTGCTCCAGCAGCTCCTCGACCTCGCCCGCCAGGCCGTCGCGGTCGGCGGGGCACGGCTCGGTCGCCTGGAAGACCGACCACATGGTGTAGCGGATCACCTGGTTGAGATCGCGGGCCTTCGGCCGCGGAGCTCCTTCTGTCATCGTTCCTCTTCTCCTCGCTGGGACAGCTCGTCCACGATCCGGGCGGCCGCCGTACGGGCGGCGCCGATGCAGGCCGGGATGCCTATGCCGTCGTAGGCCGCGCCGCACACGGCGAGCCCCGGCTCGACCGCCACCGCCGCGCGCACCCGCGCCACCCGGTCGAGATGGCCCACGTTGTACTGCGGCAGGCCGCCGCCCCAGCGGGTGACCCGGCTGTCGACCGGCAGGCCGCGGGCGCCCATCACCTCGGCCATCTCGGCGACGGCCAGCGACACCAGCTCGGCGTCCTCGCGCTGGAGCAGGTGCTCCTCGCCCAGGCGGCCGATCGAGCAGCGCAGGATGACCAGGTCCCTGGCCAGGTGGGGCCACTTCACGGAGCTGAACGTCACCGCCTTGACGGGGCGGCGCTCGACGGGCGGCACGAGGTAGCCGCTGCTCGCGGGCGGCCGCGGGAACGCCGACAGCGGGTAGGCGAGCGTGACCACGGCCATGCTGGCGTAGTCGATCCTGGACAGCTCGGCCGCCGCCTTGGGCACCTCGGCCTGGAGCAGGCGGGCGGCGGCGGGGCCTGGCACCGCCACGATCACGGCGTCGGCCTCGACGGTCTCGGGTCTCGGCACCGGCCCGGTCACGAGGCGCCAGCCCTGGCCGGAGCGGTGCAGCTCGCGTACGGTGACGCCGGTCCTGACATCGGCCCCCGACGCCTTGGCGACCGCGTCGGGCAGCGTGCCGATGCCGCCGCGCAGCGTCGTGAAGATCGGCCCGGCGTTCTTGGGGGCCTCCTCCACCAGGTGGCGGGCGGCCGACAGCAGCGAGCGCTCGGACCGGGCCACGGCCGCCACGCGAGGCATCGTGGCCTCCAGCGAGAGCAGGTCGGCGCGGCCCGCGTAGACGCCGCCGAGCAGCGGCTCGACCAGCCGGTCGACGATCTCGGCGCCCATCCTGGCGCGGATGTAGGCGGCCACGGACACGTCGGTGCGTACGAGCGTGGCGGGCAGGATCTGGTCGAGCGGCACGCGCAGCAGCCCGGCGGGCGAGATGATGCCGGACCTCGCCAGCTCGGTCAGGTCGGCGGGCACGCCCATGACCTGGCCCTTCGGCATGGCGTGCAGGGAGCCCCTGGAGTAGATCGCCGAGCCGGCGCCGCCGGGGAAGACCAGCTCGTCGCCGAGGCCGACCGCCCTCGCCAGCTCCGTGCCCTCGGGGCGGCGGGCCAGCATGGCCTCCGCTCCGGCGTCCACGCTCACCCCGGCGACCTCGGAGGCGTGCAGCTTGCCGCCGACGCGCGAGCTCGACTCCAGCACGGTGACCTTGACCCGTTCGTCCGCGGCCTGGCGGAGGTGCCACGCGGCGGCGAGGCCGGAGATCCCTCCGCCGATCACGACGACGTGCGCCCGATTCCCTTCCACGCCTCCTGACGCTACCGCCTCCGCGGGTCGCCCACCTGCGCGGGGCGCGTGACCGGACCGTGATTCATGCCATCAAACCGATCCCGCCCTGGAGTCGTCTTCAAGGCATGAGGAGAATCCGGTACGGGATCACGTCATCGTCCGCGGCAGCCGTTCTGCTCCTGGCGGGCTGCGGCGGCGGTTCGGGAGGTCAGACCATGTCCGCGCCCGCGGTCGAGCAGCAGGCCGACATGGCGTCGGAGGCCCGGCCGTTACCCACAGCCTCCAAGGCGGTGCGGAGCGACGCGAAGGCCGAGCAGGCGGGCCTGGCCTCCGACGTCAAGGTGACCCGGCAGGACCGCCAGGTCATCTACACGGGCAGCATGACCGTCCGGGTCAAGCAGGTCGGCGACGCGATCGAGCAGGCCAAGCAGATCGTCACCGCGGCCGGCGGCTACCTGTCCAGCGAGCAGAGCAGCTCGGCGAGCAAGGCGCGGGAGACCGCCACGCTGGAGTTCAAGATCCCGCCGACCGGCTACGGCGCCGTGCTCGGCCGGCTCGGCAAGGAGCTGGGCACCCAGATCTCCATGAAGCAGTCCACCCAGGACGTCACGCTCCAGGTCGCCGACGTCGACAGCCGGCTCAAGTCGGCCGAGCGGTCGCTGGAGTCGCTGCGCACGCTGCTCAAGCGGGCCGACACGATCGGCCAGGTGCTGGACGTCGAGCGCGAGATCGCCGCCCGCCAGGCGGACCTGGAGTCGTTGCAGGCGCAGCAGAAGGAGCTGGCCACGCAGGTGGCGATGGCGACGCTCTCGCTGCGGCTGCTCGGGCCGGTGGCCGAGGCGGCGCAGCCCGAGGAGGAGTCCGACGGGTTCCTCGCCGGGCTGAAGGGCGGATGGAACGCGCTGCTCTCCAGCCTGGTGGTGCTGCTGACGCTGCTCGGGGCGCTGCTGCCGTGGCTGCTGGTCATGCTGCCGCTGGTGGCGCTGCTGGTCTATCTGGTGCGCCGCGACCGCGCCCGCCGGGGCCGCCTCACCGCCGCCCCGCCGACCGGCCCCGGCGCCCCGCCGACCGGTCCCGCCGGCCCATCGACCGGCACCGCCGCCCGGCCGACCGGCCCCGGCGCCCCACCGTCTCGCCCCGCCGATCCGGACTCCGAGACCGCGTGACCCCCGGGCCGCCTGGCCCGCGTGACCCGGATGCCGAGGTCGCCGGTGCGGGTCAGGCGGTGGTCTCGTGGACCAGGTCGGTGAGGCGCTTGAGCTGGTCGGGGTCGGTGGAGGGCAGGACGCCGTGGCCGAGGTTGAACACGTGTCCCTCGGCCGCGCGCCCCCGCGCGAGCACCTCGCGCGCCTTGCGCTCGACGACCTCCCAGGGAGCGAGCAGCACGGCGGGGTCGAGGTTGCCCTGGAGCGCCTTGCCCGGCCCCACGCGGCGGGCCGCCTCGTCGAGCGGCACCCGCCAGTCGACGCCCACGACGTCGGCGCCCGCCTCGCCGAGCAGCCCGAGCAGCTCGCCGGTGCCGACGCCGAAGTGGATGCGCGGGACGCCCTCGATGCCCTCGAAGATGCGCCGGGTGTGCGGCAGGATGTACTCGCGGTAGTCGGCGGGGGCCACCGCGCCGACCCAGGAGTCGAAGAGCTGCACGGCCGAGGCGCCGGCCGCCACCTGGACGCGCAGGTGCTCCAGGACGATGCCGGACAGCCGCTCCATGAGGTCGTGCCAGAGATCGGGCGCGCCGTACATCATGGCCTTGGTGCGGTCGTGGTTCTTCGACGGGCCGCCCTCGATGAGGTAGGACCCCAGCGTGAACGGCGCTCCCGCGAACCCGATCAGCGGCGTGCCGCCCAGCTCGCCGGTGAGCGCCCTGATCGACTCGGTCACGAACGGCACGTCGTCCGGCTCCAGCGGCCGCAGCGCCGCCAGCCCCTTGGCGTCGCGGATGGGGTCGGCGACGACCGGCCCGACCCCCGGCTTGATGTCGAGGTCGATGCCGATGGCCTTGAGCGGCACCACGATGTCGCTGAAGTAGATGGCGGCGTCGACGCCGTAGCGGCGGACCGGCTGCATGGTGATCTCGACGATCAGCTCGGGGGTCGCGCACGCGGTGAGCATGGGGACGCCCTCCCGCACCCTGAGGTATTCCGGCAGCGAGCGCCCGGCCTGGCGCATGTACCAGACCGGGGTGTGCGGGACGGGCTGGCGGCGGCAGGCACGCAGGAACGCGGAGTCGGCGAGATTCACCCATCAAGGGTGCCATGTCCGGGCACCGGTCCCGTCACCGGCGCGAAGTGACGCGCGGTGTCGGAAAAAGATGCATTGGACACCCAAAATCATGATCAGATAGCAAGATGAAGGTTTACCGGTCTGCTCGGCATCGGCGTCCCACGCGGGTCGAGCACACCCCATGGCGGACCAGAGAGCCGTTCTCGGCTGCGTCAAATGTTCGCCAACCCACCGCGCGGCACCGATTCAGCGACCACTTTCGGGACACGCCGAGCGCGTTGCGGGGAATTGTCAGCGGCTCGTGCCAACGTCGGAGCCACGACCCGAAGAAAGGCCCCGTTGCGATGTCCGCGTTGTGGAGTTCCCCAGAGCGCCGTGGTGAGCGCTGCGCTTCCTGCGGTGGCGATCGGCCCTTCGAGCAGCCCCCGTGTCTCGACGGGCACGAGCCGGGCGAGTGCCCCGAGTGGGCCTGCTCCGACTGCGGCCACGCGATCGTCCTCGGCACCGCCGAGACCGCCCGACCGGTCCGCCAGCTTGTTACGGCTTCGGCTTGATCACCAAGGATGCGCACCCCCGTGGTCCCCTTCCGCCCGACATCGACCTACGCTTCGGCTATGCCACTCGGTGACCAGCCACCGCCTCCGGCCGCTTTCACACGCGCGGCCGAGAGCCTCCGGCTGTCCGAGGTCCGGCCGGAGATCGAGCTGGAGGACCTGCCCGCGCCCCAGCGGCTGGCCCCCTACTCGGCGGCGATCGGCGCGTCCGTCTACCGCGAGGACGACGAGCTCGCGGTCGGCCGGCTGATCCTGCTCTACGACCCCGACGGCCAGCGCGGCTGGGAGGGCCCCTTCCGGCTGGTGGCCTACGTCAGGGCCGACATGGAGCCGGAGATCACCTCCGACCCGCTGCTCGGGCCGGTCGTGTGGAGCTGGCTCACCGAGGCTCTCGAGTCCCATCAGGCCGACTACTCGGCCGCCGGCGGTACCGTGACTAGAGCCGTGTCCGAGGGGTTCGGCAACAAGTCCGAGGATCCGGTCACGACCGAGCTGGAGCTGCGAGCCTCCTGGTCTCCCGCCGAGGAGGATCTGTCCGGCCATGTCGCCGCCTGGTGCGACCTGATGTGCCTGGCCGCGGGCATCCCGCCGCTCCCGCCGGACGTGGCCGCGCTGCCCCGGCGACGTGATGATCCGGAGAGTGACCGTACGAAGTGAGGGCACCAGTCGACACCGCACGAGCGTCATGAGGCCGGTGAGCTCATGACAGAAGAACGAACCGTCGAGCCGCTGCTCGAACCCCGCGAGGGCATCCCGCCGGTGATCGCCGACGCGGACGGCCTGGCCAGGATGGTGGAGCGTTTCGCCGCGGGCGGCGGCCCCGTCGCCGTGGACGCCGAGCGCGCCTCCGGCTACCGCTACGGCAACCGCGCCTACCTGGTGCAGCTCCGCAGGGCGGGGGCGGGCACCGCGCTGATCGACCCGATCGCCTGTCCCGACCTGTCCGCGCTGGACGCCGCCGTGGCCGAGGCGGAGATCGTGCTGCACGCCGCCTCACAGGACCTGCCGTGCCTGCTGGAGGTGGGCTTCCGGCCCCGGGAGATGTTCGACACCGAGCTCGCCGGGCGGCTGCTCGGCTACGAGCGGGTGGGGCTCGGCACGATGGTGGAGACCGTGCTCGGGCTGCGGCTGGAGAAGGGCCACTCGGCCGCCGACTGGTCCACCCGGCCGCTGCCGGAAGACTGGCTGCGCTACGCGGCGCTCGACGTCGAGGTGCTGGTCGAGCTCCGTGACGTGCTCCACGCGCAGCTCTCCGAGAGCGGGAAGCTGGAGTGGGCGCGCGAGGAGTTCGCCGCCGTGCTCGACACGCCGCCGCCCGCGCCGCGCTCCGACCCGTGGCGGCGCACCTCGGGCATCCACAAGGTGCGCAGCGTGCGCGCCCTCGCCATCGTCCGCGAGCTGTGGCTCATGCGCGACCGCATCGCCCGCGAGGCCGACCTCGCGCCGGGGCGGGTGCTGCCCGACGCGGCCATCGTCACGGCCGCGCTGGAAGGTCCGCGTACCAAGAAGGCGCTGACCGAGATCTCCGCCTTCACCGGGCGCAGCGCCCGGCGGCACATGAGCGACTGGCTGGCCGCCGTCCACCGCGCCCGCACCCTGCCCGACAGCCAGCTCCCCGCGCCCAGCACGCCGGGCGACGGGCCGCCGCCGCCCAACCGCTGGGCCGACCGCGACCCGGCCGCCGCCAAGCGCCTGGCCGCGGCGCGGGCCGTCGTGGCGGCGCTGGCCGACGAGCACCACATGCCGACCGAGAACCTCCTGCAGCCGGACGCGGTGCGCCGGCTCACCTGGGAGCCTCCCGACGACCTCGACGACGAGACCGTGGCGGGGCGGCTGCGTGCCCTGGGCGCCAGGGAGTGGCAGATCTCCCTCACGGCCCACCCCATCGCCAAGGCCCTGTCCCGGCTGCGGATCCGGGGCGAGATCTGACCCTCGCCCCGCCTCCCGTCACGGGAGGACGGGGCTCGTGGTGACCGCGCCCCCGCGAGGGGGCTTGACGCCTTCGGGCGCGCGGCCGTACCGTTCGGGAAAGCGCTTTCCCCATCTTTGTCCTGAAGGGATTCCCATGAGCGTGCGCACCATCGGCGTCGTGATGAACGGCGTCACCGGACGGATGGGCTACCGCCAGCACCTGGTCCGTTCCGTCCTGGCCATCAACGAGCAGGGCGGTGTCACGCTCTCTGACGGCGACAGGGTGAAACTGCGGCCCGTCCTCGTCGGCAGGAGCGCCGGCAAGCTCGCGGACATCGCGGCCAGGCACGCGATCCCCGACTTCACCACCGACCTCGACGCCGCACTCGCCGATGACGACAACCTGATCTATTTCGACGCCCAGGTGACCAGCGCCCGCGTGAAGGCCGTGCTGAAGGCCATCGAGGCGGGCAAGCACATCTACGCCGAGAAGCCCACGGCCGAGTCGGCCCAGGAGGCGCTCGCGCTGGCCGAGGCCGCCACCGCCAAGGGCGTCAAGAACGGCGTGGTCCAGGACAAGCTGTTCCTGCCCGGCCTGCTGAAGCTGAAGCGGCTGATCGACGGCGGCTTCTTCGGCCGGATCCTGTCGGTGCGCGGCGAGTTCGGCTACTGGGTGTTCGAGGGCGACTGGCAGGAGGCCCAGCGCCCGTCCTGGAACTACCGGGGCGAGGACGGCGGCGGCATCGTGCTCGACATGTTCCCGCACTGGCACTACGTGCTGGAGAACCTGTTCGGCCGGGTCGAGTCGGTCTACGCCCGCGCCGTGACGCACATCCCGTCCCGGGTGGACGAGCAGGGCGTCACGTACCAGGCGACCGCCGACGACGCCGCGTACGGCGTGTTCGAGCTCGAAGGCGGCGTCATCGCGCAGATCAACTCCTCCTGGACGGTCCGCGTGAACCGCGACGAGCTGGTGGAGTTCCAGGTGGACGGCACGCACGGCAGCGCCGTCGCGGGCCTGCGCAACTGCCGCGTCCAGCACCGCTCGGCCACGCCGAAGCCGGTCTGGAACCCCGACCTGCCGGTCACCGCGCGCTTCCGCGACGACTGGCAGGAGGTGCCGGACAACATGGAGTTCGACAACGGGTTCAAGATCCAGTGGGAGGCGTTCGTCCGGCACGTGCTGGAGGACGCGCCCTTCCCCAACGACTTCGCCTCGGGCGCGCGCGGCGTCCAGCTCGCCGAGCTGGGACTGCGCTCGTCGGCCGAGGGCCGCAGGATCGAGGTGCCGCAGCTGTGAGGATCGACCTGCCGGGGCACGGCGTGTACACGGTGCGGGAGCGTACGGACTGGCCCGTGTCGGCGACGCCGGCCGTGAGCCGCGTGGCCTACGCCGCGGCCCACGTGGTGGCCGACCCGCTCGGCGACAACACGCCGGGCTCCCCCGCCGCCGTGGACTGGGACGCCACCCTCCGCTTCCGCCACCACCTGTGGGCGCACGGCCTGCGGATCGCCGACGCCATGGACACCGCGCAGCGCAACATGGGCCTGGACTGGGCGGCGACCGCCGAGCTGATCCGGCGCACCGCCGCCGAGGCCCGCACGCTCGGCGACCCGGCCACGCTGGTGTCCTGCGGCGCGGGCACCGACCACGCGCCGGACGCCGCCGACCTGGACGCGATCACCGCCGCGTACGCCGAGCAGATCGAGACCGTCCAGTCGGCGGGCGCGGGCGTGATCGTCATGGCCTCCCGTCAGCTCGCCAGGGTCGCCACGGGCCCCGGCGACTACCACCGGGTGTACGCCAAGCTGTTCGGCCTGGCCGAGCGCCCGGTGATCCTGCACTGGCTGGGCGAGATGTTCGACCCGCAGCTGGCCGGCTACTGGGGCTCGCCGGACGTGGCGGCGGCGACGGAGTCGTTCCTGGAGCTGGTGCACGCCCACGCCGCGGCGGTGGACGGCGTGAAGGTGTCGCTGCTGGACGAGGAGCACGAGGTGCGGCTGCGGGCCGCGCTCCCCGAGGGCGTCAGGCTCTACACCGGCGACGACTTCAACTACCCGTCGCTGATCGCCGGCGGCTCGCACGCGCTGCTCGGCATCTTCGACGCCATCGCCCCGGCGGCCGCGGCCGCGCTGCGCGAGCTGGACGCCGCCGAGGCGGGCGACGAGGCCGCCCGGGCCCGCTACGAGGCGATCCTGGCCCCCACGGTCCCGCTGTCGCGCAAGATCTTCGAGTCGCCGACCTACCACTACAAGACCGGCATCGTCTTCCTGGCCTGGCTGAACGGCCACCAGGACGCCTTCGCCATGGTCAACGGCGCCCAGTCGGCCCGTTCGCTGCTCCATCTGGCCGAGGTGTTCCGCCTGGCCGACCAGGCGGGGCTGCTGGCCGATCCGGAGCTCGCGGTGCGCCGCATGTCGGCGCTGCTGGCGGTGAACGGCCGGTGAGCCTGTCACTCAACCAGTGGACGACGCGGCGCTGGTCCCTGGCCGAGGCCGTGGACGGCTGCGCGCGGCACGGCCTGGAGGCGATCGGGCTGTGGCGGGAGAAGGTGACCGAGCGGGGCCTCGCGGCCAGCGCCAAGCTCGTACGTGACGCCGGTCTGCGGGTGTCGTCCCTGTGCAGGGGCGGCTTCCTGACGACGGGCGGCGAGGCGTTCGCCGCCGCGCTGGCCGACAACCGGCGGGCCATCGACGAGGCGGCCGAGCTGGAGGCGGCCTGCCTGGTGCTGGTGGTCGGCGGCCTGCCCGGGGTCAAGCCGGGCGAGCCGCTGACCGAGACGTCCGGGCGGGACCTGGCGGGCGCGCGGGAGCGGGTGGCCGAGGCGCTGGCCGAGCTGGCGCCGTACGCCGGGGAGCGGGGCGTCAGGCTCGCCCTGGAGCCGCTGCACCCGATCTACTGCCCCGACCGGGCGGTGCTCTCCACGCTGGGCCAGGCGCTCGACCTGGCCCTCGCCTACCCGGAGGAGCAGGTCGGCGTGGTGGTGGACACCTTCCACGTGTGGTGGGACCCGCGCCTGTTCGCCGACGTGGCGCGGGCCGGCCGCCGGATCGCGAGCTACCAGGTGTGCGACTACCTGCATCCGCTGCCGGCGGACGTGCTGCTCGGGCGGGGCATGATGGGCGACGGCGTGATCGACTTCCCGCCGATCACCCGCGCGGTCCTGGACGCCGGCTACACCGGCGACGTCGAGGTGGAGATCTTCAACGCCGACGTCTGGGCCGCCGACCCGGACGAGGTGCTGGCGACCATGAAGGCCCGCTACGCGGAGGTCGTAGGGGCCTGATCCGGTGACGACGGCGTGACCGTGCCGGCCGCGCCGTCTACCTCGATCTCCTGCCCGGTCGTGATCCGGTGGGTGGCGTCGGGGACGCCGACGACGGCCGGGATGCCGTACTCGCGGGCCACCACCGCGCCGTGCGACATGGCTCCGCCCATCTCCATGACCAGCCCGCCCGCCGTCAGGAACAGCGGCGTCCAGCCCGGGTCGGTGGAGGGGCAGACCAGGATCTCGCCCGGCTCCAGGTGCGCGCCGACGGGGTCGAGCACGACGCGGGCCCGGCCGGTGACCGTGCCGACCGAGGCCGCGGTGCCGGCGAGCGCGCCCTCGGCCGCCGGGGAGGCCAGCGCCTCGGGCTCGGTGCCGTCGGACAGCAGCATCCGGGGCACGTGCCGGCGGCGCGACTCCCGCTCGTGCTCCGCCCTGCGCCGCGCCACCAGCTCGCGCAGGTCGCCGCCGGCCAGGGCGGCCCTCGTCTCGCGCAGGTCGAGGAAGAACACGTCGCCGGGCGCGGCCAGGACGCCCAGCCCGGTCAGGTGCTCACCGACGGCGAGCAGGCTGTGCCGCACCCCGGACAGCGCCTTGACGAGGTAGAACTTGGGCAGCTCGCGCAGCCCGGCGTAGGCCCGGGTGCGCCGCAGCGCGAACCGCGCCACGGGGGCCCGCCACCGGCCCCTGGCGCGGGCCGCGGCGACCACGCGGGCGGCGGCCTCCCGCGCCTGGGCCTCGCCCTTGGCGAACAAGGCGGCGGGCGCGAGGCCGGAGCCGGCGTCCATGCGCAGGTAGTTGGCCAGCGCGCCGAGGATGTGGGCGGGCTCCTCCGACCAGCGGGGCACGCCGAGGTCGATCTCGGCGACGCCGCGGTGGCCGTACGCGGCGAGGAACGCGGCGACGCCGCGCTGCGCGACCGGCGGCAGCTCGGCGGCCTCGTAGCGGCGGACCAGCTCGGCGACCGTCAGCTCGGCGAACGGCTCCGGCTCGACGCGGGTCGCCAGGTCCCACAGCGCCAGGTCCATCTCGGTGGTGGGGTTGTGCGGGAGGCCGCGGAGCACGTCCTGCGTCTCGGCCAGCGACAGGCCGGACAACCGGCTGGCCAGCGCGAACAGGCCGTAGCCGGTGAGCACGATCGGCATCACGGAGACGATCGACGGGAACGTGGCGGCCAGCAGCCGTTCGGCGTGGTCCAGGCGCTGCGCGGGCGTGGCGGTGGCGGGCACCCGCAGCCGCCGGTCGAGCACCTCGCCGACCCGCCGGGTGTAGCCGAGCGCGCGCTCCGGCGCGGTGAGCGCCAGGAGAACCCGCGAGGGCACGCGGACGCGCCGGGCGAACCGGGCAAGGCCGCGCAGGAACGGGCGGCGCGAGGAGCGGGCGGGCGCGAGACGCGGGTCGTCGAACAGCCGCCGCACCAACGCCACGCCGCGGGCCTCACCGAGGGTGAGCACGCGCGGCAGGATGGCCCGTCCCGGCCGGCTGCGCAGCGCGGTGGTGAGGTCGAGCCAGAGGCGCTGCCCCGAGACGGCCATGAAGGCCGGTCCGTCGAGCGGGTCGGCGGGCCCGTGACCGGCGACGCCCGCCGCTCCCCCGCCGATCAGCCGGAACGCCGCCAGGCCCATCGGGGTGAGCGGCCCCATGACACCCTGGACGACGTTGAGCGAGAAGTAGACGCGCAGGCCGGGCCTGGCCGGCTCGGGCAGCGGGTAGAGCGTGGTGATCGGCCGGGCCTGGGTGAGCCAGAGCGTGCCGCCGTCGTCGATGGCCCATTCGGTGTCCTGGGGGGCGCCGTAGTGGTCCTCGACGCGGTTGCCCAGCTCGGCCAGGCGCAGCACCTCGGCGTCGGTGAGGCAGAGTCCGTGCTCGGCGGTCTCGACGCGCTCGGTGCCGCCGCCCGGCAGCGGGCGGATGGCCAGGCGCTTGTCGCCGGCCTGGCGCTCCAGGATCTCGCCGCCGTACGCCACGAACCGGTCGGGGTTCACCGCGCCGGAGACGACGGCCTCGCCGAGCCCCGGGCTCGCGTCGATGACGGTCTCGCGCCGCCGCCCGGTGACCGGGTTCGCGGTGAACATCACGCCCGCCACCCGCGCGTCCACCATGACCTGGACGACCACGGCGAGGCGGACGGCGGCGTGGTCGATGCCGTTGGCCTCGCGGTAGGCCACCGCGCGGTCGGTCCAGAGCGAGGCCCAGCAGCGGCGTACGGCCTCGACCACGGCCTCGGCCCCGACGATGTTGAGATAGGTCTCCTGCTGCCCGGCGAAGCTGGCGAACGGCAGGTCCTCGGCGGTGGCGGACGAGCGCACGGCCACCGGCGCGCCGGGGCCGAGCGCCGCGTAGCGCTTGACGATCGTCTCGTGGACGGCGTCGGGGACGGGGGCCTCCAGCAGGTGCCGGCGGGCGCGCTCGGCGAGCGTGTCGTCCGCAGTGAGGTCGAGGCCGGTGGCGGCCAGGGCGTACGCCTCGGTGGTCAGCACCCAGCCGGGCGGGACGGGCAGCCCCGCCCGGGTGAGCTCGCCGAGGTTCGCGGCCTTGCCGCCGGCCTCGGCCGGCATGCCGCCGTGGATCTCGGAGAAGTCCAGTGCCGTGGTCATCGCGCGCACCCCTGCCGTTCGGCGTCCTGTCACCAGTGTCACGCCTGCCGGACAGGAATTCAACACTCGATGAAAACCGATCAGTGCTCCAGCGGCGCGCCGTCCAGGTCCCAGAGTGGCTCGATCGGCACGCCCAGCGCGGCCAGGGCCGTCGGGCCCACGTCCACCAGGCGCGGAGCGGCGAGCCGCCGCCCGCCGAGATCCTGGCCGAGACGGTGGGCGATGACGAAGACCGTGCGCTCCTCGTCCGAGACGCCGCCGTGGCCGCCCTCGTCCACGTGGCCGTGGTCGGTGGTGACGAGGACGGTCCAGCGCTCCTCCCGGTACGACGGGCGGGCGCGCACGGCGTCCAGCAGGCGGCCCAGGTGCGTGTCCTGGGCGTGGAGGGCGGCGGCGTACTCGGGGCAGTGGGGGCCGAGCTCGTGGGCGACCTCGTCGGTGTCGCCGAGGTAGACGAAGACCGCGTCGGGGTCGTCGCCGCCGAGGTGGCGCTCCGCGGCGGCGGTCACCCGCTCGTCGGCCGCGCTCCAGCCGCCCTCGCAGGTGTAGCCGTCCAGGACGAAGCGGTGGTCGATGGCCGGGCCGAAGGCCCCGTGCTCGGCGAGCGCCGCCCAGGAGAAGAACGCGGAGGTCACCAGGTCAGGACGGACATTCTTCGCCCGAGTCAGGAAATCCGGAAATTTTATGAAACGGGGGTCGGCGAAGGCGTTGTCCACGACGCCGTGCTTGTCCGGCCACACGCCGGTCGCGATCGACGACCAGCCGGGGCCCGAGTCGGTGCGCGACCGGATCGCCCGGCCGCCGTCGCCCGGCTCGGGACTCTTCTGCACGACCTCGCCGATCGACTCGGTACGCGGCGCGCCGGCCTCGCCGTAGGGGAGCATGCTGGTGCCGTACGCACCGGCGGACATCAGTGCGGTCAGGACCGGCGCGCCCGAGGCGGCCAGCAGGTCGAAGCGCAGCCCGTCCATGCCGACCACGAGGACCTTGTTCCTCGCCGTGGTGGATCTTGCCAAGTTAGATGTGGACATACCGCTATCTAATACTCCAACTGTAGATGTGATCTTCATGTCTGGGCTGCGGCTTGTCGTCGGTAATGGCTGGAGCCGGTGGGTGAGGCTGTGGAGGGGCCGGACGCTCAGTGGGACCGACACGGTGGCATGGCAGCGGTGGTAGGCGAGCTCGCGCACGTCCAGCAGTCTTCCGCGGCAGGTCCGACAGTAGCCCCAGGACCAGCCGCGCCGCCCGCCGTCGGGGTTCGATGCGAGCGAATCGGCCGCTGTTCGTTCCACCAGGCTTTCGAACGTTTCCCACCAGCGAGTTCCCTCGGGCGGGAGGTCACCGACGGGTGCTCCCGCCCAAGTGGGCAAGCTCACAGGCCGGAGCCGCCGGTCGCGTCGATCACCTTGCCGGTGACCCAGCGCGCGTCGTCCGAGGCGAGGAAGGCCACGATGTCGGCCACGTCTTCCGGTTGGCCGACACGGCCCAGCGCAGCCAGGGAGGCCGCGTGGGCTTCGGCCGCCGGGTTGCCCCGCAGCCACCCCGCGTTGACGTCCGTGTCGATGATTCCCGGGGGCGACCGAGTTCGCCGTGATACCCCGGGCGCCCAGCTCCTTGGCGAGGTTGAGGGTGAAATTGTCGAGGGCGCTCTTGGTGGCGCCGTAGGCGATGGCCTCCGGCATGGCGAGGTGAGCTGCGCCGCTGGAGATGTTGATGATCCGGCCGGCGTCGCGCAGTCGCTTCAGCCCCTCTTGCACGATGAAGAACGGCGCTCGCACGTTCACGGCGAAGACCTCGTCGAAACCGTCCTCGGTCAGTGACGCCAGGTCCGCACTGCGTCCTATGCCAGCGTTGTTGACGATGATGTCGACGACCGGCTCGGGTGTGTGGTGGGGGATCTGGGCGTCGAAGGCTGACCACAGGGCGGCGGCGTCGCCGTGGCTGCCCAGCTGCGCATGGAGGGCGAAGGCACGGCCGCCGTCCTTCCGGATCCGCTCGACGGTGTCGTGCGCTGCGGTCTCGTCGCGTGCGTAGGTCAGTGCGACAACGGCGCCGTCCTGAGCGAGCCGCTGTGCGACGGCGCGCCCGATGCCCCTGCTGCCTCCGGTGACGAGCGCGGTCTTTCCGTCAAGGCGCCGCATACCCATGGCGGTTGGCCCCTTCCATTTGTTGAGTGATCGACCAAGAAAGAAGGTAGCACGATTTTTTGGTCGAGCACTCTAAAATGTGGCTCATGGCTGAGACCCCGAAGCGCGGCCGTCCGCGCACCTTCGACCGCGCAGCGGCACTGACCGCGGCCACGCGTCTGTTCTGGGAGCGAGGTTATGAGGGCGTTTCCATCGGCGAGCTGACCGAGGCGATGGGGATCCGCTCAGGAAGCCTGTACGCGGCCTTCGGAGACAAGAAGTCCCTGTTCAAGGAAGTGGTTGACACCTACGGCCGCTCACCTGTCGGCGCCTTCGCAGGTGTGGCCCTCCAGGAGGAGGCCACTGCGTACGGGGCGTTCGCGCGCATCCTTCGAGAGGCCGCGACCATCTACCCGGACCCCGCGCACCCGGCTGGCTGCCTGGCCATCAGCGCGGCGACCAACGTCACTCCGCAGGATGCGGAAGTGCGCGCATTCCTCCGGGATCTACGCAACAAGAACGTGGACGGGTTCGAGGCGCGACTGCGAGAGGCGCAGCAGGCGGGGGAACTGCCCGCCCAGACCAACCCTCGGGCCCTGGCCGAATACTTCGCCACCGTCCTCCAGGGACTCTCGCAACGAGCCCAGGACGGCGCCACCGCCCCCCAACTGGCCGCAACCGTGGAACTGGCACTGGCCGCCTGGCCGACAGTGCAACGCTGATCAAGCCACCCACTCCGACCGGCAAGATCACGAGCTACAGCTGGAGTACTGACCTACGCGGCAGATCAGGTGGGTTCACCCCGCGAAGCGCCGCACCCAGGCCGCCGCGCCCGGCAGGATCTCCTCGACCGGCGCGACGTGCGGATACCACGTCCGCTCCCACTCCAGCGACACCCAGCCGGTGTAGCCGGCCGCGCGCAGCAGGGCGCCCGCCTCCTCCAGCGGCACCGAGCCCGCCCCCAGGGGGACCGGCGTGGTGTCCTCGGCCGAGACCGCGTCCTTGATCTGCACGTACGCGAGGTGCGGGCCGAGCGCGGCCAGCGACTCGACCGGCGGCTCGCCGTGCCGCCAGGGGTGCAGCAGGTCCCAGATCGCGCCCGTGACGCCGGGGCGGGCGGCCGCGTCGAGCAGCCCGGCCACGGCCGCGCAGGTCGCCATCGCGTCGTGCGTCTCGACGAGCACCCGGACGCCCAGCCCCGCGGCGCTCTCGGCGACCGCCCGCAGGCGGCGCGCGCCGATCGCCGGGTCCGAACCGCGCGGGAACACCCGGACCCCGGGCGCGCCCAGGTCGGCGGCCAGGCGCAGGTCGGCGAGGAGAGCGTCGACGACCGGCTCGTCCGGCCCCGGCTCGCAGATCCTGACATATCCCGCCAGGGCGGCGATCTCCAGGTTCGCATCCGCCACCCTGGACCGCACCGCCCGCCGCTCCGCCGCGTCCAGCCCGGCGTGCACCCCGGTGTCGGGATGCAGGCGCAGCTCCAGCCCCTCGCACCCGTGCCGCGCCGCGATCTCCACGGCCCGTCCGAGCCCTTCACCAGGCATCCCCAGCGTGCTGACCGCCAGCC